>NZ_JBITHA010000021.1:0-197410 GCF_044457485.1 Nonomuraea sp. NPDC050540
CCACCGGGCTTCGACCCCGTCCTCTACCGGCTGCGCCACGCTGTGGAATGTGGCATCAACCAGCTTAAGCACAACCGTGGCATGGCTACCCGCTATGACAAACTCGCCGTCCGCTTCGAGGCCACCGTCACCATCGCCGCCATCAACCAATGGCTCCGCGACTTATGAAACACGCCTTAGTTGTCTGATGCAACAGGGAGCGCTTCTGGCAGCGCAACAGCGCCGTACGGCAAGTGCCATCGTGCCGTGTACGCGTGGCATCCCAGAACCACACCTTCAGCACTGGGGAAGCATCGCGCAAGCCGCGCGCCGTAGGCGCGCACAGCCATGGCGCCCGAGCGAAGCGAGGACCGCTGACCAGGGTGGGCTTCAGCTGCCCAACCACCCAGACGGGCAACGGGTGGGACCTCAAAAGGACGCCCGACCGGAGGGAGGACCTTCAGGGGTCGAGCTTCAGCTCGACTGAAAGAACGCCTGGAACCTCTACGCGCGAAGCGCGCCCAGGTGGAAGACCTTGCCTGTGGAAGTTGCGCCCTAGCCGCCGGTCCTGAGCACGAACCGCCCGGCCCGTCGCCCGGCGGACGCGCGTCTGCCCATGCCTACCGCCTCGGTGACCCTTCGCCAGGTGATCCGCCGCGCCCTGGCTTCGAAGGCGGTGCCGGGCGTCCGGGGTCTGATGGCGGAATTGTGGATATATGCCGCGTTTCACGATTCTCGCGGGAATTGAGCGCATTCACCACGCCCATCAGAAAGCCACTTTATTGGGGTGGATTAATCCTCACCCGAGAGGCATTCAAACCCGCCTAGATGGCATTACCATCTCCCTTGAGTGTGCTCTTATCCTGAAGGGAGGTGGAAAATGGGACGTCACGGTCGCCCGTCGAGATATAAGGACATTCTCGCCATCGGCCGGATCACCTGGTCTACGGCCCGAGCGGTCGTCTGGATCGTCTGGGTGATCCATTCCCTCTAGCGGTGGTCGGGCCTCCTGTCGGCCGAGCGGTGCACACGTCTGCAGGCAGGAGGCCCTTCCAACGGCAATGGTACGCAGCGGCGGTAAAACCCGAAAACCGCTAACGTTTATTTTTTTATGTACCGGAGCGATAATCTCCCTCCAGGTGTAATCTCTGCTACCCCGCGTGCGTGATCGTCTCCAGGGACATCAGCCGCCAGGGCAGGCTGGGCAGAGGGTCGCCGCCGGTCACCGGCAGCAGCGACCCGGACGGGCGGCGCGGGGAGTTGGCGGCCACGACACGGCCTTCCGCGTTGACCAGGGCCACCTCGGCCGAGCAGGCGCTCAGCACGCCGAGCAGCAGTTCCTCGAAGCGGGCCGCTCGCACGTCGGCGCCGACCACACCGAGGAAGCGCCGCTCGACCTCGACGGGCGTGGTGAGCGTGAGCATGTAGGTGTCGGTGCCGCCGTAGTCGACGTACGGGCCGACGACGTGGCGGCGGCGGGTGCGCTCGGGCACCGCGAACCACTCGGCGGCGGTGTAGTCGTAGAAGTCGAGGCTGTCGGGGTTGAGATCGACGTCGAGGAAGGTCGGGTCGGGCGCCTGCCACCACTCCAGCCAGCGCGGCCGGTCGGCCAGCACTCCGGGGGCCAGGATGAGCCCGGCTCCGGCCAGCACGTCCGGTGAACGGCGCAGGCAGCCGAAGATCTGCGGCCGGATCGCGACCAGGTCGGAGGTGGACAGTTCCGGCCGGTAGCAGGCGACGGCGGCCGTCCTGATCTCCTCCAGGGAGCTGAAGATGTCTTCGATGATCGTGTGAACCCGGTCGGCCACCCGGTCAACGCGTGGATCCTCCATCGTCACCTCCCGCTGTCGCGACGAGCCGCCAATGGAACTCCATCAGACGCTGGACGCCCTTGTCGATGTGCGCTTCGGTGAGGCGTCTGGCGCTCTCGGCGTCGCGGGCGGCGACGGCGTCGATGACCGCGGTGTGGCTGTGCACGACCTCGGCGGGGTCGACGGCCTCGCCGTACGGGAGCCAGAGCAGTTCGCCCGCCTCGGCCTGGATGTCGATCTCGGCGCGGGTGAGCCGGACGGACTGGGCGGCGGCGGCGAGTTCGATGTGGAAGCGGCCGTCGGCGCGGCGGCGCTCGCCCATCGTGGTGGCCTTCTCCAGCTTGACGACGACCTGGCGCAGGCGCTGGACGTTCTCCCCTGAGGCGCGCAGCGCGGCCAGGCGGGCGGCGGTTCCGGCGATGGCGGCGCGGTAGTCGCCGATCTCGCGGAGTTCGGAGCTGCTCAGCTCGCGCAGGCGCTGGCGCAGGCGGGCGGCGGACGGATCGGCGGGGCCGCGGACGAACGTGCCGCCGCCCCTGCCCCGCCGCGTCTCGACCAGGCCGCGCTCGCGCAGGGCGGCCAGGGCGGCGCGCAGGGTGACGGTGGAGACGTTGAGCGCTCCGGCCAGCTCCAGCTCCGAGGGGAGCTGGTCGCCGTCGGCGACGAGGCCGAGGGCGATGGCCTCGGCCAGGCGGCGCACGACGACCTCCACGCGGCCCGATCCGTCGTCGAGCGGGGCGAAGACGGCCGACACCGGCAGCTGGGTCACGAGCACCAGCATATTGCCTTTTGAAATATGAACTCATAGTTTTAAGCGCAACCCCGAATCGTTGGGAGGCCCCCGTGCCCGACGCCGACAAGAGGTTCCCCGACAAGAGGTTTGCGGAAGAGTGGCGTGACGCCGCCTACAACTGCTTCTCCTCCGGCCACAAGTTCTGCCGCGAGGTCTGCCCGGTCATGCAGGTCACGCGGAACGAGTCCTGGAGCCCCACCGCCTTCCACGCCAACGTGGTCGCGATGGAGAAGGGCGAGCTGGAGATCTCCGACGTGGCGGCGGACTACGTCAACTGCACCGGCTGCGGAGCCTGCGAGCTGCGCTGCCCCAACTCCCTGTTCACCGGCGACTTCTACCGCTTCCGCACCCGGACCGTCGACCTGGTCAAGGCGGCGCGGGCGCTGGCCGTCTCGCAGGACGTCCACCAGGACGCCTGGCGACGCTGGAACACCGAGACCGACGAGCGCTCCCACGAGCCCGTCACCGAGGCCGCCGGGCAGGAGCGCGTGCGCGACTGGGCCGAGGGCCTGGAGCTGGCCATCGGCGGGGAGACGATCCTGTTCGTCGACTGCGAGGCCGCCTTCCACCGGACGAGCGTGCCGCGCGCCGTGGCCCGCATGCTCAACCTGGCCGGATACAAGTTCGGGCTGATGAACGAGCAGTGGTGCTGCGGCGGACCGGCCGCCGAGATGGGCTACGAGGAGCAGGCCAGACGCTTCGCCCGCCACAACCTCGACGACTGGCGGGCCTCGGGCGTGCGGCGGGTGCTGGTGCTCGACCCGCACGACTACATCACCTTCACCGAGGACTACCCCACGTACTTCGGCGACGACTACGACATCGAGATCGTGCTGGTCGTGGAACTGCTCGCGGAGCTGGTCCGGGAGGGACGGCTCACGCCACACGTCCCCGTCGAACGCAGCGTCACCTACCACGACCCCTGCCGCCTCAACAAGCGCAAGGGCGTCTGGCGGGAGCCGCGTGAGCTGCTACGGGCGATCCCCGGGCTGAGCTTCACCGACGTGGACCGGGTCACCCAATGGTCGTACTGCTCGGGCGCGGGCGGCGGGCTGCCGATCGAGAAGCCGGAGCTGACCGCGCGGATCAGCGCGAGCCGCATCGACAAGGCCGCCGAGCTGGGGGTGGACACGCTGGTGAGCGCCTGCCCGTGGTCGGAGCGGCCGCTGTCGGAGGCGGGCAGGGCCCGCTCGATCGACGTGGTGGACCTGTTCGAGCTGCTCGCGCTCTCCCTGGGGGTGGCGCCGTGATCACCCTCTTTCCGGTACGGCGGGCGGTGCCGTCATGACCGTCACCGCGCTCAGCGACCCTGTGCTCGGCGAGCTGCGCCAGATCCTCGGCGACGGGCATGTGCTCACCGGGAAGGCCGACCGGCTGAACCGGGCTCGCGTGCCGGCGCCGTTCCCCGTGCACCGCTGGGCGGAGCGGCTGCCCGACCTGGTCGTCCTGCCCGGCAGCACCGAGGAGGTGGCCGAGGTGCTCAAGCTGGCCAGCCGCCTGCGGATCCCGGTGGTGCCGCGCGACGGCGGCACCGGGCTGACGGACGGGGCGGTGCCACTGCGGGGCGGCATCCTCGTGGACGTGAAGCGGATCAACCACATCAAGGATCTTGATCTGGACAACCGCACCTGCACGGTCGGCACCGGCATCAACGCCCTCAAGCTCAACGAACGGCTGGCCGTCCACGATCTGATCTATCCGGATGACCCGGCCTCCTACCCGTGCTCACTGGTGGGCGGCCGGATCGGCACGAGCGGCTGGTCGCTCATCGGCTCCCGCTACGGGCACACGCGCGACCTGGTCCTGAGCTTCGACCACGTGCTGCCGAGCGGACAGGTCATCCACGTAGGGGATGGCATAGGCCGAAAAATCACGAAATCGTCGAGCGGCTACCAGCTCAAACACCTTTTCATGGGCCATCAGGGCACGCTCGGCATCGCCACCGAGGCGACGCTCAAGCTCTTCCCCAAGCCGGAGGCCGAGTTCTCCCCCTTCTGGGCCTTCGCGGACTACGCCGACGCCTACCGCTGCGTCGGCCTGCTGGCCCGCGCCGGGGTGGCCACGTTCGCCGGAGCGGTGCTGTTCGACGAGTGGAAGGTCGCCTACCTGCGCCGCGACGACGAGGCCTACATCCCGCAGCCGTCGTCGGTGAAGGCCCTGGTCTGCGCCGCCCTGTACGGCTACGCCGACGAGGTGGAAGCGGGCGGCAGGCGGCTCATGCGCATCGCCCGCGACGCCGGCGCCCGCTACCTGGGCGACGAGATCTCCCAGGGCGACTGGGCGGCCCGCCACGACCGCTACGCCACCCCGCTGCACGGCCGCACGAAGTCCGGCCAGGTGGCGCCGATGAGCTGGCACTGCGAGGACGCCTCGATCAACTACACCAACCTCCCCTCGGTCCGCCTGGCCTGGCACGAGATCGCCGACCGGCTGCGGCGCGAGAGCGACGTCTTCGACGACTGGGGCATGTTCGCCTACACCAACGGCGCGACCGGCGCCGACTACCTGACCGAGATCGACATCGGCATCTGGGAGCAGCGCCTGGACGACCGGGCGTGGGCGGCCTGGGTACGCGCCAAGCGGGACCTGGCGGCGGTGGCCCTGGCCCACGGCGGGTCGATCAGCGCCTGCCACGGCTCGTGCCGCGAGGGCGAGGTGGACCTGGTGCCGCAGGAGCTCGGCGGCGGTTTCGAGGTGATGCTCCAGATCAAGCGGGCGCTGGACCCCAACAACATCATGAACCCGGGCAAGTACCTGCTCGACCAGGCATACGGAGCACCATCATGACATATCGCCGGTCGGATGAAATGTCGCCACCGCCTGCCGTACCGGCGACCGATGTGGCGATCACCCGGTTCGAGCACGTCTACGAGGTCGCGCCGGAGCTGATGACCGAGCACGTCCTCCAGCAGGAGTTCCCCAACTGGGACACCCTGCGGCTGGTCCACTCCCGGGCCGGCCACCTGGCCTGGATGCACCGCCACTTCGCGCACACGGTGGTATCGGGCGAGGAGCTGCTCCATGAGCTCGACGGATGACCGGCGCCTGGCCGACCTCGGCTACACCTCGGAGTTCCGCAGGGAGATGAGCCTGTGGGCGAACTTCTCGCTCGGGTTCACCTATCTCTCCCCCGTCGTCGGGATCTACACGCTCTTCGCCACCTCGCTGGCGGCGGGCGGGCCGCCGATGATCTGGAGCCTGGTGCTCGTGGGCGCCGGGCAGTTCCTCGTGGCGCTGGTCTTCGGGGAGATCGTCTCGCAGTACCCGCTGACCGGCGGCATCTACCCGTGGGCACGGCGGCTGTGGGGGCGGCGGTGGGCCTGGATGACCGGATGGGTCTACCTCGTGGCGCTCCTGGTGACGATCGCCAGCGTGGCCTACGGGGCGGGGCCGTACCTGTCGGCCTTCCTCGGCGTCGGGGTGAGCACCTGGAACACGATCCTGGGCGCGGTGGTGATCATCGGCGTGGCGCTGGCGATCAACCTGGCCGGGACGCGGGCGCTGGCGGTCGCGGCCATCGTGGGATTCGCGGCGGAACTGGCCGGGGCGCTGGCCGTGGGCGGCTGGCTGCTGCTGACGCAGCGCCATCACGGGCTGGGGGTGCTGTTCGACACGTTCGGGGCGGGCAGCGGGTCCGGATATTTCACGGCTTTCCTGGCCGCCGGGCTGATCGGGATCTTCCAGTACTACGGGTTCGAGGCCTGCGGTGACGTCGCGGAGGAGGTGCCCGACCCCACCCGGCGCATCCCCAAGGCCATGCGCATGACCATCTACGTGGGCGGCGCCGCGGCCACCTTCGTCTGCCTGGCGCTGCTGCTGGCCGTGCCGGACTTCGCCGCGGTGATCGGCGGCACGAGCACGGACCCGGTGACCGGCGTGCTCACCGCCGCGTTCGGCGAGGGCGGGCTGCGGGTGGTGCTCGGCGTGGTGCTGCTGTCGTTCCTGTCGTGCGCGCTCAGCCTTCAGGCCGCCGCCGGCCGCCTGCTCTACTCCTACGCCCGCGACGACATGATCGCCGGCAGCCGGATCTTCAAGCGCTTCTCCCCCGTCCGCCACATCCCGCCCTACGCGCTGCTGGTGGCGGCCGTCGTGCCCGCGCTCGTGGTGCTCGGCTCCGTCATCTCCGCCGACGCGCTGGTGAAGATCATTTCATTCGCGGTCCTCGGCATCTACCTGGGCTTCCAGATGGTCGTCCTCGCCGCGCTGCGGGCGCGGCTGCGCGGCTGGCGTCCGTCCGGGCCCTTCACGCTGGGCGCCGCCGGGCTCGCGGTCAACATCGCGGCCCTGGTGTACGGCGCGCTGGCCATCCTCAACATGGTCTGGCCACGCACACCCGGGGCGCCCTGGTACGACGACTACCTCGTGCTGCTGTCCGGCGTGGCGGTCGTCGCCGCCGGGCTGGTCTATCTGGTGGCCGCCCGGCCGTACGAGCACGGCGCCGCCCCCGCCGGCGACGCCATCCCCCAGAAGGCAGGTTCCCCATGAAGTTCAGCTACGTGATGCTCCCCGACTACCCGCTGACCGACTCCCTGCGTTCGATCAAGCTCGCCGACGACCTGGGCTTCCACGCCTGCTACGCGGCCGACGAGACCTGGCACAAGGATCTGTGGCTGCTGTTCGCCGCCGCCGCCGGGCAGACCTCGCGCATCCGGTTCGGGCCGAGCGTCTCCTCGGTCGTGCTGCGCGAGCCGTCCCTCATCGCCCAGGCCGCCGCCACGCTCGACGAGCTCAGCGACGGGCGCGCCGAAGTGGTGCTGAGCTGCGGAAACTTCGGGCTCCTCGCCCAGTACGGCATCGACTGGACCGTCTCCAAGCCCCTGTCGCGGGTCAAGGAGGCGGCCCACGTGGTCCGCACCCTGCTCGACACCGGCGCCATCACCCACCAGGGCGAGTTCTTCACCTACAACGGCCTGTTCACCTTCGCCCGGCCGGTGCAGGAGCGGGTGCCGGTCAAGTTCGGCGCCATGCGCGGCCCGCGCTCCTTCCAGGCGGCGGGCGAGTTGTCCGACGGCGTCCACCACGCCCTCAGCTACACCCGCGAGGCCTACGACTACCTGGTCGAGCAGTTCGGCGCCGGCGCCGCGAAGGCGGGCAAGGACCCGTCCACGCTGGACATCGGCGCCTGGGTCGTCTTCGCCACCGGCCCCGACTCGGCCGTCGCCAAGGAGGCCGCCCGCAGCATGGTCGGCCTGTACGCCTCGTCGATGCCGGCCGAGCAACTGGAGCGCAACGGCGTCAACCCCAACGCGATGAAGCCCGTGGTGGAGGCGCTCGGCGCCGGGGACCTGGCCCGCGCCATCGAGCTCACCACCCCGGAGATCGGCGAGCGCCTGTCCATCGCCGGGACGCCCGAGGAGTGCGTGGCCAAGATCAAGCGGGAGATCGAGCCGGCCGGGGTCAACCACATGATCCTCGCGGTGACCGACGCGACGCTGGTCAAGCAGTTCATGGGCCGCGACCTGCCGGACGTGGCCGACGTGGACACCCAGCTCCGGCTGATCCACGACCGGATCATGCCCGCCTTCGAGAGCTGAGGCCGGCGCCCCGCCGTACCGTGGAGGGCAGGGTACGGCGGGGCCTCCAGGGCTACAGGGAGTCCAGCCAGGCCAGCAGTCGCGCGCCTTCGCGGTCCATGACGGCGGGTTCGCGCAGGGCGTTGGCCAGGAGCGACATGCCCTGGTAGGCGCCGACGAGCGTGAGGGCGAGGCCGTCCGGCTCAGGCAGGCCGAGCTCGCGGAACCGGTGTTCCGCCCAGTCGAGCAGCAGCCGGATCACCCGCCCCGCCTCGGCGTCGAGCCCGCCCTCCGCGCGCTTGTCGAGCTCGGCGGCGAGGGTGCCGGTGGGGCAGCCGTAGCGGGCGGCGAGCTCGCGCTGGCTCACCCAGGCCTCGACCAGCCCTTTGAGCCGGGCCCGCGGATCGGGCAGCTCGTCCAGGCGGCCGGTGAGCTCGCCCAGCCGCCTGGCGTGCTCCGACAGCGCGGCGGCGACGAGTTCGTCCTTGGTCTTGAAGTAGTAGTACACGTTGCCCACGGGGACGTCGGCGGCGCGGGCGATGTCGGCGATCGTGGTCCGCTCGGCGCCCTGCCGGTGCACGACCTCGGCGGCGGCGCTCATGAGCCGCTGCCGCTTGGCGCCGGCCGCCCGCACCCGCGTGGAACCTTTCGAGTCAGTCACCTGACTCACTATAGCGGCGAGCCTGTGCTACGGTTCTTTTCAGTCAGCCAACTAACTCACTGGAGAACCTCATGTTCGTTGTCACGGGAGCCACCGGGAACGTCGGCCGCGCGCTGGTACGCACGCTGCGCGAGTCGGGTGCGGAGGTCACCGCCGTCGCCCGCCGGATCACCGCCGCCGACGCGCCCCAGGGTGTCCGCACGGTCGCCGCCGACCTGACCGACCCGGCCACGCTCGGCCCGGCGCTGCGGGGCGCGCGGGCGGCGTTCCTCCTGGCGCCGCCGGTGCTCGCGCCGGAGGCCGACGCCGCGGTGATGGCGGCGGTCAAGGCGGCGGGCGTAGACCGGATCGTGGTCCTGACCTCGCAGTCGGCCGCCACCCGGCCCGAGTCGCCCGGCCACGGCCTGCGGATGCGGCACTTCGAGGACCAGGCCATGGCCCTTGGCCTCGGCTGGACGGTGATCAGGCCCGGCGGCTTCGCCTCCAACGCCTATGCCTGGGCCGAGACGGTGCGCGCGCGGCGGGAGGTCTTCGCGCCGTTCGCCGACGTGCCACTGCCCGTCGTCCATCCGGACGACATCGCCGAGGTGGGGGCCGCCGCGCTGCGCGACGCGGCCCACGACGGCCGGACGTACGTGCTGACCGGGCCGGAGCTGATCACGCCCCGTCAGATGGCCGCGGCCCTGGGCGACGCGCTGGGCGAGGAGCTGGCCTTCACCGAGCTGACCCGCGCCGAGGCCAGGGCCCGCATGCTCGCGTTCATGCCCGAGGCGGTGGCCGACGGCACGCTGGACATCCTCGGCGAGCCGACGGCCGAGGAGCAGAAGGTCAGCCCGGACGTCGAACGGGTGCTCGGCCGGGCGCCGCGCTCCTTCGCCACCTGGGCCCGGCAGAACGCCGCCGCGTTCGGGCTCAGCGCAGCTCGCCCTCCAGCAGCCCCATGACGACCTGGTCGTGCCACTTTCCGTCGCGCCGGAACGACTCGCGCCGGCGCCCCTCCTCGACGAAGCCCACCTTCTCGTAGACGCGCCGGGCCGCGGTGTTCTCGGCGACGACGGTCAGGCCGATCCGGTGCAGGCGCATCTTCTGGAAGCCGTAGCGGCAGATCACCCGCATCGCGTCGGTCGCGTAACCCTGCCCCCAGGTGTCCTTCTCGCCCAGGTAGATGTCCAGGGTGGCGTTGCCGGTCTCGGGTTCGGCGCCGCGCAGCGCGCAGATGCCGACCGTCCGCCCGTCCAGGTCGTCGATCATCAGGGTGAGGCTCTCGTAGGAGTCGGGCTTGCGCTCCTCAAGCTGCCGGGTCAGCGCGGCAAGCGAGGGCGGGTACGGGTCCTCCAGCCAGCGCATCACCTCGGGATCGGTGTGCCAGCGCAGCAGGAAGACGGCATCCGACGGTTCGATGGCGCGCATGCGCACGCGGTCTCCGGTAAGCACGAGCGCATTCCTAGCAGAAGGGGCGACAGGCGTGATAATCAAGCCATGAGGCAGGCGCGGGAGGCCATGGTCCGGCAGTTGCTGCAGCATGTGGAGATGAGCGAGCGGGTGGCCGGGGTCCTGCGCACGGTGCCGCGGCACCTGTTCCTGCCGGAGGTGGACCCGCGTGAGGCCTACCGCGACGAGCCCATCGTCACCAAGCGCGACGAGAACGGCCTGCCGATCAGCTCCTCCTCCCAGCCCGCCATCATGGCCACGATGCTCGACCAGCTCGGCGTGCAGCCCGGCCACCGGGTGCTGGAGATCGGCGCGGGCACCGGCTACAACGCCGCCCTGCTGTGGTCGCTGACCGCGCCGGGCGGCCAGGTGATCACCGTCGACATCGACGACGATCTGGTACGGCGGGCCCGCGACCACCTGGCCGGGGCCGGATTCCCCGAGGTCCGCGTGGAGTGCGCGGACGGGGCGGCCGGCTTCCCCGGCGGCGCGCCGTACGACCGGATCATCGCGACCGTCGGCGTCTGGGACCTCGCGCCCGCGTGGGCGGCGCAGCTCGCGCCGGACGGGCGGCTGGTCGCCCCGCTCGACCTGCGCGGGGTGCAGGTCTGCGCGGCGTTCGAGCGCGCGCCGGGCCACTGGAGCAGCGTCTCGGTGGTGCCGGCCGGGTTCATGCGGATGCGCGGGGCCGCGGCGGGACCGGAGCGGCTGTGGCAGGTGGCCGACGGGCTCACGTTGTTCCTGCCCCAGCCGCGCGAGGTGGGCGACGTGGCGCGCACCCTGGCGGCGGAGCCCGTCGCCGAGGTGAGCACCGGCGTGCGCGCCGGGATGGGCGAGGTGAGCGTCGGGCTGAGCCTCTGGCTGGCGATCCGCGATCCCCGCTGGTGCACGCTCTACGGCGACTCCAAGCTGCTGCCGTCCGCGCCGGTCGCCCACGGGGGCGTCAGGATGACCTCGGGCCTGGCCGTGGACGGCGGGCTGGCGGTGCTCACCGACGAGCTGGCCGCGCTCGGCTTCGGGCCGCGCGGGCCCGAGCTCGCCGACGGCCTGGCCGCGCACGTCGCCGCCTGGCAGGAGGCGGGCCGCCCCGCCGCGGACGGCCTGCGCGTCGAGGCCTGGGACCTGCCGTCGGCCGCCGCGCCGCCCGCCGGCCGCCTGGTGATCGACAAGCGCGACACCCGGTTGCTGATCTCCTACGGGGCCGCTGAGCGGCCGTGATCCCGGAAGTCACAACCCGCAAAGAATTTTCGTCAGGATGATTGGGCCGCGCGATAACGGGAAGGGCAGGCAACTCATGCACGCCGAGAACGAGGAGGAGCCGTCGTGCTCACCCTGACACCTACCGCAGCCCAGGCCATCCGGGATCTCACCGCGACCACGCCGGAGCCGGCGCAGAGCGGCGTCCGCATCTCGTCGAAGGGCGAGAGCGCGGGATCGCTGACCCTGACGCTGGCCTCGGCGCCCGAGCCGCTGGACGAGGTGGTCGAGACCGAGGGCGCCCGCGTCTACCTCGACCCGGTGGCCGCGAGTGTCCTGGAGGACAAGTCCCTGGACGCGGGCGCCGACGACCAGGGCGGCGTCTCCTTCGTCGTGATGGAGAAGCCCGCCTGATCCGCGGGCGGGGCCCCGCCCGCCGGGGCCCCGCCCGTCCTCAGGACGTGAAGAGCTTGGACAGGTAGCGCACCTGCTCCTCGCGCTGGAAGCCGCCGCCGCCCTCGTGCTGGTTCCAGGGCCAGACGGTGATCTCCTTGGGGCCCTGCCAGTGGTTGTAGGCGGCGAAGACGGTGGACGGCGGGCAGACGTCGTCCATGAGCGCCACCGAGTACAGGGCCGGAGCGTTCCCCCGGGCGGCGAAGTTGAGTCCGTCGAAGTAGGAGAGCGTGCGGAAGACCTGGTCGGCGTTGCCGCGCAGGCTGGCCAGATAGCGGACGATCTCCTGGTACGGGTCGCGGCCGGTGATCTCCAGGGCGCGCCGGAAGTGGGTCAGGAACGGCACGTCGATCAGGGCCCCGGCCACGTCGTCGCGCAGCCCGGTGACCGCCTGCGCGATGCCGCCGCCCTGGCTGCCGCCGGAGGCCACGACGCGGGCGCCGTCCACGAGAGGGTGGGCGAGCGCCACGTCGACGGCGCGGACGGCGTCGGTGAAGACGCGGCGGTAGTAGTAGTCGTCCGGGTCGAGGATGCCACGGGTCATCATGCCGGGCGCCTGCGCGGAGGCGCCGCCGCGCGGGTCGGGCGTGGCGCCCGGACTTCCGAGGCTGGCGCCGCCCTGGCCACGGGTCTCCACGACGAACACCGCGTAGCCCGCGTTCGGCCACAGGAGATGGTCGTGGGGGAAACCGCGCCCGCCGCTGTAGCCGATGTAGTGCATGACGCACGGCAGCGGCCCCTCGGCGCCGCGCGGCACGATGAACCAGCCGTTGATCCGGTCCCCGCCCCAGCCGGAGAACTGGACGTCGAACACCTCCACCCCGGCGAGCGGGAGGTCATAGGGCGTGTAGACGGGATCGGCGGGGAAGGCGCGGGCCTCCTCCAGGGTCCGGGTCCAGAAGCCGGTGAAGTCGGCGGGCTCGTCGCGCTCGGGGCGGTAGTCGCGCAGGCGTTCCAGCGGCAGGTCGAACAGCGGCATGGGGGGTCACCAAACCTCTCGTAGAGTTTCCCGATATTTCACCGCATTCACCCCGGAAACCGCTATCCCACCCACCACAGCGGCCGCGAGTCGGTAGTTTCGGCTGGTGTGAGGCGCTTGTTACGCGTGGCGGGACGGCTGGTCTGCGGGCTGGCCGTGCTGCTGCTGTCACCGGTCCTCGGCCTGGCCACGCTGGCCGGGATGGCGACGGTGATGGCCGGGCCGCAGGTGTTCAGCGTCACGGGCCTGGCCGTCTTCGCCTCGGTGTTCTACCTCGGGCTGCTGCTGTGCGTGCCGCGACCGGCGCACAGATGGGCGCGGTGGGTGCGGGCGGTGGCGCTGCTCGCGGTGGAGGCGGTGGTCGTCTGGCACGTCTGCGCGCAGGTGCTGACCGAGCCGCCGGGCACGCCGCCGCCCGCCGCCCGGGTGGAGGGCCAGCGGGAGTGGGAGCTGCCGACCGGCTCACGGCTGGCGTACGTGCGGGTGGCGGCCGGGAAGGCGGACGCGGCGCCGGTGGTCGTGCTGCAGGGACGCGGCGACCTGGCCGGGGACGCCGCGTTCTTCGGGCGGCTGGCGGGCGGCGGGCGCGAGGTCTACGTCTACGACGCGCTCGGCACCGGGCGCTCGGAGCGTCTGCTCGACCCTCGCGGGTACGGCCTGCCGCGCGACGTCTCCGACCTGGAGGCGATCCGCGAGGAGCTGGGCGCCGAGCGCCTCGTGCTGGTGGGCCACGGCGAGGGCGCCCGGCTGGCAGCGGCCTATCTGGGCGCCTTCCCCGGCCGGGTGGAGCGCGTGGTCTTCTCCTCCCCCGCCCCACTGCGTCCCGCGCCGACCGTGCTGGGCTTCCCGGCCCCCGGCGAGTCGCTGCGGATGGCGGACGTCGACGCCCGCATGCTGGTCACCCACGCGCTGCTGCGCGTGGAGCCCAGGGCCGCGCTCTCCTTCGCGGGCGACGGCGAGCTGGACGCCCGCCTGGACCGCGCCCGCGCGCTGACCGCCGCCTCCCACCACTGCCCCGGAGTCAAGCCCGCGGCGCGGCCACACGGATCGGGCGGGTCGGGCGGGTACGCGAGCCTGGCGCCGCGCGACGTCGAGCCGCCGGGCGCGAGCGGCGTTCCGGTGCTGATGGTCAAGGGGTCGTGCGACTTCCAGCCGTGGTCGTCGATCCGGGACTATCCGCCGGGCGGGCTGGTCTACGTCGAGGGCGCCGGGCACGCGGTCTACGCCGATCGGCCGGGGCCGTACCTGAAGGCGCTGCGTTCCTTCCTGGCCGGGCGGCGGACGGGTACGCCCGCCGGTGACCGGCCGCCGCCCGGCTACCTCGGCCCGGCTTGAACTCAACCGCACTTGAGGTTGCAGGATGCCGTCATGAAACTTGAGATCTACGCCGACATCCTTTGCCCCTGGTGCTACATCGGCAAGCGCCGCCTGTCCCGGGCGCTGGAGGGGCCGGCCGATCCGCCGGAGATCGTGTGGCGTAGCTTCGAGCTCGACCCCGGGGCGGGCCGTACTCCCGGGCCCACGGCCGAGGAGGCGTTGCGGGAGTGGTGGGGCGAGCGCGCCGCGTCCCGTGCCGAGCTGATCAGGACGACCGGCGCGGCCGACGGGCTGGAGCTCAACCTGCACCTGGCCAGGCCGGTGAGCACCTTCGACGCCCATCGGCTCTGGAAGCTCGGCCAGGATCACGGCAGGGGCGAGGAGATGGTGGAGCGCCTGCTGCGCGCCTACCACACCGAGGGCGCGAACGTCGCCGACCCCGGCGTGCTGGACGCGCTGCGCGAGGAGGTGCTGCCCGGCGTGCCCCTGCCCGGCGGCGCCTACGCCGAGGAGGTGCGCGACGACGAGCGCCGGGCCGCCGCCCAGGGGGTCACCGGCGTGCCGTCCCTGGTGATCGACGGCGCCCGGCCGGTCTCCGGCGTGCAGCCGCCCGAGGCGATCAGGCGGCTGCTGACCGGCTGAACGGCAAAAGTGCCCGTCGCGGCGAAAGCCCACGGGCTCTGCCGGTCGAGCCGACGTGGATCGGCGACCGGGCAGCCATCGGACGGCGACGAGACACGGTTCCGTCCGGGTCGTGTGGTAGGTGGGGAGGTGATCGACGGTACGCGGCGGACGGGCGCGGCGCCACCGAATTAACCCGCTTATATAAGAGTTGACTAATATAAGCGGGTGCTGCGATAGTGGGGCCGTGCACGCATTCGACGTCCTCGGCGACCCGGTCAGGCGCCGGATCCTGGAGCTGCTCGCCGGCGGCGAGCAGACCTCCGGCTCGCTGACCGCCGTCATCCAGGCGGAGTTCGGCATCTCGCAACCGGCCGTGTCCCAGCATCTGCGGGTGCTGCGGGAGTCGGGGTTCGCGACAGTGCGGGCAGAAGGCGTGCGGCGGCTCTACGCCGTCAACGCCGCCCCCCTGCAGGAGGTCGACGTGTGGTTGCAGCCGTTTCGCAGGTTCTGGGCCCAGCACCTCGACGCCCTGGCCACCGAACTCGCCCGCGGCAAGCGGGAGCGCCGCAAGACCGCGGAAGAAACCGACGAGAAGAGAGAATCATGATCGACATCGCCGCCCACATCAACGCCACCCGCCGCGACGTCACCCGCGACGAGGAGAGCGTGTCCGTCATCATGGGCCGCACCTACGACGCCGCCGTGGACGACGTCTGGGAGGCCCTGACCGACCCCGACCGCATCAAGCGCTGGCTCATGCCGATCAGCGGCGACCTGCGCGTCGGCGGAACGTTCCAGCTGGAGGGCAACGCGGGAGGCGAGATCCTGGAGTGCGAGCCGCCCGCCCGCTACAAGGTCACCTTCGGCGACGCCACCAGCGTCATCGAGGTACGGCTCAGCCCCGCGGGCGACGAGCGCACCGACCTGGTCCTGGAGCACACCGTCCCGCTGGCCATGGCCCAGAGCGGCGCCGGCGCGTTCACCGTCGGCCCCGGCTGGGACGGCGCCCTGCTCGGCCTCGCCCTGTTCCTGGCCGGGGAGGTCAAGGAGAGCGACGACCCGGTCGAGGCGGCGAACTCCGAGGAGGCTCAGCGCTACTCCCTCGCGTCGGTGCTGGCCTGGGAGACGGCCATCACGGCGTCCGGCACGGCCACCCCGGAAGAGGTCGCGGCGGGCAAGGAGATGTCGATGGGGTTCTTCGCGCCCGGCGTCGACTGACCAGGCGGCCTTCACCGGCGTCAAGGGCCTTTGTGATGGGTCACAGGAAACCCGCCCCAGGTTTGCCGCCCCACCCAATTCACAGATCCGCGAGCCCGCCTCATGGTGTGTGCCATGCAGCGACGCACGTTCCTCCTCGCCGTCTCCGCCGCCGCCTTCTCCGGATCACTCTGGCAACAAGCCGCCCACGCCTCCGCGGGGCTGAGTCCTTACGGCCCGCTGGGCCCGCCCGACGCCAACGGCATGGCGCTGCCCGCCGGGTTCGCCGGCCGGATCATCGCCCGCTCCGGCCAGACCGTCGGCGGCGCCCGATGGCATCCCGCGCCCGACGGCGGCGCCTGCTTCCCCGACGCCACCGGCTGGATCTACGTCTCCAACTCCGAGATCCCGCTCGCCGGCGGCGCCTCGGCCATCAAGTTCCGAGCCGACGGGTCGGTGGAGCGCGCCTACCGCATCCTGTCCGGCACCAACCTCAACTGCGCCGGCGGGGCCACGCCGTGGAACACGTGGCTGTCGTGTGAAGAGATCTTCCGCGGCAGGGTCTACGAGACCGACCCGTACGGCGTGCGCTCCGCCCAGCCGCGCAACGCCATGGGCCGCTTCAAGCACGAGGCGGCCGCCTGCGACCCCGACCACGGGGTCATCTACCTGACCGAAGACGAGTCGGACGGCTGCTTCTACCGGTTCGTCCCCAACACCTGGGGCGACCTGTCGAGCGGCCGTCTCGACGTGCTCTGCGCCGGGCCGGCCTGGAAGCGGGTGCCCGATCCCGGCCCTGCCGTACTGGAGCGTCAGACCAGGCACCAGGTGAGCGACGCCCTGCACTTCAACGGCGGCGAAGGCTGCCACTACGCGGGCGGCGTCTGCTATTTCACCGCCAAGGGCGACCGCAAGGTGTGGTTCTACGACGCCGGCCGTAACGTGCTCGGCACCGTCTACGAAGGCGGCGGCTCGCTCGACGGCATCGACAACATCACCGGCAGCAGCGCCGGAGACCTGTACGTCGCCGAGGACGGCGGCAACATGGAGATCAACGTCATCACGCCCGACCGGGTCGTGGCCCCGATCATGCGCCTGGACGGCCAGTCGCGCTCGGAGATCACCGGCCCCGCCTTCTCCCCGGACGGCAGCCGCCTGTACTTCTCCTCCCAGCGCGGCACCAGCGGCGAGACGGCGGGCACGGGCGGCATCACCTACGAAGTCACCGGTCCGTTCCGACGCTAGGGAGCGCACGATGATCCGTCGATTACTCACCCTGTGCACGGCCGCCGCCCTCGTCCTCACCGTGGCGCCGCCCGCGCACGCGGCCGCCGAGGTGTACGTGGCGCTCGGCGACTCGGCCGCCTCCGGCCCGCTCATCCCGAACCAGATCCTGCCCCAGCTCGGCTGTTTCCGCTCCGACCGCAACTACGCCCACCTGTCATCGCGCGATCTCGGCGGCTCCCTGCGTGACGTCACGTGCTCCGGCGCCGATATCCAGGACATGTACGAGTCGCAGCGCACCGACCTGGGCAGCGTGCCGCCCCAGCTCGACGCCGTCGGCCCGGACGCCACCCTGGTCACGGTCCAGATCGGCGCCAACGACCTCGACCTGACCGGCTTCATCGAGGACTGCCTGAGCCTGCTGCCCGGCGACCCCTGCCACGACGAGTACCAGGACAACGGCCGCGACCGCTTCCGCGACGGCACCGACGCCCTGCGCCCCCGCCTCGACCAGCTGATCCGCGACATCCGCGCCCGCGCTCCCCAAGCCCGGATCTTCGTCGTAGGCTACGGCACCTACGCCCCCAGGAACGGCTGCTGGCCCCGGGTCCCGGTGCTGGCCGTCGACGCCAACTACATCCGCGCCACCATCGCCTACTTCAACCAGGCCCTCCGGGAGCAGGCGGCGGCACAGGGAGTCGGTTTCGTCGACTTCCAGACACCGAGTGAGGGCCACGATCCCTGCAAGTCATCCAGCGTCCGCTGGATCGAGCCCTACGTCCCCGCGTCGGCGGCCACGCCGTTCCATCCGAACGCCCTCGGCATGCGGAACTTCGCGGCCATCGTCACCCGTACAGTCAGGACCCCGCTTCTATGAGCCTTGCCAGCGTCTTCCTGCCCATCGCCCTGGCCATCATCATGCTCGGCCTGGGGCTCGGCCTGACCGTGGCGGACTTCCGCCGCGTGCTGGCCTATCCGAAGGCGAGCGTGATCGCGCTCGTGTGCCAGATCCTCCTGCTCCCGGCCCTGTGCCTCGGCCTGGTGCTGCTGTTCGACCTGCCGCCCGTGCTGGCGGTGGGCATGATGCTGCTGGCCGCTTCCCCCGGCGGGACGACCGCCAATCTCTACAGCCATCTGTTCGGCGGCGACGTCGCGCTCAACGTGACGCTGACCGCCATCAACTCGGTGCTCGCGGTGTTCACGATGCCGCTGGTGACGAACCTGGCCATCGGCTACTTCGGCGCGGAATCGGGCGCGCTGGGCCTGCAGTTCGACAAGAGCCTGCAGGTCTTCGCGCTGGTGCTGGTGCCGGTGGCGATCGGCATGCTCGTGCGGGCGCGGTTCAGCGCGTTCGCCGAGCGCATGCACAAGCCCGTCAAGATCGCCTCGGCGATCATCCTCTTCCTGGTCGTCGTCGGCGTGGTCCTGCAGGAGCGCGCCAACATCGGCGGCTACATCCGCGACGTCGGGCTCATCACCCTGGTCTTCAGCGTGCTCAGCCTGGCGATCGGCTACTGGGCGCCGCGCCTGTTCAAGGTGGGGCGTGAGCAGGCGATCGCGTCCTGCATGGAGATCGGCATCCACAACGCCACCCTGTCGATCACGGTGGCGATGGGGCTGCTGGCCATCCCGCAGATGGCCGTCCCCTCGGCCACCTACGGGGTGATCATGTTCTTCACCGCGGCCGCGGCGGGCTTCCTGCTCAGGCGGCGGAGTCCGGCAGAGGTCCCGGCCGGTTCGTGACGCGCCGGGCGGCCAGCGCCGCCCCGATGCTCTGCAGCTGCGCCGGGTCCACCGGGTCGAGACCGGTCAGGGTGACCGCCCGGCGCAGCCGGTAGTCGACGGTGTTGGGGTGCACGTGCAGCCGCTCGGCGGTGCGCCTGCGGTCCAGGCCGGTCTCCAGGTAGACGGTGAGCGTCTGCAGGAGGTCGGGGTTGTCGGTGAGCGGGTCGAGCAGGGTGGCCAGCCCGCTCATCGCCTCGCTCGGCCGGGTCAGCTGGTATTCCAGCAGCACGTCGGCCAGCCGGTAGAGCCCGGCCGGGTGGTGGAAGAGGTGGACCACGTCGAGCACCTCCTGCGCCAGCCGCGCCGCCGCGGCCACGCCCTCGGGCGCGGCGACCTCGGCCGCCGCCCGCACCTCGACCCCGGCCGCCTGCGCCATCGCCGCGACCAGCGCGGCCGCGGCGCACCAGTCGAGGTCGGGCACCAGGATGAGCCCGCCGGCGGGTTCGAGCAATGACAGCACCGGCTCGGCCGCGTGCTTCTGGACGGCGTCGCGCACGCGGTGCAGCTTGCGCCGCCCGGCCACCGCGCCGAACCGCTCGTCGGGATGGGCGCCGAGCGTCACCGCCAGCACCAGGTAGCGGGCGGCCAGCCGGATGCCGGCCCCTGCCTGGGTCTCGCCGCTGAGCAGCGCGGTGATGGCGGCGTGCCGGGCGTGCTGGTCCTGGCTCACCATGCTCTCGCGTTCCTGCTGGTAGGCGGCGCAGACGGCGGTGGTCACCGCCTCGGTGTAGCCGAGCATTATCCGGCCGGCGGCCAGCGCGTCGGACACCTCCTCCGGCCGCGCGTCGGTCGTCACCAGGTCCCAGATGCGGCCGGCGCCGAGGTGGTAGGCGGCCAGGATGGCCTCCAGCGGCACCCCTTCCTGGGCCCGGCGGGCGGCCGAGGCGCAGGACGGCTCCAGTTCCTCCGGCCTGGGCAGGCGCCGCTCGCGAAACAGCCTGGACACCAGGCGCAGGTTCTCCTCGGTGATGCGGAAGATGTCGTCGCTGAGCTCTTCCGCGGGTAACTCGCGGTAGAAGGGGATCTCGGCCACGAAGCCGGAGACGAGCTCGCGCGCCAGCCGTACCTTCTGCTTGTCCAGGAGCACGTGCACGGCCCGTCCGGCCACGCGCAGCGGCTCGCTCATCGGTCAGCTCCCGCGACTCAGCGACACATCCCCCTCTAGTAAGTCAGATACCGGCATTCCTCAGCCACACTTCCCGGCTTTCACCCCGGCCACCTGCCAGTCCGCGCCCGGGAACGGCGACATGAAATGGGTGAGCAGGTCCACCGCGTAGTCGGGCGCGCGGCCGCCGGGGTCGAGCAGGGAGACCATCTGCGGGCCGTCGGCGCCGCGCAGCGTGATGGCGTTGGCGCCGCCCGCGGCGAAGCCCGGCTTGGCGTCCAGGGTCAGGCAGGCCAGCTGGACCCCGGCGGTGCTGATGCGCTGCTTGGCGCCGATGCGGCGCATGCGCTGGTCGTAGCGGCGCAGCGCCAGGTCGCCGGTCGGGACGAGGCGCACGCTCTCCTTGAACAGGTCCTCGCCGATCTTCCGGCTCAGCCTGACGTCCAGCCGTACGTCCGGGCGCAGGTCGACGCCGTCGGCCCGCAGGTCCAGGCGGGCGTACTGGCCCTCGAAGCCCGGCGTCACGTACCCGAGCGCGGGCGGCGCCTTGAGCCCGAACGGGACCTTCCCCGGCCGGATCTTCAGCCACGACAGGCCCCTGACGCCCAGCGACAGGTCGTCGACCGTGCTGCGCCCCAGCCCGAAGGCGCCGCCGACGTGGTAGCTGAGGAACCCGGCCGCGTGCGGCACCTCCTTGCTGACGGCGATCCGCTGCGGCGCCACGGCCTCGACGGTGAGCCCGGCACGCACCTTCAGCAGCCCGGTCGGCTTCGGCCGCGACACCAGGTCGAGCGACTGGTCCGGGTTCAGCCGGACGGTCGTGTCCGCCGCCAGATCCTTGACGGACAGCGACACGTCACCCAGCTTCCCGCTCGGATCGGCCAGCCCGCGCTCCACCCCGATGAAGCCGTCCAGCGTCCCCGCGTCCGCCTTGTAGGTGACCGCGGGAACCTTGAGCCCGGCGGCCGACGCGTCGGCGTCCACGGAGAAGGACTTCGGCACGTCGCCCAGCCGCAGCTCGCCGCTGCCCTTGCCCTTGACCGTCACCTTGGCCGCGAGCCGCCGCACGGCCGCGGAGTTCCGCACGCGGACACGGGTCTGCGCCCCATAGGTCCCCTGTACGGCCACCGCCGCGGGCACCGGATCGATCGACAGGCTCCCCCTGAGGTCACCCGACTCGGCCCGCAGGTCGAGCGAGCCCAGCGTGGCCGCGGGCTCGATCCGGTAGGCCGCGTTGCCCGCCTCGAACGGGCCCAGGTCCAGCTTCGTGATCCGCTCCGGCAGGCCGCGCAGGGTGGCCGACGCCGTGACCTGGGCCAGGGCGGTGCTGTGGAGGTAGAGGCGCAGGGTGCGGCTCTTGGGACGGTACCCGGAGAAGGCGAACGTCTTGGCGGCGGTGTCCACGGTGACCTGCTCGGGCAGCCCGGTCAGGTCCAGATGCGCCCGCACCCCGAAGCACCCCTTGCCCGGCACGCAGAACGCCCCGTCCCCGGTGGCGCCGGCGGCGGTCAGGGAGAGCCCGTCCTTGAGCACGGGGGCGGGGCGGAGGGCGCGCAGGGCGGCGGACTTGCCGAGCCAGACCTGGCCCTTCACGTCCAGGCGGGTGCCCGCGTAGGTGATCTTGCCGCCGCCCGCCGAGACCGCCAGCCGGCCGGGGAACGGGCCCACGGTGCCCAGGGCGCCGTAGCGGAGGTCGGCCACGGACAGGTCGGCGTCCAGGGCCAGGGTCTGGGGCGCGCCGCGCACCTCGGCGGCGAAGCCCTCGCCCGAGGGGGCGAACGTGGCCGTCCGCAGTCCCTTGATCCGCACGCTGGCGTCCAGGTCGCCGGTGGCCTGGTCGTAGTGGGCGGCCAGGTGGGGTCCCGAGGGCGCCTGCGCGCCGTCGTGGTTGGTGATCGCCAGGGCGGCCTCGCCGACGGGGCCGCTGGTGCCGTCGAAGCGGTAGCCGTCCGGGCCCCAGGACGCCTCGAACCGGGCGGGCATGTCCTTGACCTCGGCGGCGGCGCGGAAGTCCCGTCCGCCCACCGCGGCCCTGGCGCTCGCGGAGACGGATCGGACGGAGGCGTCGGCGTCCCAGGTGAGGGACGTGGGGCCGGCCGTCAGCGTCACCCGCTTGCGCAGCCCGGCGACCGCCGCGCGCAGTTCGGCTCCGCCCTTCGCGCCCTGGTCCGGGGACAGGGTCTTGGTGACGTGCGCCCGGTTGGCGTACAGGGTGATGCCGCGCAGGCTGGAGGCGGTGCCGACCTCGACCTTCGATCGTTCGCCCAGCTCCCACGTGGCCTTCACCCGGTCCCGGATGCCGCGCGCGGTCCCCTCGACGGTCGGGCCGGTCTTCACGTTCGTGTACGCGGCCCGCAGCGTCTCGATGACGCCTTTCGCGGTGTATTCGGCGGTCCGCGCGGCGGGGTCGAGGGCGACGTCCACCTCGGCGGGCGTGTTGGAGATCTCCAGGCGGGCCAGGTGGGTGCCGTCGATGCTCGCGGCGCCGGTGAAGGAGTTGCCGCCCGCTCCGGTCTTCAGGTGGGCACGGGGGGCGGCGCCGTAGGTGACGTCGAAGCCGGACAGGCCGCTCATCAGGGCCGACACCCCGACGGCGGCGCCGTTCTTGATCATGGTGACGTGGCCGCCGCGCGGGGTGGCGATCGCGCCCTCGTTGCGCTGCAGCAGGACCTCGAAGCGGCCGAGCGCCGAGCTGGAGGTGTGGGTGACGCGGTGGGCGGCGAGGTCGTGCTGGAGTGTGACGCTCGCGGGCAGCCCGCGCAGCGCCGCCTTCAGCACGGTCTTGTCGGCGGCGCGGTCGAAGTAGGTGATCGTCGCCGAGCGGGCCCGCGGCGTGCCGGAGGCGACGGACAGGCGCTGCTTGCCGTAGCGGGCGGTGAAGGTGGGCGGCACGCGGTCGACGGCGATCTCGGCCAGGCGGGCCAGGCGGCCGTCGCGGTAGGCGTAGGTGCGCAGTTCGGCGCGGCCGATGGCGGCGCCGGAGCGGAAGCGCGCCTCGGTGGCGGCGCCCCTGGCGAGCTCGACGGTGGTGCGGGAGCGCAGCTCGTCCAGGACCACCTGGGTGGTCTGGCCGCCGCTGACGGCCAGCGCCTCCAGCTTGGCCGGGGCCGAGCTGGTCACCTCCAGGCGCGGGCGGTCGAGCCGCGCGGTGGCGGTGAAGCGGGTGGCGGCGGGCGTCTGGGTGAGGCGGACCGCGCTCTTGCCGGGCAACCCGGCGATGGTGGCGACGCGGTCGCCGGGCTCGGTGCGCTTGACGCTCGCCCTGACGCTCTTGCCGTCCAGGTCGACGCTGAACGTGCCCTGGTCGGCGCGCGAGAGGTCGCCGGAGAAGCCGATGGCCACGCGGCCGTCGTACTCCGCCCAGACCGTCGCCTCCAGCGGCTCCTCGCCGAGCCGCCGCGTCGTGAAGCCGAGCCCGACCGTGCCCTCGGCGCCGGCGGTGGGCACCAGGTTCGCGGCCAGGTCGGGCGCGCCGTCGCCGGTGACGTCGGCGACCACGGGCTTGACCAGCGGCTGCGTGGCCGAGCAGGCGATCTCGGCGGTCTTCACGCACAGCCGGTAGGTGAGCAGCGGGACGCCCTTGAGCGGATCGAGCCCGTCGAACAGCTTCGTGACCGAGGCGAGCGGGCGCGACAGCGTGAGCGTCCCGGCCTGGCGGGTGTCCGGGATCAGATCCGGTACGGCATGGCGGCGCCGGTCGGCGGCGGCGCTGAGCTCGTCGATGAGCGCGGGCCCGGCAGGTGTGGTCACCTCGGGGGCCGCCGGTCCCACGGGCCGTCCGGGAACCGCCGCGACGGCCGGGGACGGCTGCCGCTTCACGGCGTTCCCGCCCGCGTCCTGAGGCGGGACCACCTCGGGCACCGGCGTGATCACCGGTTTGACCTGCGCGGAAGCCGGAGGCGGAACCGGTACGACGACCAGCGCGCAGACGGCCAGGAACGCGGTAGTGGTGTGGACACGCCACGACATCGAAGAGCTATCCCCCGGAAACGGTTCTCATCATCCCATCAGAAACATAAGTAACGAGCCGACCACAGGTCCCAACTCACCGTCAATTCGTCCCCGACTTGGGGTCCCAACTACCCGGCCACGCGGCGGCAGAATGTGCCGCCGCCAGGGCTTTACGTGAAGAAAAATTTCGCATTGGATACGCGCATGGCACCCGAGATCACCCGCCGATCCGCCATCGCGGCCGGTGCGGCAAGCGCCTTACTCCTCCCCCACCTCCCCGCCGCCGCCCGGACGGGCACCGGGCTCCAGGATCTGGAACAGCGCGCCCTGGCCATGGACCCGCCGGTGTTCCTGCTGGAGACGGCGGTACCGCCGCAGCTGTCCGGAGCCGGGCTCAGCCTGTCGGGCGAGGTGGCGGTCTGCGGCACACGTTCCCTGCGCTGGGAGCACGGCAGCCGGGACGTGATCACGGTCAGCGCCCCGCTGCGCTGGCGGCCCGACCCCTACCGGCTCGGCGACGACCAGGCCTGGCAGGGGCTCGTGGACGCCTTCTGCGTCTGGATCCACAACACGGAACCGGCCGACGACGTGGTGCGCTTCGAGTTCGGGCGGGGGGCGCGCACCGACGTCTGGTTCGAGTTCCGGCTCGGGTTCACCGGCTGGCGTACCGCCTGGCTGCGCCACGCCTACGACATGCGCGGCCGCCCGCACCCGGACATGGACACGCTGCGGATCGTCGCGCCCCGGCGCAGCGGGGTGCTGCACCTCGACCAGCTCATGCTCAACGTACCGCTGCGCCCGGACGCGCCCTGCCGCGACCACCAGCTGCCGGAGATCGCCCCCGAGGGCGACGAGTACGACAACCAGCACTGGCAGGCGCTCTACCGCTTCGACCAGCTGCTGAAGACGAAAAAGCCGGACATGTCGCCGCCGTCCGCCGCCGAGACCGCCGACCTCCACGCCCTGCGCGCCCGCTACCTCGACGAGTACCTGGTCGCCCCGGTCACCGTCGACGTGCCCGGCCTGACCGCCCAGGCCGCCGCCCTGCTCGGCCGGCCCGTCCACGCCTACCAGGCGCAGATCTACCCGGCCGAGATCGCCGCCGAGCTGAAGGCGTTCGTCAACCCGGCGACCCTGCGCGCCGTCACCGACCTGCTGCGCGCCGTCGCCCTGGCCCACCACGCCAGCCCGCCCGACCGCCCCGCCCTCGCCGCCCTGTACGTCAAGCTGCTGCGCCACCTGCGCGAGCAGGGCTGGACCCGGGGCAGCTGCCAGGGCACCATCCACCACCTCGGCTACGACGTGCGCGGCTACTACGACTCCGCCTACCTCATGCGCGACGCCCTGCGCGAGGCCGGGCTGCTGGAGGAGATCCGCGCCGACCTCGACTGGCTGACCGGGCTCGGCCGGATGTTTCGCGGCTTCGGCTTCCGGATGGCCCGCGGCAGCATGATGGACCTCTACAACACGACCGTGCGCGGCATGCTCGCCACCATCCTGCTGCGCGACGGCGACACCGAACAGGTCGCCTACCTCCGCGTCCTGCGCGACTGGCTCAGCGCCACCCTCCTGCCCAGCGACGGCATCCAGGACGGCATCAAGGTCGACGGCACCGCCTTCCACCACGTCGGCTTCTTCCCCGACTACGTGCGCGACGGCTTCGCGGGCCTGGCGCCCATCGTCTACCTGCTGCACGGCGGCGTTTTCCGCCTGTCCGCGCAGGCGTACGGCTGGCTCAAGAAGGCCCTGCTGGCCCAGCGCGTCCACGCGGGCAGGACCCAGTGGCCCATCTCGTGCAGCGGCCGCAACCCCAGCGGGCTGACGGCGTTGTCGGTGGTGCCCTTCCAGTGGCTGGCCCAGGTGGACGACGAGATCGGCGCCGCGTTCCTGCGGTTGCTGCCGGCCGTACCGACGCCGCAGCAGAAGGCGATCGCCGAACGGCTGGCCGCGCGCGGCGTCAAGCCCGAGGCGGCGCCCACGGGAACGTGGGCGCTCAACTACGCCGCGCTGGCCGTGCACCGGCGCGAGGAGTGGCAGGTGACGGTACGCGGCCACAACCGCTACCTGTGGAGCACCGAGATCTACGTCGGCGCGAACTGGTACGGCCGCTACAACACCTACGGCCAGATCCAGGTGGTGAACAAGGGCACCAACCTCGCCAGCGGCTACGCGCACAACGGCTACGACTGGAACCGCCGCCCCGGCACCACCACGATCCACAGGTCCTGGGACGACCTCAAGGGCGACCTGACCGGCGCGATCGAGGAGATGCTCCTCACCGACGCCCGCTTCGCGGGGGCGCACAGCATCGACGACCGCGACGGGATGTTCGCGATGGACCTGCGCGAGCATCCGAAGTACGAGGGCTCGCACCGGGCCAGGAAGTCCGTCTTCCTGTTCGGCGACCGGATCGTGGCGATCGGCACCGGCATCGGCAACGACGAGGCCCGCGACGAGACCGAGACCACGCTCTTCCAGACCACCCGCACCACCGGCGCCCTGCTCGTGGACGGGGCCGAGGTTCCCTGGGGCCACGACGCCCGCGACCTGTCGCCGCGCTGGCTGCTGGACGACAAGGGGGTGGGCTACTACCTCGCCCCCGGCCAGCGGGTCGCGCTCACGCGCACCACCCAGTCCTCCCGGCACAACGCCACCGAGGCGCCGACCAGCGGTGACTTCTCCACCGCCTGGATCAGGCACGGCACCGCGCCCAGGGGCGCCCGCTACGAGTACGCGATGGTCGTCGACACCACCGCCGGGCGCATGGCCGCCTTCGCCGCCGAGATGGCCGATCCTGGGCGCGCGCCGTACACCGTGCACCGGGCGGACGAGGGCGCCCACATCGTGACGGACCGCGCGAGCGGCATCACCGGGTACGCGTTGTTCGAGCGGCTGACGGCCGGGGAGGGGCTGGTGCGCGCGGTCGACACACCGTCCATGCTGCTGACCAGGCAGGAGGCGGATGGCCTCGTGCTCGCCGTGTGCGACCCCGACCTGCGGTTGTACGGCGGCATCGACCCCGACCAGTACGAGCGGGGCCGCTACGTCGGCCACTACAGCCCGTGGTCGCGCCGCTGGCTGGACGATCCGAGCCATCCGCACCTGCTGCGGGTGACGCTGTCGGGCCGCTGGCGCGCCTCCGGCGGGCAGCCGTGCCGCGTGCGGCCGGCGGGAGCGCGCACGGTGGTCGAGTTCGAGACCGTGCACGGGCGGCCGCTGCAGGCCCGGCTGGAACGGGTCTGACCGGAGCGGGTCCGAGG
The DNA here is from genome assembly GCF_044457485.1 of Nonomuraea sp. NPDC050540. Classification (NCBI taxonomy): domain Bacteria; kingdom Bacillati; phylum Actinomycetota; class Actinomycetes; order Streptosporangiales; family Streptosporangiaceae; genus Nonomuraea; species Nonomuraea sp. NPDC050540. Next base: position 27,281 of record NZ_JBITHA010000021.1, read on the forward strand.
GTTCAGGTGGGCGGGTCGAAGCGGCCGTCGACGGCGGTCCAGCCGCCGTCCACGTACAGGACGGAGCCGGTGACGAAGCTCGCGGCGTCACCGGCCAGGTAGACGACGGCGCCGGCCATCTCCTCGGGGCGGGCCCAGCGGCCCAGGGCCGACTTGGCGGCGTAGGCGTCGTACCAGGCCGGGTTCTCCTTGATCTGGCGGGTCAGCGGGGTCTCGACCACGCCGGGCGCGACCGCGTTGACCCGTACCCCCGAGGACCCGAACTCGGCCGCCGCGGTGCGCAGAAGCTGCACGAGCCCGGCTTTCGTGGCCGAGTAGACGCCCTGGCCGGGTTCGGTGACCGCGGCGCGGATGGAGGCGAAGCCGATGATCGAGCCGCGCCCGCGCTCCACCATGCCGGCGCCGAAGGCCCGCACCACCTCGAAGGAGGCGCGCAGGTTGAGGTCCACCACGCGGGCGAACTCCTCACCGGAGTAGTCGAGCAGCCGCTTGCGCACGTTGGTGGCGGCGGTGAAGACGAGCACGTCGGCGGGCGCCCGGGCGGCCAGCGTCCACACGGCCGCGGCGTCGAGCACGTCCACCTCGTACGCGCTCGCGCCGCACAGCTCGGCGGTCCGCTCGGCGGCCGGCAGGTCCCGGTCCGCGCAGACGACCTCGGCGCCCTGGGCGGCCAGGGCCAGCGCCGACTCCCTGCCGATCCCGCTGCCGGCGCCGATCACGACCGCCCGCCGTCCGTCCAGGCGGAACAACCTCTCGTAGCTCGTCATGGTCAGCACTCTAGTGACTGGTCCGACCAGTGCACCAGGTGACCCGGTCCGCTAGTCCATGGACCAGCGGACGACGACCCATTCGGCGGCGGTGGTCGAGCAGGGGCCGGGGTAGACGTGGCCCTTGTAGTTGCTCGCCAGGCACATGCCGTTCTTCCAGGAGATCCGCAGGTGCTCGCCGTCCATGCCCTGGCGGACGCGGGTGAAGGCGAGCCGGTCTGCCTTGCCGCAGCGCCGTACCAGGACTCTGCGGTCGTCCTGGGGCCCGGTCGGCGAGGACAGGCAGGTCGTGCGGTTGGCGAGCTGGGAGCGTGCGGTGCGCTTCCACAGCGTGTACCGGGAGCGGGGGTCACAGTCGCCGGTGGCGGCGACCGTCTTGCCGGTCGAGACCTGGGTGCCCCAGGTCAGGCAGAGTCCGGAGTCGCGGTTGCGGAACAGGCGGGGGCCGGGCGCGCCGCCGGCGGGGACGAGGGTGGCCGTCAGGGCCACGGCTAAGACCGCGTGAGTGATCATGCGCCAGCCTAGACAGGAATTCCTTACCCGCCGCAAGATCCCTCTTCACCGCCAAGATCGCAGCCTGTAGGGTCGAAGGAAAGTTTCAGGTATGGAGGGACAGTGGGCAAGAAGCTTCACCTGTTGGCGCTCCCGATCGCGGCCGTGGCCATGGCCGCCCTGACCAGCACCCCCGCCCAGGCGGCCGACGGTTACGACCGCTGCCGCGACGGCTACTACTGCATGTTCTCCGGGCTCGACGGCACCGGCGACATCATCGAGATCCAGAGCGACACCCCCAGCCTCGCCGCCCTCGGCATGGGCAGCAGGGGCAAGTCCGACTGGAACCGCACCGACTCGTGGATCCACCTCTACTCCGAGGACGGCTACGGCGGCTGCTCCGCGGTCACCCGGCCCCGCGACAAGGGGAACTTCTTCAGCACCTTCCGCGACTTCTTCAACTCCGTCAGGTTCGACGGACCCAACGGGCCCTCCTGCTTCGGCCTGGCCCGCACCTCCCCCGACTCCCACGGCTAGAACACGGCTGGAACGCGGCTGGAGCCGTGCGGGCCGGGGTTCTCCCCCGGCCCGCACGGTCAGGGGCGGATGATCGCCATCCGGGTGACGGTGAACTCCTCGATCGCGAAGCGCGGGCCCTCCCGGCCGATGCCGGAGTCCTTGACGCCGCCGTAGGGCATGTTGTCCGCGCGGAAGCCCGGCACCTCGTTGACCACGACGCCGCCCGCCTCGATCCGGTCGATCGCGGCGAACGCCGTGGCCAGGGAGGTGGTGAAGACGGAGGCGTGCAGCCCGTAGCGTGAGCGGTTGACGGTGGCGAAGGCCTCGTCCAGGTCCGCCACCGCGCGTACGCACACCACGGGGCCGAAGATCTCCTCCTCCCAGGCGGCCACCCCATCGGGAACGTCGGCCAGCAGCGTCGGCACGATCTCCCGGCCCGCGCGCCGCCCGCCGGTCACCAGGCTCGCGCCCGCGTCCACGGCCGCCCGCACCCACTCCAGCACGCGCGCCGTCGAACGCTCGTCGATCAGCGGCGCCACCCGCGTCTCCGGCTCGCGGGGGTCGCCGGTGACCACGTTCTTCATGCGTTCGGCCAGCAGGGGCAGGAACCGGTCCCTGACCCGCTCCTCGACGAGCACCCGCTGCACCGAGATGCACGCCTGCCCCGAGGCGTAGTAGCCGCCGCGCACCACCGCGTCCGCCGCCGCCTCCAGATCGGCGTCGGCCGCCACCACCAGGGCGGCGTTGGAGCCGAGTTCGAGCACGACCTTGGTCGGTGCGGCGTTGCGGGCGATGGCGTGCCCGGCCGCCGCCGAGCCGGTGAAGGAGACCGCGCCGATCCTGCGGTCCTCGACGAGCGTACGGCCGACCTCGACGTCACCCGTGACCAGCTGAACCGCGGCCGCGGGCAGCGCGCCGGTCTCCCGCAGCAGGTGGACCAGCCAGAGCGTGGCCAGCGGGGTGGCGGGCGCCGGTTTGACGATCACCGGGCAGCCCGCCGCGACCGCCGGGGCGATCTTGTGGGCGGCCAGGAGCAGCGGATAGTTGAAGCCGGTGATGCCGACCACGACGCCGATCGGCCGCCGGGTCCAGAACCCCGTGAGCCCCTCGCCGGAGGGCAGCAGGTCCAGCGGGACGGTCTCGCCGTGCAGCCTGGCCACCTCCTCGGCGGCGGTGGCCAGCGTGACGATCGTCCGCGCCACCTCGACCCGGCAGTCGACCAGTGGCTTGCCGGTCTCCAGCACGAGCAGCCGCTCGAACTCCGCGCGCCGCGCCACCAGCGCGTCGTGCGCGCCCGTCAACGCGGTACGGCGGGCGTGCGAGGGCATCCGGGCCATGGCGGGCGCCACGGCCAGCGCCTCCTCCACCGCGCGCGCGGCCAGCTCGGCCGTGCCCAGCGGCGCGGCGGCCACCACGCTGCCGTCGTAGGGGAAGACGATCTCGGTGGTGTCCCGGACGGGCGCCCAGCCCGCCCCCACCGGCAGTCCGCTCGGCCAGTTCATGGTCGTTCCTCCTGCGCGAGCCGGGCACTGGGAAAGACGTCGAGGTAGGCGGGCGCCTCCGGGCGGCCGGTGGCGGCCAGGACGGCGTGGGCCACGGCGCGGCTGAAGACGTCGGCCCCGGCGGCCAGGACGTCCTGCAGCTCCGCGCTCGACGGTTCTGATCGGACGACGGTGGACAGGCCGAAGATGGTGTCGCCGTCGACCATGGTGTGGGCGGGGCGGATCGCGCGGGCCAGCCCGTCGTGGGCCACTCCGGCGAGCTTGCCGCACTGCGCCTTCGACAGCGCGGTGTCGGTGGCCACGACGCCGATGGTGGTGTTGAAGCTGGTGACCTTCACCGGCCGCCAGGCCTCCGCCTCCCGCGCGGACGGCGGCCCGAGGCCGCCGAACTCGCCGGGCAGGCCGTAGCGGGCGCCCGCCAGCAGGCCGCCGGAGGGGTCGAGGACCGATCCGGCCGCGTTCACCACGGCCAGGGCCGCCACGGTGACGCCGGAGCCGAGGACGGCGCTGGCGGTGCCGACGCCACCGGCCAGCCCGCCGGCCACCGCGCCGGTGCCCGCGCCGATGGAGCCGTTGCGCGCCTCCTCCGCCGAGGCGGCGTCGTAGGCGGCGGCGCCCAGCTCCGCGGCGGGGGTGGCGCGGAAGCGGCCGCCCCGGCCCAGGTCGTAGATGACGGCGGAGGGGACGATCGGGACGACGCCGCCCTCCACCGGGAAGCCGGTCCCGGCGTCGGCCAGGCGGTCCATGACGCCGCAGGCCGCGCTGAGCCCGTACGCGCTGCCGCCGGTCAGGACGACGGCGTGGACCCGCTCGACCAGGTTGCGGGGGTCGAGCAGCTCGGTCTCGCGGGTGCCGGGGGCGGCGCCGCGCACGTCCACCCCGGCCACCGCGCCCTCGACCGGCGGCAGGATCACGGTGGTCCCGGTGCGATAACCGCCGCCGACGCGCTGCGCGTGCCCGACCCGGATGCCCGGAACGTCGGTGAGCGCGTTGAGCGGCCCCGGCTTCACGCCACCCCCCAGGCGAGCCCCGGCTTCACGCGAGTCTCCCAGGCGAGCCCCGGCTTCACGCGGGTCTCCCAGGCGAGCCCCGGCTTCACGCGGGTCTCCCAGGTGAGCGGCTTCACGCGGTTTCCCGGGTCAGGAAGCGGCGGGCGGCCTCGGCGAACACACGGGCGCACCGGACGATCTCCGCCACCTCGACGAACTCGTCGGCCTGGTGGGCGATCCACTTGCCGCCGGGGCCGTACACCACCGAGGGGACGCCGCCCCAGTGGGTCAGGACGGTGCCGTCGGTGGAGCCGGGCACGCCGCCGTAGACCGGCTCCTGCCCGGTGACGGCGCGGTGGGCCGCGGCGAGGGCGGCCACGACGGGGTCGTCCACGGGGACCTCGACCGCGGGCCGGTCCACCAGGATGGCGACCTCCGCGGCGATCCCGGTGAACGCGGCCAGCTCACCGACCCGGGCGGCGATCTCGGCGTGCGACATGCCCGGCAGGGTCCGTACGTCCACGAAGACCGCGGCCGCCACCGGGATGACGTTGACCTGCTCCTCGCTGCCCGCGCGGGCCACGGTGGGCGTGACGTACACCTGGCCGAGGTGCTCGTGCTCCGGGAAACGTTTCTGCAGTTCGTCCTGGTAGGCCCCGAGGGCGACGATGAGCGCGCCGGCGGCCGGGATCGGGTTGCGTCCGTGCTGGGGCATCGCGCCGTGCGCCATCTTACCGGTGAAGTCCACCCGCAGGCGCAGCGCGCCCTTGGCCACGGCGCAGATCTCGCCTGCCTCGGGCTCGGCCACGATCGCCCCGTCCACGTCGGCGGCCAGGCCGGAGTCCACGAAGTGGTGGACGCCGAGCATCAGCCCCTCCTCGTCGGCCAGCGCGCACACCTTCACCCGGCCCGGGAACGGTCCAGCGAGCTGCAGCGCGCGTACCGCGTAGAGGGTGGCGGCCAGGCCGGACTTCATGTCGGCGCTGCCGCGCCCCCACAGCCGGCCGTCGCGGATCTCGCCGCCGAACGGGTCGACGGTCCATTCGGCCAGGTCGCCCTCGGTCACCACGTCGGTGTGGCCCTCGAACATGAGCGTCGGTCCGGGCAGCCCGCCCTCGACCACGGCGACCACGTTGGGGCGGCCGGGCGCGGCCTCGGAGATCTGCGGCTCCCAGCCCCACGAGCGCATCTTCGCGGCGACGAGTTCGGCGGCGGGCAGCTCGTTGCGCCCGCGCGCCGGGTCGTTGGTGCTGGGCACGCGTACCAGCGCCTGGGTGAACTCCACCACGCCCGCAGAGTCGATCTCGATCACAGAAGTCCCTCCAAGGTGGGTACGGCCTGCAACAACGTGCGTGTGTAGGGGTGCTTGGGCCCGGCCCAGATCTCGTCCACGGCCCCGCTCTCCACGATCTCCCCCTCGCTCATCACCGCGACGCTCTCGCAGACGTGCCTGACCACGGACAGGTCGTGGGAGACGAAGACCAGCGTGAGGCCGTGCGCGTCGATGAGGTCGGCGAGCAGGTTGAGGATCTGGCCGCGTACCGAGACGTCGAGCGCGCTGACCGCCTCGTCGGCGACCAGCACCTTCGGGGCGGGCGCGAGCGCGCGGGCGATGGCGACGCGCTGGCGCTGGCCGCCGGAGAACTGGTGCGGGTAGCGCTCGGCCGCACCGGCGGGGAGCCCGACCTCCTCCAGCAGTTCGGCGACCCGGGCGCCGACCGGCAGTCCCTGCGCGACCAGCGGCTCGGCGACGATGTCGTGGACCCGCATGCGGGGGTCGAGGGAGCTCATCGGGTCCTGGAAGACGATCTGCAGGTCGTTGCGCAGGAAGCGCAGGTCGCGGCGGCCCACGATCTCCTGCCCGGCGAACCTGATCGAGCCGCTGGTGGGCCGGTCGAGCCCGCACAGCAGCCGCAGCAGCGTCGACTTGCCGGAACCGGACTCGCCGACGATCCCGTAGCGCTCGCCGCGGGCGACGCTCAGCGAGACGCCCTTCAGCGCGTGCACGGCCTCGCCCGGCCTGGTGAGCGAGGTCCGCGGGCGGCGGTAGACGCGGGTGAGGTCGCGGGCCTCAATCACCGGGGTGCCAGCAGGCATAGCCATGGGCCTCTCCTGTCAACGCCGGTTCGGTCTCGCACCGAGGGTCGGCGTAGGGGCAGCGGTTGCGGAAGACGCAGCCTTCGGGGAACGCCCCGGCCGACGGCACGCTGCCCTTGATCGTGGGCAGCCGGGTGCCGCGCGGGGTCAGGCGGGAGGCGTCGAGCAGGCCCTCGGTGTAGCGGTGGCGGGGGCGGGTGAAGACCTCGCGCATGGGGCCGGACTCGACGACGCGGCCGCCGTACATGACCAGGACGCGCTCGCACATCGCCGCCACCACGGCCAGGTCGTGGGTGATGAACAGCAGCGCCGGGGCCACCTCGGCGATCAGGTCCAGCATCTGCTTCTGCACCGTCACGTCCAGCGCGGTGGTCGGCTCGTCGCAGATGAGCAGGTCGGGCTCGTTGGCGAGGGCGATGGCCAGCATGACGCGCTGGCGCTGGCCGCCGGAGAGCTGGTGGGGGTAGGCGCGGGCGATCTGGGCGGGGTGCGGGAGCCGTACCCGGTCCAGGAGGTCGAGCGTGCGGGCGCGGGCGGCCGCGCGGTCGCGGCCGTGCAGCGTCATCACCTCCGCCACCTGCGCGCCGACCCGCATGAGCGGGTTGAGCGCGGTCATCGGCTCCTGGAAGACCATCGACACGGTACGGCCGCGCAGCCCCTTGAGCCGCTTCTCCGGCACGCCGAGCAGCCGGTGCCCGCCCAGGACCGCGGTGCCGGAGGCGCTGACGCCTTCCGGGAGCAGTCCCATGAGCGACAGCGCGGTGAGCGACTTGCCCGAGCCCGACTCGCCGATGAGCCCGACCCGCTCGCCTGGCGCGATGTCGAAGGAGACCTCCCGCACGAGTTCGAGGTCCCCGGCGCGCACGGAGAGCCGCTCAACGCTCAGCAGTTTCACTGGGTCGCTCACCGCTCCCTGATCCTCCTCAGCTTCGGGTCGAGGTAGTCGCGCAGGCCGTCGCCGAGGAGGTTGAAGCCGAGGACGGCCAGCGCGATCGCCAGGCCCGGCCACAGGGCCAGGCGGGGCGTGGAGAAGAGGAGTTCCTGCGACTCCTGGAGCATGCGCCCCCACGACGGGGTCGGCGGGCGGGTGCCGAAGCCGAGGAACGACAGGGCCGCCTCGGCCAGGATCGCGATGGCGAACGACACCGACGCCTGCACGATCAGCATCGAGGCGATGTTCGGCAGCACGTGCCGCCCGGCGATCGCCATCCGGCCACGCCCGGCGGCCCGCGCGGCCAGGATGTAGTCGGTGACCATGACCTGCATGGTCGCGGCGCGGGCGACGCGGGCGAAGGCGGGCACGGTGGCCACGCCGATGGCGATCATCGCGGTGAGCGTGCCGGCCCCGTAGACGGCGCCGAGCATGACCGCGAGCAGCAGCGCGGGGAAGGCGAAGACGAGGTCGTTGACCCGCATGACCAGCTCCGACAGCCAGCCGCGCGGGGTCATCCCGGCGACCATGCCGAGCGGGGTGCCGATCAGCGCGGCGATGCCGACGGCCACGATGCCGACGTACAGGGTGGTGCGGGCGCCGACCATGAGCTGGCTGAAGGTGTCGCGGCCGAACTTGTCGGCGCCGAGCAGGTGGCCGCCGCCGGGCTCCCGGAGCTTCTTGGCGGCGTCGACCAGGGTCGGGTCGTGGGGCGTCCACACGAACGAGACGAGCGCGGCGAGCACCACGAGGGCGACCAGCGTGCCGCCGACGATCAGCCCGGCGTTCATCCTGCCCCTCATCGTGCGCCTCGCAGCCGGGGGTCGAGGACGGCGTAGGCCAGATCGACGACGAAGTTGATGAGCAGCACCGCGACCACGAGCACCATGACCACGCCCTGGACGAGCAGGAGGTCGCGGCCGGCCACGCCGTTCAGGAGCAGGTCGCCGAGACCGGGGATGACGAAGACGCGCTCGACGACCACGGCGCCGATCAGCAGCGTCGCCAGCTGGAGGCCGAGCACGGTGACGACGGGGATGGAGGCGTTGCGCAGGCCGTGCCGCCACAAGGCGCCCATACGGCCGCGGCCCTTGGCTCGGGCGGTGCGCAGGTAGTCCTCGCGCATGACGTCGAGCACCGACGAGCGGACGTAGCGGGTCAGGACGGCGCCCTGCACCAGGCCCAGCGACAACCATGGCAGCAGCAGGCCGAGCAGCCATCGCGTGGGATCCTCCGCCATGGGCACGTAGCCGCCCGAGGGCAGCGCCTGGGCCTTCACCGCGAAGACGAACACCAGCAGGATGCCGGCCAGGAACGCCGGGATGGCGATGCCGACCTGGCTGAAGGCGCTGATCGCGGCGCCGAGCGGGTTGCGGTGGTGCACGGCGGCGAAGGTGCCGGCCGGGACCGCCACCAGCAGCGCGATGACCATGCCGCCGGTCACGAGCACCGCGGTGACCGCCAGCCGCTCGCCGATCTGCGGGCCGATGGGCGAGCTGGTCACGTAGGAGGTGCCGAAGTCGCCGGTGACCAGGCCGCCGAACCAGTCGAGGAACTGGGTGACGGGCGGCCGGTCGGTGCCGTACTGCTCGCGCAGCTCGGCCACGGCCTGCGGGGTGGCGTTGACGCCGAGCGCGATCTCGGCCGGGTCTCCGGGCAGCAGCGCCATGAAGGCGAAGACGACCACGCCGGCGACGGCGGTGCTCGCCAGGAGCACCGCCAGCCGCTTGACCAGGTAGACGATCACTGCTTGGCGAGTCCGGTGAAGTCGAAGGACTCGGCGATGGCGTTCTTCGGCAGTCCGGTGACGCCCTTCTTCGCGACGATGAGGTTCGGGAAGAGGAAGAGCCAGTCGGCGGCGGCGTCGTCGGACAGCAGCTTGGCCGCCTGCTTGAGCTTGTCGCTCTGCTCCTGCTCGGTGCCCTTGTCGGCCTCGGCGAGCAGCTTGCCGAACTCGGGATTGTCGTAGCGGAAGTAGTACGACTTGTCGGCGAAGATGCCCATGTCACGGGGTTCGACGTGGTTGATGATGGACAGGTGGTAGTCGCCCTGCTTGAACACCACGTCCAGCCAGCGGGCCGGGAACTCCAGCGGCTCGATGTCGGCGGTGATGCCCACCTGCGCGAGCTGCGACTTGACCACCTGGGCGGCGGCCACCGCGTACGGCAGGTTGGGGATGCGCATCTTGACGTTGTGGGTCTTGCCGCCGAGCAGTTCCTTGGCCTTGTTCACGTCGTACGGGTAGTCGCCGGTGCGGTCCTCGTACCACGGGTCCGTGGGCGGGACCATGGTCCCGATGAGCTGGCCTCTTCCGGCCCAGGCGGTGTCCAGGAGCGCCTTGTGGTCGATGGCGTGGCGTACGGCCTGCCGTACCTTCTTGTCGTTGAACGGCGGGCGGCCGTTGTTGAGGGAGAGCACGACCTCCCCGTTGGTGGTGCCCTCGACCGTCTGGAACCGGTTGGGATCGGCGAACTGCTGCAGCGACTCGGGGGCCTGGACGCTGGAGATGACGTCGATGCCGCCGGTCAGCAGCGCGTTGTTCATCGCCGTGGCGTCCTTGAAGTACTTCAGCGTGACGCCGGGGATGGCGGGCTTGGTGCCCCAGTACGTGCCGTTGGCGGTGAGCTGGATGGAGTCGCCGCGCTTCCAGCTGCCGAGCTGGTAGGGGCCGGTGCCGACGGGCTTGTTGGCGAGGTCGGCGACGCCCGTCCTGCTGAACATGGCGCCGAGGCGGGTGGCCAGCGCGTAGAGGAAGCCGTTGCTCGGCTGCTTGAGCGTGACGACGGCGGTGGTGTCGTCCTTCTTCTCCACCTTGTCGATGACGTCGAGCTGGGCCTTGATCTTCAGCTTCCAGTCGGATTTCACGCGGTCGAAGGAGAAGACGACGTCGTCGGCGGTGAAGGGGGCGCCGCCGGTGAAGGTGACGCCCTTGCGCAGGGTGAAGGTGTAGGTCTTGCGGTCCGGGGAGATCTCCCACTTCTCCGCGAGGAGGGGGACGATCTTGCCGTCCTGGTCGAGCTTGACCAGACCCTCGTAGACGTTGACCAGCAGGGCCTGCGGGATCGCGGCGCCCTCGGTCGCGGTGAAGTCGAGGTTGGCCGGTTCCGCCACGAACCCGACCGACAGCGACTCCTGCTTCGCCGCCGTGTTCCCCCCCGTCTGGCCGCCGCCTCCGCAGGCAGTGGCCAGCAGGAGACCGCCGGCGGCGATCATGGTCCCGATTCGCCTCATGTTCAACAGCCTCCTGGCTAGTGCACTGGTCGGACCAGTAGGCTACGCACACTGCCAGTCCTCAACTGCTCGGGTCAAGGGGGCTCTTCCATGGGCGGACCGCGGTTTGAACCGGTGCGCACCGTCCGCGCGTACGAGCGCGTCGTCGAGCAGATCGAGGAGGCCGTCGAGACCGGCACGCTCACCCCGGGACACCGGCTGCCCAGCGAGCGGGACCTGATGGCGCAGTTCTCCGTCAGCCGCTCGACCGTGCGCGAGGCGCTGCGCGTGCTGCAGGCCCGCGGGCTGGTCCGCTCCCGGCCCGGGGACCCCAACGGGGCCGAGGTGCTGCCGTTCACCCCGGCCGCGCTCCACAAGTCGATGACCACGCTGGCCCGGGTGGACCAGCTGTCGCTGGGCGAGCTGGTCGGGTTCCGCATGACGCTCGACTCCGCGGCCAACCTGCTGGCCGCGCGGCTGCGTACCGAGGCGCAGCTGGCGGAGATGGACGCGGCGATCACCGCGATGCGGGCCGCCGCCGAGACCGGCTACGACGCGTTCAGCGCGGCCGACGTCGCCTTCCACGACGCCGTGACCAGAGCCAGCGGCAACAAGCTCATCCAGATCTGCACCGACGTGGTGCGCTCCATCGTGCTGAACCTGATCGAGGAGAAGATCGCCGCCGCGCCCGACCAGGACGGGCTGATGCGCCAGAGCATCGGCCACCACGAGGAGGTCCTGGCCGCGGTGCGGGCGGGCGACGGACCGCTGGCGGCCCGCCTGTCGCGGCAGACCATGTACGACTACTACGTCGGCTATGTGCCCGCCGCGGAACGCGCCGCCCTGCGCGCGCTCCTGGACTGACCAGCGGCCCGGCAGGGTGTTAGGTTGCAGCCGTGACGAGTGAGGACGGGCTGACGGAGGCGTTCCTCCGCGAGCACCGTCGTTACACCAGCCACCAGGTCGCCGAGATGGCCGGGGTGCCCGTCTATCGTGCGCGCAAGTTCTGGCGCGCGCTCGGCTTCGCCAACGTCGCCGACGACGCGGTCGAGTTCACCGACTCCGACGTCGAGGCCCTGCGCACGCTGCTCGGCATGGTGAGCAGGGGCCTGTATGACGAGGGCCACGTGCTGCTCATGGCCCGTTCGCTGGGCCGGGCGACCGCGCGGCTGGCCGAGTCGCAGGCCGAGCTGGGCGCCGAGGAACTCGACCAGGCGGGCGTCCCGCTGGCCGACCGGCCCCGGGCGTGGACGCGCCGCGCCCGGCGGGTGGTGCCCGACCTGGAGAAACTGCTGGTCTACGCCTGGCGCAGGCAGCTCGCCGCCGCGGCCGGCCGCATGGTCGAGCAGGAGAAGACCGCGGTACGCCTGGCGGTGGGCTTCGCCGACCTCGTCGGGTTCACCCGGCTGAGCAGGCAGATCTCCGAGATCGAGCTGGCCGCGCTGGTCGACGAGTTCGAGGGCAGGTCGGCCGACGTGGTCACCTCGACCGGCGGCCGGGTGATCAAGACGCTGGGCGACTCGGTGCTGTTCGTCTCGGGCAAGGCGCACGACGCCGCGGAGATCGCGCTGCGGCTGCTGGCCGCCCACGCCAAGGTACGCGGCATGCCGGAGCTGCGCGTGGGCCTGGCGGTGGGGCCGGTCATCGGCCGCATGGGCGACGTGTTCGGCACCACGGTCAACCTCGCCAGCAGGCTGACCGCCCTGGCGCACCCCGGGACGATCCTCGCCGACCCGGACATCGCCGAGGAGCTGACCGGCGACCGCGCCTTCCGGCTGGTCCCGGTCGACCGGCTCACGGTGCGCGGGCTGGGCGAGCTGGTGCCGTTCACCGTCAAGCGGGCGCTGTGACCTCGCCCTTCACGCACAGCAGGTCGCCCTCGCGCATCGTCGTGACGTAGAAGCCGCCCGCGGCCAGCGCGCCGCCCACCTTCTCCGCCAGTTCCTCCGCGCGTCCCGGCGGCTCGTAGAAGACGTAGAGCGCGCCCCGCCCGGTGAGGGCGTTCCCGATGAGGCCGAGCTCGCCTGCCGGTGAGCGGGTCCAGAAGAGGTTGACGTTGACCGCGAACACCTTGTCGTAGCCGCCGTCGCCGATGCCGTCCTCGAGCGCCCCGAGGCGGAAGACGGCCAGGCCGGCGTCGAGGTGGCGCCGGTTGCGCCGCTCGGCCGCCTTGATCGCGGTCGCGGAGCGGTCGAGCGCGGTCACCCGCGCGCCCCGGTCGCAGAGCAGCTCGGCGGCCACGCCGCGGCCGCACCCGATCTCGAGGATCCGCTCCCCCGGGCGCACGTCGAGGGTGTCCACCGCCCATGTCAGCCGTGCCGGAACCGCCATGAACTCCATCCTGCCCCAGGGCAACCGGGCCCGCCGCCCGATGCGTCAGTACGGTCGACAGGCGACGACCCGAGAGGCCATCAGGTGGCAGACAGATCGTTATTTCATGATTTCGTGGCCGCGCGCTCGGACCACCTCCTCCGCACCGCCTACCTGCTGACCCACGACTGGGCGCTGGCCGAGGACCTGCTGCAGGAGGCGCTGGCCAAGGCGTGGTTCGCCTGGCCGAGGGTGGAGGAGCCGGAGCCGTACGTGCGCCGCGTCATCGTCACCACCTTCACCTCCTGGTGGCGGCGGCGCTGGCGGCGCGAGCTGCCCAGCCACGACCTGCCCGAGACCGCGCACCCCGACGCCACCGGCGGCTTCGACGAGCACGACTCGCTGTGGCGGGCGATCGGGCGGCTGCCGGCCAGGCAGCGGGCGGTGATCGTGCTGCGCTTCTACGAGGACCTGCCGGTCGCCGAGACGGCCCGGGCCCTCGGCTGCGAACCGGGCACGGTCAAGAGCCAGACGGCCAAGGCCCTGGCCAAGTTGCGGGTGGACGAATCGATCGTGAAGGAGTTGCAGCGATGACCGTGCAGGACCTGCGCAAGGTGCTGCGGGAGCGCGGTGCCGCCGCGCCCCCGCCCAACCCGGCCCGCCGTACCCAGGTCGAGGCCCGCATCCGCCGCAGGCGGCTGCGCAGGACCGCGGTGGCGGGCGGCGCGATCGCGGCCGCCGTCGTGCTCGCGGCCACCCTTCTCCCGGGTACGGCGCAACCGCCCGACCAGACGGCGGCCACCAAGCCCACGCTGCCCGGCACCTTCGTCGCCGCCGACGGCACCGAGTACCGCAAGGTGGCCGCCACGACCGTGGTCACCCCGGGCAAGAAGAAGGTCACCGTGACCGTCCCGCTGACCGGCAACCCCATCGACCTGGCCGCCAGTTGCACGGGCGCGGTCCGGGGGAGCATCACGCCGTCGGTCGCCGCCGCCGGCCTGCCCCCGCAGCACGACCTGGTGGCCTGCTCCAAGGAGATGCAGGTGCTCGGCCTCCAGGTCCCGAAGGGCACCGGCAAGGCCGAGGTCGTCATCGATCCCGTGGTCGCCGGCAAGGGCTGCGTCCAGACGAAGAAGAACGGGCCGTGTGACCAGCCGAAGATCGAGCGGAGCGTCTGGTCGCTCGCCTTCTACGAGTGGATCCCGCCCGCGCGTCCGGTGATCCCCGAAGAGCCGCGCGCCCTGCCCGGACGACTGGGCGAGATGAAGCTGAGAAAGACCGAGTCGGGAACCTGGCCGGAGCAGGACACCGTCACCTTCCGCACGAGCGGCGCGATCGGCCTGGAGAAGATCTGCACCGGCGATCTGGCCTCACGGCTCAGGTTCAGCGTGTCCGTCAACGGCAAGGACCCCGGCGTCAACGGCAGCTGCGCCGTCTGGAAGCAGGGTGACTTCCCCTGGGCGATGGGGCTGCACACGCTGCCGAAGGGCAAGACCTCGACCGTCACGCTCAAGCTGCACATGGACGGCGGCTCCCACCCCAACCGGCCCGTCCGCTGGTCGGTGGGCGTGTACGGCAAGTAGGAAATCTTTCCGGCCGTCAGGTGTTACAGCAAGGGTGACTCGTTACTCGATCCTCGACCGCTCGCTCGTCCGCGCCGGACAGGAACCGGCGCGGGCGCTGCGGGACACCATCGAGTTCGCCCGGCAGGCGGAGGAGCTGGGCTACCACCGTTTCTGGGTCTCCGAGCACCACAGCGTGCCCGGAGTGGCCGGTTCCGCGCCGACCGTGCTGGCCGCCGCCGTCGCGGCGGCGACCTCGCGCATCAGGGTCGGCACCGGCGGCGTCATGCTGCCCAACCACCGGCCGCTGGTCGTGGCCGAGCAGTTCGGCGTGCTGGAGTCGCTGTATCCGGGGCGCGTCGACATGGGGCTCGGCCGTTCCGTGGGGTTCACCGGCGGCATCCGCAGGGCGCTGGGGCACGGCCTGGCCGACGCCGGCGACTTCGGCGAGCGACTGGAGGAACTGCTCGGCTTCTTCACCGGCAAGCAGCAGGTCCATCCCGGCGTGCACGCGCAGCCGGCGGAGGGGCTGCGGCCGGAGGTGTTCGTGCTGGCGATGGGGGCCGGCGCCGACCTCGCCGCCGAGCACGGACTGCCCATGGTGATCGGGAACGGCGCGCGGATGACGGAGGCGGCCGGGCGTTACCGGGCCGCGTTCCGGGCGTCGGAGTGGGCGGCGCGGCCGTACGTGATGGTGGCGGCGAACGTGGCGGTCGGCGAGACGGCGGCAGCGGCGGCGTACCTGCAGGTGCCGGAGGCCTGGGCGACGGCGGTGTCACGGACGCGCGGCGCGTTCCCGCCCCTTGCCCCGGCGGCGGAGATCCTCGCCTCGGAGATGAGCGAGCGGGAGCGGGGGTATCTGGAGGAGGCGCGGGCCGGGCAGATCCACGGGACGGCCGGGGAGGTGGCGCTGGCCCTCGACGACCTGGTGGAGCGGTCGGGGGCCGATGAGGTGCTGGTCACGATGAACACCTACGACCTGGACGAGCGTCTCGACTCCTATACGAGGCTGGCGCGCCTGTAGGCGTCACCCGAGATGGGCGCTGCGGGGTCGCGCCCATCTCCTTGGTTCACGGCCCGAGGGCCAGGGCTACCTGCGCGAGGAGCACCACGGCCAGCGCGCCCAGCGCGACGGCGGCGATGAGGACGAGAACGATGCGCAGGAGGAAGGAGACTGCCTTCGCCACCTGGCGGACGGCGAAGAGCATCGCCCAGACGGACGCTATCGCGAGGAGTGAGAGCAGACCGCGGGCCGCTGCCACTCCCTCTGGGCTGGCGGTGGTGAGGAGGATTACGGTTGTCATGGAGTTCCCCGGTGGTTGACGCGCCGATGGGGCCTTACGAGTGCGGGCACTCCTGGAGATCGTCTGCCCCGGCCCGGGAGTGCCTGCGTGATCGCAGGGGGTGCTGTGCCCGCGTCCGACCGATGCGGGGCGGTGCGCGTGACGTGTTCATGGTTAACCTTTACCTAATCTTCACTTCTTCTCCTGAAGGAAGAATTCCCCTGCTGACGGCGCGAAAAACCTGCGCGTGCGGGGTCGATGGCTCTACGATGACGCGCACGCCAGTGAACTGCCCAAACGAACTACTCGCATCTGGACGCCAGTAGATGTTTACTTGGAGACTGAAGTTCAGATGAAGGGTGTTTCCTGATGGAACCGATGGACGACGCCGTCCGGGTTCTGGCGCAACGGCTGAAGTCGCTCCGCACCCGGCGCTGGCCGGAGGTGAAGATCACGCAGCCGATGCTGGGCGAGGCCCTGGCCAAGGGCGGACGGCCGCTCAGCTCCGGGCTGATCAGCTCCTGGGAGTCGGGCACGACGCCGAAGACGCCTCCGCTGGCGCGCCTGGACGACTACGCCACCCTGTTCTGCACCCCGCGTTCGATCAAGGACGGCGCGCTGCGCCTGCTGCCGGTCTCCGAGCTGACCGCCGAGGAGCTCGCCGAGCGCGGGCGTATCCGGGCCGACCTGCTCAGCCTGCGCAACGACGCGGTGCACGAGCCGGCCGGCGCGACCGCCAACCCGTGGGACTTCCGCGACGAGCGGCCGATCACCATCATCTGCGGCAGCCTGCCGGCCGACCTGACCGCGAGCCTGAGCAAGTACGTCGACCCCGACGATCCCGACTACATGGACCTCTACACCTACGCCGACATCGACGCCCTGTTCGAGCTCCACGGCCACCTGCGCGCGCTCAACCCGGCCAGCACGGTCCGCCGCCGCAGGGTCGACACCGTCTCGCCGACCGAGGACTTCGCCGGGCACGTCGTGCTGCTCGGCGGCGTCGACTTCAACCCGCGCACCGCCGACGTGCTGGCCGACCCCGCGATGCCGGTCAAGCAGGTGGCCGAGTGGGACGCGGGCCGCGTCTACTTCGAGGTCGGCGAGGAGCACTACCCGCCGACGCTGGAGCGGGGGGCCGACGGGCGGGAGATCCTGCTCGAGGACGTGGCCCACTTCTACCGCGGCCCCAACCCGCTCTACCAGAGCGGCACGCTGACCATGTGCAACGGCATGTTCGGGCGCGGCACCCTCGGCGCGGTGCGCGCGCTGACCGATCCGGCCCTGGCCGAGGCCAACAGCGAGTACCTCAACACCCGCTTCGCCGGGCAGGAGAGCTTCAGCCTGATCACCCGGGTCCTCGTCATGGGCGGCGCCGTGCTCACCCCCGACTGGCGCCTGTCCGGCAACGTGCTCCACGAGTGGCCGGAGGACGCGGGGTGAGCCGTCACCACCACGGCTCACACCGGCACCTCCTGGCGTCTCCCCCGCGGCCCGCCGGGACCGCGCGGGTCGATGCGATCATCGTGCCGACCGTGCGGCCGCCGGCGTATCTGCGGGACGCGGCGGCGGTGGCGGAGCGGCTCGGCTGCCCGCTGGTCACGTTGTCGAGCGGGCGCTACACCTCGGCGGCGCGGACCATGCGCGGGCTGGGCGAGATGGGCGTGGAACTGGTCGCCATCGAGCTGTCGCGGCACAAGCCGCTGCCCTCGCCCTTCCACGGCCCGGAGTTCCTGCGTTCCACCCCGCTCGACTGCCGCGCCGACACCGCCGCCAAGCGCAACGTCGGCATGGCGCTGGCCACCATGACCGGCTGGGAGAATGTCGTCTTCCTGGACGACGACGTCGTGGTGCCCGATCCGGCCGACCTGTCCGTGGCGGCCGCGCTGCTGGGCTCCTTCGACCGGGTGGCGCTGACGCTCGGCGGCTTTGCCGACAACTCGGTGGTGTGCCACGCCTACCGCGACAACGGCGGCGCCGACCAGGCCGCCTTCGCCGGGGCGGGCGCGATGGCCGTGGCGGCGGCCAAGGCTCCGGCCTACTACCCGGCCGTCTACAACGAGGACTGGTTCGATCTGCTCGGCGACGACGGCGCGCTCCGGCCCACGGCGAGCGTCGGCGCCGCGCTGCAGCGGGAGTACGACCCCTACGGCACGCCGGAGCGGGCCAGGCGCGAGGAGTTCGGCGACGTGCTCGGCGAGGGCCTGATGTGGCTGCTCGACTCGGGCATCTCCTGGCAGGCCGCGGACGTGGACCACTGGCGGGAGGTGCTGCGCCGGCGCCGCAGGCTCGTCGAGGACCTCCTGCACAGGGAGCGCAGGACGGCGGCGCGGGCCGCGCTCCTGGCCGCCCGCGAGCAGCTCAAGAACATCAAGGCGCGCGCCTGCCACCGCTTCGTGGAGGACTGGGCCGACGCCAGGAAAAGCTGGCAGGCCCACCTCGGCACGCTGCCGACCGGGCTGACGACGGCGCGGGCGTGCGAGCGGTTGCGGGAGCGCCATCCGGAGCTGACCGTGCACCACCACGAGCGGCGTCCGGCCGCCTACAAGCTCGGCGGCCCTCCCGGTACGGCCGCGCCGTACGCGGTCCGCATCCCCCGTCCCGAGGGCGGGCTGGTCAGGTTCGAGCCGCTCACCGAGGCCGGCGTCCCCGCCCTCGTGGACTCCTTCGGGCAGCGGCCCTACTTCGAGCGCGCCCTGGCCAGGCAGGAGAGCGGCCACGGCATCCTGCTGATCGCCTGGGACCGGAAGCGGGCCGTGGGGACCGTCTACATCTGGCTGGACAAGGCGGAGGAGAAGCGGCTGCGGCGCAGACTTCCGGGTACGCCCTTGCTCATGCACCTCGACCTGTTGCCCGAATACCGCGACACCGGGTTCGGCACCATGCTCGTCTACGTGGCCGAGCAGAAGCTCATCGAACGCGGCCACTCCACCGTCGCGCTCGGCGTCGATCCGGACAACCAGCAGGCGTACCGGCTGTATCTGCGCCTGGGTTACCGCAAGTGGAAGCACTCCCCGCTGCCGACGACCGAAGAGATCCTCCACGAGGACGGGACAAGCGAGCGCAAACCAGACAGATGTCACATTCTCTTCAAGACTCTTTCTCCGTTCCCGTCATCATTGCGATGATGGGAGCTTCGTGGGAAAGAGGCTTCTTTGTCACCTGATCATCACGGCTCACATCGCAAGCTGCTCTCCTCCCCAACCGCTCCCGCGCGTACGGGGCGGATCGACGCCATCGTCATCCCGACGGCGCGCCCGCCCGCCTTCCTCGACCACGCCGCCGACCTGGGCCGCCGGCTCGGCTGCCCCGTGGTCGCCCTGTGCAGCGGCGCCCGCACCGGCGCCGCCCCGGTACGCCGCCGCCTGCCCTGGGTGATCGCCGCCGACTTCCCCGGACCGGAACAGCGCCGGCTGCCCGACTTCGCCACCTCCCGTGTCCTGCCCCACTCCTTCCAGCGCTCCGGCGACCTGGCGGCCAAGCGGAACGCGGGGCTGCTGCTGGCCAGGATGATGGGCTGGCGCAACCTCGCCTTCCTCGACGACGACATCGTGGTCTCCTCCCCCGGCGACCTGCGCTCGGCCGCCGCCCTGCTGGACGAGCACGGCGCGGTGGCGCTGTCGGTCTCCGGCTACCCGGACAACTCGGTGGTCTGCCACGCCTACCGCGACGTCGGCGGCGACCAGGACACCTTCGTCGGCAGCGGCGCGCTGGTCGTGGACACCGCGCGGGCGCGATCCTTCTTTCCCGACGTGTACAACGAGGACTGGTTCTTCGTCCTCGAAGTGCCCCGGCTGGGGGTGACGGGCCAGATGTGGCAGGCGCCGTACGATCCTTACGAGAGCCCCGAGCGCGCCCGCGACGAGGAGTTCGGGGACGTGCTGGCCGAGGGCATCTTCTGGCTCCTGGACGACCGGCGTCCGGTGAGCGAGGCGGACCTGGAGCACTGGCGGACGTTCCTGCGCAGGCGCAGAAGCTTCATCGAGCACATCCACGCCCGCCTGGACCAGGCCGACGCGGCCAAGCGGGCGCCCATGGAGGAGTCGCTGCGCGCGGCGCTCGGCCGACTGACCCGCATCACGCCGGAGCTGTGCGTGCGCTACCTGGACGCCTGGCGCGAGGACCTGCGGGTGTGGCGCGAACACCTGCGGGACCTGCGCCCGGCCGGATCGGTGGAGGAGGCACTCGGCTCCCTGGGCGTGACCAGCCTGGTCACCGACCTGAGCACCCGCGTGACGTCGAGGTAGGCGGAAAACCGGCGCGACCCCCCTGACGAGGGCTGAGTAGGGGCTACTCATGCCGCTACCGCCGTCCTCGCCCAGGCTGTGCCCATACCTTCGGAAAGGCGGAAGTGATGGGCGACAGATACACGGTGCTGCGCGACCTGACCCGGACGTTCACCGCGGGTCCGCTGGAGGCGCGGCGGACCGGTGGCGGGCCCGGTGAGCCGCATCTGGAGACGCTCGACCTCAGCAAGCGGGAGGCCCGCGCGCTGGCGGCGGAACCGGGTGTGGCGGCTCTGGCCCCGACGATGCCGATCGGCCTGCCGATCGACGTGGACGGCGACGAGCCGCCCGCCCCCACCGATGTCACGTGGGGTGTCGCGGCGGTCGGGGCGCCGGGCTCCAGCAGGACCGGCGAGGGGTCGCTGGTCGCGGTGCTGGACTCGGGCATCGACGCGGGGCACACGGCGTTCGCGGGGATGGAGTTCGTGCAGAAGGACTTCACCGGCGACGGGAACGGCGACAAACGCGGCCACGGTACGCACGTGGCGGGCACCGTGTTCGGACGGCCGGTGGAGGGCATCAGGATCGGCGTCGCCCCGGGCATCGGGAAGGCGCTCATCGGGAAGGTCATCAGGGACTCCGGGGGCGGGACCACGGACGCGCTGCTCGAGGCCATTCTGTGGGCGGCGCGGGAGGGCGCGGACGTGATCACGATGTCGGTGTCGTTCGCGTTCACCAAGGCCGTCGAGGAGGACGTGGCCGAGGGGCTGCCGGTCTTCCTGGCCACGGCGCGGGCGCTGGAGGCCTACCGGGCCAACCTGCGGTTGTTCGACTCGCTGATGCGGATGCTGGCCGAGCGTTCGGCCGTGGACAAGGGCACGCTGGTCATCGCGGCCTCCGGCAACTCGAGCATGCGGGAGGTGAACCCGGCGTTCGAGGTGGGGGCCGAGCTGCCGTCGGCGGCCGACGGAGTGCTGGCCGTGGGCGCGTTGCAGAGGGTGGACGGGCTGCTGGACGTGACCCGGTTCTCCAACACCTTCGCCGACGTGTGCGCGCCGGGCAAGGACGTGTTCTCGGCCCGGCTGGGCGGCGGGCTGTCGGCCAAGAACGGGACCAGCATGGCGGCTCCGCACGTGGCGGGGGTCGCGGCGCTGTGGTGGGAGGAACTGCGTGACGCGCTGCCGCCCGCCTCCGTCGCGCGCGCCTCGATGGTCGCCAACCGGCTGCTGGCCGCGGCCACCGGCGCGGGGTTCGTGCCGGACGCCGACCTCGCCGACATCGGCGCGGGCCTGGCGCTCTGCCCGCCGTAATACCCACTAGTTTAGGGGACATGACCACGGATCAGCATGGACTGGCGACGACGGGCTCCGGCGCCGCCGTCCGGCACTACGACCAGGCCGTCGACGCGCTGCTCCACTTCCAGATCGAGGTGGACGGGCACGCGGCGGCCGCCGTCGAGGCGGAGCCCGGGTTCGCGATGGGCCACGTGCTCCAGGCCTACCTCGGGCTGCTCACCACCGAGGCGGACGACGCCAGGGCGGCCCGCGAGCGCTTCGCGTCCTTCCGCGCGCGGGCCGGAGAGGGCCTCCTGCTCCCCCGCGAGCGGGCCCACGTGGAGGCGGTGCAGGCCCTGCTGGACGGCGACTTCCGCACCTGCGGGGCCCGGCTGCAGGCGATCACCGAGGCGCACCCGCGCGACGCGCTCGCCCTGGCCGCCGGTCATCAGGTCGACTTCTTCACCGGCGACGCCCGCTCGCTGCGCGACCGGATCGGCGGCG
The DNA here is from genome assembly GCF_044457485.1 of Nonomuraea sp. NPDC050540. NCBI lineage: Bacteria > Bacillati > Actinomycetota > Actinomycetes > Streptosporangiales > Streptosporangiaceae > Nonomuraea > Nonomuraea sp. NPDC050540. Next base: position 48,947 of record NZ_JBITHA010000021.1, read on the forward strand.
CGCTGACCGGCTGGTCGGAGGACGACCGGCACTACGGGCACGTGCTGGGCATGTACGCCTTCGGACTGGAGGAAGCGGGCCACTACGACCGCTCGGAGGAGGTGGGCCTGCGCGCGGTCGAGCTCAACGCCCGCGACGTCTGGGGCATCCACGCGGTCGTGCACACCTACGAGATGCAGGGCCGCTTCGGCCAGGGCGTGCGCTACATGGACGCCCGGCTGGACGACTGGTCCACCGGCACGTTCTTCAACGTGCACAACTGGTGGCACTACTCCCTGTACGCGCTGGAGGCAGGAGACACCGGGCGGGCCCTGGAGATCTACGACGCCGTGCTCGCCGGCGGCCAGGGCGCGATGGAGCTGCTGGACGCGGCGGCGCTGCTGTGGCGCCTCTACCTCGAAGGCGACGTACGGCACGAGCGCTGGCAGGCCCTCGCCGACGCCTGGACGCCCAAGGCCGGCGAGGCCTTCTACGCCTTCAACGACATGCACGCCGTCATGGCCTACACTGGCTCGGGCCGCTATCGGGAGGCTGACCAGCTGATCGCCGACCGGCAGCGCTACCTCGCCGAGCCGCGCCCGGGGGTCACCAACCAGGAGATGACCGCCCGGGTGGGCCTGCCGGTCTGCCGGGCGATCGCCGCCTTCGGCCGCGGCGCGTACGAGACGGTGGTGGACCTGCTGTATCCGATCCGGCACCGGATCAACGAGTTCGGCGGCAGCCACGCGCAGCGTGACGCCGTGCAGAAGACCCTGCTGGAGGCGGCGCTGCGCGGCGGCCGCAGGGACGTGGCCAGGGTGCTGCTGAGCGAGCGCATCGGGGTGCGTCCGTGCAGCCCGTTCAACTGGCTCAAGCAGGGCGCGCTGGCCGAGCAGCTCGGCGAGCGCGCCGCCGCGGCCGCCGCCCGCCTCAAGGCCGAGCAGCTGGTACGGCAGGCCTGACGTCAGGGCGCCCGCACGGTGAGAACGGCCGCCGGCAACCCCCGCAAACCCCCAGGGATCTCGATATTTCCGGATGAGTCCACCTTGACCGGCCCCTCCCCCCACGACCCCGTGGCCCGCGCCGTCTCCACCAGGTCCCCGGCCAGGGTGAGCACCCCGGCCCCCGGGTCCAGGACGATCACGTTGAGCGTGCCATCGGGCCGCAGCGTGTAGCGCACCGGCTGACCGGCCGGTTCGGCGTGCCGTACCCAAGGACGGGTGCCGTAGACCGCGGCCCCGAAGACCCGAAGCCACTCCCCCAGGAACCGCAGCCGCTCCACCTGATCCCCCGGCAGCGACCCGTCGGCGTGCGGCCCGATGTTGAGCAGCAGGTTGCCGTTCTTGGAGACGGTGTCGGCCAGCAGGTGCACGAGTTCCTCGCGCCCGAGCAGGTGCCGCTCGTCCTCGGCCCGGTTGTAGCCGAACGACTGGCCCAGCCCGCGCGTCGCCTCCCACACCCACGGCGAGGTGCGCGACTCCGACTGGTACTCGCGCGTGCGGTAGCCGAGGTGCGCCACCCCCCACCGGTCGTTGACCACGCCGTCGGGCACGCGCGCGTAGTAGCGCTCGAAAAGCTCGCTCAGCCCGTACGGCCCGCCCGCCTTGGCCGAGTCAGGCCAGTCGATGTCGTTCCACAGCAGGTCGGGGGCGTGCCGCTCGACCAGCTCCGCCACCTGCTCGAAGGAGTGGCGGGCGAAGGCCTCGTCGTTGCGCCGCAGCGTGAACAGGTCGGTGAGCGAGCGGATCGGCGGGAAGTGGGAGACGTGCCAGTCGAGCGCGCCGGAGTAGTAGAAGCCGAGCCGCAGCCCGGCGGCCCTGGCCTGCTCGGCCATGGCGGCCATGAGGTCGCGGCGCGGGCCGCGGCGGGCGCTGTTGAACGGGGTGGTGGCGGTGTCCCACAGGCAGAAGCCGTCGTGGTGCTTGGCCGTGGGCACGACGTAGCGGGCGCCGCACTCGGCGAACAGGCGCATCCATCCGGCCGGGTCGAACGCCTCCGTGGTCCAGACGTCGGCGAGGTCCTCGTAGGAGACGCCCACGCCGTACCTGCGCTCGTGGAAGTCCTGCGCGGGCGAGCCGGGGATGCGGACGGTGTTGGCGTACCACTCGGCGTACTGGTGGTGGCTGTATTCGAGTTCCGCCGGCACGTTCTGCCCCGGCAGCCGGGGGCTGGCCCATCCGGGCACCGAATACAGGCCCCAGTGGACGAACACCCCGAACTTGGCGTCCCTGAACCACGCGGGAACCTCCCGCGACGGGTAGGTGACGCCCAGGTCGGGCCCGACACGGCGGTCGAACTGCAGCAAGACCGATCCTTTCAGCGGCCGGCCAGGCCGGCGGTGGCGATGCCCTTGACCAGGTGCTTCTGCAGGGCGATGAGCAGCAGCAGGGTCGGCAGGATGGAGACGATGGAGGCGGCCATGACCAGGTGCCACTGGTTGCCGTTCTGCCCGAAGAACAGCTGCAGGCCGAGCGGGACCGTGCCCCGCGCGCTCACGTCGTTGATCATGATGAGCGGCCAGAGGAAGCTGTTCCAGTAGTTGATGAAGGTGAAGACGGCGAGCACGCCGAGCGCCGGCCGGGCCATCGGCAGCATGATCTGGGTGAAGATGCGGAGCTCTCCGGCGCTGTCGATGCGGGCGGCCTCCTGCATCTCGCGCGGCACCGAGCGGAAGAACTGGCGCAGCAGGAACGTGCCGAACGCGGTGAACGCCCACGGGAAGATCAGCGCCTGGTAGGTGTCCACCCAGCCGAGCGACTGCATGAGGATGAACATGGGCACGACCAGCACTTCCTGCGGCACCATCAGCGTGGCAAGGAAGATCAGGAAGACGCCGTCGCGCCCGCGCCAGCGCAGCGCGGCGAAGGCGTAGGCCGACAGCGCCGAGGCGGTCAGCACCACGAGCGTGCCGACGCCGGCGACCAGCACCCCGTTGAGGATGTAGCGCTGGAAGGGCACGTAGGTGAAGACGTCGGCGAAGTTCTGCCAGCGGATCGAGGAGCCCACGAGCGAGCCGGGGTCGGAGAAGGTCTCCCCGGCCGGCTTCAGCGCGGTGGCGACCGCGAAGATCAGCGGGTAGAGGAAGGCCAGCGTGACCGCGGCCAGCAGGGCGTGCGAGACGGCGCTCTTCAGGGGGCTCTTAACTCTCATAGTGCACCCACCGCTTCTGGCCGAGGAACTGCACGAACGTGACGGCCAGGATGATCGCGAACAGCACCCACGCCGCCGCGGCGGCCAGGCCCAGGTCACGCGACTGGAAGCCGGCCTGGTAGACGTTCATGACGAGGGTCTCGGTGGCGTTGCCGGGACCGCCGGCCGTGAGGATGTACGGCTGCGTGAACACCTGCAGCGCGGTGATCACCGTCATCGTGGTGGCGAAGAACAGCGCGGGCGAGATCAGCGGCAGCTGCACGCTCACCAGGCGGCGCAGGCCGGTGGCTCCGTCCAGCGAGGCCGCCTCCAGCACCGGCTTGGGCATCTCGTTGATCGCCGCCGAGAACACGATCATGTTGTAGCCGAAGCCCTGCCACACGCTCATCGCGACCACCGACAGCAGCGCCGTACGGCCGTCGGCCAGCAGGTTCGGCTCGGTCCCGACGAGCTGGAAGAGCAGCTTGAAGATGACCGCGTTGGCCACCATCGGGGTGATCGCCGGGATGAAGAACAGCACCCGCCACAGGTTCTGCCAGCGCGAGTTGCTGATCCAGAAGGCCAGGCCGAGCGCGAGGAGGATGTTCAGCGGCACGTACAGGCCGGTGAAGACGAACGTGTTCCGCAACGCGGCCAGGAAGTCGGGGTCCTCGCCGAACAGGTAGCGGAAGTTGTCGAGCCCGATGAACTCGCTGCCGCCCAGCATCGGCCAGTCGAAGAAGCTCATGACCACGGCCATGCCGACGGGGAACAGCGTGAACAGCCCGAGGCCGAGCACGCTCGGGGTGGCGAACCCGAGCGCGCTCCACGTCTCCCGTGTCCTCACTGGCCGCGCGCTCCCTGCTGCTGGATGGTGGCCAGGGCGTCCTTGGGCGCCTGGGCCCCGGTGTAGACCTGCAGGAAGTACTGGGCCATGAGCTTGTTGACGTTGTCCCAGTTCTTGGTGGTGAACAGCGGGGTGCCGCCGGCCAGGCCCTCCCTGACCGCGCCCATGGCGGCCTTGACGTCGGCGGCCTTGCCGGCGTCCTGCTTGACCAGGAACTCCTCGTAGCCGGCCTGCTGCTCGGTGCGGGAGGGGAAGCCGCGCCCGACACCGGCGAGGTAGGCCTGGGCGTCCTTGCCGGTCAGCGTCTCGACCGCCTTGATCGCCTCGGCCTTGTAGGGGCAGCTCTTGGCCACGCCGAAGCCGGAGCCGGCGACATAGGTCTTGGAGCCGCCCGGCCCGGCGGGCAGCGGCGCGAGGCCGACGGCGAACTTGGCGTCCTTGATGTGGGAGCCGAGGTTCCAGGAGCCGTCCACGGCCATCATCGCGTTGCCGTTGACGAACTGCGTCTCGCCCCAGCCGCCTTCGGCCGAGGAGGCGGGCACGCTGCCGGCCTTGCTCTTGGCCAGGCCCGCGTACCAGGTGAGGGCGTCGGCCATCGGCTGGCTGTCCAGCTGCAGCTTGACGTCCTGGGTGACCGGCGCGGCCCCGTTGTAGGACAACAGCAGCGACAGCGTGTGCAGGTCGGAGAACGACATGCCGAACCCGGCCATGCCGCCGCTCGACAGGGTCTTCGCGGCCTTCTCGAAGTCGGCGACCGTCCAGCCCGCCTTCGGCTCGGGCAGCCCGGCCTTCGCGAAGGCGTCCTTGTTGTAGTAGACGAGCATCGAGGCCAGGTCGTACGGCAGGGCGAGCTGCTTGCCGCCCATCTTGAGCGCCTCCAGCGAGGCCGGCGCGAACCCTTCGGGAGCGGTCAGCGGCTCCATGAGGTCGGCGTAGGCGCCGAGGCGCAGGCTCTGCATGGAGACGATGCACGCCTGCTTGCCGGCGGCGAACTCCGTCTGGAGCTTGGTGAAGTAGTCGTTGAACGGCGCGGTGCGCAGCGCGATCTTGACCTTGGGGTTCTGCTGCGTGACGAGCTTGGCGAGGTGGTCCAGCTGGGCCTTCTCGTCCTCGCTGCCCGCCCACATCTCCCAGTCGAGGGTGATCGTGCCGTCGTCCTGCTTGGCGCCGCCCGCCGTACCAGATGCACCGCCACCGCCACAGGCGGTGGCTCCGAGGACGAGCGCGAGCCCCGCTGCCAGAAAGCCCTTCATGTGTGGTTTCCTTAATTTCGGCGACGAAATTATTATGGTCGTGGACCCTAGGCTTGGTCGGCCGAGGACGTCAAGGGGCAGGAGGAACATTGCGCGAAGATCTGGTCAGGGCGGAGATCCTGGCCATGCTCGGGCGGGAGCCGCTCAACCGCTCGGAGATCGCGGCCCGCCTTGGGCTCGGTGCGGCCACCGTCACCGAGCACACGCGGAGGCTCATCGACCTAGGCTACCTGCGAGAACTCGCTCCCCAGGTGAGCGGGCGCGGCCGGCCCCGGGTGCCGCTGGAGGTGCTGCCGGACGCCGCGTACACGCTCGGGCTGCGCGTGCACCACACCCACGTGGTGGGCGTGCTCATGCGGCTCAACGGCAGCGAGGTGCGCCGCTTCACCCAGCCCTTCGACCCGCGCCACGAGCCCGTGGAGCAGCTGGCCAAGATGTGCCTGGAGGTGCTCGGCGAGCCGGGCATGGGCGAGCGCGTACGCGGCGTCGGGCTCGCCGTGCCCGGCGTGATCGACCCCGCCAAGGGCGTGGTACGGCTCTCGCCCCACCTCGGCTGGTCGGACCTGGCGCTGCGCCCCCGCCTGGCCGAGCTGCTGCCGGTGCCCGTACTGATCGACAACGACACGCGCGCCAGCACCACGGCGGAACTGCTGTTCGGCACCGGGCGCGACCACGACGACTTCCTCGTGCTGGCCGTCGGCGGCGGCGTCGGCATGGGCATCGTGCTCGGCCGGCGGGTGCACCGGGGACCGGACGGCGTGGCCGGGGAGTTCGGGCACGTGCCCGTCGACCCGTTCGGCCCGCCGTGCGTGTGCGGGCGGCGCGGCTGCGTGGAGACCTACGCCGCGGACTACGCGCTGGCCGCGCGGGCGCTGGAGCGGGGGCTGACCTCACGGGCGGTGGCCGTGGACGAGCTGCACGCGCTCGCGCTGGCCGACACGCCCGGCATCCGCGACCTGATGGCCGAGGCGGGATCCACGCTGGGCAGGGCGGCGGCCGGGATAGTGAACGTGCTGGCGGTGCGGGCCCTCACGGTCATCGGTGAGAGCCATGTGCTGTGGCCCTATCTGGAGCCGGGGTTCCGCCCCGCGGTGGAGGGCGGAGTCCTGTCGGGCCTGGAGATCTCGGTGCGGCCGTGGGACGACAGCGCGCACGCCATCGGCGCGGCCTGCCTGGTGCTCGCCGCCACGGTCGGCGCCCGCTGACCGCGCGGGGGCGGGGCCCCTCCTGGAACCCCGCCCCCTGGCCGCTAGATCCAGAGCGTGCCGGTGTCGTCCGTGCCGGCGTCCGTGCGCACGAAACCCACGTAGCCACCGGAGCCGGTGGGCACGTTGTACCAGCGGTATCCCTTGAGCTCACCGGGGTTGATGGAGAAACCGCCCTCGTCCTGGTGGTTTCCATCGGGTCCCGTGTACGACAGGCCGTGCACCCACTGGCGGCCGACCCCGTCCCTGCGGTCGTACCAGACGGTGATCCACCGCTCCCCGGCATTGATGTCGATGCACACCAGGCTCGGGCCCCAGCCGATGTTGTCGCACTTCGTGGGCAGGGCGGCGGCCGACACCTCGGCCGCGCGGACGGGGGCCGCCTGGGCCGGGGCGGCGAGCCCCAGCAGCGCGGCGAAGGCGACGAGTGCCACCGCGAGTCTCTTCATGATCGTTTCCCCTCGTTTTCCGGATTCGGTGTTCCGGCTTTCGCGGACGCCTCCCTGTATAGGAGTAAAGGGCTTGTTCGGTCTCACACGCTGGACACCGAACATCAACCGCTGAACAATGAATGCCGCTGGCCCATCGACAAGGGGGGCGACGATACCTCGCCAGGAGCGTCCGCTGGGCCCGGCTGACGATGGGTTATCGCGGTTCGCGGCGGATCTGCGGAAACTCAGGGAAAAGGCCGGGACGCCGTCGTACCGGGAACTCGCCGGACGCGCGCATTATTCGGCCAGCACCCTTTCTGAGGCCGCCGGGGGCCGTAAACTTCCGAGTTTGTCGGTGACGCTGGCTTATGTCGCCTCGTGTGGCGGGGACCTCCAGGAATGGCAGGCCCGATGGCATGGGCTGGCCGACGAGCTGACCCCGCAGGAGCCGGCCGACGAGGCGGCGGCGCCGTACCTCGGACTGGCCGCCTTCAGGCAGCAGGACGCCGAGCGCTTCCACGGCCGGGAGCGGCTCGTGGAGCGGGTGCGGACGATGGTGTCGGAGCGGCGGTTCGTCGCGGTGCTCGGGGCGTCCGGATCGGGCAAGTCGTCGCTGCTGCGCGCCGGACTGCTGCCCGCGCTCGCCGGGCGGCCCGCGCTGGTGCTGACCCCGGGCGCCCATCCGCTGCGCGAGTGCGCGACCGGGCTGGGCGCGATGCTCGGCGTCGCGCCCGGCGATCCGCACAAGGACCTGGGCGAACGGCCCGCCGGCCTCGGCCTGCTGACCCGGCAGGTCGTGGCCAAGGAGGGCTCGGAGCAGGACTTCGTGCTGGTCGCCGACCAGTTCGAAGAGGTGTTCACCCTGTGCCAGGATCCCGCGGAGCGTGCCGCCTTCATCGCGGCGCTGGTGGCCGCGGCGGGCGATCCCGGCAACCGCACCCGCGTGGTCATCGGCGTGCGCACCGACTTCTACCATCATTGCGCCCAGCACCCCAGCCTGGCCGAGGTGCTGCAGGACGCGCAGGTCCTGGTCGGCCCCATGACGGCGGAAGAGCTCCACCGGGCGATCACGCAACCGGCCGTCGACCTGGGCTACCGGGTCGAGACCGCGCTGGTCTCCCGGCTGGTCGCCGACGCCACCGGCCAGGCGGGCGTGCTGCCGCTGCTGTCCCACACGCTGCTGGAGACCTGGCGGCGCCGGCGCGGCAACACCGTCAGCCTGACCGGGTACGAGGCCACCGGCGGCATCGAACGCGCCGTCGCCCAGAGCTCGGAGGCCGTCTACAACGCGCTCGGCCCTGACGGGCAGGCGCTGGTCCGGCAGATCTTCCTCCGGCTCACCGCGCTCGGCGAGGGCACCGAGGACACCAGACGCCGCATCTCGCGCGGCGAGCTCGACCACCCGAAGGCCGCCGAGGTGCTCGAAGCGCTGGCCCGCGCCCGGCTCGTCACCCTGCACGGCGACGCCGTCGAGATCGCGCACGAAGCGCTGATCAAGTCGTGGCCCCGCCTGCGCGCCTGGCTCACCGAGGACCGCGACGGCCTGCGCGTCCACCGCCAGATCACCGAGGCGGCCGAGGCGTGGGAGGAGGAGTCCAGGGACCACGCCGCGCTGCACCGCGGCACCCGCCTGGCCGTCGCCCTGGAATGGGCCGCCGCGCACCGTCCGCTCCTGTCGCCGGGAGAACGCGACTTCCTGGCCGTCAGCGCCACCGCGGCGGCCGAGGACCAGGCCGCGGCGCGGCGACGGGCCCGGCGCCTGCGGCGGCTCACGGCGCTGCTGGCCGTACTGGTGATGCTGACCACGGCCACCACGATCTACGCCGTCCGCTCCGAGCAGGCCGCCACGCGCCAGCGCGACCTCGCCCTGTCGCAGAAGGTCGCCGCAGCGGCCGACCGGCTCCGCCAGACGGACCCGGCGCTGTCCGCGCAGCTCAGCCTGGCCGCCTACCGCCTGTCGCCCACCGAGGACGCGCGCAACAGCCTGCTGCGCGTCTTCGCCACCCCGTACGCCACCCGCCTCACCGGCCACAGCGACCGGGTCAACTCGGTCGCGGTGAGCCCGGACGGCCGCAGCCTGATCAGCGCGAGCCGCGACCGGACCGCGCAGCTCTGGGACATCACCCACCCGCACCGGCCGCGCCGGCTGGCCGTGCTGACCGGACACCGCGGCAACGTCAACGCCGCCGCCTTCAGCCCCGACGGCCGGCTGGCCGCCACGGCGAGCTGGGACCACACGGTACGCCTGTGGAACCTCGCCGATCCCGGGCGGGCGCCGGCCGTCCTGCCGCACGACGCCAACGTGAACGCGGTCGCCTTCAGCCCCGACGGCCGGCTCCTGGCCACGGCGGGCGACGACCGCGTCGCCCGGGTGTGGGACGTCGCCGGGCCGCGGGTCGCGGCGAGCCTGCGGGGTCACGGCGCCGCCGTCGTGTCGGTGGCATTCAGCCCGGACGGGCGCACGCTGGCCACCGGCAGCTTCGACCGCACCGCCCGGCTGTGGGATCTGGCCGACCCCGGCCGGCCGCCTTCCTCCCTGCGCGGGCACACCGGGCCCGTGGCCTGGGTGGCGTACCGGCCGGACGGGCGCCTGCTCGCCACGGCGGGCAACGACGGCGACGTCCGCCTCTGGCAGGTCGACGGGACTCGCGCACGGGCGCGGGCGCGGGCCGGCGACCACCAGGAGATCGTGCGCTCGGTCGCCTTCAGCGCCGACGGCCGCACGCTCGTCAGCGCCGGGCACGACGACACCGTGCGCCTGACCGACGTCACCGACCCGGACGAGCCCCGGGCCCTGACCGCGTTCACCGGCCACACCGGCAACGCGGTCTCGGCCGTGTTCGCCCCCGGCGGGCGCACGCTGGCCTCGGCCAGCGACGACTACACCGTCCGGCTCTGGGACCTGCCCCATCCCGCGCTGACCGGGCACACCGGCGGCGTCCACTGGCTGGCCTTCAGCCCCGACGGCCGCACGCTCGCGACGGTCGGCGAGGACCGCGCGCTGCGCCTGTGGGACGTCTCCGAGCCCGGCCGCACCCGGCAGCGCGCCGTCCTGACCGGCCACGACGCCGCCGTCTGGGCGGTGACGTTCAGCCCCGGCGGCGCCGTCGCCGCCACCGCCGCCTACGATCGCACCGTCCGGCTCTGGGACGTCGCCGCCGCCCGCCCCGGCCCCCTCGCGACGCTCACCGGCCACACCGCCAACGTCAACGCCGTCGCCTTCTCCCCCGACGGCACCACCCTGGCCAGCGCGAGCCTCGACACCACCGTGCGGTTCACGGACGTACGCGACCCCCGCCGCCCCCGCCGCGCGGGCGCCTTCACGGCCGACGCGGAAGGCGTCAACACACTCGCCTTCAGCCCCGACGGCCGCATCCTGGCCACCGCCGGCTGGGACCACGACGCCCGGCTGTGGAACGTCACCGACCTGAGCCGCCCCATCCCCCTGTCCACGCTGACCGGCCACGCCGACGGCATCAACTCCCTCGCCTACAGCCCCGACGGCCGCACGCTCGCCACGGCGAGCTTCGACCGCACCGCGCGCCTCTGGGACGTCGCCGACCCCGCGCACGCCCGCGCGCTGGCCACCCTCGGCGGTCACACCGGCAGCGTCTCCATGGTCGCCTTCAGCCCGGACGGCCGCACGCTCGCCACCTCGGGCAACGACCGCTCGCTGCGCCTGTGGGATCTCGCCGACCGCCGCCGTCCCGTGGAGACGGCCTCGCTGGGCGCGCACGCCGACGGAGTCTCCTCCGTCGCGTTCGGCCCCGACGGGCACACCCTGGCGACCGGCAGTCACGACCGCACGGCGCTGCTCTGGGAGACCGGCACGGTACGGCTGGCCGCCCGGTTGTGCGAAGCCGCCTTCCCCCGGATCACCACGGCGGAATGGGCGGTGCACTTCCCCGGCCTGCCGTACCGGCCGCCGTGTGAGACCGGCGCGGGATTTGTCGGGCTTGCCGAGTAGGCTCCACCCTCATGGACCAACTGACGCTGATGGCCGTACACGCCCACCCCGACGACGAGGTCCTGAGCACCGGCGGCATCCTCGCCCGCTATGCCGACGAGGGCATCCGCACCGTCCTCGTGACCTGCACCAACGGTGAGCAGGGCGACGGCGTGGGCGGGGTGAAGCCGGGCCAGGACGGCCACGACGCCGCCGCCGTGGCCCAGCAGCGGCTGGCCGAGCTGCGCGAGTCGGCCGGGCACCTGGGCATCACCCACGTCGAGCTGCTCGGTTACCAGGACTCCGGCATGGACGGCTGGGACGCCAACCATGACGCCTCCTCCTTCGCCAACGTGCCGGTCGAGGAGGCCGCGGCCAAGCTGAGCGCGCTGATCGAGCGGTACCGCCCGCAGGTCGTCGTCACCTACGACGAGAACGGCGGCTACGGCCACCCCGACCACATCCAGGCCCACCGCGTCGCGGTCGCCGCGGCGAAGAGCACCGGCATCCCGGCGAAGTTCTACTACACCGCCATCCCCCGCGCGCGGATGCGCGCGATGTTCGAGCAGATGAAGGCGGCCGGCGTCGACTTCGGCGAGGACTTCGACCCCGACGCCGACTTCGGCACCCCCGACGAGCTCATCACCTCCGTCGTGGACGCCTCCGCGGTGGTGGAGCGCAAGCTGAAGGCGCTGCGCGCGCACGCCAGCCAGGGCGACAGCATCTTCGTCCTGCAGATGCCCGACGAGGCGCAGAGGATGGCCTTCTCCCACGAGGCCTTCATCCGCGTCAGCTCCACGGTCGAGGCCCCCGACCACGAGGACGACCTGTTCGCCGGGCTGCGCTGATGGACGAGCGGCGGCTGGTGCGCGTCTCGAAGTACCTGTCCAAGCACCTGCGGCACGAGCCCGGCCGGATCGGCCTGGAGCTCGACCCCCACGGCTGGACAGATATCGGCACGTTCCTGGCCGCCGCCGCGGCCCACAACTTCCCGATCACCAGGCAGGAGCTCGACGAGGCCGTCGCCCAGAACGACAAGCGCCGCTTCACCGTCGAGGACGGCCGCATCCGCGCCAACCAGGGCCACTCGATCCCCGTCGACCTGGACCTGCCCGTCGCGACGCCGCCCGAGGTCCTGTTCCACGGCACGGTGGCCCGGGTGCTGCCGGCCATCAGGGCCGAGGGCCTGCGCCCCATGAACCGCCACCACGTGCACCTCTCCCCCGACCGCGAGACCGCCCGGCGCGTGGGCGCCCGCCGCGGCCGGCCGGTCGTCCTCGCCGTGGACGCCGCCACCATGCACGCCTCCGGTCATGACTTCCACCTGACCGCCAACGGCGTCTGGCTCGCCACGACCGTGCCGCCGGCCTACATCCGCTTCCCGGACTGACCCGGCGAAGGGCGGATCAGCGTCCGCGCGCGTCGTCGCCGTGCCGATCGGCCGGGCGACGGTCCGCCTCACCTGCTACGCCTGCTCCTCGGAAGGGGGGGACGGCTGAAAGACCTCGGCAGGCCGATCGAGGGGGTCGGCGGTTTCGGAGTCAGCTCAGGAACTCGCGGGCACCGCGCAGCCGGGTGCGCAGCCGCGCCTGCGTGACGCGGCAGTCCAGCCGCACGTCGAGCGGCCCGCCCAGGTCCGTGGCGGCACGGCTGCCGGTCGGCAGGCGGTCCGGATCGAGCCCGTCCCGCCGCGCGACCAGGCATCCCAGCTCGTAGCGGCTCACGGCGTCCGCACCGGCGACATGGTGAACCCCCGCCGCGTCGTGGCCCGTGAGCTCCAGCAGCGCCGCGGCGAGATCGCCGACGTGCACGGGGCAGCGCACGTCGTCGGTGAACAACACGCCCTCCCGCCCCGCCGCCAGCGCGTGTACGAACGCCTCGTGCGACGAACCACCGTCCCCGATGATCAGGGACGTCCGCACGATCGCCGCCGAGGGGACCATCGCCCGCACGGCCACCTCCGCCGCCGCCTTCGCCGCCCCGTACGGGCTGATCGGGTCGGGAACGCACGTCTCCGCGTAGACGACCGCCCGACCGGAGAAGACGGCATCGCTGGACACATGGACCAGACGCGCGCCACTCCCGGCCACCGCGCCGGCCACATGAGCGGCGCCCACCGCCGTCGTCACCCAGTCCGCCGGCCGGTAGGCCGCGTTGACCACCACGTCAGGACCGAACGCGGCGATCCGGCCGGCGACGGCGGCGCGGTCACGTAGGTCGAGCCGCAACCACTCGGCTCCCCCGCCCTGGCCGGGCCGGGTCAGATAGGTGGCGGCCACCTGATGCCCGCCGGCCACGGCCCGCCGCGCGAGCTGACCGCCGAGCAAGCCACTGCCGCCGACGATGACGATTCTCATGGCCGACCACCGTAGAACCACCGGCCCACCGCGGGCACCCACCTGCGCCTCATGGTCCCGATCCTTGATGATCGTGGTCAAAGGCGGCGCGGGCTAGGCTTTGGGCTCCACGCCGCGGAGCTTGGCGGGGTTCATCAGCCACAACACCTGGTCGATACCGTCCGGTGTGGCGTTGATCGTGAGGACCGTGAACACCTGGCCGTCGCGGATCAGCATGGCCGAGGTCTGGCCGTTCGTGTTCGCCCATGCCACCTCCACCCCCACCCAGAAGTGGCCGGCGAAAGCCTTGACGTACTTCGCCACCCGAGCCGCGCCCACCACCGGAAACCGGGACGCGCGCGCGGCCCCGCCCCCGTCGGAGTAGCTGGTCACGTCGGCCGCGAGCAGTTCCTCCAGCGCCTCCAGCTCCCCGGAGCGGGCGGCGGTGACGAAGGCCGCCAGCAGTCTGCGCTGTTCGGCCGCGGTGACGGCGGCGCGCCGGCCTTCGCGCAGGCGTTTGCGGGCGCGGCTGACGTGCTGGCGGACCGCCGGTTCGCTGAGCTCGACGATCTCGGCGATCTCCCGGTACGGGTAGTCGAACGCCTCGCGCAGCACATAGGCGGCGCGTTCGGGCGGCGAGAGCCGTTCCAGAAGCAACAGGACCGCGAACTCCAGAGCCTCGCCCCGCTCGGCGCCCAGGTAGGGGTCGGCGGTGGTGTCGACGGGTTCGGGCAGCCAGGGGCCGAGGTAGGTCTCGCGGCGTACGCGGGCCGACTGGGAGGCGTTGATCGCCAGCCGCGTGGTGATCGTCGCCAGGAACCCGGCGGGGCTCTCCACCGTGGAGCGGTCGTAGGCCTGCCAGCGCAGCCAGACGTCCTGGACCAGGTCCTCGGCTTCGGTGACGCTGGCCAGCATCCGGTAGGCGATGCCGAACAGGCGCGGCCGCACACCGTCGAACACCGCCACGGCTTCGTCGAGATCCTCCACTTTTCTCCCCTCGGCCGCAGGCTAGCACTCGCCCGCGACGGCCGAGTGTGACCGTTCTCACCAGCGCCAACGTCACACATCACGCCGGCGTCAAGTCATTAGGTTAGGAACTGTTCTTCGCAGATGCGGTTAAAGGAGCGCCATGTATTCGCCAGAGAACCGGATCGCCACCTCGGTCTTGGTCATCGGCACGGGAGGGGCCGGGTTGCGGGCCGCGATCGAGCTCGCCGAGCGCGGTGTCAGCGTCGTGGCGGTGGGCAAACGGCCGAAGGCGGACGCGCACACCTCGCTCGCGGCCGGCGGCATCAACGCGGCTCTGGCCACGATGGACCCCGAGGACAGCTGGCAGCAGCACGCCGCCGACACCCTCAAGGAGAGTTACCTTCTCGCCAACCCGCACACCGTCCAGATCGTCACGGAAGGGGCCGCGCGGGGCATCGAAGATCTTCAGCGGTACGGCATGCCGTTCGCCCGTGAGCAGGATGGACGCATCTCGCAGCGGTTCTTCGGCGCCCACACCTTCCGGCGCACCGCCTATGCCGGCGACTACACCGGTCTGGAGATCCAGCGCACCCTGATCAACCGGGCGGCGCAGCTCGACATCCCCGTCCTCGACACCGCCTACATCACCCGCATCCTGGTCAAGGACAACGCGGTCTTCGGCGCGTACGGCTTCGACCTGAACGACGGCATCCGCTACGTCATCCACGCCGACGCGGTCATCCTGGCGGCCGGCGGCCACACCCGCATCTGGCGGCGCACCTCCTCGCGCCGCGACGAGAACACCGGCGACTCCTTCCGCCTGGCCAGCCTCGCCGGGTGCCGTATCCGCGATCCCGAACTGGTGCAGTTCCACCCCTCCGGCCTCATCGCCCCCGAGAACGCCGCCGGCACCCTCGTCTCCGAAGCCGCCCGCGGCGAAGGCGGCATCCTGCGCAACCACCTCGGTGAGCGCTTCATGGCGCGCTACGACCCGGACCGCTTGGAGTTGTCGACGCGTGACCGGATCGCGCTGGCCGCGTACACCGAGATCAAGGAAGGACGCGGCACCCCGGACGGCGGCGTCTGGCTCGACGTGTCGCACCTCCCCCGACAGACGATCATGGAACGGCTGCCGCGCGTCTACCAGACGCTCATGGAACTGCAGATGCTCGACATCACCAAGGACCCGATCGAGATCGCGCCCACCGCGCACTACTCGATGGGCGGCGTCTGGGTGCGGCCCGAGGACCACGGCACCGGGGTCGACGGCCTGTACGCGATCGGCGAGGCCGCCAGCGGGCTGCACGGCGCCAACCGGCTGGGCGGCAACTCGCTGATCGAACTGCTCGTCTTCGGCCGCATCGTCGGCCAGGAGGCGGCCGCCTACTCCGCCGGCCTGGCCGCGCAGCGCCGTTCGGCCGAGGCGCTCGACGAAGCGCGGACAGAGGTGGACACGCTTCTCGCCGCCGACGGACCCGAGAACGTGCGGGCCCTGCAGCGCGCCCTGCGCGACATCATGACCGAGCACGCCGGCGTGGTCCGCGACGAGGCCGGGCTGCTGAAGGGCCTGGACGAACTCGCCGCGCTGGAGGCGCGCATCGGCGAGGTCGGCGTGCACCCGGACATCGCCGGCTTCCAGGACCTGGCCCACGCCTTCGACCTGAAGTCCGCCGCCCTGTCCGCCCGCGCGACGATCGAGACCGCGCTCGAACGCCGCGAGACCCGCGGCTGCCACAACCGCTCCGACTACCCCGACCTCGACCCGGCCCTGCAGGTCAACCTCGTGTGGTCCGGCCCCGGATCGGTGGAGAGGGAGGCCATCCCCGCGACTCCCACCGAGATCGCCGCGCTCATGCGCGAGGTCTCCAGCGAGGGGAAGCTCGTCGAATAGAAGAAGATTCTTCGCGGCGGCTGTCACAACGCCGGAGGCTGCCCGGTCTTAGCCGGTGACCGGGGCGACGGGCGCCTCCGGCGTACAGGAAGGCGTGCCATGAAGATCGTGGTGATCGGCGGGACCGGGCTGATCGGGTCCAAGGTCGTGACGAGGCTGACGGAGCACGGCCACGACGCGGTGGCCGCGTCGCCGGGCACCGGGGTCGACACGCTCACCGGGGAAGGGCTGGCCGAGGTGCTGGCCGGTGCGCGGGTGGTGGTCGACGTGTCGAACTCGCCGTCGTTCGAGCGGGCGGCGGTGATGGAGTTCTTCGAGACCTCCACCCGCAACCTGCTGGCCGCGGAGGCGGAGGCGGGCGTCGGCCACCACGTGGCGCTGTCGGTGGTGGGCACCGAGCGGATGCCGGACAACGGGTACTTCGCCGCGAAGATCGCCCAGGAGCGGTTGATCGAGGAGTCGCCGATCCCGTTCTCGCTGGTGCACGCGACGCAGTTCTTCGAGTTCGCCCGCGGCATCGCCGACGCCGCCACGGTGGAGGGGACGGTGCGTGTGGCGCCCGTGCGGTTCCAGCCGATCGCGGGTGACGAGGTCGCCCAGGCGGTGGGCCGGGTGGCGGCCGGGCCGCCGCTGAACGGGCGCGTGGAGGTGGCCGGGCCCGAACAGTCCCGGATGGATGAGTTCTTCCGCGAGGCCCTGGCGGCCTGGGGCGACCCGCGCGAGGTGGTCACCGACCCGCGGGCGCGCTACTTCGGCAGCGTGCCCGGCGAGCGCACGCTGGTGCCCGGCGACGACGCCGTCCTCGGCCGGATCCGCTACCGCGACTGGCTCGCGGCCCAGGCTCAGGAGACGACCTGAGCGGCGACGACGAGTTTCTGCGCGAACGTGAGATCGAGGTCGAACTGGCCGAGGCCGTGGCCAGCCGTCCGGAGGAGGAGTACGCGCTCCCGATCACCGGGCGATATCCGCTTCCAAGAGGGGCCATGAGCGAACGGCCGCCCGGGGCGGCCCGGTGATCAACCAGGCCCGGCATACTCGCCTCTGTGCGGACCGAACAGGAGGACCGGCCTGAGCCGGTGTGGAGCTGCTGGAACTACTGGATCGCGGTGCCCACGGGTGATCAGGCGGGTGTCATGGAGACGCTCGGGCTGACCGAGTCACGGCCGATGACCTTCGCCCAAGCCAGGGAGATGATCGACACTGCTGTGCACGGCGGTCTGGACCATCAGGTCTACGTCAGTCCCGAAGTGGACGGTCGCACCTTGGTCATCGGGCCATGGTGTGACCCGTGCGACGACGAACGCCACGAAGGCGTGCTCAGGTCGTGCCTGGCGCTGAGCGCACGGTATGCCCGCTGCCAGGCCTACTATTTCGGCGAGCAGGGCGATGGTTCGGCGTGGCTGGTGGCCGAACACGGCAGCCTCGTCCGCCGATACGCGGCGACAGACGATGACCTCCCGGCCCTGGGCGACCCCTTGCCACGGGAAAGGGCGCGGTTGCTCCGTCTGGGGCTCCCGGCCGATCTCGCGACGGCAAGTGCCGAGGACCTCGACGAATGGGCGGTCGAAGCCGTGTGGCTGGCCCCCGAGATCGCCGCCTCTTACGGCGTCACCCCTCACACCCTGACGGAGGACACTGTGGTGCGAGGGACAGGCAAGCTCGCCCTGACACCCGACCCCACTGATCACCAGAACTGAAACCGCGGCATTACCTCTTCGCCCGTGCGGAACGCCTCAAAGACGACAAGCGCCACTCGTGTGGCTTCCCATCTGCTTGACCTGATCCGGATCGGCCCTTCGGTTGATCATGCCGCCTGAGCAAAAGGGCCGCCAGCGTGCTAGAGCCCCTGACGGGCGAGCGGGCGGTGAACGTGCTCGGGGCCACTTAGGTGACCATCATCCTGCTGCGATACATCGCCGCTCACCCAGCCGAAACGCGGCAACAGGTCGTGGCGGCGCGTTCGATCATCGTCCAGGCCGGCTCGGGTGGGACGCGAACACCGGACCAGTGATGCGGAAGGGTCCTGGACACCTCTGGGCGCGAGCGGTTGACCGGGGTTTGGGGCGGAGCCCCAAGGAGACACAGCCTGAGCTCCACGGCGCGAAGCGCCCCCTCTGCGAAGCCCATGCCTTTCGGGCGGGGCTTGGGGCGGAGCCCCAAAGGGACACAGCCTGAGCCCCGCAAGCGCGAAGCGCCGCTACGCGAAGAACGTGCTCTTGGGCAATCCCGCCAATCGCCGGACTAACCAGCCTGGGGCCCCTATCGTTCGTATCACTGTGGAGTCAACTCGCCACAGAATGTCACAACCAGGTAGGAGTGATGGTGGGGGAGGCGCGGCATCGCAGCGCCGGGGCTCCGCGGGGGTGGTACGCGGGCCTGGCGCAAGACCGGAGGTTCCGGTTACTACGGACGAGGTTCTATCGGCTGGCCATCGGGATCGTCGCCTCGTTCCTGGGCTGGTACTTCCTCTACATCTGGCTGTCGGCCTTCGCGCGGGAGTTCATGGCCCGGCCGGTGGTCGGCAACATCAACGTGGCCCTGCTGCTGGGCGTGTTGCAGTTCGTGTCCACGTTCGCCCTGGC
Organism: Nonomuraea sp. NPDC050540; assembly: GCF_044457485.1. Taxonomy (NCBI): domain Bacteria; kingdom Bacillati; phylum Actinomycetota; class Actinomycetes; order Streptosporangiales; family Streptosporangiaceae; genus Nonomuraea; species Nonomuraea sp. NPDC050540. Next base: position 67,515 of record NZ_JBITHA010000021.1, read on the forward strand.
CTGGCGGTATTCACGCTATGCCCGCCGCATGCTCGATCCCCTGTCCGAGCAGCTCCGGGAGGAGGCGGCCGCCATGGAAGCGGAGCGCGAGCACGCCGAACGGCTGGCGGCCGAGCGCCGGCGGATCGAGAGCTGGGCGCCGCCGCGCCGTACCCCCGCCCATCGCAGGACCCGGGGAGGCCGCCCATGATGGGCCCGGCGCTGACGTTCACCCTGTTCGTGCTGTTCATCGCGATCACGCTGGTCATCACGTTCTGGGCCAGGGCCAACACCCGCGGCACCGACGACTACTACGCCGGTGGCAGAGCCTTCTCCGGCGCCCAGAACGGCCTCGCGCTGGCCGGCGACTACATGTCGGCCGCCTCCTTCCTCGGCATCGCGGGCATCATCGCGCTGTCGGGCTACGACGGCTTCCTGTACTCGATCGGCTTCCTCGTCGCCTGGCTGCTCACGCTCCTGCTGGTGGAGCTGATGCGCAACGCGGGCCGCTTCACCATGGCCGACGTCCTGTCCTATCGGGTACGGCGCCAGCCTCGCGTCAGAACGGCGGCCGTGGCCTCGACCGTCACCGTGTCCGTCTTCTACCTGCTCGCCCAGATGGTCGGCGCGGGCGCGCTCGTATCCCTGCTGCTCGGCGTTTCCACCGACACCGCCAAGATCGTGACGATCGTCGCGGTCGGCGCCATGATGATCGTCTACGTCATGTTCGGCGGCATGAAGGGCACCACCTGGGTTCAGATCATCAAGGCGGTGCTGCTCATGGGCGGCACCACCGTGCTGACGGTCATGGTCCTCAGCCGGTTCGGCTTCAACCTGAGCGACATGCTCGGCGCCGCCGCCCGCAACAGCGGCCACGCCGGGTTCCTGCAGCCGGGCGGCCGGTTCGGCAAGGAGGTCGCGGGCGATCCGCTGCGGACGCTGGTCAACAAGCTCGACTTCATCAGCCTGGCGCTCGCGCTGGTACTGGGCACCGCCGGGCTCCCCCACATCGTCAGCCGCTTCTTCACGGTGCCGGACGCGCGGGCGGCGCGTACCTCGGTGAACTGGGCCATCGGCCTGGTCGGGGTCTTCTACCTGATGACGCTGGCGCTGGGGTTCGGCGCGACCGCGCTGGTGGGGCAGGACGCCATCGCCGCCCAGGATCCGGCGGGCAACGCCGCCGCGCTGCAGCTCGCGCGGGCGCTGGGCGGTGACGTGCTGCTGGCGTTCATCGGCGCGGTGGCCTTCGCGACGATCCTGGCGGTGGTGTCGGGGCTGGTGCTGGCCTCCTCGACCTCGCTGGCGCACGACTACTTCGGGCACGTGCTGATGTTCGGCCGGCCGAGGGAGTCGCAGGAGGTGGCGGTGGCCCGGTTCTCCTCGTGTGTGATCGGGCTGCTGGCGATCGGGCTGGCGGTGATCGCCCGCCACCAGAACGTGGCGTTCCTGGTGGCGCTGGCGTTCGCGATGGCCGCTTCGGCGAACCTGCCCGCGATCGTGTTGTCGCTGTTCTGGCGGCGGTTCAACTCGAGCGGGGTGGTGGCCGGGATCTACGGCGGGCTCGGGGCGTCGGTGCTCCTGGTCGTGCTGTCGCCGGTGGTCTCCGGCAAGGTGGACCCGGTGTCGGGACGGTCGCTGTCGCTGCTGCCCGCCGGGGTGGACTTCCACGTGTTCCCGCTGGAGAACCCGGGGCTGGTCTCGATCCCGTTCGGGTTCCTGTGCGCGGTGCTGGGAACGCTGCTCAGCGACGAGAAGGTGGATCCGGAGCGCTACCAGGAGCTGTCGGTACGCTCGCTGACCGGCACCGGCTCCCACCGCGCCCCCGCCCGGCGCAGTCGCAGGCGGCGGAAGGACGCCGGAAGGAGGACGGCACCGGGGCTCCGCCGTCCCGAAGGCACCCAGACCGACACCCCGCAGGGGGACTCGTCCTGACGTCAGCGCGGGCGTGCGCGTGCACGACATCGGTGTCCACACGACCAAGCCGCTCGCACGGTGAACCGACGAGGCCGATGTCGAGACGGTCGTCGCCCAAGCCGAGGGGCGCTACCGCCGGCCCTTTCTCGCGCGTAGCACCACGAACTTCGGATCGCTGGCCATCACCTCGCAGTTGCCGAAGATCCGGCGCAGTTTGACGTGGTAGCCGAGGTGCCGGTTGCCGATCACCCACAGCTCTCCCCCGGGCCGCAGGGCCCGCCGCGCCCCGGTGAACATCCGCCAGGCGGTCGCGTCGCCGACGGCCTGGTGGGTGTGGAAGGGCGGATTGTTGAGTACGAGGTCGACCGTTCCCGGCTCCACACCGGTCAGGCCGTCGGCGAGCAGGAAGCGCGCGGCCCCCGGCGGGGCGTTGACCCGGGCCGAGGCGATGGCCTGGTGTGACTCGTCGGCGTAGACGATCGTGGCCTCGGGGTTGTCCAGGGCCGCCGACATGCCGACGACGCCGTTGCCGCAGCCCAGGTCGGCGATGGTGACCGGGCCGGTGGTGCGGGGCAGGTGGGCGAGGAAGAAGCGGGTGCCGACGTCGAGCCGGTCGGCGCAGAAGACCCCGGCGTGGTTGACCACGGTACGCCCGGAGGCCGGCCCGATCCCGCCCGGCAGCGCGTAGGACAGCGGCCACGGATTCGCGGCACCACCCGCAGGGGCGGAAAAGGTGCTGAAGATCAGCCGGGCCTTCTGCTGGGCCGGCGACGTCCGCGTGGGCCCGATGATGGTCTCGAACAGCCGCAGCGTCGAGGTGTGGATCTCCTTGACCATCCCGGCCCCCACGACGACCGTGTCCGGACGCAGTGACGGCGCCAGCCGGTGGAGCTGGTCCTCCAGCAGGGCCAGGCTCTTGGGCACCCGCACGAGCAGTGTGTCGGCGCGCGGCGGCGGGTCGTCGCGCGTGGACAGCAGCCGGACCGCGTCGGCGTCCACGCCGTTGCGTTTGAGGTTGGCGCGCGTGGCTTCCTGGGCGAGGTGGGAGTCGGAGATCTGCGCCGGGCGGTGCGCCGCCAGCGCGGTCGCCAGGGCGCCCCACCGGTCGAAGGCGATCACGACCTGGCCGGGGTCGGCCGGCTCGCCGAGGTGGCGCAGCAGGTAGGCGTCGGCGGCGTCCCACGCGCGCAGCGGGTCGCGTGGGTCCTCTGGGTGGCGGGTGAGCTCAAGCTCGCCACGTGACGTGGTCAAACGGTTCATCGTGCGTTTCAGGCTAGCGTGGGTGGCCGACGAGAGGGGAGACACGCGTGGACGTGGACGTGGTGGTCATCGGCGCCGGACCGGCCGGGGAGAACGTGGCCGGGCGGGCGGTGCGCGGCGGGCTGAGCGCCGCGGTCGTGGAGGAGCACCTGGCCGGAGGCGAGTGCTCCTACTACGCCTGCATCCCGAGCAAGGCGCTGCTGCGCCCGATGGAGCTGGCGGCCGAGGTGTCGCGGGTGCCGGGCCTGAGCACCGGCCCGGTGGACGTCGCCGCGGTGCTCGCCCGGCGTGACGAGGCGATCTCCGGCCTGGACGACAGCGGCCAGGTGGAGTGGGTGGAGAAGCTTCCGGCCGCGCTGGTGCGCGGCCGCGGGCGGCTGACGGGCCCGCGCGAGGTGGAGGTCACCGGCTCCGACGGTACGGTGACCCGCCTGCGTGCCCGGCACGCGGTGGTGCTGGCGACCGGGAGCGTCCCGGTGGTGCCCGGGATCCCGGGCCTGGCGCAGGCGCGCCCGTGGTTCAACCGGGAGGCGACCACGGTTCGGCAGGTGCCCGAGCGCCTGGTCGTGCTGGGCGGCGGCGTCGTGGCCTGCGAGATGGCGCAGGCGCTGCACGCGCTGGGCGCGCGCGAGACGACACTGCTGGTACGCGGCGGGCTGCTGGGCAGGATGGAGCCGTTCGCCGGGGAACTGCTGGCCGATTCGCTGCGGAAGTCGGGCATCGACCTGCGTACCGGCGTCTCGGTGGAGCGGGTGGAACGGCCGGTGGACGGCGGGCCGGTCACCGTGCACCTGGCGGACGGCTCGGCGGTGGAGGCCGACGAGCTGCTGGTGGCGACCGGGCGCGAGGCGGCCGTCGGCGACGTGGGGCTGGAGAGCGTCGGCCTGGCGGCCGAGGGGCCCGTCGAGGTGGACGACAGCATGCGGGTGCCGGGCTTCGACTGGCTGTACGCGGTCGGCGACGTCAACGGGCGCAACCTGCTCACCCACATGGGCAAGTACCAGGCCCGGGTGTGCGGCGACGTCATCGCGGCGCGCGCGGCGGGCAAGCCGGACGACGGCCCGGCCCTGCGTGACAGCGCGGACGGGCGCGGGGCGCCGCAGGTGGTCTTCACCGATCCGCAGGCCGCCTCGGTGGGCCTGACCGCGCAGGCGGCCCGGCGCCAGGGGATGGACGTGCGGGTGGTCGACTACGACATGGCCTCGGTCTCGGGCGCGTACCTGCTCGGCGACGGATATGTCGGGCGGGCCAGGATGGTCGTCGACGAGTCGCGCAAGGTGCCGGTCGGCGTGACGTTCGTCGGTCCCGGCGTGGGCGAACTGCTGCACGCGGCGACGATCGCGGTGACGGCCGAGGTACCGCTGGAGAAGCTGTGGCACGCGGTCCCGTCCTTCCCGGCGGTCAGCGAGGTGTGGCTGCGCCTTCTGGAGGAGTACGGGCTCTAGAAACCTTGGAAACCGCTTTCCCAACGGATAGCATCACCGCCGTGAAGGACACCGGTTCCGAGCTGATCCACGAGGCGGGCGGCGTTGAGATCCTCCGCTACGTCTACCGTCCCGACATGCCCGTCGAGGAGTCCCCCAAGCCGTACTTCCACCCGCTGCGCACCCTGGACGGCGACGTCGTCACGGGCTACCGCCCGCACGACCACCGCTGGCACAAGGGCCTGCAGATGACCGCATCCCACCTGTCGGGGCAGAACTTCTGGGGCGGCGGCACGTACGTCCACGACCAGGCCCGCTACATCCAGCGGGACAACAACGGCACCATGCGGCACGAGGAGTGGCTCTCCCCCGGCGTCGAACGGCTGACCTGGTGGACGCGGGCCGGCGAGCGGTGGGTGGAGGAGACCCGCCGCTTCCTGGTCACGGTGGAGGAGTCGTGGTGGCGGCTCGACTTCGCCACCTCCCTGCGCAACGTGCGCGGCGCGGACCTGATGTTCGGCAGCCCGACGACGCACGGCCGCCCCCTCGCCGGCTACAGCGGCCTGTTCTGGCGCGGCCCGCGCGACCTCACCGGCGGCACGATCCTGTCCTCGGACGGCCGGTCGGGCGAGGACATGATGGGCCAGAACGCCCCCTGGCTGGCCTACACCGGCAGGCACGACGAGGTGGACCGCGCCTCGACGCTGCTGTTCCTGAGCGAGCCGGGCCAGACGTGGTTCGCCAGGAACGCGTGGTTCCCGGCGGTCAACCCGTCGATCGCCTTCCACGACGAGGTACGGCTGCCGCCCGAGGCCACTCTCGACCTCGCCTACGCCCTGGTCGTCGGCAACGGCGCGTGGGAACGCGAACAGATCGAGGAACACGTGAGCCGGGCGGCGCCGCCGCGCGTCTAAAGGGTATGAAGATCTGGCGCCTCATCCTCTTGCCGGTGCTGCTGCTGGGCCTGGTCGCCGGGCTCGGCCTGCCCGCGCAGGCGGTGGCCGTACAGCAGAAGAAGCTGCTCGTGGAGCTGCGCAGGGAGGGCGGCTTCGCGGGGTTCAGCGACCGCGTGAGGGTTTACACCAACTCCTGCGTACGGCTCAGCCGCCGCACCGGCCCAACCGTCGACAAGTGCCTGACCAGGGCGGAGTGGCGCACGCTCAAGGCGCACCTGAAGCGGCTGAAGCTGGGCACGTCGCAGGCCCGCCCACAGGGGGCCGACTTCCTGAAGTACACGCTGAGGTACCGCGGCCACCGCGTCGTGAAGTACCGGCTCACCAAGACCTGGTCCCCGGTGGTCAGGGACCTGGAGAAGGTCCTGGAGAAGTACTGGGCGCCCGACTAGCTGCCCTGGCGGTGCGGCCGGCTCGGGTCGACCTTGGCGTTGAGCAGCGCGGCGTTGATCATGTCATAGAACTCCTGCGCGGTCTTGACCTGCGGGTGGGCGAGCATGGCGTTGGCGATGACCTCCGAGCGCGCTTCGGTGAAGCTGGCATTGCCCCTCCCCAGGCCCTTGAGGTAGCGGGAGGGTTCGTGCGACCAGCCGATGCCCGGGGCGATGCGGCGGTAGAAGGGCGCGAGCCGGTCGTCGAGGTCGTCGGGGCCGACGGAGTTCTCCAGCACCTCGACGATGCGGTCGCCGACGTGGTCGGTGGGCGCGTTGTTGCCGCGCATCGCGTAGTAGATGACGATCTTGTCGTGCTTGGTGGGGACGCCCTGCTGGTCCTGGCCGGAGACGTACATCTTGAACTGGCGGAAGTACCGTGAGACCGCGGGGTCGGTGTAGAGCTGGGTGAGGTTGCGGGCGATGCGCAGCGCCGCGTCCTGGTTGTTGACGTTGACGACGATGCGCCGCGCCTTGCCGTCCAGGGTGGCGTCGTCGCGCGCGGCGTTGCGGTTCTCGACGCGGAAGTAGTTGCCGGAGGAATCGAGCTGGGCGTCGAAGTCGCCGCCGCCCTGGGGGGCGACTTCATAGACCCGGCCGCCGTCGGCCTTGAACCTGCGCATCGCGTCCTTGTCGACGCTCCGGTTCAGGTAGCCGTTGTCGGCCTCCGCGACGAACTTGTAGACCTTGGTCGTGGTGACGCCGTCCTGCAGGGAAAGTTTGCGGTCCTGGCCCTGGTAGAAGCGGTTGTAGACGGCCCGCAGCGCCCGCTTGTCGGCGTCGGAGCTGAGCGTCTGGCGTTCGGCGTCGGTCCAGGCGGGCACCGAGGTGAGGCGCTTGGTCTTGGTCACGCCGCCGCCGCGTGGGCGGCGCAGGTTGGCGGCGGGCGTGGTCCCGCGGCCGCGGGCGCGCGAGTTGTTGTTCTGCCGGTTCCTGGCGTTGCCGTGGGCGGGCATGGCGTGCCTCCTTCTACGGTGCCCGGTGGATCTACAGTGCCCGGTAGGTCAGGACGAGGCCGAGGCCGGCGAGCGCGTTCTTGTCGCCCTCCAGCACCAGCGCCCAGGGCGCGCCGAGGCCGAGGCCCGGGGTGCGCACCGGTTTGCCGTGCTCCAGCGCGAAGCGCGGGTCGCCGTTGACCAGGAAGCGGGCGGCGCCGCCGTCGAGGTCGTAGCGGGCGTAGACGCCGGTGATCTGGCGGCCGCTCATCCCGGGGAACAGCTCCGGCGTCAGCGGCAGCGTCAGCCCGCGCGTCTCCTCATCGGCCAGGAAGTCCTCCCACACGGCGGGGAAGTCGGCGGGCACGTCGAAGAACCGGGCGGCCGGGTAGGGGCGCAGCATGCCCCTGACCGCGTTGGCGAAGACCTCCCCGCCGGGCAGGGCCGTGTAGCGCAGGGTGATCATGACGTCGGCGAGGTCGGCCGGACGCCGGCCGGACAGCTCCAGCCGCCAGGTGGACACCGCGCCACAGCCCTCGAAGGGCAGGTAGCGGTCGTCGTCGTAGCGCAGCTCGAACAGGCCGTTGTTCTCCGTCCCCGGCTGCACGTGCGACAGCGCGACCTGCTGGCCGGGCCGCCAGTCCGCGCGCAGCGTGGCGGGCGGCGCGCCCTTGGGGTCGAGCAGGTACGCGACCGCCTTCGGGTCGGGCTCCTGCACGGTACGCCCGGACAGCTGGGCGAGGGTGGCGTTGACCGGCTCCGCGGCGTCGAAGGTGAGCGCGATCGTGCGCACGCGCCGCCGGTAGTGGCCGGGGAAGTCGCGGTCGAACATCGCCTCGCCGAGCGAGAACTCGCACCTGCCGGTGTCGCGCAGGCTGAGCAGCGCGAGCGGGTCGAGGTCGAGCAGGGACACCTGCCTGGTGATCTCCAGGTCGCGGCCGGCGCCGTCCAGGTAGGCCTTGCCGAGGCGGTCCAGGTCGAAGGCGAGGCTGTCGCCCGCCATCAGGCCGCCGCGCCTGCTGTCCCAGTAGACGGGCCGGATGTACGGCTCGCCCTCCCCGCCCTGCTCGTACCAGTAGGCGCGCTCGGCGGCGCGGCCCAGCTCGTGGGCCAGGTGGTAGGCCTGGAAGTACATGCCGGCCAGTTGCCCGGACATCCACTGGTACAGCTGCGCCCCGGCGAACTTCCCGGTGAGGAAGGACGCCACGGCCCGCTGGTGGGCGAGGTCCTGTTCGAGGATCTCCAGTTCGCGGCGCGCGGCGCCGAGCCTGAGCTTCTCCGCGGCGATCTGGTGCCCGAGCTGGGTCAGGTCGCTCTTGGCCAGGCCGAGCTGCAGGCGCCAGTCATCGCTCGCGCTCTCGTGCTCGGCGCGGACCCCGAGCAGCTCGCCGACCACGCTGAGTCCCTCGCCGAGGGTCGTGGAGATCTCGGCGGTCTGTTCGAGCGCGCCGCCGAGCTGGTCGCCGCCGTACTCCATGCCCATGATGAACGGGCCCACGAGCGCCTGCGGCGCCCCGGAGACCAGCGCGGCGGCGATCTTCAGCCCGCTGCCGGCGAAGTGCATGGCCGCCGCCGCGGCCATGACGTCGAGCTGCGCCCGCTGCGTCGGCGTGAGCCCGGTGGCGAGCAGCCGCTCGTAGTGGGTGGCCCGGTCCTTGGCGGCGGCCTTGCCCGCCTCCAGCTCGTTCAGGGTCTCGGCGGCGATGCCGACCTCCGCCTCCTTGATCGCGCGGGTGAGGTCGAGGATCGTGCCCTGCTGCCGGTTCTGCAGCAGCGCCAGCTCCTCGGCGTCCCGCCGTTCGAAGGCGCCGAGCAGGTCGGCGCCGAACTGGCGCAGCCTGTCGGCCAGCTCCTGCGCCTTCCTGAACACCACGGGGAAGCGGTGGTGCGGCACCGGAACCGTGAGCGCCGCCGCCCCGGCCCCGGCGGCCGCGCCGTTCGCGGCGGCGCCGCGCACCAGCGCCATGACGTCGGCGGGCGGCTCGAACAGCGGCAGCGGCTGAGCGATCCCGTGGATGTTCAGCGACCGCCTGATGTTGCGCAGCCGATCCTCCACCCGCGTCCAGTACGCGCCGAACTCGGCGTTCTCCGGCACGTGGAAGTACGGCTCCGCCACGCCCGCGTGCACCTCCCCCGCCTCCTTCAGCAGGCTGCCGCCGGCGGTGAGCTCGGCCGGCGTCGTGCCGTTCCGTGCCACCGGCAGCCGCGCGTACGGCAGCGCCGGCGACGGCGCCCCCGGCCCGTAGCCGAAGTCGCGCTCGCCGAGCAGGTCGTGGGCGAAGACGTAGAGCATCCTGGCCTCGTCGACGCTCTCCGCCGTGTGCCGGCCGAACAGCAGGTCGCCCCAGTCGAGCAGGTTGTCGACGTAGGCCATCACGACCCAGCGCCGGTAGGCGGAGGGCCGCAGCTCGGCGATGGCGTGGGGGTCGCACGGGTCGTCCATGTAGGCCTTCATCAGCGCGCCCCGGTCGCCCATGAGCGCGTACTGGCGGCCGAGGCGGCCCAGCATGCCGATCCGCTCGCGCAGCCGCCGCGCCGCCTCACGGGTCTGCGGCGTGGTGCCCTCCGGTACGGCCGGCCGTACCGTGGACAGGGTCGCGAGGAAGTCGAGCTCGCGGCCGTCGAGCTCGCGGTGCTGCAGGAAGGCCTCGTGCAGCGGTTCCAGGCGGAGCAGGTGCGGCTCCAGCTCGGCGGCCACCGCGTCCGCGGGCGTGCCGAGTTCGCGCAGGTCGGCGCGGCAGCCGTCGACGAGCGCGCGCACGTCGGCGGCCAGGAACGGCACGAAGCGCCAGTGCCCGCCGGGCTCGGTGGGGTCGAAGACGTATTCGTACCAGCGGCGGGCCTCCTCGAAGTTCTGGGCGCCGTTGAGCGCCTGCGCGATGAGCATGGGCGCGTGGAAGAAGATCTCCCAGTAGTACAGGCCGTTGGCGCTCTGGAAGTCCAGGTGCGTGCTGGCCGGCACGCCGGAGGGGAACACCTCGCCCTTGACCTTGATCGTGGTCGCGGTGGAGGCGTCGTCCGGGTCGGCGCTGAAGGCGGGCAGCTCGTCGATCTCCTGGGTCTCGGGGTCGAGCAGTGCCGGGACGCCGCCGGCCAGCAGCCGCCGGTTGAGCTCGTAGGCGGTGCTGGAGGTCAGGCGGACGATCTCGTGTGGCAGCGCCGCCCACTCGTACGGGCGCGGGATCGGCACGCCCTTCGGGTAGGCGGCGTAGGACTCGCCGGTGAAGACGTAGAGCAGGTCCTCGGTGTCGAGCACGCCGGAGATCGGGCCGGCGGGCAGCGAGCGCCAGTTCTCGCTGACGGGCAGCAGGGGCCGGAGCGTGCCGAGGTCCTGGCCGGGGCGGAGCCTGCCGTAGAGGGGGCCGGAGAAGACATAGCGGCGGAAGACGGCGTTGACCCGCGACGGGATCGGCTTGGGGTAGCCGGCGTCGACGTACTCGGGGACGCCGCCGTCCGCGGGCAGCGTGTAGCGGACGACCTCGAGCTGGGAGGTGAGGTAGAGGAAGTCGCCCTCGACGTGGGCGGACTCGACCGTGCCGCTCGAGTCGACGGCGGTCACGACGCGGCCGAGCTCGCGGGTCGGGCGGGTCCGGTCGCCGTCGGTGTAGGTGCCGGCCGCGTTGTCGAAGACGTACGTGCGGCCGCCGAAGGTGAAGGCGACGCGGTCGTCGGTGTCGTCGCGGCCGCTCACCGCGCGCAGGAAGCGCTTCACCGGCGCCTCCGCGCGGCGGCCCGGCAGCGGGATGAGCGTGCCGAGCGCGCCGGATCGGGCGTACCCGTCCTGCGACAGGAAGTGCTCGGTGTCGCCGGGGCCGCTGAAGGCGGCTTCGACCTTGCGCCACTGCGGGAGGTTCTCGATGTTGCCCGCCAGCGGCAGGGGGTAGCGGGGGTCGAGGGTGCCGAACGTGCGGCCGGTGTAGCGGTAGTACTGGTCGCCGGAGAAGAGGAAGACCTGCTCGCCGCGTACCAGCACCGCGTCGACGACGCCGGTTCTGAGCAGGTTGGTGGCGACGACGCCCCACCGGCCGGAGGTGGGCTGCGGGCTCGCCTCGCCGTTCCCGGACAGGACTGTGTAGCGCTTGGCGCCGTTGTCGAAGAAGTAGCGGTCGCCCGAGGAGGTCACGAAGCCCGCGTCGATCCGGTTCCAGGAGGGCAGCTCGCCGGGGGCGGAGCCGATCGGCCGGAGCTGTGGCTCGTCGCCCGGCACGGCGGTGATCGGCCGGCACAGGAAGCTGCCGCCCTTGTGGTCGACGCTCAGCCACGGGCCGTCCTGCGACCCGATGGGCATGTTGAACGGCACGACGCCCTCGGCGGCGACCTGCTCGTCGAAGATGTTCACCGGTTCCGCCGCCTTCGGGGGTGGCGCGACCGGCACGGTGGCGCGGCTGGCGTACAGCTCGGGCGTGAGCACGAAGGACGAACTCGTGGCCAGGCCTCCGGCCTGGTAGAAGCAGGTGATCACGATCGTGTCGTGCTCGCCCTCCGCCTGCCCCGGCACCGTACGCGAGGCCTGCACGGACAGGGACACCCCGGTGACCGGCTCGTCCCGCAGTTCCTCGACCGGCAGCTCCTGCGCCGCGACCCACTCCTCGGTGAGGTTGGAGAAGGAGTAGCGGATCCTGATCCGGTAGGAGGGCGGCGGCGCGCTCACCTCCCGCTTGCCGTCCTTCGTCTCCTCGGCGATGGTGGTCGTCGCGGTGACCGGCGGGGAGACGGTCTCGACGACCGGCCAGAACACGAAGATCCGGCCGAAGGCGTGCACGGGGTAGACCTTCTCGACGTCGATCTGCACGCCGGCCTTCTGCCAGGGCTGCCAGGTGGCCGAGAGCCGGTCGCGGTCCCTGAACTCCGCGGTCCGGCAGTAGTAGCGCATCGGAGCGGTCCTCGTGCGGCCGAACAGCACCAGCCGCCGCTCGCCGGGCAGCGCGCCGTCCGCGGTGTAGACGTAGCCGCCGGCGATGGCCAGCCGCGAGACCTCGGTGTACTCGTCCAGGTAACGCTTGTAGGCGCGCCGTACCCCGTCGTCGGTGATCTCGCCCTGGAGCAGCTCGTCCTCCAGCACGCGGAAGGCGGGAGTCTTGCCGCCGCGCAGCTCGGGCCGCAGGTAGTTCTCCGGGTGCAGGAAGACCTTGCGGTTGGCCTCCCAGAGCCGGTAGTTGCGCATCCAGGCCCACCACGTCCTGATCCGCCGCCTGACGGTCTCGGGCTCGCGCCCGGCGGGCAGGCTCACCCGCTCCAGGTCGAGCAGGTAGCGATGCAGGTAGAGCTGGGTGGCCGCGATCGCCTCGCGCACGGGCGAGGTCCTGCCCGCCGCGCCCATCTCAACGTCGATGAGCAACCGCTCGAACAGCTCCTTCGGGGTACGGCCCGCCGCGACGCAGGCCAGGAGCGCGTCCCGCCGGAGCACGTTGAGCTCGTCGCGCACGGTCGCCGACAGCGTGGCCCAGCCGGGCCGCCGGGCCAGCAGCCGTTCCAGCGCGTCGCCGGCGGCGCCGAGCCGTCCCGTGCGCACCGGCTCCCAGACCTCGGCGTGCAGCCGCGACGGCGGCGTGCCCATGCGCCCGGCGACGGTGAACAGCGTGTCCAGGCGCAGCAGGAACTCGATCTCGAAGCGCGACTCCTCGGCCGTGACCGCGTGCAGGAGCGCGGTGTTGCGCCGCGCCCAGCGCACCTCGTCGAGGTCCCAGCCGAACAGGCCGGACAGGAACGTGTACGGGTCGGCCCCGCCCTTCTCCAGGAAGTCCGCCAGGCCGGGGCGGGAGCCGGCCAGCCGGGCGAAGGCGGCGATCGTGTGCAGGTCGCTCAGCCGGTAGTCGGCCGCGTCGGCCCAGCGGTGGCGTACCTCCTGCGGGAAGGTGCGGTCGATCCCGGCGAAGCCGGGGCCGGAGTAGCGGACGAAGCGGCCCTGCTGGAGCAGGTAGGTGCGCTCGTGGAAGGAGAAGGCGGCGTCGGGGCCGCGCTCGAAGGCGCCGGGCAGGTCGCCCCAGTCGTCCTGGACCGTGCGCGGGTAGCCCGTCTCCACCTGGTCGAGCACGCCGGGGGCATAGCGGACGTACTGTCCGGCGCGGAAGGCGTAGATCTCCCCCGCCGGGGTGGCGAAGGCGGCGTCTATCGCGCCGGTGAAGGCGTTGCGCACCCGGCCCCACGTCCCGGCGACCGGGCGGACCCGGCCCTTGTCCAGGTAGTTCCTGCCCTTGAACAGGTGGACGCCGGCCGGCGCGGCGAAGGCGGCGTCGATTCCGTCCTGGAAGTCCGGCGGCAGGTCGCGCAGGCCGGGCAGCTCGCCGGGGAGCCCGGCGGCGATCGTGCGCGGATAGCCGTCGTCCACGTGGGCGAAGGCGGTGCCGGTGTAGCGGACGTACTGGTCGCCGGAGAACAGGTAGGTGCGCCCGCCGCTGACCAGCGCCGCGTCCACCCGGCCCCGCTCGGCCAGGACGTTGCGGACCCGGCCGAGCTGCCCGAGGCCGTCGGCGGCCGTCGCCGTCCTGGCGGCCACGTGGCAGGCGCCGCCGGCGAAGACGTAGACGTTGCGCGGATTGGCCAGCACCGCGTCCACGCGCTCGATGTCGTCGAACGCCTCGGGCAGGGCGGCGAAGGCCTCCTCGGCGCGCAGGTTCCCGGCGATCGGCCTGGGGTAGCCGGGGTCGGCGTAGCGGTACTCGGGGCCGGTGTAGCGGACGTAGCGGGGGCCGGAGAACAGGTAGGTGTGGCGGCCGGTCACCACGGCGGCGTCGATCGTGCCGCCCGCGGCCACGAACGGGTTGCGGGACCTGCCCCACCGCTCGCGGATGGGGGCGGGCGGCTCGCCGTAGCGGGTGTAGTGCTCCTTGAAGAAGAAGTACGTGGCGCCGTCGGCGGCGGTGAAGGCGGTGCGCAGGGCGTCGCCCGGTTCGAGGTCGCGGTCGTAGCCGGGCCAGATGCGTTCGACGGGGCGCGGGTAGGACCAGTGGCCGGCGCGCTCGTCGTACTGGACGCACTGCTCGCCGTACAGCAGGAGCATGGTCTGGCCCTGGAACAGGACGGCGTCGGGGATCGGGTGGCCTTCGACGCGGTAGTGGTCGGGGACGTCCCAGAAGCCGGAGTCGGCGGTGCCCGGGTAGCCGAGGTCGGGTTCTGCGTAGCTCGTGCCCGAGTAGGCGAGGTAGCGCGTCTTGCCGCCCTGGTCGGGCTTCTCGAACAGGTAGGTGGTGCCGTTCCTGACGTAGGCGAGGGCGACGCCGGTCAGGCCGCCCCAGTGGGCGGCGATGGGCTGGGGGTCGGCGTCGGTGACGGTGGCGGCGCCGCTGTAGGAGACGAACTGGTCGCCGCTGAAGAGGTACGTCTTCCCGTCCCGGCCGACGAAAGCCGCATCGACCGTGTTGTCATGATAAATGCGGTTATAGGGGTGGCCCCACTCCTCCGCCAGCGGGTACTCCCTGCCCAGCCGGACGTTGAGGCACGCGGTCCCCTTGAACAGGTACGTCGTGCCGTCGGCACCGTTCAGCACCGCGTCGAGGCCGCCGCGGAAGGCGTCGGGGACCGGGCGCAGCGTCCTCGGGCGGGCGAGGTCACCGTCTCCCGCCGGCCCCGCCTCGATCGACGGGAGGTGGCGCCACACGCCGTCCCGCTCGGCCATGATCGCGCCGTCCTCCAGGAAGGCGCAGGTCACGGGGACTCCGTCGTAGCGGCGGTAGAGGGTGTCCGAGACGACGTGGCACCGGTCGCCGTGGAAGAGGTAGACGTTGCGCCGGTCGGCGAAGGCGGCGTCCAGGCCGTCGAGCGGCGTCCGCAGGCCGGACAGACGCGGCTCGCCGGACAGCGCCGACAGGGCGCGCGGGTAGCCGTCGTCCACGACGTCGAAGCGGTCGTCGGTGTAGCGGACGTACTGCCCGCCGGAGAACAGGTAGGTGTGGCGGCGCGGTGTCTCGACGTCGCCGACCCGTTCGACGACCTGCGTGACCAGCGTCGCGTCCACCCGCCCGGTCCTGGCCAGGGTGCAGTCCACGTTGCCCCAGAAGGAGGCGACCGGCGCCGGATAGCCGTCGTCCGCCTGGGTGTAGTCGGCGCTCGAATAGCGCACGTAACTACGCTCGCCGAAGACGTAGGTGCGGCCGTCCATGCCGACGAACGCCGCGTCGACCTGGCCGAACGGCAGGCTGTCCCAGTGCTCGCGCAGCCCGCGCGGCTCCGACCACCAGCGCCGCTTGTTGTCGTGGACCACGAACCGGCCGCCGGAGAACAGGTAGGTGAGGTTGTCGCGGCCGGTGAACACCGCGTCCACCGCCATCGGCTGGGGCAGGTTCCACCAGTTGTCCGACACCGGCTTGGGGAAGCCCTCGTCGGGGACGGTGTAGTCGCGCCCGGAGTAGCGGACGTACTGGCCTTCGCCGAACAGGTAGGTCTTGCCGTCCAGGACGAACGCCGCGCCGACCCGCGTCAGGCCGCCCCAGTCGCCCGCGACGCGCCGGGGGTAGCCGAGGTCGATCGTGGTGTAGTCGGCGCCGGAGTAGCGGATGTACCTCTCGCCGCCGAACAGGTACGTCTTGCCGTCCAGGCCGACGAAGGCCGCGTCGACCCTGCCGTCGCGAAGCGCGGGCTCGATCACGCCCCATCGCTGCGCCGCCGGGACGGGCCGGTCGCCGCCCGAGACGGCCATGCCGTCCCTGAACCGGTGCAGGGTGCCGGAGGCGTCGGCGAAGGCGGCGTCGAACTGCTCCTCGGCGCGGCGCGGGTAGCCGTCGTCCACGTGGACGCCGTCGTTCTCGATGCTGTCGGTGTAGCGCACCACCTGGTCGCCGCGGAACAGATAGACCTTGCCGCGGTCGGTGTAGGCGGCGTCGACGCCGGCGGCGCCGTCGAAGGCGTTGCGCACCAGGCCCCACGTCCCTGCCACCGGTGTGCCCTCGCCCTGCTCCTCCTGGCTCACGGGCTCGGCGTCCCCGGTCGTGACGTGCCAGGTGCCGCCGGTGAAGGTGTAGGTACGGCCGTCGCCGCCGTAGAACTGCGCGTCGATCCCGGGCGCGGCGGCACGCGGGAAGCCCTCGTCGGCGAAGCCGTAGTCCTGGCCCGAGTAGCGCACCCGCTGGCCGCCCGCGACCAGGTGCACCCGGCCCGCCGCGTCCACGTGGGCGCTGTCGATCCTGGCCGGGTCGTCGAAGGCGTTCGCGACCTTGCCCCACTGCTGTTCCCTCGGCACCCAGCGGGTGCTGCCGTGCCCGCGGGTGAAGGAGCGGGAGACGCGGTCGGGGCCGTGGGCGACGATCCACTCCTCGCCGTCCGGCAGCGCGAAGGCGGCGTCCACCTCGTCCAGCCCGGCGAAGCGGGGCGACAGCTCGCTCAGCGGGTGCGTCACCTCGTCGGTCCTGGCCAGGGTGCCGGCGGAGTAGAGCAGGTAGTGGTCGCCGACGAAGACGTAGACGTGGCCGTCGGAGCTGTCCAGGAGCGCGTCGACGCGCTCGGTGCCGGGCGGCAGCACCAGCGGCTCGGGGAACTTGCCGACCAGGTCCTGGTCGTGGAAGGCCACGGCCACCTCGGCCGGGTCCAGGCCGAGCTTGGCCGCCAGCAGCGCGAACCGCCGCACGCGCCGGTGCGTCAGCCGGAACCGGGTGTCGGCCGTGCCCTCCAGCGCGGGCGGGACCAGGATGTCGAGCGCCTCGTCCATGCCGCCGGCGACGGCCGCGCAGATCGCCTGCGCGGTGTCCGCCGGGACGCCGAGCGCGTCCTGGAGCACGTCCGCCAGCGCCGCCCGCTGCCGCCCCGCCTGCCTGGCCAGCGCCGCGCCGACCTCGGCCATCGCGGCCGCCGTTTCCGTCGCCGCCGTGTGCAGCAGGAAGAACACGTCCTTGGCGTAGTCCTCCAGGCCCTCGATGGTGAAGTCGAGCGCCGCGGCCACGTTGCCGAAGAAGTCCAGCCGCTCCAGCGGTACGGCCAGCCCGTCGTCCAGGTCGCCCCGCTCGACGAGCAGCCCGATCAGGCCGTCGCGCTCGCCCTCGTCGAACCCCAGCTCCGCCAGCGCGGCCGGATCGAGCCGGTAAGGCCGCTGCCCGGCCCGGATCTCCTCCAGCCGCGTCCCGGCCGTCGCCACCTCGGCCGCCGTGAACCCAGCCGTGAACCCAGCCGTGAACCCGGCCGTGAGCCCTGTCGTGGACCCAGCCGTGAGCCCCGTCGTGGACCCGGCCGTGGTCGCCGCCGTGGACCCCGGCTGCCCGTCCGCCGGAGCCGCGCCCCCGGCGTCCAGGACCCACAGGGGCAGGCCGTCGTCGGGCGCCGGAGGCTCTCGCAGCGCGGCGGTGAGGGCGCCGAGCACGCGCCGGGCGACGGCCTCGTCGGCGACCGGGGCGAAGTCATCGGCGGTGAAGGTGAACAGCTCCGCCCTGAACGCCGCGATCTGCCCCTGCACGGCGTCGAGGATGGCCCGCCGGTGCGGGTAGAACTCCAGCGCCAGCGTGAAGTCCGCCGGCCGGAGCCGGGCCAGCGCCGCCTTGTCCACGTAGACGCCGTCCTCGTCCAGGTAGCCGTTGAAGCGCAGGCTGGGGAGGGGGTCGTGCCCGCCGTACAGGCCGAGTTCGGCGGTGAGGGGCTCGGCGGCGAACCGCTCGGCCCGCTCGCGCAGGACCCCGAGCACGGCCGCCTCCACGTCGCCGAGCCCGGCGTTGACCTCGACCGGCCCCAGCACGCTCCCCTCGGCGTCGACGACGCCGTTGAACAGCAGGTTGTCGTACAGCTCCGCCCGCTCCGCCTCCGACAGGCCGGGCAGGCCCGCCAGGTCCGACGGGTACAGCCGTCCCCCGCCCGCCTCGGCCAGCGCGGCGACGGCCTCGGCGTGCGCGCCGAAGTCGCGGGCCAGGGGCCGGTCATCGACCGGCCCGGCCAGCAGGCCGCCGTCGGCCAGGCGGCCGGTCAGGACCAGGTTCGCGAAGATCTTCCCGGCCAGCCGCTCGCCCAGGCCGAGCCCGGTGAAGTCCTCCTTGGTGATCACCGCGAGGTCGTGGACGGCGTCGTAGGCGGCGGCGCGTACGGCGGCCGGGTCGAGCTTGAGCAGGCGGGGGTCGTGGCGGGAGACCACGCCGTCGTCGTAGGCGGCGAGCACGTCGTGCACGACCTGCGCGGCCCGCTCGCCGAAGCGCTCTCCGGCGAAGATCTTGGGCTCCAGCGCGACCCGTGCGAAGCGCTGGGCGAGCGCCGCGAGCAGCGCCTCCCGTTCGGCCGCCTCTTCTGGCGGCCCGTCGAGCACGTCCTTCAGCTCCCGGCCGCCGAACCCGGTCTCCCGCATCCAGGTCGCGAGCGCGTGGAGCGTCTCGACCAGCCAGAGCGTGTCGGCGGGCGCGCCGCCCTCCAGGACGCGGTGGAGGTTCTGCGTGCCGGGACCGCGGCCGCTCAGCACGGGGAAGGCGGTGTGCCGGTCGAGGGCGGGGTCGCTTTCGAGGGCGTCCAGCAGGTCGAAGAGCTCGGTGACGGAGACGCCCAGCGCGCCGGCCAGCAGACCGGCCCGGTGCGGCAGCGTCAGCGCCCGCCAGGTCTCCTGCGGCCGGTCGAAGGGGCCGGGATCGGTTTCGCCGTGGCGGGCCCGGTAGCGGGTGACGATCTCGGTGAGATCGCTCTCCGGCAGGCCGGCGGCGTGCGCGAGGTCGTGCCGGTACTGCTTGTTGTGCGCGCCCAGCAGGTCCCCGGTCCATGCTCCGAGCCCGGCCAGCGCCGCGCCCGCCGCGTACTCCTCGCGGGGTTCCGTGCGGATCGCGGCGGGCGACACCAGGACGCAGAGCTCCTCGACGCCGAGCCCGAACGCCTCGCGCAGGCGGGCGAGCGCCGCGACGACGCGCACCGCCGCCGCGTCCACCCGCGCCTCGTTGCAGGTCCGCAGCGCCAGGTCGAGGTCCGTCAACGTCCATCCGGTACGGCGGGCCAGCCGCACGAACCGGTTCACCAGATCCAGCCACTCGACCGGCAGGGCCCCCTCCGCCCCGTCCCACAGCAGCCGGGTCCGGGTGGCGTCGGCCGAGACCCGCGTCCCGGGCAGCCCCAGCAGTTCCCCGAGTTCGGCGGTGCCGAGCCCGAGCGCGCGCCGGAAGCGCTCGGGCTCGTGCAGGTTCGCGACCGGATCCCGGTTCCCCAGCCCGTACAGCCCCTTGACCCCGTTCGCGCCGGTGACCGGCGTGATGATGACCTCGACATCCTCGGCGGACAGCCCGAGGTGGAGCCGGGCGGCGAGACTGTGACCGGCGGCGCCGGTGAACAGCCGCGCGAACTCGACCGGGTCCACCCCGAGGTGGCGCAGGTGGTTCTTCACCCGCTCGTGGTCGATCGAGAACGGCAGCGCCAGGGGGTGGCGCCGGTCCAGCAGTTCCTCGTACGGCGGCTTGCCCTCGACCAGGCGCTCCAGCACCCGGTTGACGATGTCGAGGTACGGGACCGGGGTGAAGGTGTTGCCCGCGTCCAGCGGGATCTCGCCCAGGTCGGGTCGCCGGTCCAGGATCGGGACGCGGCCGAAGGCGCCTTCCATGAGCCGGAAGAGCTCGACCAGGTAGGCCGCGGGCGAGCTGACGGTCCGCGCCTCCTCCCCCTCCCGGAAGTCGAGCTGTCCGAAGAGCTGGGCATAACTGGGCAGCGATCCGTCTGCGCGCACGCGATCCCCCTACGTCTGACGCCCGGTGGTCGGCCGACTCATGTTCCGTCGCGGCAGCGGGGAGGGATACTGGCGTTTACGGTAGTTCGGCGAACCGTTCGACGTCCTCGGTGCGGCCCGACACCAGCACCACGTCGCTGTAGACGAGTTCGGTCTCGGCGGTGGCGTAGGTGAACTCCTCGTTCTCGCTCTTGACCGCGACGACGGTCACGCCGTACTTCTTGCGCAGGCTGGAGCGGCCGAGCGGGACGCCGGTGTACTCCTTCGGCGGCCTGCTCTTGATGAGCGCGAAGTTCTCGTCGACCTGCATGTAGTCGAGCATCCGGCCGCTGACCAGGTGGGCGACGCGCTCGCCCATGTCGTGCTCGGGGAAGACCACGTGGTGGGCGCCGATGCGGCGCAGGATCTGGCCGTGCTGCTCGCTGACGGCCTTGGCCCAGATGTCGTCGATCTCCAGCTCGGCCAGCAGCGAGGTGGTGAGGATGCTGGCCTCCAGGTCGCCGCCGATGGCCACGACCGCGCGGTAGAAGTCGGGGACGCCGAGCTGGTTCAGCGTCTCCATGTCGGTGGCGTCGGCGGTGGCGATGTGGGTGATGCGCCCGGCCAGCGACTGCCCGACCTTGGGCCGGTTGTCGATGGCCAGCACCTCGGTGCCGCGCCGGGTGAGCTCCAGCGCGATGGCGGTGCCGAAGCGGCCGAGGCCGATCACCACCACCGGGTCGCTGTTCTTGTCAGCCAACGAGAACCCTCTCCTCCGGGAGTTCGTAGCGTCGGGTGCGCTCCTGCATGGCCAGGGCGGTCCCCAGGGTGAGCGTGCCCGTCCTGCCCATGAACATGAGCAGGGTCAGGACGATCTGTCCGGCGGGCGAGAACTGCGCGGTGATGCCGGTGGACAGGCCCGTCGTGGTGAAGGCCGAGATCACCTCGAAGAGCACCTGGTCGAGGGCGAACGGGCTGATCACCAGCAGCACGTACGTGGCGACCACGACGACGGCGACGCTGAGCAGGCTGATGGCGATGGCCTGACGCTGCACGGAGTCGGGCACCCGGCGGTGGCCGATGTTGACCCTCGGCTCGCCGCGCAGCTCGGCCCAGATGACGAACGCGAGCACGCCGAAGGTGGTGACCCTGATGCCGCCCGCGGTGCTGGCGCTGGCGCCGCCGATGAACATGAGGACGTCGCTGACCAGCAGGCTGGAGGTCTCCATCTGGCCGATGTCGACCGAGTTGAGCCCGGCCGAGCGGGTCATGGTGGAGGCGAAGAAGGCGGCCAGCAGCTTGCCGCCGTCATCCAGCGGGCCGAACGTCTTCGGGTTGTCCCACTCGGCCACCAGCAGGAACAGCGTGCCGATCGCCAGCAGCGCCAGCGAGATCCAGACGGTCAGCCTCGTCATGATGGACCACGAGCCGGGACGCCGCCAGGTGCGCATGAGCTCGAAGACCACCGGGAAGCCGAGCCCGCCGACGATGACGGCGGCCGAGGCGGTCAGGCTGATCCACGGGTCGGCCACGAACCTGGTCAGGCTGTCGGGCCACAGGGCGAATCCGGCGTGGTTGAAGGCCATGATGCTGTGGAAGACGCCGTAGTAGGCGGCCTGGCCGAACGACTCGCCGTACCCGATCATCCAGCGCCCGGCGAGGACGGCGGCGAAGACCGCCTCGCAGGTGAGGCTGAAGACGACCACGCGGCGCGCGATCGAGCGCACGTCGGCGACGCTCAGCATGCTGGTCTCGGCCTGGGCGAGCAGCCGGAAGCGCAGGCCCACGCGGCGGCCGACGATCACCGCGAACAGGGTCGCGAACGTCATGATGCCGAGGCCGCCCACCTGCACGAGCCCGGCGATGACCACCTCGCCGAAGACCGACCAGTGCGACTGGGTGTCCACGATGGCCAGGCCGGTGACGGTGACCGCGGAGGTGGCGGTGAACAGCGCCTCGACCGCGGTGGCGTCGGCGCCGACGGTGGAGATCGGCTGCATGAGCAGGAACGTCCCGGCGAGCACGAGCAGGCCGAAGGAGGTCACCACGACCTGGGCCGGGTGATGGAAGCGGGAAAGGACGGCGGCCGTCCAGCGGGCACGCCTGCTGAACGCCATCACGGCCGGCTTCTCGCCCCGTGTACGCCCGGCCGGCCTCCCGTCGCCACCATGGCGCCGATCCTAGCCACTCCCCGGCCATCCTCTAGCGCTGGGTGAGGCTGTCCTCGGGCTCCTCCGCCCCGGCGCCGCCGCGTCGCAGCAGCCTGACCACGTACGGCCCGGCCAGCACCGCCAGCACGATCACCCCGGCGGTTCTGGCCAGCCCGGCGTACCCGAGCCACGACACGATCGTCCCGGCGGCCAGCGCCCCGGCGGCGGCGGTCAGCTGCATGAGGAAGTCGGAGGCGCCCTGGGCCATTGGGCGGCGCGGCACCGGGATGGCCGTGGTCAGCACGATCGACCCGGCGATGAACCCGGCCGACCAGCCCGCGCCCAGCAGCACGAGCCCGGTTCCGACGAGGACCGGCCCGTCTCCCGACTGCAGCACGACGGCCGCGGCCACCTGCAGCAGCAGTCCCGCCGCCAGGAGCCGTCCGGGCCCGATGCGGTCGGCCAGCAGGCCGGCCAGCGGTCCAGGCAGGAACATCGCGGCCACGTGGAAGCTCACGACGACGCCGATCACCTGGAGGCCGGCGCCGCGGTGGTACAGGTGGATGCCGGCCATGTTCATGAGCGCGATCATGACGGCGTGCACGGTCACCAGGCCCACCAGGCCGTGCCGGGCGGCCGGGATGGCGAGGACGGTGCGCACCGCGCTCCGCAGGGGGATCCGTTCCGGCGCGGCGACCAGGCTGAGCGGGTCGGGGCGCAACCCCAGCGCGACGACCAGGGCCCCGAGGACGAGCAGCACGGCGGTCACGACGAACATCCCGGTCATCGGCGGCAGTCCCGGGATGACCCGGTCGGCGAGCGGGATGAGCAGCGGCCCGGCCACGCCTCCGGCCAGCGAGGCCCACTGCAGCAGGCCGAGCGCCCGGCCCGGCCGTTGCGCCAGGTCGGTGGCGGCGAAGCGGGCCTGCAGCCCGGCCGCGATGCCGCCGCCGGCCAGCAGGCAGCCGGCCAGGAACAGGGGGAAGGCGTCAAGGTGGTGGCCGGGCACGATCAGCAGCACCCCGGCCCCGCTCAGCAGGGAGCCGGTGGCGATGCCGGCGCGGCGGCCGTGCCGTACCGCGAGGGCGGCCAGCACGATCGTGAACACCATCGCCCCGGAGGTGACGAGCGCCTGGGAGAGTCCCGCGAGCGTCTGCGATCCGGTCATCTGCTCGGCGAGCAGAGGCAGGACGGGGCTGAGGACACCCATGACGATGGTGCCGATGACCTGGGAGAAGAGCAGGACGACGAGGGTTCGCCGCTGGACGAGCCTGATGTCGGTCATGTCGTCCATGCTGGGGTGTGGCGCGCCTTGGGGCATAGGTGCCTTAGGGGGTGGCGGTGGTGAGCTCCTCGGCGGGCCGGCGCAGGCGCCGGAAGGCGGGGACGAGGACCGGCAGGAGCAGCAGCCCCAGGGCCCCGGCGATCATGAAGGTGGGCCCGAAGCCGAGCGCTCCCGCGATCGCCCCGGCCAGGCCGCCGGCCGCGGCGTTGCCGAAGGCCTCGGCGCAGTAGAGCAGCGTGTAGTCGGTCCCGGCCTGGCCCTGGTCGGACACGGCCATGAACAGGGCGTACACGGTGACCGCCGCGGACGTCACGAACAGGTAGCCGAGCGCCTGGGCGACGATCGGCACCACGATGCCGTCCCCGGCCAGCAGGAGCCAGGCGCCGAGCCCCAGCCACACCACCGCCGACAGCGCCAGCGCGGTGAACAGGTACCGGTGGAAGCCGAGCTTCACCGTCAGCCTGGGCGCGACCACGGCCCCGGCGATCGAGACGGCCGTGACGGCGGTCGCCGCCGTCACCGAGATCGTGGTGTACGAGGCCCCCTGGTGAACCAAGAGGCTGCTGACCAGCCCGTAGCCCATCATGAGCGGCAGCTTGTAGGCCGCCGACAGGGCCAGCAGCCCCCAGGAGCCCTGGCGGCGCAGGAAGCGGCGGATGGAGGCGCGCTCGGCGGCCGGCTCCCCCGCGTCGGCGCCGAAGTGGGCGCGCGACAGCCACAGCGGCGCGAGTCCGGCCAGGAGCAGCAGCACCAGGCAGGCGACCGTGCCGGGCCAGCCGAGCAGCGCGTAGGCCAGCAGGGTGCCGCTGCCGCCCGCCACCAGGCCGACGGAGAACGCGCCGCCCTGGACGGCGTTGGCGCTCAGCCATCCGCGTCCGGCCAGCCGGGTGACGGCGAGGGCGTCGGTGGCGATGTCCTGGGTGGCGAACAGGATGTTGAGCACGAACAGTACGGCCAGCAGCCAGGTGAAGTCGCGCACCGGGTCGACCGCGAGCAGGACCGCGGCCGCGGGAACGGCGGCCAGCTGGCAGGTCAGGACCCAGCCCGCCCGCCGGCCCGCGCCTAACCGCACCGGCGGCGTGCGGTTGTCGATCTGCGGCGCCCACAGGAACTTCAGCGCCCACGGCATGATGAGCACGCCCAGCATGCCCAGCTGGCCGAGCCCGACGCCGGCGCCGTAGAGGATCGCGGGCAGGGCGACGAGGGAGAAGCCCACGGGCACGCCCTGGGCGAAGTAGAGGCCGGCCAGGACGGGCAGCAGTCGGTTCACGTGGTCTCCATGACGGCGTTCAGCAGGCTCATGCCCAGGGGCAGCTCGGTGACGTACTCGATGGTCAGCCCGGCCTGGCCGAGCAGGGCGCGGTACTCGGGCAGGGTGCGTTCGCGGCCGTCGGTCATGACCATCATGTGGAGGTCGAAGGCGGCGGGCAGCAGGGCGTCGGCGCCGGCCACGCGCTCGATGACGAGCAGCCGGGCGCCGGGCGGCATGGCCTTGGCGCAGTTGGCGAGGATGGCGGCGCACTGCTCGTCGTCCCAGTCGTGCAGGACGCGGGAGAGCATGTAGACGTCGCCGCCGTCGGGCACGGCGGCGAACAGGTCGCCGGCCACCAGTTCGCAGCGCTCCAGCACGCCTTCCAGGTGCGGCCCGGCCGTGGCGATCACCTCGGGCACGTCGAACAGCACGCCGCGGGCCTCCGGTACGGCACGCAGCACCTCGGCCAGCAGGGCGCCGGTGCCTCCCGCCAGGTCGACCACGGTGCGGGCGCCGGTGAAGTCGTGCTTCTCCGGGACGCGGCGGAAGTACAGGGTCCCGGCCGCCATGCCGGCGTTGAACTCGGCCGCCTTGTCCGGCTCGTCCGCCAGGTAGTCGAAGACGGGCCGGCCGTACACGTGGTGGAAGCCCTGCTCGCCGGTGGTGACGTTGCTCTCCAGCGCGGCCCAGGAGGCGGTGAAGTAGTCCGAGGCGTACAGGGCGGCCAGCGGGCCGAGCTGGTCGCGGCGCAGCAGGGCGCCCATCTCGGTCAGCGCGAAGCGCTCGCCGCGCCCCTCCAGGATCCCGGCCGCCGCCAGCAGGCGCAGCAGCCGGGTGAGGGCGCCCGGGTGCACCTGCAGGGCCTCGGCCAGGTCCGCGGCGGTGCGCGGGCCGTCGGCCAGCGCGTCGGGGATGCCGAGCCTGGCCGCGACGTTGGTCGCCTGCGCCACCCACCCGCCGGTGAGAATGCGCATGAGCTCGTTCTCGATCATGGTGGTGCTCCTCAAGGAGTGGACGGCGGCGCGGCGGCGAGCATGGCCCGCATGACGTCCTCCCGCCGGTCCTGCAGGTAGAAGTGGTCGCCGGGCAGGGTGCGCAGGGTGAAGCCGCCGCTGGTCAGCTCGGCCCAGCGCGCGGCCTGCTCGGCGCTCACCTCGGGGTCGTCCGCGCCGACGAGGGCGAGGACGGGGCAGTCGAGCGGGGCGTCGTGGCGGTGCCGGTAGGTCTCCTCCAGCCGGTAGTCATGGCGTACGGCCGGCAACACCAGCTCCCTGATCACCGGATCCTCCAGCAGTTCCGGGTCGGAGCCGCCCAGCCTGCCCAGCTCGGCGGCCAGCTCGTCGTCGGAACCCAGGTGGGCGCCGACGGCCACCCGTTCGTGGGCGGCGTGCCGTCCGGAGACGACCAGGGCGGCGACGCCGCGGCCGCGGGCGCGCAGCTCGCGGGCGCTCTCGTAGGCGATGAGCGCGCCGAGGCTGTGCCCGAAGAGCACGGCGGGCCGGTCGAGCAGCGGCGTCATCGCCTCGGCGACCTGCTTGGCCAGCAGGGCGACGCTCTCGGCGAACGGCTCGCCGGACCGGTCGGCCCTGCCCGGGTACTGCACGGCGCGCACCTCGGCCCCGGGCGAGCCGCGATGCCAGAGCCGGAAGAAGGCGGCGCCGCCTCCGGCGTGCGGGAAGCAGAACACGCGCAGCGCGGCGCCGGGGCGGACGTCGTAGCAGTGGAAGGGGTTCATGCGATCTCCTCGGCGGCCAGCGGCCTGGGCGGTTCCTGCGTGAGCAGGTCGGGGCGGCCGATGGTCCTGGTCAGGTCGAGCCAGACGCGGCCCAGCGTCAGGTGGTACTGGCCCTGGCTCAGGGGGTCGCCGTCGCCGGTGACGGCGTCGTGCAGGCCGGTCAGCGCCCGCCGTACCCCCTCCGGCCACAGGCGGGTGACGACGTCGCGGAAGGCGGGCGCCTCGGCGGGCCCGAGCACGGTGGCGCTGGGCAGTTCCAGGCCGGGGCCGCCGGTGGCGAAGCGGCCGTCGTCCTCGCGGCCGACGTACATGCGGGGGCTCCACACCAGCGGGCCGTGGGTGTTGACCAGCGTGAGGCTGCCGCCCTCGGCGCCGAGCGTGATCCGGTGCAGCAGGTGCAGGTGGGCGTCGGGGTCGTTGGGGGCGATCTGGTTCTGCACGCGCAGTGTGAGCGGCACGCCGCCGAAGCTGCCGCTCACGCTGGTGAACGGCGCGCCTGGCGTGGCCGCGGCGAACGACCAGGGGCGCGGCGAGCCGAGCGCCTGCCCGAGGATGTCGAGCAGGGCGTAGGCGACGTGGACGCTGCAGGCCGCGTCCACGTACAGCGGCTGCTGGAGGGCGCGCAGCCTGCGGGCGGCCTCGACGAAGCGGCGGACCGGCTCCAGGTGCGGGTAGAGGGTGTTGAGGTGGTGCACGACCCCGGCCGACCTGGCGGCGCGCAGGACGCGGGCCAGCTCGTCGGGGTGCACGGGGTGCTCCTGGAGCACGTGCACGCCCTGTTCGAGCAGCGCCGCGGTCAGCTCCGTGCCGTCGCCGCCGACCACGCCCGAGCGCACGACGACGCAGGCGGCGTCGGCCACCTCGGGAACCTGGCCGGGGCGGGTCAGCAGCGGGACGCCGTGCTCGCGGGCGCGGGCGGCCGACCTGGCGCTGCCCTTGGCCAGGATGCCGGTCAGCTCGAACGGCCCTTCGCGCAGCGCGTCCAGGTAGACCTGGCCGAACGTGGTGCCGCAGACCACGATCCGCTTCACAGCTCGCCCTCCTCGATCGGCGGAGCGTGCGGGTCCAGGGGCGCGACCGTCGTGCTCAGCTCGGCCTGGGCCACGGGCGCGATCGCGCTCAGCACGGCCGCGGGATCGAGCACGTCCGCCGCGTAGTGCGTGCCCGGTCCCGGCCCGCCGGCCAGGACCGTGCGCGCCGCGTGTGCCGCGACGGCCGCGGTGAGCGCGGAGGTGTCCGTGGTGCGCAGGGCGAGAGTGCGGATGCCCCCCTGAGCATCACTCCCTTGAAAAAGCATGACATAGTACGGTGTACGTCCCGCAAGTTCGAGAGCCGCGGCCCGCTCCAGGTCGGCGGCCGATCCCTGCGCGAGGGCCAGCACCCGCTCCCGCGAGGTCACCGTGTACCAGCGCGACTCCCCCACCCCGAGCCGGCGGGCCACCCGTTCCGCCTCGGTGGTCAGGTAGGGGTGCAGGTTCACCCGCTCGGGGAAGTACGGCAGCTCCACCTCCTCGGCCGGGCTCAGCGCCCGCGAGACCCGTACACCGCCGCGCCAGGCGGCCAGCGCCTCCCCGTACCCGCCGGACAGCAGGACGTCCTCGGCCGCGGCCGGGGTGAGGCGGTCGCGGCCGCCGGTGAAGACGTCCAGGCGGGCGGCCGTGCCCGGCTCGGCCAGCAGGCGCGGGAGCAGGCCGGACAGGCCGGGCAGCATTCCGGCGGACACGATCGCGGTGCGGCCGGCCGTACCGGATCGGGTGAGCAGGTCGTGCAACGGGTCGTCGCCGGCGGCGTCGACGTAGTCCGCGCCCGCCGCGAAGGCGGCCCGCGCGACGCGGTCGCCCAGCCGGTGCGAGGGGCCCGCGCAGTTGACCACGACGCGGCAGCCCGTGCAGAAGGCGGCCAGCGCGTCCGGGTCGTAGGCGTCGGTGCCGCCCGACCTGCTGCCCCGGCGGACCTCGTGGTCGTCCAGCAGGGCGGCGACGGTACGGCCGACGGCGCCCGATGCGCCCAGCACGCCGATCACCGGGCGATCCTGCGGGCGACGGCGGCGGCGTGGGCGGGGTCGAGGCAGGTGAAGTGGTCGCCGTCGACGTCCTCGACGGTCAGGCGGCCCAGGCACAGCTCGCGCCAGAAGGCGGTCATGTCGTCCTGCAGAGTGGGCACCAGGTTCGTGACGCCGCGCTGGCGCAGGAAGGTCAGGTCGCCCGCGTACGGCTCGGGGTCGTAACGGGTGACGGCGGCGAAGCTCTGGCGGAAGACGCGCAGCGCGCCGTCCACGTCCGTGCCCGCCTCGCGGGACAGGGCGGCCACACGCTCCTCGCGGGGCGTGGCGGCCAGGGCGGCGAAGGAGCGGCCGGTCTCCCCGCCCAGCCCGGCCAGCGCGCCCTGCCCGACCAGGCCGGGCGAGCCGGCCAGCACCTCGCGCAGGGCCCCGGCCAGGTCGAGTGGCGGGTAGCCCAGCCGGGCCGGGTCAATGCCACTGGCCTGAGCGAAGCCGTACTCGATCATGAGATCGTCCTCGACCCGGTAGGGGAAGCGGGAGCTGCTGATCACGGTGAGGCGCTCGACGCGCGCGCCGCTCTCGGTGAGGTGGCGGGCCAGCTCGGTGGCGATCAGGCCGCCCATGCAGTAGCCGATCACCTCGAAGCGGGTGGCGCCGTCCTTGAGCAGGTGGCGGGCGTAGGCGGCGGCGAGCGTCCCGACGGCGGTGGCCGGGTCCAGTTCCAGGTATCCGGCGAGGTCGGCGACGGCAACCCCGACGAGGGGCGCGCCGTCGCCGAGTTCGCGGATCAGCGCGCGGTAGGGGGCCAGCGTGCCGGAGCCGTCGTGGACCAGCACGCGGGTCGCACCGCTCCCCTCCGCCAGCCTGACCAGCGGCGAGGCCGCCGTCGTGCCGCGCTCCCGATCCTCCTGTTCCTCCCTCAGGTGTACGGCCAGCGCCGCCACGGTCGGCTGGTTGATGAGCCGCCTGACCAGGCTGTCCCAGTAGAGGCCGGGCGCGAGCGTCTCCCTGATCCGCCCGGCCAGCTTGGTGACCAGCAGCGAGTCTCCGCCGAGCAGGAAGAAGTCCTGGTCGCGGCCGACCTCGGGCAGGCCGAGCACCTCCGCCCACAGGGCGGCGAGGCCGCGCTCCAGCTCGTCGCGCGGCGCCTCGCCCGCGGCGGCCGACGGCCCGGCACGGCCGGGCACGAGGGCGGCCAGCGCGGCCCGGTCGAGCTTGCCGTTGCCGGTCAGCGGCAGCGTGTCGACGACCTGGACGGTGGCCGGGATCATGTACTCGGGCAGCCGCTCGGCCAGGAACCCGCGCAACTCCGCCAGATCGACCACGGCGCGGTCGGCCGGGAAGCGGGCGGCGAACACGCACTGCCCGAGTGCCGCCAGCGGCTCGTCCCGGCCGGGCAGGCAGGCGTAGGCGGTGGCGCCGGCCTCTTCGAGCAGTGCCAGCCACTCCTCGCGGGTGGTGAACGTCCTGGGCCGGTCGTGCGGGTCCATGAGGAACTCCATCGAGGCCATGATCTGCGCGTGGTCGCGCGTGGTCTCGATGAACACCAGCCAGCCGCCCGGTGTGAGCAGTTCGCGGAAGCGGGCCAGGACCGCGGCCCGGTCGTGCGCGTTGTGCAGGACGTTCGCCGCCACCACGACCTCGAACGCGTTCGGCGCCAGCCCCTGGGCGCGGTGGTCGGCGTTCAGGTCGAAGATCCCGTAGCGGACCCACGGGTGCTCGGCGAAACGCTCGGCCGCCTCGTCCAGGAAGAAGCGGGACAGGTCGGTGAACAGGTAGTCCACCTCGTGTCCCGCCAGCTCGGGGATGAGCTCGGCGCTGGTGCCGCCCACGCCCGCGCCCACCTCGAGCACGCGCAGCGCTCCCCTCCCGCGCTGCGCGTGCTCGCCGGCAAGATGGCCGAGGACGTGCCTGGCCACGCCGTTGACGTAGCGGCTCAGGACGTTGTCGCGGTAGGCGCCCTCGGCGGTGCGGGTGGCGGCCTCGGGGAAGAGCAGGTCCCTGGCCTCCAGTTCGCCCCGCATCAGCTCGGGCAGGCGGGCGGTGCCCTGCTTGAGGAAGGCGATCAGCTCGTCGCCGTAGTCGAGGTCCTCGGTGAGCTCCTCGACCCGCCGCCAGGCCGTGTCCAGGGCTGGGCCTTCGCGCAGGCGGTGGTAGCGGCCGGTCACCGGGTCCAGGTCCAGGCGGCCGCGCTCGTGCAGCGCGGCCAGCCAGCGCCGGATCAGCCCGTGGTGCCGGGGAACGACCCCGGCCCGCTCCAGCACCTCCCTCACATCATGGCCCGCACCCTGCCCGCCTGTGCCCTGGTCGTCGAACAGGCCGGCCGTGCGCAGCGCGGCGGCCATCGCGGTCATGGCGATCTCCTCCAGCGTGGCGGCCACCTCGACCACCGCGCCGGTGTCCACCCGCTCGGCTGCGGGCGGGGCGGGCAGCGACGCCTGCTCGTCGTCCTGCTTCCGTACGGCCTGCGCGAATCCCAGCAGGCGGCGCTCCATCGGCCCGTCGCCGTCGGCGATGACGGCCGCGGCGGCCAGCGACGGGTGGGCCAGCAGCGCCGCCTCCACCTCGGCCAGCTCGATGCGGTGGCCACGGACCTTGACCTGGAGGTCCTCGCGGCCCAGGAACTCGATGTTCCCGTCGGGCCGGTAGCGGCCCAGGTCGCCGGTCCGGTAGAGGCGCTCGCCGCCGTGGTGGACGAACCGCTCGGCCGTTCTCGCCTCGTCGGCCCGGTAGCCGAGCGCGAGTCCGGCGCCGCCGATGTACAGCTCGCCCGGCACCCAGTCGGGGCACGGTCGCATCGCCGGGTCGAGGACGTGGAAGCTCTGGTTGGCCAGCGGCCTGCCGTACGGGACGCTGGGCCAGCCCGGCGGTTCGCCGTCGATCGGGTGGAAGATCGACCAGACGGCCGCCTCGGTGGCGCCGCCCAGGCTGATGAGGCGGAATCCGAGCAGCCGGCCGCGTACCAGGCCGGGGAGGGTGAGCGGGATCCAGTCGCCGGACAGCAGCCCGAGCCTCAGGGACGGCAGGTCGAGCGCGGGCTCGGCGTCCAGGTAGTGCTGGAGCATCTGGAGCTGGGCGGGCACCGAGTTCCACACGGTCACGCCGTGCTCGGCGATACACGCGGCCCAGTGCGCGGGGTCGCCCCTGCGGGCCGGGTCGGGCAGCACGAGGGCGGCGCCGGTGGCCAGCGTGCCGAAGACGTCGTAGACGGACAGGTCGAAGCCGAGCGCGGCCAGGCCCAGGACGCGGTCTTCCTCGTGGACGCCGAAGCGGGCGGTGATGTCGTCGAGGGTGTTGCGGGCGGCCCGGTGGCTGACCACGACACCCTTGGGCGTGCCGGTGGAGCCGGAGGTGTAGATCACGTAGGCGGCGTCATCGGGATCACCCGGGGTGTTCACGACAACGCCGTTGTCCTCAGTGAGGCTGGTGTTTCCTGTGACAGCGGTGGTTTCGGTGGTCGCGGTGGTCGCGGTGGTTTCGGTGGTTTCGGTGGTCGCGGTGGTTTCGGTGGGGAGCAGGACCAGGCGGGCTCCGGCGTCGGCGAGGATCCGGTCGCGGCGGGCCTGGGGCTGGGTGGTGTCGAGGGGCAGGTAGACGCCGCCCGCCAGGAGCGTGCCGATGACGGCGGCCACCTGCTCGACGCCCTTGTCCATGGCCACCGCCACGGTCTCGCCCGGTGTCAGGCCGCGTTCCCTCAGCGCCCCGGCCACCTCGGCGGCCCTGCGCAGCAGTTCGCCGTAGGTCACCCGCTCCGCCGGAGTGATCACGGCGGTCCGGCCGGGCGCCTGGGCGGCCTGGCGCAGGAACGGCTCGTGGAGCAGGCCGTCGGGCAGCGGGGCCGCGGTGGCGTTCGCCTCGTCCCGCCGCCGGCGCTGGGCCGGGGGCAGGTCCACGGGCGAGTACGCCGCCCAGGTCTCCGGCGCGGCCAGCCGCGGCAGCAGGCCGATGAACGCGGCGAACATGTCGTCCACCACCCCGTCCGGCAGGATCCCCTCGCGGACGTCCCAGTTGACCAGCAGTTCGCCCCGGTGTTCCTTGACCTGGCAGTCGATCCACACCTGAGGTGTCTGGCTGATGCCGTAGCCGGGCCGCCCGCGCTCCGCCTCGTCCTGGCCGAGCCCGATGGCGCTGGTGAACACGACCGGCATCAGGCTGGCGGCCCTTCCCCGCCGCCTGGCCAGCTCCCTGATGACCTCGATGCCGGTGTGCCGCCGATGCTCCAGGTCGTCGAAGAGCTGCTGGCCGACGGCCCTGGCACGCTCGCCGAACGGGGCGCCGGGCGTGGTGTCGACGGCCAGGAGGTTGAGCGAGGTGAAGTCGCCGACCACCCCGCCGATGCCGGGGTGCAGCTCGGGCCGGTCGAGGAGGGTGAGGTTGAGCGTGAAGCGCGGACGGCGGCTCCACCGGCCGACGACCTCGGCGTAGGCGGCCAGTACGGCCTGCGACGCCGTAACCCCCTGCCCGGAGGCCCGCTCCCGCACCGCGGCCCAGACCTCGGCCCCGACCACGCTCTCCCACCGCCGGAACCGCCCAGGCCCACCGCTCAGCGCGGGCAACTCGGGCAGTTCGGGCGCGGCGGGCAGGTCGTCCAGCCGGGCCTGCCAGTAGGCGCGATCACGCTCGTAGCGGGTGCTCTCCCGCCGCGCCCGCAGCGCCAGCACACAGTCACGGAAACTCACCGGTACGGCGGGCAGCCCCGCCTCCGGATCATCATGCAACCCCTGAAACTCCCTCAAAAGCACCTGAATGCTGACATAGTCAGAAATAAGAAGATCAATGGAGGCGTGCAGGACCGCGCCCTCGTCCGTCAGCGTGATCCGCAGCTCGAACAGCGGCCACGCCCCCGCCGGGTAGACGGTGTGCCCCATCTCCTCGCGGATCGCCGCGATCGCCGCCCCGGGATCCACCCCGCGCAGGTCCGTCACCCGGATCTCGTAGTCGGGCACCTCCGGCAGCACCTGCTGGTAGCCGTCGGCGTGCACCACGGCCCGCAGCATGTCGTGCCGCTCGATCAGCGCCCGCCACGCCGCCTGCGCCCGCACCGGGTCCAGTTCGGCGAAGGTCACCTCCACGTACCCGTGACAGGCGACCCCGCCGTACCCGAACGCGTCGTTGCGCCCCAGCAGATAGGCCTGCTGCACGTCCGTCAGCGGGAACGGCTCGAAGCGCCCCGCCGGATCGGCCGTCAGCACCTCCGCCGCCGCCTCGCGCCGCAGAATTTCCAGGAGTTCCCCCTTGACGGCCTGGACCGCCGCGCGCCGCTCGGGCGTCAGCGCGCCCTTCGGCGCGCGGAACCGCAGCCGTCCATCGTCCTCCCACAGCCTGATCCCCGCCGTCTCCAGCTCGGCGATCAGCTCGTGCACGGCAGGCGGCCCGCTCACGGCGCCCCCGCCTCTCACAGCGGCACCTCCACTCACGACGTCCCCACCTCTCACAGCGTCCCCTCCTCGATGTCGTCCATGGCCCGCGCGCACCCGGCGAGCGTCGGGTCGGCGAAGAAGCGCCGCAGCGGCACCTCCACGCCCAGCCGTTCGGCGGCGATCGCCGCCATCCGCGTGGCCAGCAGCGAGTCGCCGCCCAGCGCGAAGAAGTTGTCCACCCGGTCCATGACGGGCGTGCCCAGCAGTTCCGCCCAGACGGCGGCCAGTTCCGTCTCCAGCCCGCCCCGCGGCACCCCCGCCTCGTGCCCGGCCGCCAAAGCCTCCGACGGGGCCGGACGGACTTCCGCCGCGCCGGTGGCGTAGTGGGCGAGCGGGTCGGGCGGGGTGGCCCAGTCGGCGGTGGCCAGCCACTCCAGGACCCGCAGGTACGTGGTGAAGGCGCTGTCCAGGGCGCCGGGCGGGAAGAGGGACTCGACGGCGTCCCAGCGGACCAGGAGCTCGCCGTCCACCTCGCCCACCTGGCAGTCGAGCCACACCTGAGGCGTCTGCGAGACGCCCCACACCGGGCGGGCGAAGGACGGTCCCGCGGTCAGCGACGGGTCGGCGACGCCGAGCGTGCTGGTGAACACCACGGGCATGGTCATGGCCGCGGCGGCGGCCCGGCGGGCCAGTTCGCGCATGACCCACACGGCCGACACCTCGCCGTGCTCAAGCCCGCGCCACACCTCCTCCTGCAGCCCGCGCGCCCCCTCCAGCCAGCCGCCGCCCGCGCGGTGGGCGACCAGCATGAGCGAGGTGAAGTCGCCGAGGACGCGGTGGATGTGCGGGTGCGCTTCGCGCCGGTCGAACAGGGTCAGGTTCAGCGTCAGCTCGCGCTGCCCGCTCCACGCCCCCAGCACCTCACCGAACGCCGCCGCCAGCACCGTGGACGGCGTCAGGTCGTGTCCCCGCGCCAGCCCGCCGACCAGCCGCCACAGCCGGGCGGGCAGCCTGGCCTCGCGGCGCGCGAACCTCGGCCGCTCCACCTCCTCGGGCCGCCTCGCCAGCGGCAGGCGCGGCGCGGGCGGCAGGCCGGGCAGGCGGGCCGACCAGTAGTCCTTGGCCCGTTCGAAGACCGCGGGGTCGGGGTGCTGGGCGAGGAGGTAGTCGCGGAAGGTGACCTCGACCGGGGGTAGCTGGGCGCCGGGGTCGTGGTAGAGGCGGTCGAGCTCGCTGAGGAAGACCATGGTGCTGAGGGCGTCCATGGCGATGTTGTCGAAGCTGACGCCGAGCCGTACACCCTGCTCGTGGGGTACGGCGCGGGCGTCGAACAGCGGCCAGACGGCGGGGTCCAGGACCTGGTGGGACATGCGTTCGCGCAGCTCGTCCACGGAGTCCTCGCGCCGGATGGTGAAGCGCGGCACCTCGGGCAGGACGCGCTGCAGGCCGTCGGCGCCGAAGACGACGCGCAGCATCGGGTGGCGGGCGATCAGGCGGTTCCAGGCCTCTTCCAGGCGGTCGAGGTCGATGTCGCCGTCGTACTCGGTGTAGAAGTGGCAGCCGACGCCGCCCAGGGTGAAGTGCCCGGCCCGGCCCAGCCAGTAGGCGCGCTGGACCTCGGTGGGCGGGAACGGGGTGTGGCGGTGCTCCTCGTCCGCGCGGATCTCGGGGGCGAGGCCTGCCGCGTCGCCGAGGGTGAGGGTGGCCGCGAAGGCGCTCAGGGTGGGGCGCTGGAACAGGACGCTGAGCTTGGCGTCGGCGATCCCGGCCGCGCGCAGGCGGGCGATCAGGCGGGTGGCCAGCAGGGAGTCGCCGCCCAGGGCGAAGAACCCGGAGTCCCTGCTCACCTCGGGCACCTCCAGGAGGTCGGCCCAGATCGCGGCGACCGTCTCCTCCACCTGACCCTCCGGAGCCCGCCCGCCTGCCATCTCCTCCGGTACGGGCCGGCGCGCGAGGGCCGCCAGGGCTCCTCTGTCGACCTTGCCGTTGGCGTTCAGCGGGAGGCTCTCCACCAGGGTGACGGCCGACGGGACGGAGTGGCCGGGCAGCAGCCGCGCCGCGTGGGCGCGCAGGTCCTCCTCCGCCGGCGTGGGGCCGGCCGCCAGGGCGAAGGCGTGGAGGTGGCGGTGGGTGCGGGGGCCGGTGGCGACCGCCACGGCGCGGGCGACCCCCGGGTGCGACTCCAGGGCCGCCTCGACCTCGCCCAGCTCGATGCGGTGGCCGCGGATCTTGACCTGCTGGTCGGTCCGGCCCAGGAACTCCAGGGTGCCGTCGGGCCAGTAGCGGCCGAGGTCGCCGGTGCGGTACCAGCGCTCGCCGTCGTGTTCGACGAAGCGCGCCGCCGTGGTCTCGGGGTCGCCCCGGTAGGCGGTGGCCAGGCCCGCGCCGCCGATCCACAGCTCGCCGGGCACCCAGTCGGGGCGGTCGGCGCCGGTGGGGCCGGCGACGCGGTAGCGCTGGTTGCGCAGCGGCCGGCCGTACGGGATGGAGGTCCAGTGCGGCGGCACGCCGGTGACGTCGTGCGCGTTCGACCAGATGGCGGCCTCGGTGGCGCCGCCGAGGGCGACCAGGCGGCAGCGTCCGCCGCTCTGGGCGGCGAGGCGGCCGGGCAGGTCGAGGCCGACCCAGTCGCCGGAGACCAGCGCCAGGCGCAGGGACGGCGGCAGCTGGGGGGCGGTGACGAGCAGCATGTCCAGGAGGGTCGGCACGGTGTTCCAGAGGGTGACGCCGTGTTCGGCGCACAGGCGGGCCCAGGCCTGGGCGTCGCGGCGCTGGTCCTCCTCGACGAGCACGAGCGTGCCGCCCGCGCCGAGGACGCCGAACAGGTCGTAGACCGACAGGTCGAAGTCGAGGGCTGACAGGGCGAGCACCCGGTCGTCGGGGCCGACACCGTAGCGCTCGCCGATGTCGGCGACGGTGTTCAGGGCCGCCCGGTGGGCGACCTCCACGCCTTTGGGCTCGCCGGTGGAGCCGGAGGTGAAGATGACGTACGCGGACGAACCCGGATCCACCCGGACGGGCGCGGGCAGGGGGTCGGCGGGCGTGTGCGGCCAGGCGGCGTCGATGACGTGCGCGGCGGCCGACCGGGTGAGGATGCGCTCGCGGCGGGCGGGCGGCTGCTCGACGCCGACCGGCACGTACACGCCGCCCGCGGCCAGGACGCCGAGCACCGCCGTCACCTGTCCCGGTCCCTTGGGCAGGGTCACGGCCACCGCGTCGCCCGGCCGTACCCCCTGGGCGCGCAGCCGTCCGGCCACCCGCAGGGCGTCGGCGGCCAGCTCGCCGTAGGTGGCGGCGCCGAAGTCGCCGGCGAGGGCCGGGCGGGCGGGCTCGCGGGCGGCCCGCTCGAAGAACGCGTCGTGCAGCAGCCCCTCCGGTACGGCTGCCGCCGTGTCGTTGACCGCCCGCCGCACCCTCCGCTGGTCCTCCGGCAGCGGCAGGGGCGAGGGAACCGACCAGTCGGCCCGCGCCAGGTGCTCCAGCAACGCCCCATAGGTGCCGAACATGGCGTCGAGCACGCCGGGCGCGAACAGCTCCTCGACGGCGTCCCAGGCCAGGTGGAGCCCGTGGTCGTACTCGTTGATCTGGTGGTCCAGCCATACCTGCGGCGTCTGGGTGATCATCCAGCCGGGTTCGCCGAACGCCTCGCGCACCTCGGGGGCGATCAGCTCGGTGCCCAGGTTGCAGGCGAAGACGACGGGCGCCGCCGCCGGGCTGCCCCGCTTGGCCAGCTCCCGCAGCACGTCCACGCCGGAGTGCCCGGTGTGGCGGGCGTCGGTGCGGAAGCGCCGTTGCAGGGCCCGCGCGCGGCCGGCGAACGACTCCCCCTCGGTGAGGTCGGCCTCCAGCAGGATGAGGTTGGTGAAGTCGGCCACCAGGTGCGGCACGGACGGGTGCACGGTCTCGTCGCGGTCGAACAGCGGCACGTTCAGCAGGAAGCGCGGCTCGGCGCTCCAGGCGGCAAGCACCTCGCTGTAGGCGGTGGCCAGGACCATGGCCGGGGTCAGGCCGTGCTCGCGTGCCTGCTCCTTGAGCAGTTTCCAGGTGTCGATGTCGAGCCAGCGCTCGCGGCGTACGAAGCGCGGCGCGATGATCGCGGCCGGGTCGGCGGCGAGCGGGAGCTGGGGCGGGCCGGGCAGCTCGGCCAGGCGGCCCTCCCAGTGGAGGCGGTCGGGCTCCGGCGGCGCCGGCCTGGCGGCCAGGTAGCGGGGGAAGGAGCAGTCCAGGCCGGGCAGGTCGCGGCCGAGGTAGAGCCTGGCCAGGTCGCGCAGGAAGATCTGCAGGCCGAGCACGTCGGCGGCCAGGAAGTCGACCTCGACGTGGACCCGCGTGGCTCCGCCGGGCAGCAGCGACAGCCGTACGTCGAACAGCTCGCCGCGCGCGGCGTCGAAGCGGCGGTGCGACAGCTCGGCGCGCACGCTCTCGGCCCCGGAGGAGTAGACGGTCAGTCCCGGCCAGGCGCCGGTCTCGGTGATCTGCTGGGTGCCGTCGTCGTGGAAGACCGCGCGCAGCATCCCGTGGCGGCGCACGAGCGCGCGCACGGCCGCCTCCAGCCGTTCCGGCTCGACGTCGCGGCCGTCGAACTCGAGGTAGGCGTGGCAGCCCACGCCGCCGAGCACCTGCCCGTCGGCCCGCCCGATGGCGTACGCGAGCTGGACGGGTGTCAGCGGGAACGGCGCGCCCTCGTCCACGGGCGCGGCGGCGGCGGCCGGCGGCGCGCTCAGGCGGGTGGAGACCAGGGCCCACCAGGCGGCCAGCGTGGTCTCCCCGGCCAGGTCGGCGAAGGCGATGCGGGCGCCGGCCCGCCGCCACCGGCCGGCCAGCCGCATGGCGCGCAACGAGTCCAGGCCGAGCCCGATCAGGTCGGCGTCGTCGGAGATGACGGAGGGGGAGATGTCGAGCTGCGCCGCGATGTCGGCACGCATGGACTCCAAAGACAGCACAGATTTCCCTTATCGGTCAGCTTGCCGGGGCCACCGCGACAATAGTTAGGTAACCCTTGCCTAATCAAGACTCCCTGTAACAAAATCGGGAACCCCGTAGACATCGGGCGAGAGGACGGTTCTGTGCTGGACGGGTGCGTGCCCTGGCCGGAGGAGTTCGCGGAGCGATACCGCGCCGCCGGGTACTGGAAAGACGAGACGCTGGGCGAGATGTTGCGCGCCCGGGCGCGCGAACGCGGCGAGCGGCCCGCCCTGGTCGTGGGACAGGAGAGATACACCTACGCGGAACTGGACGCCTGGGCCGACCGGGTCGCGGCCGGCCTGCTCGCGCTGGGCATCGGACCGGGCGACCGGGTCGTGGTCCAGCTGCCCAACACCGCCGGCTTCGTCGCGCTGATCTTCGGGCTGTTCCGGCTCGGCGCGCTGCCGGTGTTCGCGCTGCCCGCCCATCGCTCCAGCGAGATCGGGTACTTCTGCGCGTTCACCGGCGCGGTCGCCTACGCCATCCCCGACGAGCCCGAGTACCGGCAGCTCGCCGAGGAGGTCCGCGCGGACCTGCCCGCGCTCAAACACGTGCTGACGACGATCCCGGAGGCCGGCCCGGTCGAGCTGCCCCGGCCCGACCCGGCGGACGTGGCGCTGTTCCTGCTGTCGGGCGGCACCACGGGCGTGCCCAAGCTGGTCCCCCGCACCCACCAGGAGTGGGCCTACAGCGGGCGGGCCGTGGCCGAGGCCTGTGACTACGACGCGAGCACGGTTCACCTGGTGAGCCTGCCGCTGGGCCACAACTGGCCGCTGACCCACGGCCTGCTGGCCACCGTCCACGCCGGCGGCACGCTCGTGCTGGCATCCGGGCCGAGCCCCGACGAGACGTTCCCGCTGGTCGAGCGGGAGGGCGTCACCGAGACCGGGCTCGTGCCCGGCGTCGCGCTGCTCTGGATGGAGGCCGCCGAGTGGGGCGAGCACGACCTGTCGAGCCTGCGGCGGGTCACGATCGGCGGCTCCAAGCTGAGCGACGAGCTCGCCACCCGGGTCGAGCCCGCGCTCGGCTGCCGACTGCAGCAGGCGTTCGGCATGGCCGAGGGGTTGTGCGGCTTCCACCGGCCCGCCGATCCGCCCGAGGTAGTGCTGGTCAGCCAGGGGCTGCCGGTCTCGCCGGCCGACGAGACGCGCGTGGTCGACGAGGAGGACAGGGACGTGCCGCCGGGCGAGATCGGGCAGCTGCTGGCCCGCGGGCCGTACACGATCCGCGGCTACTACCGCTCCCCCGAGCACAACGCGCAGTCCTTCACCTCCGACGGCTTCTACCGCACCGGCGACCTGGTCCGGCTGCTGCCGACCGGCCACATCGTCTTCGAGGGACGGGTGAAGGACCAGATCAACCGCGGCGGCGACAAGATCGCGGCCGAGGAGGTCGAGAACCACCTGCTCGCCCACCCGAAGGTCCGCCAGGTCGCGCTGGTCGGCGTGCCCGACGAGGTGCTCGGCGAGCGCGGCTGCGCCTGCGTGGTGCCGCGCGGCGAGCCGCCGACGCTGGCCGAGCTGGCCGCGTTCCTGCACGAGCGCGGGCTGGCCGCCTTCAAGGTGCCCGACCGGCTGTGGATCATGGCGGAGTTCCCCCTCACCCCTCTCGGCAAGGTCAGCAAAAAGGCCCTGACCGCCATGGTCGGCTGATGCACGCCGAGTTCGAGGAGATCTGCGCCAAGGCCGCGGCCGAGGCCAGGAACGCCGGGCACCCCGTCCTGGCGTTGTGGCGCGAGGAGATCGAGCGGGTGGAGCCGCTGCTGCCGTCCGCGCCGTCGCGCAGCACGTTCTTCTGGTCCTCGGGGGACCTCACGATCCTGGCCATGGACCGCGCGATCGCCTTCCCCGCCGAGGGACCGAACCGCTTCGCCGAGGTGCGCCAGGCGTGGGAGCGGACCGCGCGCACGATGGTCTGCGGCGGCCCCGGCGAGCGCGCCACGCCCGCGCTGGTGGGCGCGTTCTCCTTCGGCGAGGGCCCCGGCTCGCTCATGTGGGTGCCGCGCGTGCTGGTCGCGCAGCGCGCCCGCGGCCCGGCCACGCTGTGCCTGGCCGCCCGCGCCGATCCGGTCCACGGCGTCGAGGACGATGCCGCCCGTACGGCCTGGCGCGCCGTCAGCTGGCTGGCCGGCACCGTCGTACGGCCCTGCCCGCCGCTTCCGGTCACCGGCGCCGCGATCGAGGAACTGCCCACGGCCGGGGAGTGGAAGGCGATGGTGGCGCGGGCCGTCGGCCGCATCGAGGCGGGCCGGTTCAGCAAGGTCGTGCTCGCCCGCCGGCTGCGGGTGCGCCTGCCGTACCCGCCGGACCTGGGCGGGCTGCTGCACACGCTCGTCGGCGCCCAGCCCGGCGCCACCGTCTTCGCGGCCGGGACCGGCACGCGGACCTTCGCCGGCGCCACTCCCGAGCGGCTGGTGGCGGTGCGCGGCGGGCGGGCCGAGACGATGAGCCTGGCCGCCACGCTGCCGCGCGGGAGCACCGGCGGCGATGACGCCCGGCTGCGCGCGGAACTGCTCGGTGACGCCAAGTGCCGGCGCGAGCAGGCCATCGTCACCGACATGTTGCGCGGCGCGCTGGCCGAGGTGTGCCATGAGGTGGAGGCGCCGGACGAGCCGGAGGTGCTCGACCTGCCGCACGTACGGCACCTGCACAGCCGGGTGCGCGGCCGGATCGCCGACCCGGAGACGACCGGTGTGCTCGATCTCGTGGAGCGGCTGCATCCGACGCCCGCCGTCGGCGGCCACCCGCGCGCGGAGGCGCTCGGCTGGCTGCGCGCGGCCGAGGGGTTCGACCGGGGCTGGTACGCCGGCCCGATCGGCTGGGTGAACGCCGACCACGAGGGCGACTTCGCGGTCGCGCTCCGCTCGGCGCTGCTCGACGGCGCCGTCGCGACCCTCTTCGCCGGCTGCGGCATCGTCGCCGGTTCCGACCCGGAGCGGGAGCTGGCCGAGACGTGGCTGAAGTTCCGCCCCATGCTGTCCGCTCTCCTCAACGACCAGGGAGGCCCCCGATGAGCGATCGCGCGGCGCTGATGGAGCTCATGGCGCCGATCCGCGGCCGGGTGGTGGCGGCGTCGGCGCTGCAGGTGGTGTACGCGGTGTCGGCGCTGGTGCCGTTCGTGTGCGTGGCGGAACTGGCCAGGGAACTGCTGGCTCCGGGCCCGCCCGACGGAGGACGGGTCTGGGCCATCGCGGCGGTGGCGATCGGCGGCCTGCTGGTGCGCTTCCTCGCCTTCGGCGCGGCCGGCGCGATCATGCACTTCGCCGACGCCGACCTGCAGCTGCACCTGCGCAGGCGGATGGCAGCGCATCTGGCCAGGGTGCCGCTCGGCTGGTTCACCGACCGCAACTCCGGCCAGGTCAAGAAGGCCGTGCAGGACGATGTCAGGGAGATGCACCACCTGGTCGCGCACGCGCTGCTCGACCTGCTGGCGGCGGTGGTGACGCCGCTGGCGGCGCTGGCGTACCTGCTGACCGTGGACTGGCGGCTCACGCTGGTCACGCTGCTGCCGGTGCCGCTGTTCGCGGTGGCCTTCGCGGTGATGATGCGCGGGTTCGGCGAGCAGATGAGCCGCTGGGCGGAGGCCAACGAGCGGATCAACGCGGCGGTCGTCGAGTTCGTGCGCGGCATCGCGGTGATCAAGACGTTCGGCCAGACCCAGCGCTCCTACCGGCGCTTCGCCGAGGCGGTGGACGACTTCGCCGACTTCTTCGGCGCCTGGGTACGGCCGATGCTGCGGCTCAGCGGGCTCAGCATGGCGCTGATCTCGCCGCCGACGATGCTGCTCGTCGTGCTGGCCGGCGGCGCGCTGTTCGTCTCGCGGGGCTGGCTGGCCGCGCCGGACGTGCTGCCGTTCGCGCTGGTCGGCGTGGGACTGACCGCGCCGTTCCTGACGCTCGACATGGGCTCGATGCGGCTGCGCAGGGCGGCGGAGTCGGCGGGGAAGGTCGCCGCGCTGCTGGACAGCCCGGTCCTGCCCGAGCCGGAGGAGCCGGTCGCGCCGGAGGGCCACCGGGTGGAGTTCCGCGGCGTGGGCTTCTCCTACGACGGCGAGGCCCAGGTGCTGCGCGATATCGACCTGGTCATGGAGCCGGGCACGGTCACCGCGCTGGTCGGCCCGTCGGGGTCGGGCAAGTCGACGCTGGCCAAGCTGCTGCCCCGCTTCCACGACGTCACCGAGGGCGCCGTCCTCATCGGCGGGCGGGACGTGCGTGCGATCGGCTCCGACCGGCTCTACCGGCACGTGGGCTTCGTCTTCCAGGAGGTGCAGCTGCTGCGCGCCCCCGTCGCCGCCAACATCGCGCTCGGCCGTCCCGGCGCGAGCGCGGAGGAGATCGAGCGGGCGGCGCGGGCGGCGCAGATCCACGATCGTGTCCTGGCCCTGCCGCGCGGCTACGACTCGGTGATCGGCGAGGACGCCCACCTGTCCGGCGGCGAGGCCCAGCGGGTCTCGATCGCCCGCGCGCTGCTGGCCGACGCGCCCATCCTGGTGCTCGACGAGGCCACCGCGTTCGCCGACCCCGAGTCGGAGTCGGCCATCCAGGACGCCCTGTCGACCCTGGTCGCCGGGCGCACGCTCCTGGTCATCGCGCACCGGCTGTCCACGATCACCGGGGCCGACCAGATCCTCGTGCTCGACGGCGGCGCCGTGGGCGAGCGCGGGGTGCACGCGGACCTGTTGGCCCAGGACGGGCCCTACGCCCGCCAGTGGGCCGCCTACGCCCGCGCGAGCGAACGCGACTGGACCCACGACGAGGAGGTCGTCCGATGATCCGCAGCCTCACCGCCCTCCTGGGTGCGAGCTTCCAGCGGCAGCTCGCCATCACCGCCGTCTACGCCGTCCTGCAAGGGCTGACGTTCGCGCTGCTCGTGCCGGTCCTGCGGGCGCTGCTCGACGGCCAGTCCGCGACGGGCTGGCTGGCCGTCTTCGCCGCCGTCGTCGCCGCCACCGCCGTCGCGCACTACATCCAGTCCCGGTACGGCTACGCCGTCGGCCTGTCGGCCATGCGCGGCCTGTTCCACCGCATCGGCGACCACGTGGCCACGCTGCCGGTCGGCTGGTTC
The DNA here is from genome assembly GCF_044457485.1 of Nonomuraea sp. NPDC050540. Lineage (NCBI taxonomy): Bacteria > Bacillati > Actinomycetota > Actinomycetes > Streptosporangiales > Streptosporangiaceae > Nonomuraea > Nonomuraea sp. NPDC050540. The sequence goes on from NZ_JBITHA010000021.1 coordinate 110,803, forward strand.
GGCGGCGACCGCGTGGGCCGGCTCGGGCAGCTGGCGGGAAAGGGCGTCATGGACGTCATGAGCGTGCCCGCCCACCTCATGCAGGTGCTGGTGACCGCGGTCGTGACACCGGCGACCGTCCTGGTCTGCATGCTCTTCTTCGACTGGCGGCTGGCCCTGGCCGCGCTGGCCACGGCGCCGCTGATCTGGCTGGCCTTCCGCTGGACCGCCGCGCTCGTGCAGCGCAACGACGCCGCCATGCACGACGCCGCCGCCGAGGCCGGCGACCGGGTCGTGGAGTTCGCCCAGCAGCAGGCGGTGCTGCGCGCCTTCGGCCGTACCAGCGAGGGCTTCGAGCTGCTGGACACGGCGCTGTCGCGGCAGCGCACCGCGCTGCGCAGGCTGCTCGGCACCGCGCTGCCCGGCCTCGGCGCGGTGGCGCTGTCGGTGCAGCTCGCCTTCACCGTCACGCTGATCGCCGGGTGCGCGCTCGCGCTCGGCGGCTCGGTGGACGTGCCGGAGCTGGCGGGCGTGCTCGTCCTCGCCGTGCGCTTCACCGAGCCGCTGCTGGCCGCCGCGGACGTGGGCGCCGAGCTGCGGCTGGCGCGGGGCAGCCTCGCGCGCGTCAACGAGCTCCTGGACACGCCCGCGCTGCCCGAGCCCGGCTCGCCGAAGGAGCCCGCCGTACCGTCGGTCGAGCTGGAGGACGTCGGCTTCTCCTACGGCGACGCGCCCGTCCTGCGCGAGGTCTCCTTCACCGTCGCCCCCGGCACCATGACCGCGCTCGTCGGCCCGTCCGGCTCGGGCAAGACGACGCTCACCCGCCTCATCGCCCGCTTCTGGGACACCGGCTCGGGAACCGTGCGCGTCGGCGGCCAGGACGTGCGCGAGCTGTCCACCGAGCGGCTCATGGGCATGGTCTCCATGGTGTTCCAGGACGTCTACCTCTTCGAGGGCAGCGTCGAGGAAAACATCCGCCTCGGCCGTCCCGCCGCCACCGACGAGGAGGTACGCGCGGCCGGGCGGGCGGCGCGCGTGGACGAGATCGTCGAGCGGCTGCCCGGCGGCTGGCAGGCCCGGGTCGGCGAGGGCGGCGCCACCTTGTCCGGAGGCGAACGCCAGCGCGTCTCCATCGCCCGCGCCCTGCTCAAGGACGCCCCGATCGTGCTGCTCGACGAGGCCACGGCCGCGCTCGACCCCGAGAACGAGGCGGCGCTCGTGGACGCCCTGTCGGCGCTGGCCCGCGAGCGCACGCTGCTGGTCATCGCGCACCGGCTGCAGACGATCGCGCGCGCCGACCAGATCGTGGTCCTGGAGGCCGGGCGGGTGGCAGAGCTCGGCACCCACGACGAACTGCTCGCGCGCGACGGGCGCTACGCGGCGTTCTGGCGGGAACGGTCGCGCGCGCGGGGGTGGAGGCTGGCCGGGCGGGCGTAGGGGACAATGGGGCCATGGCCGAGGAACGACCCCAGTGGCGAGTACTCGGCCGCCCCCGCGGGCGGCCGCCCCGCATCACGCGCCCGGCCATCGCCGACGCCGCCCTCGCCGTCGGCTTCGACAACCTGACGCTGGCCACCGTGGGCGAGCGCCTGCACGTCAGCCACTCCGCCCTCTACCGGCACGTGACCGACCGGCAGGAGCTCGTCATCCTGGCCATCGACCGGGCCATGCAGCGGGCCGAGTGGCCGCGGCCCACCGGCGACTGGCGGGCCGACCTGCGCGCGCAGGCGTGGGCGATCTGGCGGCTGCTCGACGCGCATCCGGGGCTCATCCAGGAGTTCCTGCGGCTGACGCGCTTCCCCTCGCAGATCATGATGCGGTTCGGGGCGGCGGTGCGGCTGCTGGTCTCGTGCGGGTTCACGCCGGAGCGGGCCTTCCTCGCGGTGGACACGGTCTTCGACCTGACGGTGGACGTGTTCGGGCGGGGGCAGCAGATGGACCGGCCCGCGGCGGACGGGCCGGTGCGGGTGGCGACGGCGGACGCGTGGGCGGACGGGGTGGGACCCGAGATCGAGGCCCTGATGCGCGCCGCGCTCAACGAGCCGGCGGCGACCTGGTTCGACCGCAAACTCACCCTCGTCCTGGACGGCATCACCGCCTCCCTCGCCCCCGGCGCCCCCACCTGATCCTCACTCCACGACGGCCGCGGCAGTTCCTCGGAAGCGTCCGCCGCGCCCCCCCGGCCCGGCGGCGGCCGGCCGGGGAGGCGGCCACGCGGAAACCCCGGCAGACGACCGGCCGCGCTGCCGAGCCGGCGCCTTCGGGGTCGCCACGCTCTCACCGGGGTTCGCGCGAAAGCCTGCGGGTTTCCGGGTGGCGAGGGACACCGGGCCATCCGTGACAGCAGGTCGAAGGGCAGCGTCGGATACATCTCACTTGGGACCTCCTTCTGAAGATCATTCCAGGCTGGCGACCAGCGTCGCCGCCGCGCATGTCGGCGAGTTCCGCCCGGCCGTAGACGTCCAGGCGAGCCTCGTCCTCCCTGCTCAGCCCATCCGCCGGCCACGAGGCCACGCAGGCGCGGACCTCGTCCGGCACCTCGGCCAGGCGCCTGGCCGGCGCGCGGGCGTGGCCGGCGGGCAGCAGGAAGCCCCGTGTCGGGGTGCGCTCGTGGCGCGAGAGCGGCGCCGCCCGGCGGAACAGGTAGGAGTTGCGCGGGGCCGCCGCTGCTGACGGAGAGGGCGATGCCGTGGCCGGGCGGGCCGGCGACGAGCCGGGGTGAAAGCTCCGCGCGCTGCGCTGCGAGCGCCTTGGCGGCCGTTTCCCGGCTCGGGTGATACATGAGCGCGACGCTCAGCTTCAGGCCAGCCAATTGTCGGCCCCTCTCGTGCCAACTCCATTTCGCCCATGGCGGTGCGCATCAGGTCGGCGTGCTTTCCGGCGGCCGGGTGAACGGACACGGTACGCATTCCGGCGGCACCGGCGGCCGAAATTCCCGGCGCCGAATCCTCGAAGACAACGATGTCTTCGGGGCGCAACCTCGGGACTATTTCGGCGCGGCGCTCCATCGCCGTGATATATCCCTCCGGGTGTGGTTTTCCGAGAACGGCCGCGAACAGGTGGGCGAGTCCCGCGAGGACCGGCGGCAGGTGGACGGCGAGGCGCCGGATCAGGACGGCCGCGTCGGGCCGGACCGGCGACACCGCGCGCAGGCGAGCCAGGTGGCGCGCCAGGCGGGCCCGGCCCGGCCGTTCGAGCTGTTCGGGCGCCGGTGGCGGCAGGCGGAAGGCACGGTGGATCTCATGGACAGGTCCCGGTCGCTCGGGCCGCCGAGCCTGGCGCGGAAGAAAGGGCGGTCGAGCTCCACGCCGAGCTCGGCGGCGGTTTCGGCGTACAGGAGATATCGCAGTTCGTCGTCGCGGGTGATGGTGCCGTTAAAGTCGAAGGCGACCGCGCGTACTCCACAAAGACCGGCAATGGCCGGCGACGCCCCCGCTATCCCCGTGAGTGTCATGACTTACACATTTACCGGCATACCACCACCCCTGCAGCATCTGTGTGCGGCAGCATGTGCCCATTGCAGCGTGTTGCCAAGGTCACATCCCGTCATCGATGACCGACATCACGTTGCCATTTCTGGCACAATGTGATTAGTTTCTGACACAATGCACACGCCTCATAATGTCTGCTGAGAGAAGGAATGCTCGCTCAACCGGCCTTCGGCCACCGCCTCAGGGCGCTCCGTCTCGAACGCGGGCTGTCTCAGGCCGCGCTCGCCGCCGGCGGGCTGTCCACCGGCTATCTCTCCCGGCTGGAGTCCGGCGCCCGCCCGCCCACCGCCCGCGTCGTCGAGCACCTGGCGGAGCGCCTCGGCGTGCCGGTGTCGTCCTTCGACGCCGCGCACGAACCGCAGTCGCTGGCGCAGGTGCTGGCCTCGGTGACCTCAGCGGAGGAGACCGGCGACCCGGGCGAGGCCCTGGCCGACGCCCTGCGCGCCGACGACCGCGTCAACCCGGCCCTGACCTGGCAGGCGATGTGGCTGCTCGCCCGCATCCGCGGCGGCCAGGCCCGCCACGACGAGGAGCTGGAGCTCCTGGGTGAGCTGGTCGCGCTGAGCGACAGCCTGGGCTCGCCCGAGCTGCGCGCCCGCTCGCGTACCGAGCTGTCGCGGTGTGTGCAGGCCCTCGGCGACAGTACAACGGCTCGCGACCACGCCCACGAGGCCTACACGCTCTCCCCCGACCTGTCCGCCGCCGACCGGGCCGGCGCGCTCCAGGCGCTGGTCTCGGCCGAGGCCGAGGCCGGCCGGCTGGCCGAGGCCAGGGCCCACGCCGACGAGTTGTGCGAGGTGACGGAGCAGGCCGGCGGCACGCTGTTCATCAAGGCGCTGTGGGCCTCGGCCACCGTCCGCATCCGGCAGGGCGACTACTCAGGCGCCCTGGAGGCTCTGGAGCGCGCGCTGCGGGGCCTCGACAGCCGGGTCGACCTGCAGCTGTGGACGCGGCTGCGGCTGGCCGCCGCCTCGCTCTACCTGCAGATCACCCCGCCACTGACCGACCGGGCCGCGGCCAGGCTGGACGAGGTCGGGCCGGTGCTCGCCCTGGTCGGCACCGACCTGCACCAGCAGCAGTTGCTCACGCTCCGCGCCCACCTGGCCTTCGAGGAGGGCCGGATCGAGCAGGCCCGCGAGCTGGTCGAGCGGATCGGCGAGGCGGGCGAGCTGCTGCTGTCCTTCCGCGACCGCATCAGGTTCCAGGCGCTAAGCAGCCAGCTGCTCATCCTCGACGGCCAGGTCGAGGAGGGCAACACCGCGCTGCGCACCCTCGCCACGCAGGCGCAGGAGGCCCTCAACGTCGAGCTGGCGGCCGAGATCTGGAAGATCCTGGCCACCACGCTCTACAGCAAGGCCTGACCGCTGACGCCGGGGCGGCGGGCTCGATCGTGGGCGCCGTCATGGCCGGGCTCATGACGGAATGGTGTGCAGACGGTCGGTGAAGCGCTTGGCGAACTCCTCGGCGGTGCTCTCCGCGACCATTTGCGGCCGGTAGGAGACGACCATCCGCAGGCCGCCGTCCGCGCGCGGCCACAGCTCCGTGTGCAGCTCAAGCGGCAGTTCCAGGTACGGCTGCCGCACGAAGGCCGTCCTGAGCCCGCTCAGCGCGAGCCCGGCGGGCGCGTTGTCCTGCAGGGCGAAGAGCGTCTGGTAGATCGGCGGGCGGCCGGTGCGCGGCGGGTTCACCAGCCGCAGCACCTCGGGGAAGGGCACGTCCTGGGCGGCGAACGCTCTGGCGACGACGTTCCCGGTCTCCCTCACCGCGGCCGGGCCGCCGTCCAGCGCGCCGCCGCGCAGGCGGACGCCGAGCATGTTGATGTGGCAGCCGACGACCCGGTCGAGGGCGGGGCCGTACCTCTGGGCGATGGGGACGCCGACGGCGAAGTCGCGCTGGCCGGTCACCTCGGCCAGGCTGCTCGCGCACAGCGCGAGCAGCGCGGCGAAGCGCGTGACGCCGAGCCGGGCGGCCAGTTCGTCGACCCCGGCCACGACGGCGGGGGCCAGCGGGCTCTCCAGGTGGCGGGGGCCGCGGGCCAGCGGGTCCACCTCGTCGGCGGGCCAGCGCAGCTCGGGGACCGCGGTGAGCTCGTCGAGCAGGTAGTCGCGGTGGTCGGCGAGGTCGGCGGCGACCGGGTGGCGGCGCGGGCGGGGCGGGCGGGGCGCGGGGCCGCAGTGGCCGTGGTTGTAGGCGTCGGCCAGGTCGGCGGCCAGGACGGACTCCGACCAGCCGTCGAAGGCGATGTGGTGGACGGCGGCGCCGAAGACGGCCAGGTCCGGCGCCACGGGAACCAGCGCGGTGCGCCACACCTCGCCGCCGGTCAGCTCCAGCGGGCCGGCCAGGGCGGCGCGTAACGCGCCGGCGGCGGCCTCGACGTCCGGCCGCGCCGGGAGCACCTCCAGGGGTGGGGGCGGGATGTCGGGCGAGGTCCAGGCGGCGGGCCTGGGGTCGGCCAGGTAGACGGCGCGTAGCGGCTCGTGCCTGCGGTGCACGGCGACCACGGCCGCCTCCAGCGCGGCGCGGTCGAGCTCGCCCTCGACGGTCCAGGTGAGCAGGCAGTGGGCGGTGCGGTCGCCGGGTGAGGCCAGGTGCTTGGTCAGGTAGACGACCTGCATGGGGGTCAGGGGGACGACGTCGCAGGCGGCCGGGGCGCCGTCCCGGCCGTCCTGGCCCTCGGTGGTGCGCAGCCAGGCGGCCAGGGCGGCGACGGTGGGGTGGCGGTAGACGCGCGAGACGGGGACGGGCCGGTCCAGGCGGGCCGACAGCCGGGCGCAGACCCGCCCGGCGGCCAGCGAGTCACCGCCCAGCTCGACGAGGGGGACGTCGCGGGGGACGTCCCGCCCGCCGAGGACCTCGCGGAAGACGGCGGCCACGAGCCGGTCGACGGGATCGTCGGATGCCGCCTCGATGTCGGCTCCGGCCTGATCGGCGGCGCTCGGCGCCATCGACAGGAGGGCGCCTTCGTCGAGCTTGCCGCGTTCGGTCACCGGGAAGGCGGGCACGCTCACCACCGCCGCGGGGCGGTGGTAGGGGGCCAGGACCAGGTTCAGGGCGCCGAGCGCCGCATCGAGCGGGTCACCGGAGGTTTCCGGCACGCAGAACGCCACCAGGTCGCGGGCGGCGGCGCCGTCGCCGGGCCGGGGCAGCACGCGGCAGTGCCGTACCGCGGGCAGGAGGCGTTCGACCTGGCGCTCGATCTCGGCGGGCTCGATGCGGTGGCCGCGGATCTTGACCTGGCGGTCGGCGCGTCCGCGGAAGTGCAGCAGGCCGTCGGGGCTCCAGACGCCGAGGTCGCCGGTGCGGTAGACGCGGGTGCGGCGGCCGCCGACCCGTACGTGGGTGAACCTGGCGCGGGTGAGCTCCTCGTCGCCGAGGTAGCCGAGGGCCAGGCCCTCTCCGGCGATGCAGATCTCGCCGGTCTCCCCCACCGCGCAGGGGCGGACGCCGTCCAGGACATGCACCTGGGTGCCGGGGACCGGGCGGCCGAGCGGGATGCCGCCGGGGCGTTCGCAGTCGGCGGCGGTGACGCGGTGGGTGGTGGCGAAGACGGTGCTCTCGACGGGGCCGTAGCCGTTGAGCAGCACGATCACCGGGTGCCTGGCGACGAACCTGGCCACGTGCCCGGCCGACAGCCGTTCGCCGCCGATCATGACCTGGCGCAGGCCCTGGAAGGCGTCGACGTCCTCGTCGACGATCATGTTGAACAGGCTGCCGGTGAGCCAGACCGTGTCGGTGCCGTGGGTCTCGACGGCCGCGCGCAGGCAGCCCGCCGACAGGTAGGGCTCCTCGACGACGAGCGAGGTGCCGCCGTTCAGCAGCACCGACCACAGCTCCAGCGAGAAGGCGTCCCAGGGGGCCGGCGCAGCCAGCGGCATCACCGTGTGGGCGCCGAAGCGGGCGAACCCGTCGTGCTGGAAGAGCCGGGCCGTGGCCCAGTGCGGGGTGAGCACGCCCTTGGGCCGTCCCGTCGTGCCCGAGGTGAAGAAGACGCACGCGGGGTCGCCGCCGCCGACGGCGGCGGGCCGGTACCCGTCCGGTACGGTGACCGGCCCCTCCGGCGGCGACCACACCGGCAGCCCGAGGTCGGGGCAGCCGGCGTCCGGCCAGCACACCACCAGCCCGGCGGCCAGGTCCTCGGCCGCCTCGGTGATGCGGCGCGCGGGCCAGGCGGGGTCGAGCAGCGCGTAGGCGGCCCCCGTCTTCAGTACGGCCAGCAGCGCGATCACCAGTTCGACGCTTCTCGGCAGCAGGATGGGCACGCGGGCGCCCCGGGTCACTCCGGCCTCCGCCAGCCGGGCCGCCCACGCGTCGGCGGTCCGGTTGAGCTCGCCGTACGTAACGGTGGTGTGTCCCGACACCAAGGCGGGCGCGTCCGGTCGTGACAGTGCCGTCCGCGCGAGCACCTCGTGCAGGCCTTCGCTGAGCGAGGCGCACGGGCGCCCCGTCGTCCAGCTCGGATCTGGCTGCACGGTTTCCACTCCCCTCACCATTCTTGTCAAAAGATTGCCACATGGTTGGCAAATCAGGCAAGCTGTTGCCCGACAGTTCCCGGGAGGTGCGCTCATGGCCCGCGACCGATCGCTCGACATCGCCGTGACGGGAATCTCCGGCAGGTTCCCCGGCTCGAAGGACCTCGACGCGTGGTGGGCCGCGCTGACGTCGGGGAAGGTGCTCACCACGCGCTACGACAGGGCCGCGCTGCTGGCCGCCGGAGTGCCCGCCGCGCTGGCCGACGACCCCGACTACGTGCCCGTGCGCGGCCACCTCGACGGCGCCGACCGCTTCGACAACACGCTCTTCCGGGTCAGCGCCCGCGAGGCGCAGCTCATGGACCCGCAGCACCGCCTCATGCTGGAAGCGGCATGGGCGGCGCTGGAGGACGCCGGGGCCGGACGGCCGGGCGAGGGCCCACGCACCGGCGTGTACGCCTCCAGCAGCGGCAGCGGCTACCTGCGCAGCCTGGTCACCGGCCGTACGCTCGACCCGGCCACGCTCGACCAGGTCATCCACGGCACCGAGCCCGACTTCATGGCCGGCCGCGTCGCCTACAAGCTCGGCCTGACCGGGCCCGCCATGGCCGTGCAGACCGCCTGCTCGTCCTCGCTGGTCGGCGTCCACCTGGCCGTGCAGGCGCTGGTCTCCGGCGACTGCGACCAGGCCGTCGTCGTGGCGGCCGGGCTCGGCTTCCCGCAGGCCGGATATCTGTGCATGCCGGGCGGGATCCAGTCGGCCGCCGGTTCCTGCCGGCCGTTCGACGCGCGGGCCGACGGCGTGGTCGCCGGGTCCGGGGTGGTCTGCGTGGTGCTGCGGCGGCTGGCCGACGCCTTGGCGGACGGGCCTTCGCCGTACGGGATCATCCTCGGCACGGCGATCAACAACGACGGCGCGGCCAAGGCCGGCTACCACGCCCCCTCCGTGGCCGGGCAGGAGGCCGTGATCAGGTCCGCGCTGCGCGCGGCCGGCGTCGGCGCCGAGTCCGTCGGCTATCTGGAGGCGCACGCGACCGGCACCCGGGTCGGCGACCCCATCGAGTGGTCGGCGGCCTCGGCGGCGCTCAAGGGCATGGGCGCGGCGCCGGGGCAGGTGGCGGTGGGGGCGCTCAAGGCCAACATCGGTCACCTCGACGCCGCCGCCGGGCTCGCCGCCCTGGTCAAGGCGTTGCTGGTGGTGCGCGAGGGCGTCGTGCCGCCGGTGGCCGGGTTCACCAGGCTCAACCCGCTGCTGGAGAACGGCGACTCGCCCCTTCGGGTCCCGGAGGAGCTCTCCGCCTGGACCGGGCCGCTGCCGCGCCGCGCGGGGGTCAGCGCCTTCGGCATCGGCGGCACCAACGCCCACGTCATCATCGAACAACCCCCCGCCCTCTCCCCCCTCGACGGCTCCGACGGGGCGAGCGCGCACCTCGTGCTGGTGTCGGCGGCCGACCCCGAGGCGCTGGACCGGGCGGCGCGCCGGCTCGCGAGCCACCTCGCCACGTGTGAGCCCGATCTGGCCGACGTGTCCTACACGCTGGCCGCGGGCCGGGCGGAGCTGCCGGAGCGGCTGGCGGTGTCGGGGCACACGACGGCCGAGGTGGCCTCGGCCCTGTCGGACGGCGCGGCCCGGGGGCGCCGGCCGGCGGACGGGCCCGCTCCGGTCGTCTTCCTCTTCCCCGGCCAGGGCAGTCAGCGTCCGGGGATGGCGGTGCCGTTCGCGCGGTCGCTGCCGGGATTCCCCGCCGCGCTGGCCGCGTGCCTGGACTGCTTCGCACCGGAACTCGCCGAGCGGGTCGAGCGGGCGCTGCTCGATCCCGCCTTCCCCGCCGCCGGCCTGCGGGAGACCGAGCTGGCGCAGCCGTCGCTGTTCGCGCTGGAGCACGCCGCCGCCACCGCCCTCATGGCCTTGGGGGTACGGCCGGCGTCCCTGCTCGGCCACAGCCTCGGCGAGATCACCGCCGCCTGCCTGGCCGGGGTGTTCACCCTGCCCGACGCGGCCCGGTTCGTGGCCGTGCGGGGCAGCGCGATGCAGGGCTGCCCGCCCGGGGCCATGATCGCGCTCGGCCGCCCGGAGGCGGAGGCCACGAAACTGGCCGCCGAAGCCGGGGTGGACCTGGAACTGTCCGCGGTCAACTCGGCCGGCTCCTGCGTGCTGGGCGGCACCGTCGCCGCGGTCGAACGCTTCGAGCTGGCCCTGGGCGACAAGGTCGTCCATCGCCGGCTGTGTACGAGTCATGCCTTCCACACGCGCCTGGTCCAGCCCGCGGTGCCGGAGCTGGCGATGGAGCTGACCGACATCCGGCTGCGCCGGCCCGTGCTGCCGTACGCGGCCAACAGCACCGGGCGGGTGATTCCCGCCGGGGTGGTGGTGAGCCCGGAGTCGTTCATCGAACAGGCCCGCCACCCCGTACGCTACGCCGAGGCCATGGCCTCCACCGCCCTCTCGCTGCCCGGCGCGGTCGCGGTCGAGATCGGCCCTGGCACCACGCTGTCGGACCTGGCCGCGAACCTGGTCACGGTCCCGCTCTCCCCCGGCCGCCCCGCTTCCCGCCCGGCCGACGAGGTGCTGAACGCACTGGGCCGGCTGTGGACCCTCGGCCAGCCCGTCGATCCGCGTGCTCTGTGCGGGACCGGGCGGCGCGTCCATCTGCCCGCCTATCCGTTCGCCGGGCCTCGATGGGTGGCTCCGGAGGCCGCCGCCAAGGAGCTCGACCTCGCCCTGCCCGTTGTCGAGAGCCCCTCCTGGGACGGCGTCCCGGTGGATCGGGCCTCGGAGGCGCCCGCGGTGCTGGCCGGGCTCTGGGCGGAGTTGCTGGGCCAGTCGGATCTGACGGCCGAGTCCGACTTCTTCCAGCTCGGCGGCGACTCGCTGCTCATCACGAGCCTGGCCAGGAAGGTCAACCAGGAGCTCGGGATCCGGGTGCCGATCCGGTCGATGCTGGCCGGCCGTACGCTCGGGCGGCAGACCACCATCGTGCTCGACCTGCTGGCGGAGCCCGTGGCCGCGGCGGGCCCATGACGGGTGCTCCGGCATCGCGGCGGCGCCTGGTTCTCCCCTGGGACCAGGCGCCGGTTCGATGCCGCTGCGGGCTTTCCATGCCACCGCGGGCTCGGGAGCTCTCACCGCGCCCGCCCCGGCGCCCCACACCGCGGTCCTGTCGTGCGGCGGTCTTGCCCTGCGTGTGCCCATGACCTTGCCACGTGGGTCGCCTCCGGCTGGGCTTGGTCTTGCCGTGTGGGCGCGCTTCGGACCCTGGCGGGGCGCGGTTCCGGTGGTCTTGGGCAGGACAGCGCCCGCGCGGCCTGGGGGTGGCGGCGCGGGCGCTGGGTGGATGGCTCCGCAGGACTGCCTGCGCGAGCGCGTGGGCGGGTCGACGCGGGCGTGCGGCGTCGGCCTGCGAAAGCGATCCAGGTGTGGCGACGATCCAGGTGCGGCGGTCATCCAGGTGTGGCGGTGGTCCTGGTGTGGCGGTGATGTGCGGCCGGCCGGGGAGGAACACGGCCGGGCCGGGCCTACGGCCAGTCGATCTCCACGCCTTCTGGCAGCGTGGCGGCGACCCGCGAGAGGTCGGGTTGTACGGCGGGCACCCTGGAGGCGCCCGGGTCCCGCGACGGGTCGGCGTGCGTGTCGGCCGGAGCGATCCTCGTCTTCATGTTTCTGCTCCCTCGGGCGAAGACTCCTGTGAGGAGCGCCATGAGGGCGGTGGCCATCGCGATACCGGAGTATCCCCCTGAGGACACGCGATGCTCCCGGGTACGGCTACCTGCCGTGGCGGCGGGGAAGGCGCAGGAGTCCTGGACACGGATCCCGGTCGCGGAATGCGGCTTGTGCGGACCTTCCATCGGAACCCCCGAATGGCAACTGCACCCGAATTTCACAGGAAAAGTTCAGTTTTCTCGCGCCCCCGGCGCGCGAGCCCGGGATCCGATCAGCGATGCGCATCGTCCCGGGCCCTTTCACGAATGCGACGGCGTTCTGCCGGCGATTCCGAAAGGTCAGCCCCAGCCATTGGTGTCTTTGTCGGCGGTGCTCGTGTTGGGCGGCGCCGCGGCGTACGCGGCGGAGGACACCGCGGCGACAGAAGAGAAAGCGGCGGCGCTGATGATGATGGGAAGGGCGATCCGCTTGGCCATCGTGCTGATCATTGTTCTTCCTCCTTCTTGCATTTTCCTGAAGCCCTTGCTTCGCTTTCGATTCTCGACCGCCGCAATGCCGAAATCGAGGACTTCAGGTGTCAGCACCCTGCAATGGCAGGACCGTGTCAATGAGCCCGATAAAAGGGCATGCGAATATCCCGGGTCAATTGAACGCGCACTTAACGCAAGGCGAAAGCGCGCCCAATGGCCCGGGAACGTCCTGCCGTCCCGGCAGGACGGACACCCGGCGAACCGAACGGGGTTCGGAAACCGCTATCCACGACCGAGGTCGTCGAGTATGGAATTCCACGCGAGGTCGAAGCCCTCGGCCAGGCATCCGTCCAGGACGGCCTCGCCCCGTCCCGTGCCGACCTCCATCTCGGGCGACATCCAGGCGGCCATGGCCGCCAGCTCGGCGCTCACCCGGTCGGGAAAGCCCGGCAGGCCGGCCAGCCTGCCGACGAACACCACCAGTTCCGGCCGGGTGATCGCGGAGAGCGCGACGAGGAGCCTGGCGGTCAGCACCGCCATCTCCGCCACGATCCGCAGTGCGCCCTCGTGTCCCCGCTCGGCGCCTTCCACCAGGCCGTCCAGCGACAGTTCGCCCAGGCCACGGGTGGTCAGGATGCGTTCGAGATCGGTCTGGACGGGGCCGTCGGCCGGCCGTTCGCACACCCGCCGTTCGGCGGCGCCCGACATGCGGCCGGCGAGCGTCAGCGCCTCGGGGACGCAGACGGGCACGGGCGACGCCTGGAGCCGGCCGTCCACGATCAGGCCGATCTCGATGGAACGGCCGACCGCGACGTAGGCCATGTCCCTGGCCGCACGCCGGTCGCTGTTGCGGTACTTGTAGAGCATCTCCATCTCCACCGCCTGCCTGGCCAGGTAGTTCGGCCCGAACAGGCGGCTGAGCGCGCGGTCCACGGCGGCGTGGCAACTGGTCCCCTGCGGGCTGGGCGCCACCTCGCACGGTGGCGCGGAGAAGCCCGCCACCACCCACGTGAGGTCCTCGCGGGCGATCCCGGCCTGCTTGCAGACCAGGTCGACGGTGCGCATGAGGTCGTCGAAGCACTCGGCCTCGTTCTCGCCGCGCAGCGCGGAGACGCGGGTGATCCGCGTGTCGCCGTCGAGCCGGGAGACCGCCCACTTCGCGACACCGTCGCGGACGTCGACGCCCATGACCCAGCCGGCCTCGCGCCGCACGCGGAAGAGGGTGGCGGCCCGTCCGGGACCGCCATCCTGCTTGCCGTGGCGCTCGACCAGGCCGTTGTTCTCCAGGTTCATGACCGCTGAGGAGACCGTCGGCTTCGACAGCCCGGACACCCTGGCCAGTTCGGCCCGTGAGACCCGGCCGAAGTGGCGGATCAGGTCGAGGACGTAGCGCTCGTTCACCTGGCCGATCACACTGGGGCCGACGCCGCGCACCCTGGTCGACGGACGCTCCGTGGCGCCCTTTTCAGGGAACTGCGGGACCGGCACGGCCGCCCAGTCCGAAATGATGATGTCCTCCGCCTGGTCGACGATCGTGGCCATGCACTGCGTTATGACCCAATCGCCGCGGCCGGCCGAGTCCAGCGCCTGCTGGCAGATCTCGACGGCCTTGGCCTCCGCTTCCAGAAGCGTCGCCTGCAGGAGAAAAAAGACCACGTTCATGCCGTCAGGCTCTGCTCTGACGTGGAAATGCTCCAAGCCGCTCGCGCGGCCGACGAAGCTCCGCAGGGAGAGTTCGAACCGTTCTGCGTTCGCTCCAGGTGACCGCCCGCTCAATCGGGCCGTGACGATATACACTATTCATCAATCCCTGATCAAAACCGCAGCGCTTTCTCCCAATCGATCTCCATAAGTATATGGGGTGAATATTCGAAGGGCAGCATGCTGTCGTGTCATGAAGCTGCGGTGGCAGGGTGCTGCCAGCCTCCCCGGCCCCTGACCGCCCTGCCGTACTCGTACGAACACACTCTGTGACGATGAGCGGGTAGAGGATGACATCAGCCCCACGGCGGGCCTGACGGGTCCGGCGCGTGGCGCGTCGGCAGGGCGGTGGATCAACGGCTTACCAGCGCAAACGGAGCCCGCGGCCACCGGCTTATCTGGACCTCCTATTTCTCACCGCGGTAAAGCACGAGCCGGGCTCGCCAAACTGAGAAAAAGTGGCCAAAGGAAAGGGCCATGTCAAGATTGCCAAAGTAGAATCCCCACGGGAGACTCAACGTCCAACGATGCCCGTTGGCAGCTTCGGGAGGCGGCGTGTTCGAGTCCATCGGTTTGGGCCCAGACGCAGCTACGTTGTACAGCGCAATCCTTGACAACCCCCAGTACGGAGTGAACGACCTGGCGGACCTCCTCGGCTGGCCGCCGAGACGAGTGCGCCACATCCTCGACGAGCTGGCCGAGTTATCGCTGGTACGCCCGTCGTGGGAACATCCGGAGACCCTGCTGGCGGTGACCCCCGCGGTGGGGTTCTCCACTCTCCTGGCCCGCCAGGAGCAGGAGCTTCTCCAGCGCCAGCAGGAACTGGCCGCCAACCGGCGGGCGGTGATGGAGCTCATCGAGCAACATTCGAGACAGCGTGCGGCCCAGCACCCCGAGGTCGACCATTTGACCGGCCTCGACGAGATCCGCACCCGCATCGAAGAGCTCGCCAACACCTGCCAGACCGAGCTGATGGCCTTCGCGCCCCGCGGCGCGCAGACCAGGGAGGCCATGGAAGCCAGCCGCCCGCTCGATCAGGCCGTCCTTGACCGCGGCGTCCTCATGCGGACGATCTACGTGCAGAGCATCTACAACGACAGCTTGACCCTCGAGTACGCCCACTGGCTGACCGAGGCCGGCGCGCTGGTGCGCACCTACGGGGCGCTCTCCCAGCGGCTGCTCATCTACGACAGGGAGAGCGCGCTGGTTCCGGTCAACCCGGAGGAGGAGACCATGGGAGCCGTCCTGATCAGAGGGACGGGGATCGTCAACGCGCTGTGCGAGCACTTCGAGTCGGTGTGGGAGCACTCCGCCGAACTCGGGGCCGGGCAGCCGCGCCGCCAAGGAGAGGAGCTGACCGCGCAGCAGCTGGCCGTGCTGCGCCTGCTGGCCGACGGCCACACCGACGAGACCATCGCCCGCCGCCTCGGCGTGTCCATCCGGACCACGCGCCGGATCACCGCCGAACTCATGACACTCCTGGGGGCCCGCAGCCGCTTCCAGGCCGGCGTCCGCGCCACAGAACGCGGCGTCCTCCGCTCCGACCCCTGACCCCACCCGAGGCCCGGCCCTGCGCCTCACGCCAGACCGCGTCTCGCACCCCACCCGGAACCCCGCTCTCCCGGTCTTCGCCTCACCGGGTCGGCGGCGGATCCCCTTTTCGCCGGGTCCTCGCCGCACACCGGGTCCTCGCCGCACACCGCGACCACCCCAGCCCATCCGCCCCGCCCCGGGCTGCCGCACGCCCACAGGGAACCCCGCCGCCGCCCCGGGCTGCCGCACACCCGCAGGGACCGCCCTCGCCGCCGCCCCGCGCCCCCACAACGGGCCCCACCGCCATGCCCGAAGCCCCCTGGGGTGACAGCCTCGCGGCACACTGGCCGGCCAACGCGGGCATCCATCGGTCGTTGCGGGCCGGCGTGTTCACCAGAAGCCTCTGCTCGTACGGCGCGCCCGCGAGGCCCGGATGCCGGCCGATCGTCAGCAGGTCCGCTGGGTGGCCCATGTGCCGCTCGCCTCGATGCTCAGGCCGGCTCCTCCACCGTCTCGGCCAGGGGCCGGGTCACGGGCTGGGGCAGTTCGTCGACCGGCACGAAGCGGTGCCCGCGCTCCAGCAGGCCCTCGATCAGCGCCGGAAGCGCGGCCACGGTGTTCGAGCGGTCGCCGCCGCCGTCGTGCAGCACGATGACCGAGCCGGGCCGGGTGCGCTCCAGCACGTCGGTGGCGATCTTCTCCGGTTCCGGCATCGCCCAGTCGGCCGCGCCGGCGTCCCACAGCACGGTGGTGACGCCGTGGTCGCCGAGCCAGCCGACGACCTCGGGGCTGCGCGCGCCGTACGGCGGGCGGAAGTAGCGGGTCGGGGTGCCGCCCGCGCCGTCGATCGCCTCGTCGGTGCGCTCGATCTGCTCTTCGAGCTGCGAGCGGGTGAGGTCGGGCAGGAAGGCGTGCGACCAGGTGTGGTTGCCGATCAGGTGACCGGCCTCGGCCGTCCGGGCGATCTCCTCGGGGTGCGCCCCGGCGAGCAGGCCGACGCAGAAGAAGGTGGCGGGCACGCCGTACCTGTCCAGGACGTCGAGTACGCCTCCGGTGTACGGCGGGTGCGGCCCGTCGTCGAAGGTCAGGGCGATGTCGGTGTGCTCGCGCGAGCCGTTGCCGAACCAGCGGCCGGCCCGCTTGAGCGGTTGTTCGGCGGCGACGCTGCGCGCGATGCCGGCCCGGAGCTCCTCCAGGCGGCCGGTGAGCGTGCCGTCGGAGATGCCGAGCCTGGTCAGCTGTGTCAGGTCGCGCCTGGCGGTGTCGGCCAGGGCGCGCGCGGGCACCGAGGCGAGGACCGGCCGCCGCGCGAGCATCCAGGGGTCGGCGCGGTACACCTCGAGCCCGGCTGCCATGAGGCTGCCGTCGAGGACTCCGTTGGTGCTGTCCACCACGGCCACGAGGGGCTGCTCCGGCGCTTGGGACAGGCGGCGCAGGTAGGCGACGATGCCGTCGCGCTCGTCCGCGGCGAACCTGGCCGCGGATCGCGCCACGCGCCCCGTCTGGTCGACGACCTCGACTTCGTAGCCTGCGGAATTCCAGGAGACTCCGGCGTAGAGCATCACTTTTCTTCCGTCCTCTAGCTTTCCTGCCTTTGCCAAAAGGTTGTCATAATTTGCCAAGACAGGCAATATTGCCGTCACGTTCTGGGAGGAATCGACGATCGAGGAACTCCTGGCCCTTCGCCGGCGCTGAGCGCCACCGCGCGCATGACGCGCGCCGGCCTCACCGCCACCGCGCGAGCGGCGTCTACGACGAGCGGGGACCGGCGCCCCGGTGGCGCGTCACAGCCGAAGCTCCTCCAGCTCCCTGACCGCCTGGTCCATGTCATCGGCGACGCCCTGGCTGAGCAGCCGCTTGTACAGGGCCTCGCCACCGACGCCGAAGCGGCGGATCTCCCTGGCACGGGCGCTCATCCTGGCCCGGATCTCCTCGACGATCGGGCCCGCCTCCCCGGCCCAGCCGTACGACTCCAGGAACATCCGCAACCGGTGCGGCCGCGCGGCGAAGTCGGTGAAACCCTCCGAGGCGGCCACGCGGCGGGCGTGCAGCGGCACCCACCCCAGCGCCGTCCACGCCAGGTCCGACTGGGCGGTGGTCGGACCGGCGAAGTCCCAGTCGAAGAACCCGACCAGCCGTCCCGCCGACCAGGCGGCGTTGAACGAGCTCGCGTCGTTGTGCGCGATGATCATGCCGGGCGACCAGCGCACGCCCGTACGCCATTCGGCGTCAGGGGGCGGCACGAAGTCGGCGACGGCCTCGTGGTAGTCACGCAGCCACCAGGCGACCTGGCGCAGCGTGTCCTCGGTGCGCGTCCACTCGGGCCAGACCCGGCGCACGCCCATCGTCTCGCCTTCCAGATACGTGAGGACTTCGCGGCCCTCGGAGTCGATTCCCAGGACGCGCGGCGCCCCCTCGAATCCCTTGCCTTCCAGATGTCTCAACAGCGCGTGAACCGTCCGGGTCCAACGCCTGACCGTCCTGCGAACCGTGCCCCCCACACGAACAGCACCACCGTCATTGCCGCCCTCCAACAGACCTCCCCTCAGGAACACCCAGACGATTGTCCGTTCCGTCACCACGCGCGACAAGAGCAACGCGGCGCGCGTTCGCGCGGGTGATCGCCCAGGTGATCGCGGGCGGCCTTCAGGTGGCGGACCTGCGGCGTCCGGCGCGCGAAGATCCGGCCGGTGCTTTACGTGAGAGTGCCAGGGGGCTAGCGTCGAAAATGATCCTGCAACAGGAGTGAGGGATGTTCTCGATCGCACTCACCGCCGCGGCGCGAGACGCGCTGCGCCCGGATGAGGTGATCTTCTTCGAGTGGCACGGCATCGGCGTGTGCTGCGCGCACGACGGAGAGTTCTCGGCCCGGCCGGTACGCCGGGCCAGGCTCCCCCGCCGCGCACGGCAACTCGGCGACGCTCCCGCCTTCGCTCTTCCCGTCGCCTGGATGCACCTCGCCGGGCACGCAGTCACGATCGACTGCCGCACGTGGGGGCGCTGGCGGCGCTTCACGACCGACCTCCCCTGCCTAGGAGGGACCGTCCGGTGAAACTGCGATCCATACTCATCTGGACAGCCGTCGCCGTCGTCGGCGCCGTCGGCTGGGCCGTCCTCGCCCTGTCGCGGGGCGAGAACGTCAACGCGATCTGGCTGCTGGCCGCGGCGCTGGGCTCCTACGCCATCGCCTACCGCTTCTACGCCCGCTTCATCCTGCGCCGTGTGCTCGGCGCCGACGCCCGGCGCGCCACGCCGGCCGAGCGGCTCAACAACGGCATCGACTACCACCCGACCGACCGGCGCATCCTGTTCGGCCACCACTTCGCGGCGATCGCCGGGGCGGGACCGCTGGTCGGGCCGGTGCTGGCCGCGCAGATGGGCTACCTGCCCGGCACGATCTGGATCGTCGCCGGCGTCATCTTCGCCGGCGCCGTCCAGGACATGGTGATCCTGTTCTTCTCCATGCGCCGCAACGGCAAGAGCCTCGGGCAGATGGCCCGCGACGAGATCGGCCCGATCGGCGGCGCCGCCGCGCTGATCGCGGTCTTCGCCATCATGATCATCCTTCTGGCGGTGCTCGCGCTGGTCGTCGTGGGCGCGCTGGCACGCTCGCCCTGGGGCACCTTCTCGATCGCGATGACCATCCCGATCGCCTTCTTCATGGGCTTCTACCTGCGCAAGCTACGGCCGGGCCGGGTCGTCGAGACGACGGTCATCGGCGTCGGCCTGTTGCTGCTGGCGATCGTCGCCGGCGGCTGGGTGCAGGAGTCGAGCTGGGCGGAGACGTTCACGCTCAGCCCGTCGGCGCTGTCGCTGTGGCTGATCGCCTACGGCTTCGTCGCCGCCGTGCTGCCGGTCTGGATGCTGCTCGCGCCCCGCGACTACCTGTCGACGTTCATGAAGATCGGCACGATCGTGCTGCTCGCGATCGGCGTCGCGATCACCATGCCGGTGATGCGGACGACCGCGTTCACCGACTTCGCCTTCAACGGCAAGGGCCCGGTCTTCGCCGGGTCGCTGTTCCCGTTCGTCTTCATCATCATCGCCTGCGGGGCGCTGTCGGGCTTCCACTCCCTGATCTCCTCGGGCACCACGCCCAAGATGATCCAGAAGGAGACCCAGGTCCGGATGATCGGCTACGGCTCCATGCTGATGGAGTCGTTCGTGGCGGTCATGGCCATCACGGCGGCCTGCATCCTGAGCCCCGGGCTGTACTTCGCCATGAACTCGCCCGCGGGGGTGGTCGGCGCCACGGTCCAGACGGCCGCCGAGGCGGTGTCGAACATGGGCTTCGTCATCACCCCCGAACAGCTCCAGGCGGCGGCGCAGGCCGTACAGGAAGAGACGCTCATCGCCCGGACGGGGGGTGCGCCGACGCTGGCGGTCGGTTTGTCGCAGATCTTCTCCGACTTCATCGGCGGGCCGGGGCTGCAGGCGTTCTGGTACCACTTCGCGATCATGTTCGAGGCGCTGTTCATCCTCACCACCGTCGACGCCGGCACCCGCGTCGGGCGCTTCATGCTGCAGGACACGCTCGGCAACGTGTGGAAGCCGATCGGCCGCGTCAGCTGGTGGCCCGGACTCGTCGGGACCAGCGCGGTGGTCGTGGCGGCCTGGGGCTACTTCCTCTACCAGGGCGTCAACGATCCGCTCGGCGGCATCAACCAGCTCTTCCCGCTGTTCGGCATCGCCAACCAGTTGCTGGCGGCGGTGGCGCTGACCGTGGCCACCACGCTGCTCATCAAGAGCGGGCGGCTGAAATGGGCGTGGGTGACCGGTGTGCCCCTCGCCTGGGACGTGGCGGTGACGCTGACGGCCAGCTACCAGAAGGTCTTCTCCGCCGATCCCGGGCTCGGCTTCTTCGCCCAGCGCAACCGCTTCCAGACGGCGATCGACCAGGGTCAGGTCCTGGCCCCGGCCAAGACGCCCGAGGCCATGCGGCAGATCGTCGTCAACTCGACCGTCGACGGGATCCTGGCGGCGTTGTTCGCGGTGCTCATCATCATCGTGCTGCTGGACGCGATCCGCGTCTGGGTGCGGGCGATCAGGTCGCCCGAGCCGCTGCCGAGCACCGAGGAGCCGTTCGTGGAGTCCAAGCTCGTCGAACCGGCCGGGCTGATCGCCACCCGCGAGGAGAAGGAGCTGATGGCCGCCTCAGCCGCGGAGAAGGGTTGAGACCCGGTCGCGGATCCCGGGGGTGTCCAGGCCGCGGATCGTGAGGGTGGTGCGGCGCCGTACGACGTCGTCGACGGTCGCCGCCCACTCGCGCTCGCGCGCGTAGACGACCTGCGCCCAGATGTCCGGCCCGTCCGCATGGATGCGCTCGCCCAGCACCGGGTCCTGCTGGATCAGCCGGGCCAGGTCGAAGGCGAGCGAGCCGTAGTGCGTGGCGAGGTGGCGGGCGATCAGCGGGTCCATCCGCGCGTCCGGCTCGCGGTCGGTGAACAGCCGCATCGCGACCGCGTCGGGACTGGCCATCCCCGGCAGCGGTACGGCCGGCAGCACCTTGGCGTGGTCGCCGCCCAGCACCTTGGACAGGGTCTCGAACACGTGCCTGCCGATGTGCCGGTAGGTCGTCCACTTGCCGCCGGCCACCGACAGCATGCCGCCCCTGCCGTAGGTCAGGACGGTCTCCCGCTTGGCCGCCGTGACCCCGCCTGGCCCGCCGGGCAGCACGCGCAGCCCGGCGAAGGTGTAGGTGATGTCCTGCCTGGACAGCCCGGTGACCGCGTGGCCGGCCTCGTCGAGGATCTGGTCCACGTCGGCGTCGGTGGCGCGTACCTGGCCGGGGTCGCCGGTGTACTCCTCGTCGGTGGTGCCCAGCAGCAGGTGGTCCTCCCACGGGATGGCGAAGGACACGCGGTACTTGTCGATCGGCGTGGTCAGCGCCGCCTTCCACGGCTCGCGCCGGCGCATGACCACGTGGGCGCCCTTGGACAGCCGGATGCTCGGCTCGGCGGCTTCGTCCTCCATCCGGCGCAGCTCGTCCACCCAGGGGCCGGTGGCGTTGAGCACCAGGTGGGCCTGGACGCCGAACTCCGTGCCGTCGAGCCGGTCGCGCAGCTCCGCCCCGCACACGCTGCCCCGGCTGAAACGCAGCCCGGCCACCTCGGCGTGGTTGAGCACGACCGCGCCCGCCTCCACCGCCGCGCGCACGGTCATGACCGCGACGCGGCTGTCGTTCATCTGGTGGTCGCCGTAGACGGCGGCGGCGCGCAGGCCGTCCATGCGCAGTTCGGGCACCAGTTCCTGGGCCTTGCGCGGGCCGACGATCCGGCCGAGCGAGGCCGACAGCGCCGAGTACAGGAACACGCCCGCGCCCAGCTTGGCCGCGCCGTGCGGCCCGCCCTTGTACACGGGTACGACGAAGTCGAGCGGCTTGACCAGGTGCGGGGCGATGTCGGCGGCCAGGGCGCGGCGTTCGCGATGGTTCTCGGCGACGAGCTTGAGATTCCCGGTCTGCAGGTAGCGCAGGCCGCCGTGGACCAGCTTCGACGACGCGCTGGAGGTGGCGCCGGCGAAGTCGCCCGCGTCCACCATGGCCACGCGCAGTCCCGCCTGGGCGGCCATCCAGGTGACGGAGGTGCCCAGGATGCCGCCGCCGATGACCAGCAGGTCGAACACGGCCCTGGAGAGCTCCTCCCGCGTCTGCTCGCGGCCGGCTCCCGTGACGATCATCATGACTTCTCCACCCAGTCGAGCGTGCGGGCGACGGCTTTGTTCCAGTCTCGGTACTCGCGCTCACGCCGGCCGGGATCGATCCCCGGCCGCCACTCGGCCGCCTTGTGCCAGTTGGCGCGCAGGGTCGCGAGGCCGTCCCAGTAGCCGGTGGCCAGGCCCGCGGCGTAGGCGGCGCCCAGCGCGGTGGTCTCGGCGACCACCGGCCTGATGACCGGGACGTCCAGCACGTCGGCGAGGGTCTGCATGAGCAGGTTGTCGGCGGTCATGCCGCCGTCCACGCGCAGGCCGGTCAGCGCGAGCCCGGCGTCGGCGTTCATCGCCTCGACGACCTCACGGGTCTGGAAGGCCGTCGCCTCCAGTACGGCCCGCGCCAGGTGCCCCTTGTTGACGAAGGCCGTCAGCCCGGCGATGACCCCGCGCGCGTCGCCGCGCCAGTGGGGCGCGAACAGGCCGGAGAAGGCGGGCACGAAGTAGCAGCCGCCGTTGTCGTCGACCGTCTTGGCGAGCGTCTCGATCTCGGCGGCGCTGGAGATCAGGCCGAGGTTGTCGCGCAGCCACTGCACGAGGGAGCCGGTGACGGCGATGGCGCCTTCGAGCGCGTAGGTGGCGGGGCCGTCGCCGAGCTGGTAGCCGACGGTGGTGAGCAGGCCGTGCCGGGAGACGACGGGTTTGGCGCCGGTGTTCATCAGCAGGAAGCTGCCCGAGCCGTAGGTGGACTTGGTCTCGCCCGGCTCGAAGCAGGTCTGCCCGAACAGGGCGGCCTGCTGGTCGCCGAGCGCGGCGGCGACCGGGATGCCGCGGAAGTGCCCGTAGACCTCGGACGACGGCCGGATCTCGGGCAGGATCGCCCGCGGCACGCCGAGCGCGGCGAGCAGTTCGTCGTCCCAGGCCAGCGTGTGGATGTTCATCATCAGCGTACGGCTGGCGTTCGTCACGTCGGTGACGTGCCGGCCGGTCAGCTTCCAGATGAGCCAGCTGTCCACCGTCCCGAACAGGATCTCGCCCCGCTCGGCCCGCTCGCGCAGCCCCCGGTCGAGCATCCAGCGCACCTTGGGCCCGGAGAAGTACGTGGTCAGCGGCAGCCCCGCCCGCTCACGGAAGATCTCGCCGTCCATCCCGGCGATGAGCTCGTCGGTGCGGGTGTCCTGCCAGACGATCGCCGGGCAGACCGGCTCGCCCGTCCGCCGGTCCCACAGCACGGCGGTCTCGCGCTGGTTGGTGATGCCGAGCGCGGCGATCTCCAGCCCGTCGACCGCCTCGGCCAGCACGCCCTGGACCGCCGCCCAGATCTCGGCGGCGTCGTGCTCCACCCAGCCGGGGCGGGGGAAGATCTGGCGGTGCTCGCGCTGGGCGACGGAGATGATGTTGCCGTCGTGGTCGAACACGATGCACCGGCTGGAGGTGGTGCCCTGGTCGATGGCGGCTGCGTACACGGGGAAGCCTCTTTCCACGATGTTCGACAATGCCGAACGCTCGGGAGAATCGTATGGGGTCGGGGGCCGATGTTTCAACGGGCCAGATCGCGGGTGATGGCGCGGGCGGCGTCGCGCACGTAGGAGACGTAGCGCATGTCCAGCGCGCCGTCCCTGGTCAGACGCTCAACGGCGCCGCGGATGCCGATGGCGCCCACGACGACGCCGCTGGGATCCTTGATGGGCGCGGCGACGGAGACCTCGCCCTCCTCCAGCTCCTCCAGGTCGGCGGCCCAGCCCTGGGATCTGACCAGGTCGAGCCCGTTCTCGTCGGACTCCTCGTAGGGGTCGTGGGCCAGCAGGACCTTGCCGAGCGCGGTGGTGCGGGCCGGCAGGTACGCGCCCACCTGCAGGACCTGCATGCTGTCGTCCGGCCGGAAGACGTGGTGGATCACCAGGACCTGGCCCTCGTGCAGGGTGCCGATCCACACGCTCTCCCTGCTGCGCCCGGCCAGGCCGTCGGCCCAGTTGAGCGAGCGGCCGCGCAGCTCGTTGACGTCGAGGTAGCTGCTGCCCAGGTGGAGCAGGGTGGCGCCGAGCCGGTACTTGCCGGTGGCGGCGTCCTGCTCGACGAAGCCGACGTGCACGAGGGTGCGCAGGATGCCGTGGAGCGTGCCCTTGGGCAGGGCCGTGGCCCTGGCCAGCTCGGCCACGCCCAGCTGACGCGGCCCCGCGGCCAGGAGCCTGAGGATGGCCGCGGCCCGCTCGACCGACTGGATCGTCTCTCCCACGGTGCCGACGATAGCGCCTGTTCGGGATTGTCGAACAGCTAGCCCGCATTCTTGATGAAGACGATCCCCTCGGCATCGTGGTACGGCTCCAGCGGAATGTAGCGGTAGTCGGTGCTGATCCGGGGCACCGGCTTCACGCCCGTCGCCGCCAGCGCCCTGGCGTCCACGACCAGGCGGTCCCCGGGCACCGCGGACAGGATGCCTTCGAGCGTGTCCGGCCCCGGCGGCTCCATACCCGGCCAGTGACCGGCTCCGGTGGCGAGGAAGGCGTAGCCGTCGCCCAGCCGCGCCTGCGTCATGGCCCCCGCGCTCCACCACTCCACCGGCGTCTCACCCAGCCGCATGGTGCTCATCTCGCGTTGCAGGTGCCGGTTGTGGGCGTAGACGAGCGTCGGGCCGCGGCGGGCCTCGTACTCGGCGATCGCCAGCAGGTTGTCGGCCATCATGGCGTCGCGCAGCCCCGTCAGCCGCGGCAGCCGGTCGGGGGTGTCGTCGGCCACCGCCGCGTGGTAGCGCAGCAGGCCGGTCGCCGTCCTGCCGTACAGGCGGGCCCGCCACCAGTCCCGCCCGGACGCCCGGGCCAGCCGGGGAGCCTCGGCGTCGAGGTAGCCGGTCAGGTCGCCGGCGAGCAGGCGCAGCCGTACCGCGTCGTCGGAGCGCCCGATCGAGCGCGCGGGATCCATCGTCGCGTCCAGGTTGTCCCAGCGCTCGTCCGCGCCGAACAGCCCGGCGAAATCCGCGATGTCCCACGGCAGCCGCAGGTGGGCGGCCAGCGCCGCGTGCAGCCGCAGGAGCGCGTCGCGGGGACTGGCCGCGCCGCTCAGCTCCATCGGCGCGTCGAACCCGTGGAAGCGCAGCCGATCGTCCTCGCCGCGGCCGCGGTTGTACTCCCGCATCCAGGCCACGAGCTCCCGCCCAGCGGCCGACCCGCCGAGCCCGTGGCTGAACCCCTCGCGCATGACCTCGTCCAGGTCGCCGTCGCCGCCCGCCACGTAGTCGTCGACGACCAGCCCCTTCAGGCAGTCGCTCTCGACCGTGATCGAGCGGTACCCGGCGTGCTCGACCAGATACCGGAAGAGCTCGTTGCGCAGCCGGGGGAAGACCTCGACGCCGTGCGTGGGCTCCCCCAGGCCCAGCAGCCGCGTGCGCGCCCCGGCCAGCTTCAGCACCGCCGCGCCCAGGTCCCGCGCGTCCGCCCATGTGACGTCATCCATGCTTCAACGGTATCGTTGAACTTTCTGGTGAAACTCCGGAGATTTCATCCGGTACGGCGAGGCCGTAACCTTCAACTCATGAGGCAGCTCCGCCCGATCGACCTGGCCCGCGAGCACGGCATTTCCTCGCAGGCCGTACGCAATTATGAAGAGGCGGGAATCCTGCCGCGGGCCGCGCGCACGCCGAGCGGGTACCGGGCCTATACCCCGCTGCACGCGCAGGCACTGCGCGCCTTCGTCGCCCTGACCCCCGCGCACGGGCACCACACGGCCACCGCGGTCCTTCGCGCGATCAACGAGGACGCGCTGGAGGAGGCCCTGCGGCTCATCGACGAGAGCCAC
The DNA here is from genome assembly GCF_044457485.1 of Nonomuraea sp. NPDC050540. NCBI lineage: Bacteria > Bacillati > Actinomycetota > Actinomycetes > Streptosporangiales > Streptosporangiaceae > Nonomuraea > Nonomuraea sp. NPDC050540. The sequence goes on from NZ_JBITHA010000021.1 coordinate 136,547, forward strand.
GCCCAGCTCCTGGAGGACCGCCGCACGCTGACCGCGGTCGAGAACGCGCTGCGCGACCTGGCCCCCACCCCGGCCGAGCACGGCGTGACCCACATCGGCCCGCTGGCCCGCAGGCTGGGCGTGCGCCCCGCCACGCTCCGCAAATGGGAACAAGCCGGCATCCTGCGTCCCGGCCGCGACCCCCGCACCGGCTACCGCGTCTACGCCTCCGCCGACGTGCGCGACGCGCAGTTCGCCCACCAGCTCAGACGCGGCGGCTACCTGCTGGAGCAGATCGCCCCCCTGCTCACCCAGGTCCGCGCGGCGGGCGGCATCGCGCCGCTGGAGGCCGCGCTGTCGGGCTGGCGCGAGCGGCTGTCGGCCCGGGGCCTGGCCATGCTCAGCGGCGCCGCCGCCCTGGACGCCTACCTGTCCGCCCGCGGCTGAGCCTCCTCGATCCAGCCGCGGTCGATGCCGGGGTTGTCGTCGTGCACGACGAACTCACGCTCGGACTCCAGTACGGCGAAGCCGTCGGCGCCCAGCGCCCGTACCAGCGCGTCGAGCCGGTGTCCCGCCACGGACAGGCCGACGCCCCGGCACCGCTGGGTCACGTACCGCTCGGCGGAGCCGTCCGGGCGTACCCGCCGGGCGTTGCGCGACAGGTGCGCGGAGTGCCGCTGCGCGATCTCGGCCAGCTGCTCCGTGCGCGCGGGGTCGATCACCGTGACGTGGTGCTCGAAGTAGCAGCCGTCGAGTTTCGCGGCCGCGGCGGCGGTCCAGGGCACGTCCCGGTTCCACGGCGCCGCCTCGATCTTCACCCTGACCACGCGGAACCCCGCCTCCCGCAGCCCCGCCGCGCACGTCGCCGCGGCGGCCCGCTGCTCGGGCAGGGTGCCGCGTCCGGCGAGCGTCAGCGTCGGCTGGCAGGTGACGGCGCCGCGCGCCAGCACGACGTGGGTCAGGGTGGCCTGGTTGCCCGCCGCCCAGGCGTCCAGCCGTTCCACGTCGTCACCTGGCGCAACGGTCAGATGGATGTCGAATACCCCCGCGAAGTCCACGAAGGCCATGATCCACCACATCGCGGGTTTCTCCGCTTTTCTTATGAAACCCCGTCGTAGTCACCCCACCCGGCCATCTCGCGCCACGTGGGCCAGGTCTGGCCGGTGGCCTGCCGTACCAGCTCACCGGGAAGGCTGAACGGCGGCGCCTTGCGCGGGTCGGCGAGCGCCTGGGCGAGGATCTCGTCGTGCAACGCGGCGGCGGCGCGCAGCCGCGGCAGCACCGCGTGGACGCGCTCGGCGTAACCGGCGGGCAGCGGGGGCCCGTCCCCGCCGATGTCGTACCCGGCGCCGGCGGTCACCAGCGCGATCTCGGGGCGCTTGCGAAGGGCGATCGCGGGGCTGAGGTGCAGGGCGACGGCGTCCCAGACGACCTCGGCCCTGTCGCGCGGCAGGCCGCGCTCGACGAGCCAGTTCGCGGCCAGGTCAGCGCCGTCGATCTCGAAACTCCGCCGCCCGTTGCCCGGCTCGCTGAGCCCCACGTCGTGCAGCACGCAGGCCAGGAAGAACAGCTCGTCGTCGTAGTCGCGGCCCGGCAGCACGCCCTGCGTCTCGCCGGTGAAGCGGCCGTACAGATAGGTGCGCATGCTGTGGTTGAAGATCGGCGGGCTCTCGATGGCGCGGGCGTGGCGCGCGGCCTCGATCGCGAGGGCGGTCCTGGGGAACGGCAGGCCGTCATACGTTTCCATGCCGGATCCCTTCCGCACGCAGGTTGCGCAGGGCGAGCAGGCCGCCGATGCCGGGGACGAAGGCGCGCCACATGGTCCCTCGCAGGCCCGTGGACGGGGCGAGGGAGGCGGCGGCGATGACGGCCACGTAGGAGATGCCGTGCAGCGGGCCGCCGAACGTCGTGATGACCTTGGCGTGCACCGTGAACAGGTTCGTGAGCAGGACCGCCAGCGAGAGCAGTTCGGCGGCCGAGGCGATCCGCAGGAGGCGCATCCGGCTCACGCCGCCTGCCCGGAGCCGGGCCGTACGATCATCAGGACCACCACGATCGCCCAGGTCAGGTTGTAGACGCCGGCGAACATCGACAGCTGCCGCAGCCGCGCCGGGTCGCCTTCGCCCTGGTCGGCGAGGGCGTCGCGCTGGCGGGGGTAGATCTGGGTGATGAGCAGCAGGGCCGCGGCGGCGGTCAGGAGCATCGACACGATGATCCAGATCTCGCCCATCCGGCCCTGGATCCCGGCCAGGATCATCCCGGCGAGCGGGACCACGAGGCCGAAGGCGGCGTACCCGCGGGTGACGCGGTGCAGCGCCACGGCCACCGACCGGCTGCGGCCCTCCCCTGCCGGGGCGGGCGCGTAGCGGGGGAACAGGCTCGTCGCCACGGCCGAGCCGCCGACGAACACGATGGCGGCCAGCACATGCACCGACAGCAGGACATGTTCCAGCATGTCTTCTTCTCCAACCTTCAGGGTGGCTGAAGCTTAGGGCACACTTCAGTCGCCCTGAAGGTTGGGGTGCTCCACCGGAAGACGCTCGCCATCAACGCAGGCCGGACACCTCGGCGCGGAACGTCGGGCGGCTCAGCGCGGGTCGGGGGCTTGAGCGGGGAAGCCGGGCGCCGCGGCCAGGAAGGCGGCGAGGACGGCCTGGCCGACGCCGCGCTGGACCGGGTCGGCGTCCGGCCCGAACAGGCGCTCGTCCGCCTCGGCCACCGCCTTCCTGGCCGCCCGCAGCAGGTTCACACCGTCCGGCGTCACCTCGATCGCGGAGGCCGAGCCCGCGCGCGCCGTGTGGTCCCGCACCAGCCCCGCCGCCTCCAGCGACTTCACCGCCGCGTGCACACTCTGCACGGTGACCCCCTGCATACGCGCCAGATCACTGAACGACGCCCCGGGCACACCCGCGATGTGCCCGAGCAGCCCCAGCCTCCTGACCGTCAGATCGAGCGGCGCCAGAGCGGCCGTCAGCTCATTCTCAACCCGCCGCGCCAGGGTCAGCACGATGATGGAGGCGCTGGTCACGGGCGGGCCCAGGCGGTCGTCGTCACTCACCCCGCCAGTTTCCCACCGGCTCTCACCGCACCGGCAACCCCGTGACGGCGCGGCCGATGATCAGGCGCTGGATCTCGGACGTGCCCTCGAAGATGGTGTAGATCTTGGCGTCGCGGTGGAAGCGCTCCACCGGGTGGTCGCGGGTGTACCCCGCCCCGCCCAGGATCTGGATGGCCTGCTCGGTCACCCACACCGCCGTCTCGCCCGCCACCAGCTTCGACATCGACCCCTCCGCCTGCTCGAACTGCCGCCCGTTGCGCGCCATCCACGCCGCCCGCCAGGTGAGCAACCTGGCCATGTCCACCCGGGTCGCCATATCGGCGAGGAGGAAGGCGATCGCCTGGTTCTCGCCGATCTTGCGGCCGAACTGCTCGCGTTCCGTGGCGTAGTCGCGGGCGTACTCGTAACCGGCGCGGGCGATGCCCACCGCCATCGCGGCCACGGACGGGCGGGTGGTCTCGAAGGTGCGCATCGCGGCCTGTTCGCCCGAGCGTTCACCGTTGCGGACGCGGGCCAGGCGGGACTCCAGCCTCTCCTGCCCGCCGAGCAGGCAGGCGGCGGGGACGCGTACCCGGTCGAGGACCACCTCGGCGGTGTGCGAGGCGCGGATGCCGTGTTTCCTGAACTTCTGGCCCATGGACAGGCCGGGCGTTCCCGGCGGGATGACGAACGAGGCCTGGCCGCGGGTCCCGAGCGCCGGGTCCACGGAGGCGACGACGACGTGGACGTGGGCGATGCCGCCGTTGGTGGCCCAGGTTTTGACGCCGTTCAGGATCCAGTCGCCGGAAGGGTCTCGTTCGGCGCGGGTGCGGATGGCGCCGACGTCGGAGCCGGCGTCGGGCTCCGAGGCGCAGAAGGCGCCCAGCTTGACGTCGTTCTCGGTGCCGAACATCTGGGGCAGCCACTCCCCCATCTGCTCGGGCGTGCCGTTCGAGGAGAGCGCGGCGGCGGCCAGCCCGGTCCCGACGATCGACAGGCCGATCCCGGCGTCACCCCAGAAGATCTCCTCGAACGCGACCGGCAGCGCCAGCCCGCTCTCCTCGAACCATTGGGTGGCGAAGAAGTCCAGCGAGTACAGCCCGATCTTGGCGGCTTCCTGGATGACGGGCCAGGGGGTTTCCTCGCGTTCGTCCCATTCGGCGCCGGCGGGGCGGATGACGTCGCGGGCGAAGGTCCGCACCCATTCACGCACTTCGCGCACATCACCACTGAGCTCCGGACAAAAGCCGCTCATCTCGCTGCTCCCTGAGATTTCCTGGTACGGCGTAGCCGCATGGATGCCGAAAGCCCGCATGTCCGGAACAGGCATGCGCACCCGCCCGCGGATCCCCCAGGCCGAAAAGTTACCGCCGGTAACACCCTACCGGCCGGTAGTCAGCGCCGCCAGGCCGGAAAGCCCCCGCGAATGTCAGTCACCCTCGGTAGCCTTTCGCTCACCATCCCACCCCCGTCGAAAGCCCCCCATGAACCGCTGGCTCGCCGCCCTCCTGGCCGCCCTCCTGGGCGCGGCCGCCTTCCTGCTGCTCCAGCCCGCGTCCACCGTGCGGGCGAGCGTGCACTTCGAGCGGGTCGTGGGCCTGTATCCCGGTTCCGACGTGCGGGTCCTGGGCGTGAAGGTGGGCGAGGTGACGGCCGTGACGCCGGTCGGCGACCGGGTGCGGGTGGATCTGGCCTACGACGCCGGCCGCAAGGTGCCCGCGGACGCGCAGGCCGTCATCGTGTCCAGGTCGGTGGTGGCCGATCGGTATGTCCAGTTGGCTCCGCCGTACACGGGAGGTGCGGTTCTGCGGGACGGCGCGACCCTCGCCGCGGGACGGACGCCCGTCGAGATCGACGAGGCGCTGCGCAGCTTCAACACGCTGACCAGGGCCCTCGGCCCCGACGGCGCGAACGCCGACGGCTCGCTGTCGCGGCTGCTGAAGGTCTCCGCCGACACCTTCGGCGGCCAGGGCGCGACGGTCGGGGCGAGCGTGCGCAGCCTGTCCGACGCCGCCGCGGCGCTGGCGGGCAATCGCGATGAGTTTTCCCGGACCATCCGCAACCTCGCCCTGATCACCGGCACGATGGCCGAGGACGACGCGCGAATCCGCGCGTTCATGCGCGACCTGGCCACGGCCTCGGGCCAGCTCAACGCCGAACGTGACGAACTACGCGCCGTCTTCAAAGGCCTGTCCCGCACGCTCATCCAGGTCGCCGGCTTCGTCGACGACAACCGCGCCGAGATCACCGCGAACACCCGCGACCTCGCCCACCTCACCAAGCTTCTGGTACGGCAGCGCGCCTCGATCGAGACGTTCCTCCAGACCGCCCCGCTGGCCGTGAACAATGCCGGTAACGCCTACGACCCGCGCTCGGGGACGTTCCGCGCCCGCATCGACCTCAACGGCCAGAGCGACGACCTGGCGATGTGGTTGTGCTCACTGGCGTACTCGATGGGCACGCCTCCGGCCCAGTGCGAACCCCTCCTGAAGCCCCTGAACCCCCTCGGCAAAGCCCTCGGCCACGCCGGCCTGGACGCCTCCGCCCTGTTACCGGACGCCCGCGTCGAGCGCCCGGACGTCACCGTGGGCGGCCTGCTCCCCCGCCGGCGTTAGGCCGCGGGGGCGCTCGGTCCGGCGTTCGTGGCGGTACGGCCCCGCTGCCACAGGCTGTCGAGGGCGAGCGCGCCGCCACCGGTGAAGCCGACGGCCAGGGCGCCGGCGGCCAAGGCCAGGACGAACTCGAAGCCGCCCTTGTCGATGAAGAAACCATTGGCGAAGTGCACGAACACCGCGGCGCCGAGCATGTCCAGCGCGAGGAGAACGCTCACTATCGGCAGTCCGGCGCCGAGGATCAGCGCGGCGCCGCCCAGGACCTCCACGACGGCGACCACGGGCGCGGCCAGTCCTGGCAGAGGTATGCGTATCTGTTCGAAGAAGGCGATGGTGCCGCCTATGCCGCCGGTGAACTTGACCAACCCGTGGACGAGGAAGATCGCACCTATGGCTATGCGGGCGAGCAAGAGAACGATGGGACGGACCTGGTCGACCATGACTCCTCCTTCCCTCCTCTCTTGACAGTAGTTGTCCAATCACAAGCGCACAATGTTGGGGCCCTCGGACGTGGACCTTCCCGGGGGCCGGGCCGCGGGGATCGCCTTGCCCACCGGCCACAGAGGAGCGCCGGCCGGAGGCGGGCCTCCAGAGCGCTGCAGGGCCGGGGCGGGGGTGTGGCGGAGGGGTCAGGGGGAGTGGGTGGTGCGGCGGGTCGAGGCCAGCACGGCCAGGGCGGCGAGGGTCATGGTGGCGGCCACGCCGTACAGGAGCGGGGTGAAGGAAGGGAAGGCGGCGGCCATCTGGGGGCCGATGGCGCTGCCGGCCGCCAGCGAGAAGGAGAACAGGGCCAGGGCGCTGCCGCGGGCGGGGCCGGCGGTGGCGGAGATGGCCTCGTTCAGGCCGGGCAGGGCGCCGGCTATGGCGGCCACGTACAGGGCCAGGAGGAGGGCGAGCCAGGTGGAGGAGGGGGTTGTGGCGGCCACCGCGGTAACCGATAGGGCGGCTATCACCAGGAAGGCGGCGGCTCGGGCCGGAGCGGGCATGCGGCTCAGCCAGGGCATGAGGATCGGGATCAAGATGATCGCGGGCAGGCCGGCGGCGCGCAGGGCGAGGAGTTCGGAGGGGGAGGTGGTGACGCCGTAGAGCTGGAGGGCGGTGTAGACGGCGACGAAGCCGATCATGAGGACGAGGGTGGCCAGGTAGCGCGGGAGCAGGGTGCGGTGGAGCAGGAGGCCGGGCAGCGCCCGGTAGGCGCCCAGGATGGAGGCCGCGGCGGGGCGCGGGGCGTCGGGGAGCATGATGGCGCGGATGACCGGCATGGACAGAGCCAGTCCGGCGGCGGAGACGAGGAACGGGGCGCGCCAGCCGGTCAGGGGGACGAGGAGCTGGGCGCCGACCTGCAGGAGTACGGCGGAGACCAGGAAGGCGGCGGTCACCGCGGAGATCGCGATGGCCCGGCGCCTCGGGTCCACGCGTTCGGCCAGGTAGGCCAGGGCCGCCGGGGGGAAGGTGGCCACGGCTATGCCCTGGACGAGGCGCAGGACCATGGCCGCCTCCGGGGTGGGGCTCAGGGTGACGGCGGCGGTGGCCAGGGCGGCGATCGGCAGGCCGTACAGGAGGAGCCTGCGGCGGCCGAGGCGGTCGGACAGCGGGCCGAACAGCAGGAACCCGATGCCGTAGCCGATGGCGAAGGCGGTCACCAGCCAGGCCAGGGACGCGGTGGTGGTCGTCCAGGCGGTGGCCATGTCGTGGAGCAGGGGGATGACGATGTAGAGCTGGCCACTGACCAGGATGGCGGCGAGGGTGAAGGCGGTCACGGTGGGAGCGAAGGGGGCGTAACGCCGGGGTGCGGGCTCGGCCGCCGCCTCCGGTGGGATGCCGAGGAGAGTCATGGGATCGGACCGTAGCCAACCAACTAGTTGGATGTCAACCAACCAGTTGGATGCTGTAAGATGCCGGGCATGGCACCCAACGTCTCGACCGCCGCCACCCGGGCCGCCCTGATGGACGCGGCGCGGGAGGAGTTCGCCGCGTACGGCATCGCGGGGGCGCGCGTCGATCGCATCGCCGAGCGGGCCGGGGTCAACAAAGAGCGGATCTACGGGCATTTCGGGAACAAGGAGAAGCTCTTCGACGCCGTCATCACCGAGGCGCTGGACGAGCTGACCACCCAGATCGCCCTGCCCGGCGCCGACCCGGCCGCGTACGTCGACCGGTTGTCGGCCTACTACGCCGAACACCCCCAGCTGGTACGGCTGCTGATGTGGGAGGCGCTCAACTACCGGGGCCAGGAGCTGCTGGCCGGCCAGGAGGTCAGGGTCGAGCGGTGCGCGCGCAAGAACGCCTCCCTGGCCGAGGGCCTCGGCCAGGCGCCCTCCACCGGCACGGCCAGGACGATGTTCCTGCTCACGGGGCTGGCGCTGCTGCCGTCCATGCTGCCGCAGCTGGCCCGGATCATGCTGGGCGAGGAGGCCTCCGCGCACAAGGACATGCGCGAGCACGTGGCCGCGTTCGTCGCCGCCGCCCTCCCCGGAGCCGGGACTCAGGGGCGGTAGCCGTCCACGGTGAGGATGGGCGGGCGTTCGGAGATGGTGACGTCGCGGTCGGCGGTGTGATGGCCGGTGCGGGTGCGGCGGAACTGGGTCAGGCGGGTCGACGGCTCGTGCGCCGCCTGGATCTTGGCCTCGCGCTCCAGCCGAGACCAGGCGGCGAGCATGATCTGGGAGGCCATCGCGCCCAGCGCCTCCGTCGACTGGTGGGAGTGCTCGCGGGCGCCGAGGTCGACCTGGGCGAGCGCGTCCAGACCGGCCAGCGACAGCAGGTCGATCAGCAGGCCCAGCTCCACGCCGTACCCGGTGATGAAGGGCACGCGCTCCAGCGCGCTGCGGCGCCCCGCGTACTCCCCGGCCAGCGGCTGCATGAACCCGGCCAACTCCGGCCAATGCAGGTTCAGCAGGGGGCGGGCGACGAGCTCGGTGACGCGCCCGCCGCCGGTCGGCGCGCCGCGCAGGGGGCGGTCGTAGCAGCCCTTCACGTACGCGAGGCCGGGGTCGGCGAGCAGCGGCCCGAGCAGCCCGGCGACCAGGGACGACTGGAAGTTGCGGATGTCGGAGTCCACGAACGCGACGAGGTCGCCGGAGGTCACCGCCAGCGACTTCCACAGCGCCTCGCCCTTGCCGTCCAGCGGCTTGAGCGCGGGCAGAATCTCATCCTGCGCGTGTACGGCGGCGCCCGCCCGCGCGGCCACCACGGCGGTGTCGTCGGTGGATCGCGAGTCGATCACCACCACCTCGTCCACCAGATCGGGCAGTTCCCGCAGCAGCACGCCGACGATCTCCCCGACGGTCTCACGCTCGTCGCGGGCCGGCAGGACGACGCTGATGGACGTGCCGCCCTTCGCCTCGATCAGGCGCCCCAGGGGCCAGTCGGACGCGGAGAAGGTACGGCGACGCCACCAGGACTCCACCTCAGGCAGCACGCGACCCCTCCCCCGTCGACCACACGCCTACCAGCTTAAGGCGCACGATTTCCGGCGTAGCCCCCCAGGGCGGCAGGGTCGCTAGACGTCGCACCCCACGGTGTTGGCCGGCACCCACTGGACCTTGATCGGATCGAGGGGGAAATCGAACCGGGTGATTCCGGCCGACACGTTGCCGGGCTCGGCGACATGGATACAGATCGTCTGCTCGCGCGGCTCACCGTTCCAGGTGTACCGGATCGTCAGGTTCACGTGGTCGAAGCCGCCCATGGTCCCGTTGTTGAAGACCGCCCGGGTCGCGCTGTAGGTGCCGGAGCCCTCCCAGTTCCCCGTCTGTCCCGTCGAGATCTTCCTGGTCAGCCCCGAGTCCTCGTAGAAGCAGATGTCCCCGACGGCGCAGCCGTACTTGGGCCCTCCGGCGTCGGCGGCGGCGGGCGAGGAGGACAGGAGGCCGGCGGCGACCATGAGCCCGGCAAGAGCGACACGCTTCACGAAACACTCCATTCACGGCGAAAGAGAACGGCGTGACGGTATCGGGGAGCGTTATCGATCGGCTTTACGGCGCGGCGTGCCGTTCCAGGAAGGTGAAGACGTCGGCCTCGTCCACGCCCGGGAACGAACCGGGCGGCAGCGCGGCCAGCACGTGGGAGTTGGCCCGCGCCGACGGCCAGGCGTAGCCCTCCCAGCGTTCGGCCAGCTCGGCGGGCGGGCGGCGGCAGCAATCGCCGTTCGGGCAGTTGGACTTGGTGCGGCTGGTCGTCTCCCGTCCGCGGAACCAGCGCGACTCCCGGTACGGCACGCCGAGCGTGATGGCGAAGTCCCGCTCCCGCGAGGGGTCCACGTGCGCGACGCAGAAGAAGGTCCCGGTCGGCGAGTCGGAGTACTGGTAGAAGACCGAGAAGCGGTCCGGCGACAGGAACACCTGCCGTCCCGACCACTGCTGGCACATGCGCTGCCCCTCGATGGCGCCCTGCTCGTCGGCGGGGAAGACGATGCCGTCGTTCTCGTAGGCCTTGTAGATGATGCCGCCGGCGTCGTTGCGGACGAAGTGGCAGACCAGGTCGAGGTGGTGGGTGGCCAGGTTGGTGAAGCGGTGGGCGGCCATCTCGTAGGAGACGGCGAACACGTCGCGCAGGTCCTCCACCGACAGGGCCCGGTCCTGTTTGGCCTCGAGCAGGAACGGCGCCGCCGCGCGCTCGGGGACCAGGACGGCGGCGGCGAAGTAGTTGGCCTCGGTGCGCTGGCGCAGGAAGTCGGCGAAGTCGCGCGGCTTGTCGTGGCCCAGCGCGAGGTGGCCCAGGGTCTGCAGCAGGATCGTGCGCGGGCTGTGCATGCCGAGCTGCTCGTGCTTGACGTAGATGCGGCGGTTGCGGAGGTCGGTGATGGAGCGTACCGATCGGGGCAGGTCCTGGGCGGTGTGAACCGTGTAGCCGAGATGGGTGACGAGGGCCTGGATGAGCGACTGTGACAGGGCGCCGGTGCGGTACCCGACGGCCGACAGCGCCTCGGCCGCCGACTTCTCGATCTCCGGAAAGTAGTTGCCCAGCTCCCGCTGGCGGCGCCGGAGCTCGGCGTTGGCGGCCCTGGCCTCCTCCGGTGTCGCGGTGCCCCTCGCCTGGCGGGCGCGCAGCTCGCCGTACAGGCCGAGGAGGTGTTCGAGCACGTCGTTGGGTACGCGCGCGGAGACCTTCAGCCGCGGCAGGCCGAGACCGGCGTAGATGGGGTCGCGCTGCGCCTCCTCCAGCTGGATCTCCAGCTGGGCGCGCCGGTTGGGGGCCTGGCGGCGCAGCAGCTCCTCGACGGGTACGCCGAGCGCGGTGGCCAGGGATTTGAGCAGCGACAGCTTGGGCTCGCGCTTGCCGTTCTCCAGCAGGGAGAGCTGGCTGGGGGCCCGGCTGACGCGCTCGCCGAGGTCGGAGAGCGTGAGGCCGCGTTGTTTGCGCAGGTGACGGAGCCGCTGCCCGAAAGCGAGGAGATCGAGCTCCTGAGTCAAAGACAGCGGTTCTTCGCGCACCAGCGAGGCCATGGGCTGAGCTTAGACAGAAAAACGCCGGTTCTTCTAGGGGTTGCGGCAGCAGATCCCAGCGCCTCGCGATTGGTCTAGGCCAAAGGAAAACTTCGCGAACTTTTCTGCATCGAATACGCCTCAGTATTTTCTATAGCAGAAATCTGAGCCTTCTTCGCTGAGAAAAACCTCTATGGAAGCGGTACGGCGGGGCACAGACTCAGCAGCAAGCACCCAGGGGACGACATAAGGAGCGAACATGAACGATCGCCTCAAGGGAGCGGCTGAGGAGCTGCGGCAGGACTGGGAGAACAACCCCCGCTGGGCGGGCGTCGAGCGCACCTACAGCGCCGACGACGTGGTCCGGCTGCGCGGGTCGGTCCAGGAGGAGCACACGCTGGCGCGGCTCGGCGCCGAGCGGCTGTGGAACCTGCTGCACTCCGAGGACTACGTCCACGCCCTCGGCGCGCTGACCGGCAACCAGGCCGTCCAGCAGGTGAAGGCCGGGCTGCAGGCGATCTACCTGTCCGGCTGGCAGGTCGCCGCCGACGCCAACCTGGGCGGACAGACCTACCCCGACCAGTCGTTGTACCCGGCCAACTCCGTGCCCGCCGTCGTGCGCCGCATCAACAACGCGCTGCTGCGCGCCGACCAGATCACCTGGTCGGAGGGCATCGAGGCCCCCCACTGGCTGGCGCCGATCGTGGCCGACGCCGAGGCCGGCTTCGGCGGCGTGCTCAACGCCTTCGAGCTGATGAAGGGCATGATCGCCGCCGGCGCCGCGGGCGTGCACTGGGAGGACCAGCTCGCCTCCGAGAAGAAGTGCGGCCACCTGGGCGGCAAGGTGCTCATCCCCACCGGGCAGCACATCAAGACGCTCAACGCCGCGCGCCTGGCCGCCGACGTGGCCGGCGTCCCGTCCCTGATCATCGCGCGGACCGACGCACAGGCCGCGACGCTCCTGACCAGCGACGTGGACCCCCGCGACCAGCGGTTCACCACCGGGGACCGTACCGCGGAGGGCTTCTACCGGGTGCGCAACGGCGTGCAGGCCTGCATCGCCCGCGGCCTGGCCTACGCGCCCCACTCCGACCTGCTCTGGATGGAGACCGGCACGCCCGACCTCGACGTCGCCCGCGAGTTCGCCGAGGCGGTCAAGGCCGAGTACCCGGACCAGATGCTCGCCTACAACTGCTCGCCGTCCTTCAACTGGAAGAAGCACCTCGACGACTCCACGATCGCCAAGTTCCAGCGCGAACTCGGGCACATGGGGTACAAGTTCCAGTTCATCACGCTGGCCGGCTTCCACTCGCTGAACTACTCGATGTACAACCTGGCCCAGGGTTACGCGGCCGACGGCATGACGGCGTACGTCGAACTGCAGGAGGCCGAGTTCGCCGCCGAGACCCGCGGCTACACCGCCACCCGCCACCAGCGCGAGGTCGGCACCGGCTACTTCGACCTGGTCAGCACCGCGATCGCGCCCGACTCCTCCACGACCGCCCTGAAGGGCTCCACCGAAGAGGAGCAGTTCGCCGCCGCCCACTAGAGTCGGACATCATCCACCAATTCGGACACAGAACCGACGAGATGCTCACCTACCCTTGGTCACGACTCAAGTATCCATTGGCATCCGAATGTAGCGCTCAGTAGGGCTTCTCATGGGTTCTTCATGGGGTTCCATGTCGCCACACGAGGTCTGGATCATGGGTGGCCCATGAGTCATGGGCGACCCATGGCAGCGGCTTCTTGATGGGTTGTGCGCGGGGACCGACCCTTCGAAGCCCAAGAGAAGTCCTCTCCCCGAACACGAAGGCCCGGCCCTCTTCCACGTCGAGGGCCGGGCCTTCGTCTAACTCGCCTCTGTTCGGGAACCATGTGTCACATCGACGCGGGGCGCCCCTGCGAACGACAACACCCGGCAGGATGGCAGAGCAGCGCACCACCGCAACCCAACCGGCGCGGGCCGCGAGCATGGCGTAGGTCAGGCGCGCCCGGTGGCGCTGGGTGCGTAGCCATCGCGCGAGCTGGTCGAGTTGGGGTGCACGGTGCGATCGGCGACTCGGGTCAGGGCCAGCGGCTACGTCCTGAAGTCGGTCGCCGACCGCGACCTCATCGAGGCCCGCCGGGCGGCGACGCGCGGCGAGCCCTTCCTCTATCCGGGCGCGGTCACCGCCCTGATCCGCGACAATCTGCACCGCCACGAGCACGGCGATCCCCTGCCCGACAGCCTGCTGACCGCCCGCGAGAAGGAGATCGTCAAGCTCATCGCCGAGGGTCACTCCACCAAGGCCATCGCCGACACCCTGGTCATCAGTCCCAAGACCGTGGATCGCCACCGCACGAACATCCTGGCCAAGCTCGGCCTCAACGACCGCCTCGACCTGACCCATTACGCCATCCGGGCCGGCCTGGTCGAGCCCTGACCCCCCGACGTCCAGGTGGTGGCGACCGGCCGCGGCGACCGTTCCCACTTCGTGATCGTCGCCGGGCACCTTTTCGGTACCGTGGAGCCGCACCTGTCCGCCGACGGCCGCCGCTCCGGCTGGGATGCCCGCCACGGCGGCGGCAGCCATCGATGCGTTCCGGCACCAGTTGCACCTGGTAGCGGCCCGGCGCCAGCCGCTGCGCGGACCGTGCACCCCGCACCAGGCTTTCCTCAGCTACCACGGCGGCGTATCTGCCCCACGAGCGCGGATCGGCGTGACAGTTCACACTCACGTGGAAGGGCAGCGACGCGCTCATCGACACGCGGCTCCACCTGATACAGCGCCGACGCAGGCGGCCCATGGTGCTCGGCCACCCTCGCGTCGTCAGCTTGGCAGGCGCCAACTGCAGATGCTCCCAGCTCGGGCGGCGGCGCCGGGCTCGCCTGACGCGTTCGCGAACTTCGGGCGCGCGCAGCGCCAGCAGCGCCCAGGAGGCGAACCGTAGGCGTCCTTGTCGAGGCAGGGCTGGTACTCCTCGGGTCCATCAGGCACAGCCGGTAGGCGAGCCGCGCAGTTCGGCGAATCAACTGAAATATCCGAAGGAGGCGCCGTCGAACGTCCCGGCCACCTTGGGGTCGGTTGTGAACGGGTTCCAGGCCAAGGTCACCTCATGGGTGCGTCCGCCGGTCTCGGCCCGCAGGGTGGCGGTGGCGCTGCTGTGCGATGTGAGGGCTATCGTACCGGTGACCTGGACGTCCTCGACGTACCTGAGCTGGGTGAGCGTGATGTCCGCACCCAACGTGAGCTGTCCGCCGCGCAGGCCCGGGTGGTTCGGCGTGGAGGGCGGGAAGATGTTGGGGTTGCGGCGGGCGGTGGCGTCGGCGGCGGTGGCGAGGACGGCGGCGAGGACCCGCTGTTGCGTGGTGGTGAGCGTGGGCGCGCGGTGGGGCGCCACGTCGGCCAGGCGCCGCGGGAAGCGGCCCACGGCCCGGTAGTTCTCGGCGGTACAACCCTGGTCGGTTACGCGCTTGGTGGCCAGGAAGGCGCGCAACGTCTCGCGGGCGCAGTGGCTGGCGGCTCCGGGCCCGCTTGGGGGGATCGTCAGCGCGTGGTCGCCGAACGGCACCGTCAGGACGCTCACGTTCGGGAAGGCGCGCAGTGATCGGGCCACAGCGCCGGGTCCGCCGTTGAAGTCGAGTTCTCCCGCCATCGCCAGGACGGGGATGGACGGCGGCGTCTGTCCGGGCGGGCGGACAGGGCTGTGCCGTGGCGTCGGCCAGTCGATGCACGGCTCCGCGGTGTCGAACCCGGGGTAGATGTCGGTGACCTCGTACGGCGCCAGGGGGCGTTCCCGCTGGTAGTAGCGCTCGGCTTGGGCACGACGCCCGGGGCCTGGCGTGTGCCGGTCGAACGGGAAGGCGCCGTCGCCGCAGCGGAAGGCCAGGTATCCGGCGAAGTCCGGATCGGGCCTGGTCGGCAGCCCGGTCGGCAGGTCCCGCGCCAGGCGATACAGCGGGGCGGTGTCGCCACGTAGATAGGCGTCCGCCGCCGCGGTCGCCTCCCTGCCGTACAGCGGACGCTCCACATTCCGCAGGATGTACGTCTGGAACACCGACACGGCGGGATCCGGATGGCGGCGCAGCCGTTCCACCAGCCGGGTCCAGATGCCGGACGCCTTCCCGGGAAGGGCGGCGCACTCCTTGGAGCGGTCGCACACGGTGTCGAGGTGCGTCATCTGCGAGTGGGTGAAGTACTCCCAGCTCGCGTATCCGGTCGGCTCGACGACGACGGTGCTGTCCAGGAAGATCGCGTCGAGGCTACGCGGGTGGTGGGCCGCGTAGGCTTGGGCGAACACCGTGCCGTAGGAGTTGCCGTAGTAGCTCACCCGGCCCAGACCGAGCGCCCGCCGGACCGCCTCAAGGTCGTGAGACGCCTGGTCAGCGGTGTAGTACGCGGCCTTCGGCCCGATCTTCTTCGCGCAGGGCGCGATCGTCTCCGGCTTGTCGAGGGCGGCGCCCTCGCACACCAGCCGCGAGGATTCGCCGATCCCTCTCGGGTCCATGAGCAGCAGGTTCTTGCTCTTCAGCACCGGTCCGAGCGAGTCCTGGATTCCGTCGAGCGTCGAGATGACCGGTCCCGGACCACCCGGGTTGGCCACGATGGTGCCGTCGGCGGTGTTCTTGGCCGGGATGAAGGCGAAGGCGACCGAGATGCGTTGGGACGCGGGATCGTCCCAGTCGAGAGGCACCTGCACGCTGCCGTCGCAGCGTGTGGTCGCGCCCGCGCACTCGTGCGTGCCCGGTTGGGCGGACGCAGGCGCGGGCGCGCCGGGGAGCAGGGTGGTCAGCAGCGTGAGTGCCACGACATTGGTGATCATGCACTAGCCTCCGGCGTGTCGGTGACCGGGAGGAACCCGGTCATTCCTGGGTACCGCGGGCACCGAACGCCAGAAGGATCATGCAGAGATCGCATGGAAAGACCGCCAGAATGGTCAGGTCGTTCTAGGAGCTGTTCGGAGTTCGGAACATGTGGTTGAGAAGAGGAGCTTCAACCACATGACCGATCCTCGAAGGTGGAGCCCGGCTTCGTAGCTTTCAGGTGTCTTGTCATAGCGAGTAGCCAGGCCGCGCCAGGTCTTGATCTTCTGAAAGCAGCGTTCAACGGTGTTGCGCTGCCGATAGCGCTCCGGATCGAAGCCGACCGGCCGTCCCCTTCCTCTTGCGATTGGCCTGCTGATCGGCCTTCTCCGGGATCACCGCGACGATCCGGCGGCGGCGCGGATAACCCCGGTTGGCCTTGCAGGAGTAAGCCTTGTCCGCAGCCACCGCGCGGGGGCGAGTACGCGGGCGACCGACCGGACCGCACACGCGGATCTTGTCCAGCACGGTGATGAACTCCCGGCAGCCGGCCGCCTGTCCCGGCGTGAGCACGAAGGCCAGTGGCAACCCGGCCGCATCGACCGCCACATGGACTTTGCTGCTCAACCCGCCTCGGGATCGACCAAGCCCGGCCGCCTTCGCCCGGGCCTTGCGGCGCCGCCGGGTGCTTGCACGATCTTGGCCCGGCGATGCGTCCGCGAGGTGCGCGCCGGGTGTGGCCTGCGGCGCATCACCCGCAACACCGGCGGCTGCTCCGCAAGCGGAGTCCCCTTTTCCTCGGTCAACGCCTGCTCCAGCGCATCCAAGGTCTCCCCAGCGACCGCCAGCCCAGCCGATTCCCGATGCGCCCGCACGATCGTGGAGTCCACACTGACCAACTCCAGCCCGACCTGCCCGCGCGCTGCCGCCTCGGCGATCAGCGCGTCCATCAGCGCCTGAAACACCCCCGCCCCGGCCCACCCGCGAAACCGGGAATAGAGCGTGGACCAGGGCCCATAGCGTTCCGGGACATCACGCCAGCCCGATCCCGTACGAAACCGCCACAAGATCCCGTTGAACTCATCACGCACCCGCCGTGGCAGCGGCCCGGTAGCCGCCACCGGCAGATACTGCTCGATCAACGCCCATTCAGCATCGGTCACATCGAAACGCGCCACTGCCGAGTTCTATCAGCCACGGCCAGTCCACCGCCGAACTCTCCAAGATCCGAACCCCGAACAGCTCCTAGGATCAGGCCATGCCTGAGCAAGACCCTGAGCCGCAACCGGTCAAGATCCCGCCAGATGGAGCCGGTCGCCTGCATCGGCTACGCCTGGACGACGACGGCGAGCGCGAGGGTCTGGTCAGCTGGATCGAGGACGTCCGCGAGGGGTTCACCGGCGGGCTGAAGGAACGGCAGGAGCGGATGCCGCTGCTGGGCCTGGCCCCGATCGACGGCGTCGACGACACCCGCCTGCCCTGGGACGAACCGGCCACCACCACGCCGCCGGTGGCCGTGGACGATGGCGGCCGCCGGCTGCCCGATGCGTGGCCACCGGAGGTGCCCGCGCCCGGCGCCGACGGATGGCCGGACAAGGCGATCAGCTGGCTGCTGGAGGCGATTGCCACCGGGCTACCGTGTCCACCGCGCCGTGCTCGCCTCCCATCCCCTGCAGCCGGCCCGCTCCGCGTACGAGCACACCGTCCGCGCCCGCGACGCCGTACAGGACAGCTGTCGCGGCGCCGCCGTCGACCTGCGCGACCAGCTGCCGCCCGAGGCCATCGCCGCCGTGCTGGACGTGCACCGCGCCGAGCTCGCCCGCCTGGCCGCGCTGCAGCAGGCGATCGAGCATGTCGGCCGGCCCCTGCCGTCCTGAACCGTCGGCGTAGCTCGCGGCGCGAGGCCGCCGGCCGGGGCCACGGCTCGGGCGTGGCCCCGGCCGTAAGCTTGTTCTTTATCGTCCGGATTGTTGTAGGGCTGCGAGGGTGCGGCCGCGTTTGACGGTCTTGCCCACGTCGTAGCGGGGTGCGGGTCGGCGGCTGGGGATCCCGGGTGGACGTCCGGGGCCGGGCCGAGAGCGTTTGGGTGCGCCGGCCGGCTGGGCGAGTGCGGGACGCAGGTTCCGAAACCCGCGCCGGACTCGGGCGGGGTGAGCTGGCCTCGCGCGGCCGGTTTCTCCCACGGATGGCGTAGGTCCTCGGTCAGCCGGCGAGCCAGGCGCAGCTGGGTGTGAACGATGAGCAGTAGCCAGGTCCAGCGGTCGGCGGCTTGGGTGGCGCGCAGCTTGGGCTGGGTCCAGCCGAGGGTCTGCTTCCAGAAGCGACAGGTGTGCTCCAGATCGAATCTGCGCAGGAATGCCTGCCGGCAGCGATCCACGTCCGCGTTGGTGGCGCCGGTCTTGGAGGACCAGAGCCAGACCGGTGGGGCGTCACGGTCGCCGGGCAGGTGCTCAACTTTCAACCGGATCAGGGTGCCCTCGATGAGCGGCGGCGCACCCTGGTGATCGAGCCAGGCAGCGCGGTGCGTCAACCGGGGGTGGAGTCGGTCCCAGGCCTGGGTCTCGGCCTTGCTGGCGAGGATCGGCGATGAGATGCCCGCCCGGCTCATCGATTACGCCCGCACCCTGACCGGCCGCCTGCCGCACCTGCGACAGGCCCGGGGCTGAGGAACCCGCGGACAGCCGTCGAGCGGCAGGGTGCGTCGGTCTCGCGCCCGCGGGAATTCCCCGACAGGCTCAGCAATGTGAAATACCACCTGTGTTCGTTGAGTGGTTGAGCCTGGCCATGGCCACAGGACCTGGGCTTACTTCCTGAGATCCCTGGTTCTTTCGAGATTGATGAGATCTCAGAGATCGTGAAGGTCCATCGCCCTTGTCGTTCGTCTTGCAGGGATGGCGAAGACGAGGAGGCCAGAGTCGGCGCCGGCATTGGCGCGGGGACGTGGCGGCCGCCGTCACTCCGGGCGCGGTCGGCGCGCTGGTCGCCGCGACCGGATTCGCTTATGCCTTCGCCCTGGCCGGGGCCCTCGCCCTGGCGCCGCCTTCGCCGCTCCGTACGAACCGGCGTCTGCCATCTGATGGCGCGCTCCTCCAAACGGTGAAATTCAGCGGTAGCGGGCAATCATGGGGCCGAAGTGCTTGCCATAGGCGAGGCCGACTGCGTAGACCGTGCTCGTTCCGGGCACCGCGCTCACCGCGGAGACGTCGACCTCGCGTCTACGATTCGTCCCCGCCATCGGCGGTAGCTCGGTCCGGCTGCCATCGGGCGCGGCCTGAATGGTTCCGCTCAAGCCGCCCTCGTCGGCGTCCCAGTCGACCAGAACGATTCCGTCCCTGCCGTCGGAGCCGGACGCGCTGACGTCGGCCGGTCCCGGCACCCGAGACCAGGCCATGCCGTCCCAGTGCAGGATGATCGTGCTACTCCTGCTGCCGTCCTCGTAGTCGAACACGCTGCGGGTGCCGACCGCCCACACGTTGCCCGGACCATGGGCGACGACCTGGGTGAGCGTGATCGACGGGATGCTGCCGTCTGGCCGGCCCCGGCTGTTGATCTCGCTGCTTGGGGTGCGGTCCTCGGGCGCGGGGACCAACTGCCATGACTGGCCGTCCCAACGCATGGTCGCCGCCTGGGAACTGGAACTCCCCTGCGCGAGCGGCCGGCCGGTGCCACCGACCGCCCACACCTGGTCGGGCGCCGCGGCCGACACCGACGCCGCCCAGCCGGGCAGGCGCATGACCGTCCAGGCCCGCCCGTCCCAGTGCGCGGCGTGATCCCCAACCACCAGCCACACGTCGTCGGGCGCGAGGGCGGTGGCACCGGCCCGCTCGCCCGGGTTGTAGTCCATGTCCGGTAGCGGAACCCGGCTCCAGCGCTCGCCGTCCCAGTGGTGCGCGGCCAGAGCGGCGGTGGCGGCGAAGATCCAGACGTCGCGCGGTCCGGTCGCCACCAGCGCAGGAAACCTCTCGTCGTCTTTGGAGTCCCACGTCACCTCAGGTGCGCGGCGCTCACGCCACCGCTGACCGTCGAAGTGCAGGAGCAGCAGCCGACCAGTGCCTTCGTTCGGGCTGCCGAGCACCCACACGTCGCGCGCACCGCTGGCCGCGACCGCTTTCAGCCGGGTTCCGCGCTGGTCGCCGACGTGCTCAAGCCGCCACCCGCGGCCCCGGGCCGCACGGACTGGAGCGGGTTTTGGGCTCGCCGCGGCGACGCTGGTAGAGGTGGGGGTCGGCGCGGACGCACCTTGCGGCGGGGGCACGGCCGCGCACCCCGCGGCCAGGACGGCAGCCGCGCATAACATGGCCAGGCCCTTGGCACTCATGACACGAGATGCGCGAGACGGGCGAAGGCCTCGTTCACGGACTTTCCGTGAGACGATCGCGGCAGCATCGGCGACGATCTTCAGCTCGGGCATCTTCACGACCCTTCCATATCCTGCGCGGCTCCTCGACAGCGTACGCAGCGCCACGCACGCCCAAGATCCAATGCCGCGGCCAGTAGGAGCAAAGCGGTCGAGAGCGCCACCACCCCGGCCGCTCGCCTCGTTGTCGTCCTGGCCGTCGTCTACGCCCCCACCAGAGCGATCCGCGAGCTGCGACTGGACGGCGTCGACCGGGAACCGGCGGCTTCCCATCGCTGGAAGGCCCGCCCGATCGATGCGCTCATCCACCAGGTCCCGCTCGACTGGCTCCCCCATGGGCATAGCCGCTGGTCAGACACGGCGAACCGCATCTGACCATCAATCAGAAGAGTGCGATGGGCGCTCATTTCGTCAGCGCCCTGTGGGGCGACAAGGAACTCCGCGGCCGGGCCGCGACCCTGGAACGGCTTCGCGTGGACCGGCAACTCGAAGAGGCCCTGGCCCACGGAGCCGACCCGCTGCACCTGGCATCGGTGTTCGGCCTCGACCCCGAGACCGCGATCCACTACGCCGAAAACGCCGAGTGCTTCTGGCGACCGCTGCTGAGAAGCAAGATCCCGCCAGTTCCCGCGAACCCAAGGGTCAGTACGGTCCATGAAGCGTGAAGGCCCTTAGGTTCATCCTGAGGACCCTTCAGTTCGCGCGAACTCTGGGACTTCCCGGGGGTTGAGGAACCTGCGGACGGCCGTTGACGGTACCCACAAATATCTTCCGCCGCCAGATGCTCCGCCGTCGCCGAACACCTGCTCGCCGACGAACTCGATCAGAGGCCCAATCGTGATCCCCTGGGCCATGACGCCATGACCCCGACGAACTCTCCGCGTTTCAGATCTCACCAACCGAACTCGCGTGTGTTCCCGATGAGAGTCCTTCAGTCCGGCTGAACTCACTGCGGACGTGCCGTTAACGAACGTGTCACCAAGCCCCAAGCGCGGGTGATCATGACTGATGAGGCGGTTGTCATGGTGATGCCGTCCCGTGGCTCGACGTCTTCCGGCCAGGCGGTGTCGTCGCCTGCCGACCTGCTCGCCGCACCTGACCGAGACCAGCGTCGTAGTCGCCGACGTGCTCAAAGGCCGGGACGACTTCGAGCCCCTCGGCGCCCGCGCGTACGTGCCAGAGGTCGGAGGACTGGGCATCGGTCCTAGGGTGCAGTTCTGGCCCCACCGGCACAACGCCGACGCCATTTTCCTGGCACTTCTCCAGAACATTTCCTAGCGCAGGAGCCCTTGCCCTCACAGGCGTTTACCTCTAACCTCCGTGATCGTCGGGCGGATTGCGTAATCCTCCTATGTCTAGGGAGTGCGTGTGCGACGTTTGCTGGCTTTGTGCGTCCTGTCCACCATGCTCGTGGCGGCCCCGGCCCACGCGGAGGCGCAAACGCTGTACGAGGCAGAGGACGCGACGCTGGTCAAGGCGGTCGTCTCCAACAGGTCGCCCGGCTACAGCGGCTCGGGCTTCGCCGACTACGACTCCGCGACGGGCGCCTACGTCGAGTTCGTCGTCCCCGCCGACGCGCCTGCCGAGGTCGACCTGATCTTCAGGTTTTCCAACGGCAGCACCGTCGATCGCCCGCTGGACGTCGCGGTGAACGGCGTCAAGATCGCCACCCGGCCCTTCTCGCCCTCCACCGACTGGGCCACCTGGCGCTCCACGACCGTGCGCGCCACCCTGAAGGCCGGCGCCAACACCGTACGCCTGACCACCACCATCGCGAACGGGCCCAACCTCGACAAGGTGACAGTGCGCCCGGTGGGCGAGGAGCCGGGCGGCACCGTGGTCACCTCGATCGCCGCCCTCACCGAGGCCATCAGGATCGCGCAGCCCGGACAGCGCATCGTGCTGGCCAACGGAACCTACGTCGTCAACGCCGCCATCCCGATCGCCGGCAGGAGCGGCGTCACCATCGCCGCCCAGTCCGTCGGCGGCGTCACCCTCACCGGGTCCAGAACCTTCACCTTCGACAGCTCCGCGAACGTGGCCATCGAGGGCTTCGTCTTCAAACAGCGGACCGGCATCATCGTCCCGTCGAACTCCACCGGCATCCGCATCGCCAGGAACACTTTCCAGCTCGCCGAGGTCGACGGCGCCGAGACTCACTTCCTGGACGTCCAGGGAGACGACGCGGAGGTGGCCAACAATCTCTTCGCGGGCAAGACAGAGCACGGCGTTTTCCTGCAGGTCGGCGGCGCGACGATGCCGCTGCACGTGGCGATCAGGCGCAACCACTTCCGCGACAACACCTCCACCGTCAACGGCAGCGAGGGCATCAGGCTCGGCCTCAGCGCCCTCGGGCAGGTCTCGGCGCGCGCGGTGGTGGAGCACAACCTGTTCGAGAACGTCGTGGGCGACGACGAGGTGATCTCGGTGAAGGCTTCGGACTCCGTCGTACGGCACAACACCATCCGAGGTGGTGTCAAGGGTGTGCTGACGCTGCGCTTCGGCTCGCGCAACACCGTCGAGGGCAACCACATCATCGGCGGCGACAGGGGGATGCGCGTCTACGGCGCCGAGCACACCATCGTCAACAACCACATCCAGGGCGTACGGCGGGACGGTGTCTACCTCGGAGCCGGTTACGACGCCATCCACGACGCGGCCGTCAGAGTCAAGGTGCTGCTCAACACCGTCGTGAACGCCGGTGGCGCGGCCATCTCCGCGCAGGGCGGCTCCAACCCCGCCACCTCCCCGCTGGTCGCCGACAACCTGTTCGCCCGCGCCTCTCAGGGCACGCTGATCTCGCTCGGCAACGCCGTCACCCCCACCGTGCGCGGCAACCTGTCGTGGGACACCGTCTCGGGCACCAACCCCAAGCTGGTCCAGGACGCCAACGGGATCCTTCGTCTCAGCTCCGGCAGCCCGGCCGTCAACGCGGCCAAGGGCGGCTACCCGGCCGTCTCGCACGACCTGGACGGCCAGGCCCGCCAGGGCGTCGCCGACGTGGGTTCCGACGAGTACGCGCCGGAGATCGGCCCCGGCCCGCTGACCGCCGCGCAGGTGGGCCCCACGGCGGGCTAGCAAGCCGCCCTCAGCCTGGTCGGCGAGGTGCCCACCGGCAAGGTCCGGTATGACAACCTCGTGGTCGCGGTTGGCCTCGCTGGTGTAAGCCCGGTCGGCCAGGACACGATCGGGGCGCGTGCGGGGTCGGCCGCCGCCGAGCCGGGCGGTACGGATTCTGCCCAGCACCAGGATGAACTGCGGGCTGTCGCCGCGATGCCCAGCGGTCACCACCAGAGCCAGTACCTTACGGCCCTGCTCACAGGCCAGATGGTCTTGGTGGTCAGCCCGCCGCGGGAGCGGCCCAGGGCGTGATCGGCCGGTTCGACCTGCACGCCACCGGGCGATTGCTTCTGCGTCGGCCCGTCTCGGCGAGCGCCGACGGCGTGGTGGTGAGCACGGCTGGTGGTGGAGTCCACACTCACCGACCAGCCGACCCTTCCCGCAGCGTCCGCCTGCGCTTGCAGCGCGGAAAGGATCTGTGCCCAGGTCCCGTCACGCTGCCAGCGGCGGAATCTGCCATAGACCGTCGCCCAGGGAGCGTAGGCCTCGGGCACGTCGCGCCAGGGAGCCCCGGTCCGGATCCGCCATCGAATCCCATCGATCAGTTGCCGTCTGCTCCATTTCGGCGGACGACCCCGACCTGAGCCGGCGGGTAACAGCGGCTTCAGCGCTGCCCACTGCCCATCGGTCAGGTCGTGCCGCCTCGTCACCGCTACGCTGGCCACGAGGTCGCGCGCGAAAGGGTCACGGATCACCAGTTGCAGCGTCCACCTGGCGCAGCGTGGTCAGGGCTGTCCGGCACGGATACCCGTGCCGGACAGCCCTGCCAGATGGCTACGAGCAATCTCGAGCGGCTTATCGCCCTTCGGCAAGCTTCACCAGGCCGAACCCGAGACCCGTCAATGCCGCCAAGAAGCAGCCTCAGCCGGACGAGTCGGGCCTGGAGGAGGGCGGTGTCCCGAGGACGGTCACCGAGTCGAGGAACTTAACCCGTGCGGAGTTGAAGGCTTCAAGCGTCCAGGTACGGCTCGGCGTCAGGACGTTGAACAACGCCGAGCCCGACCGGAAGACCACCACGTCGTCCAGCTGCTGGCTCACACGGCCTTCGCAGTCGGCCGGCACGACCACCTTCCAGGTGATCCGCCACTGGTTCAGTGCGGGGGTTGGCGCCGCGGTGACCGAGCCGGTGGTGCGCAGCACGCAGAAGACGTCGGACGGGATCGTCGCCGGCCCTGCCGGGGCCATCAGGCTTAGGGCGAGCAGCCAGGTCATGGGCATGTGTCCGGCCAATCCGCGATGAAGATCCGCACGAGGGACCCCGGCGAAACCTGCGTCCCGCCGACGGGGGTCTGGCTGAGTACCGTGCCCGGAGTCGCGTTGCAGAACGGGTCGATCTTGATGGAGGCGGTCAGGGTCAGTCCCCTGGAGGTGATGGCCTGCCGCGCGGCGGCCGTGTCGAGCCCCACCACGTTCGGCACAGTGACCTGTTGTGGCGGGACGGTCACCTCACGGAACACGTTGAACTTCGTGGCCGTGCCGTAGGCGCCGCGCAGGAAGAAGGCCCTGGTGGCGAAGACCTGGACGGTCTTGCTGCCGACCTTGCCCACCGGGGATCCGTCAAGCGTCACCTTGTAGTTGCTCAGGGTGCACAGCGGATTCTCCGTGGTCACCGAGACGTTCCAGCTGACCGTGACGCTCTGGCCGGCGGCGACGGTTGTCGGCGAGACGGAGAAGGAGTTGAGAACGATCGAGTCGATGCAGCTGATGGGGTCGGGGCCGGGGTTGTCCGGATCCTTGTCCGGTGGGAGGGCGCCGGCTGGCCCGGCCAGGCCGAGGGTCAGCATGATCGCGACGATCCCGAGCAGGGTCGTCCACCATGAACGAGACATCCACTTCTCCTTTGGTCGGTTACTCCCTAAGGCGGGACATCTCGTTCCAGTTCACGTTCCGTTCCGTTCCAAGTGGCGGAACGTAACGAGCTCATCCTCGGCATCGGTGGGCTGTCCCCGCCGTACGTGCTCAGCGTGCTGGCCGTCGCCGGCAGCCCCTCTGCCTGGCGTTCTGGCGCCATTCCCTGGGCCGGGGCTTGATCATCATTAACCTCATGGCCCTCCTCAAGGTCGTCTGGAGCATCAGCGAGGGAGGCGACAGCGGCTGGGCGGTCCTGCTCCCGGCCGCGGCCGGACTCGCCGTGTGCGACCTGGCCATCATCTGGATCGCCCGGCGCCTCCACCTGCCCATCTCGCTGCGCCGCCCCCGAACCACCACAAGGCCCGGCTCATAGCGGAGCCGTCCGCACCGGTTCTTCATGGTGGTAGCCGCATGGCCGGCGGTGACAGGTCTTCGCGTGCGCGCTCATCGCCACCGAGAAGGTGAACTGGCACTGCCGCTGGGGCCGTACGAGCTGGTCACGAGTCTCGATGAGGGACGTGCGCCACTCATCCTCGCAAGCATGATCGCTTGCGTCGGTTCCAACGGAAATCGCAGGTAGCCTGGCGTGGCGGGCATGTTGACCTGGCAGAACGCCGCGCGAGGCGTCAGGCTCCCCCTCCCCGCACCTTCCGACCGACTGGAGACCTGTGTTCAAGGCAACCGGCAGACGATCAGTGGTGCTCGCCACCCTCATGGCCACCGGGCTCGCACTGACCACCGCGACCACGGCCGCGGCGGGCACCGGCCGTCCCGCGATCATCGGTGGAAAGGCCGCGACCGAGACCTACTCGTTCATGGTCTCCTTCCAGCTGCGGAAACTGCCCGAGCACCACTGCGGCGGCTCCCTCATCGCCCCGGACTGGGTCGTCACCGCCGCCCACTGCAAGGGACTCATGAAGCCCGGCAAGACGCAGGTGCGGGTCGGCTCACTTGAGCGTGACACGGGCGGAGCTCTCACCGGCGTCAAGCGCGTCGTCACCCATCCCAACCAGGACAAGCCCGGTATGCGCGGGGAACCCAAGGACGACATCCTGCTGGTCCAGCTGGATCGGCCGGTGGACCTCGAACCCATCCGCATCGCGGACGGCCCAGGCCGGGTAGGCGAGCCGAGCCGCGTCATCGGCTGGGGCATGACCTGTGACGACCTCGACGATCCGGCCTGCTCGAACGGTTCACGGCAACTGCAGGAACTCGACACCGTACGCGTACCCGACACCCGGTGCTCTTCCCTCAACCGCGGCGAGGAGCTGTGCACCGGTGAGCTCAACGGGCGTGCTGCCAGCGCCTGCAACGGCGACTCGGGTGGTCCACAGATCCGCGGGGCCGGCGGCCGGTGGGAGCTGGTCGGAGCCACCTCGCGCGACGGCGACGACATGACGGACGCCGCGAACGGCGACGCCGGCTGCTCCACCAACCCCAGGGGCGGGCCAGGAGTCGGCATCTGGACCGACGTGACCCACTACCGTTCCTGGATCACCGACACCATCAGGGCACACAGCGCCTCCTGATCATCTGCCGGGCGGCCCAGCGTGGTGCAGGCGTGCTGGAAGGTGCGACTGACGCAGTAGTTCTTGGCGCCTTACAACCAGCATCGCGGCTCATCAAGCCCTTCCCCAAGCGGCTTCGGTGCGTGCCGTCCCGGACCCGAACCGCCGAGCTCAAACATACGCGGACGCGTCCGGCTCGATGAAAGACCAGTTCCGGCCGCGTGGGCGAGTTCGAAGTGGTACGGGTTTCGACAGGCGCAGTGCTGAGATCCATGCTGTCGCCGCGCGGGTCCCCCGCCAGAGGTGCGATGGAGATCTTCATCCTTCCTTGCCGAGCACCGTGCGCCAGAGAGTCAGGTGGTCGGTGCGGTAGCTGCTGGATCGGCCGATGGCCACGACGTCGGCGCCGGAGATCGCGATCGTGTTCAGCCATTGCGCGCCGGCCCCGCTCAGATCGGGTTGGCTGAGCGGTTGGTCCCGCCAGTCCAGACCGTCCTGCGATGTCCAGACGATGCTGTCGCTCTCGCCGTTCGTTCCCTGCAGGCCAACCGCGACGAGCCCTTTCGCCGTCGCCACGACATCCTGTACCGCTGCCTCCCGCTCCGCGGGGAGCCAGGTGAACTTCCAGGTTCTCCCGTCGTCGGTGGAGACGACGGCGAAGGGCCGCTGCTCACCGGCCTTCGCCCGGCCGGATCCGACGGCTGTGATCTGGTCGCCGACGGCCACGACATGCTCCAGTTCCGCTGATTCGAGGCCTGGTGGCCGGGACCAGGGGCGGGCCGTCCACGCGCGGCCGTCCATCGACACCCACACCACGGCGTTCTCGTGACCCGCGCTTCCGGATCCGCCGACGGCCGCGTAGCCGCTAACGGTCGGCGCCACGTCGTGGATCCGTACGCTGGATTCGCTTGCCGGAAGTTCGACCGAACGGGTGAGCTTACGCAGGTCGGTGGTGAACAACAGAACTGGCCCGGCTGCGGTGCTGCCGGCGATCACATAGCCCGACCTGCCTGCGGCGAGCGCGTGAAGAGCCTGGACGGGATGCTCGGAACCGGCTGAAGCCGAATCGGTGATCTCGATCCGGCGCCAGGAGCGACCGTCGGCCGAGGCCAGCAGAAGCGGTCGCGTGGAGAGCCGCTTGTCCATGGTGAGGCCCGCGGTCAGCCAGCCCGCGCCACCGTATGCCACATCGCTCAACCGCTGCAGGTGCGCCCCGTCGATCTCGGGGCCTTCGACACGCGACCAGGTTCTGCCGTCGGCGCTGGTCCAGATCCCAGCATCCGCGGCGGCGGCGCCCACAGCGAGATACCGGCCGCCGGCGGCAGCCAGCCGGGTGACCTCGGCCGGGAGTCTGGTCCAGCCCGCCACCTTCTGCAGCGCCACCCGCGCGGCGGCCTCGCCTGGTCGCGCCGTCATCAGCACCGGCTCGCCGCCTGTGCTTGTGGACGGCCGGTCACCGCTGAGCACGAACGTGCCGGAATCCGTCACAGCCAATGCCCGCATGTCACCAGAGGTGGCACCCGTGGTGACGCTCTTGTTCCAGACACGTCCGTCCGCACTGGTGTAAACGGCGTACTGGTCCGGACCGTTCATATCACCCATGAGGGCGGCGACGCCCTTCGACGAGAAACTCAGTAGCCGCGCCACGCCGTGGTCGGCGTTGTCCGTCCCGATCCAGCCGCACGGGGACCACTCGACTCCCTCCGACGAGCAGGAGACCTCCACTCCCTTGGGTGTGGTCTCACTAGCCGGGACCAGGACAAAGGCGTCGGACGCCACGGACAGCAAGTAATCGTTGGCGAAGGGCGGTGTGCTGGGAAGCCAGGTACGCCCGGCGTCACGCGAGCGTAAAGCGACCGCGCCGAGGGCCCCCAGTGGGGGCTCGCCCACGGCCAGGACGGTGCTCCCCTTGGCGATCACACCGGTGAGCCTGCGCACGGCATCCAGCTTGCCGATGCTCGTGCTCTCCGTTCTGGCCCAGCTCACACCGTCGGCGGACGTCCAGGCGGCGGGTCGCTCCGTATCGTCGTCCAGGACGGTGGAACCGACAGCCACGAAACCGGACGAGGTCTTGGAGATGGCCATGATCCGGTCTTCGTCCCGGAACACGGTCAGCCCGCCGGCCGCTACGGCCGTCCAGGTATGGCCGTCGGCGCTGGTCCACATGCCTTTGCCGGCCGGGCCGTCGTCGTCCCCCACCGCCAGCCAGCGGCCGTCGCCCCTGACCACGCTGTTTACCGTGGCCGGTCCCCGTTCAGGTCCCCCTTGCCCGGCGACGTCGCCCAGCTGCCACGTCCTGCCGTCGTCGCGGGAGGACAGGAACAGCGGCCGAGGAACCGCGCCGGTCGTGTCACTGCCGGCCGCCACGACCACATCTCCCGAAGCGGCCACGGCGTTCAGAACCTGCTTCCCGCTCCTGTCCGGCGGGGCGGCGAACATCCGGTCCGCCAGGACGGCCGTACCGGCGGGCAAAGACGGATCCGCATCAGAGCCGAACAGCCGCACCCCGACCAGGATCGCACCCACGACGACAAGTGACATCACGACCGAAACGATCCGCCGTGCGGCGGGACGTGCTCCGGCCAGGGCTGACGCAGGACCCGGAGTCCGGCTCGCAAGGGCCTGTGGCGAAGGCGGTGAGGCGAGCATCCGAGCAGCGGCGGCGACGAGCTCTTCGGGGTCCTCTCCGTTGAGGGACATGGATGCGCCGGCCGAACCGCTCGGCTCCCCGACCAACGCCAGCAACACTTCGCGGGCGCTCGGCCGTTGCTCAGGCGTCTTGTCGAGACACCGTCCGACCAGTGCCTGCATCTGCTTCGGCAGGCCGGAGACGTCGCCAGGGTGGTTCAGGATCCGATGCACCGTCGCGGCGAGGTTGGACCGTCCGAACGGTGGATTCCCCGTCGCCGCAAAGATCATTGTGCCTGCCCAGGCGAACAGGTCCGACGCCGTCCCGACGCGCGCGTCGGAGGCCTGCTCGGGCGACATATAGGACGGCGTGCCGACGATGCCCGCCACGGAGGTGGTGGTCGTGTCCAGTATCCGTGCGATGCCGAAGTCGACGACGCGCGGTCCGTCCGGCCCCAGCAGGACGTTGGCGGGCTTGAAATCGCGGTGGATGATTCCGGCCCGGTGAATCGCCACGAGGGCCGCCGCCGTACCGATGGCCAGGCGTTCCAGTTCTCCAGGTTCGAGCGGGCCCGCGGACGCGACCCGCTGCTGGAGCGACGGCCCGTCGATGAACTCGCTGACCACGTAGGGACGGCCGTCGGCCATGGTGTAGTGCAGGACGCGAGCGGTGCAGAAAGGGGCGACCGTACTCGCCGCTTCGATCTCCCGCAGAAAGCGGCGGCGGGCTTCCTCGTCATCGGCGTGCTGGCCCTGTAAGACCTTGATGGCGACGCGTACGCCCGTGGGAGCCCGGGCCAGATAGACGATGCCCTGCCCACCTTCACCGATACAGCCGATCAGCCGGTAATCGCCCAGTTGGGCAGGCTCCCCTGGTCGTAACGGACGGGGCTCCGGCACGCATGCTCCTTTCCGCCACTCCGCGCAGACTGCGGCCTCCTGACATCATCGCGCACCGCCACCGCCGTCCTGAAGCAAATCAACGGGTCGTCCCGCTAGATGATTGATTCCTGGTGGTCGCGGGGCATCGTTCATTGGTCGTAGGCGATCAGGGAGCGCAGGATCGGCTGTCCGGTCTTGTCGTTCTGCCAGATCGCAGCGGTCAAGGCGAGGATCCGGGTCAGAACACGGACGGTGAGTCCGGCGATGGTTCGGCCACCGTGTCGTTCCAGGTCGAGCCGGCCTTGGGAAGTCTGGCGACAAAGCCCGCCTTGATGCCGCGCCGATATAGAGCGAATTCCACCAGGTTATGGCGTTCAACCCGACGCCGAGCGCGGCTATCTGGTCTGAACCCCGAAGAACCAGATCGGCCTCGAACGCCACACCGCCCGCACCAGCGACGGACTCTGGCCCCGGGTCAACCATCAGGGTCTAGCGTCCGGCCTCCGGCGGGCGGTTACCGGGCCGCCAACCCAGGGCGTACAACTCCGTGACGGGTCCGAACTCGGTGGGGTCGCGGCGCGGACCCGCGATCAGCCGGCTCGCCACGAAGAATCCGATCACGGTCAGGACGGCGCCCAGGCCGACGGCGTCCATCAAGAACGCGGCAACCGCTACCGCGGCCAAGGGGCCGATCAGCGCGCCGCAGGCGATTCTCCAGCCGCGCTTCCTCCTGCACCGACGGCAGCGCGGCACCTGGACAGTGATCGTCCGCCAGGTTATCCGGGTCTGGTAATAGTCGGTCGCGCGGTTGACGTCACCGTGCATGGGCAGGTGCAGCGCGCATGGCTCGTCGGCGTCCTGTCCGCAGAAGAAGCAGCAGGCGTAGGAGAGGTTGTCCGAAATGATGTCGACGTTCTCCTGCACGCGATCACGGACCGACTCCGAGTCCGCCAAGGTGAGGGCGTGCTGGAGGAGGTCCAAAGATCGCCGGTAGTCCTTGGCCGTGTTCACGTAGGCGACGACGCAGCCGAGAACCGTCAGGGCCATGTCGTCACCGGCCTCCCGCACCCCCCGGTGATCGTCGGGCAGTACGCTTGCCACCACGCTGAGAAGGGACTTGGCCTCGTCGAGGAACTGCTCGGCCAGCTCGTCCCCACGTTCAGGGGTCGCTCTGACGGCCTGCCCCACGTTCTTGCACAGCGTCTTGATCCTGGACGTCTCGTGCCCCACCGCGCCGTGCAAGGCCTCGTCGACCAGCCCGGTCGAGAATCCGGACGCTCGCATGCCGGTGATGTGCCCGCGTGAGTCCTTGAGCCGCCCGTCGTGTGCGGCCGCGACCGCCAGTTGGGCGTTGATGGCCAGCAGGGCAGCAGGAAGGTCCTCGCGCATCCGGCGGACGACGCCCGCCGTCAGTCGTGGATCGTCGAGCTCGTTGGCGCGTACCCGCATCAGCTCCCAGAAGGAGTCGTCGGCGATCACCTCGCCCCAGCACTTGTACGCTCGCGTCCACAGCCGGATGGCGTCGGTGTCCAGACTGTCCGTGTCGAGTGCCCAGACGTGTGACAACACCGCGATGTTGTGCACCGCGACGGTCCTGGCCGGCTGCTTCGTCGTGCGCTCCCACACGCGGAGCGCGTCGTGCGGCTCGCCCTTGAGCAGGGCGGTCATGGCGTCGTCGACCTCGCCATCGGGCATCGGCCACAGCCAGAAGAGCTCGTCCACCAGCCGGGACACCGGATCCTTCAGCCGCTGTGCGGCTCGTTGCCGCGTGTCCTCGTCAGGGGGCCGGGCGGGCGGCAGTATCCCCTCGCTCGCGCCTGACCTGCCGAGACGCTCCATGAGGCGCATCTTCTCTGTCTGCCTCCGGATGTCGCGTGTCGTCGCGCGCACCGGCAGCCCGGTGATCCGGAAGGCGTTCTCCCGGTACAGGTCCGGCCGCAGTCCCAGCAGCGTCATCCGGCGGCTCCGGAGATGCGCAGGGTGACTGTACGGTTTCGCGCGCCGTCGCGGTACGGCGGCATGACCCCGCCCAGGGACGACAGCGCGAACCTTGTCGTGGGGATCCGCGACGTGGCGCGGAGGATCTCGCGCACGTAGGTAGCCCTGGCCAGGCCGAGGTCGGCGTTGCTGACGTGGTCGCCGCCCGGCAGGAGCGCGTCGCGGTCCGTGTGGCCGACGACGGCCACCTCTATCTCGGTGGCGTACGGGCGCAGACGCCTGCCCAGGTCGCCGAGCACGGCCCGGCCGCGGCGAGTCAGCTCGGTGCCCTGGCTGAACAGGGCGCCTTTGAAGACGATGGAGATCTCCCCCGGTGACCGCCTCACCCGGATCCCCGGAACGTCGAGTCTCATGCGGGCCAGCACGTCGGGCTTCTCCGGCGGCGAGGTCGTCACGACCGTCAGCGGGGCCGTGAGCTGCCGGGGCATCGCAGGCGCGGCGGTTTCCCGGCGGATATCGACGAGCAGGACGAGCACCGCGCCTGTGACCAGCACCGCGCATGTGGCGAGCAGGCCCTTGCCGAGCCTGCGCCGCCGCGCGGCGGGACGCATGGACGCGATCCGCCGGCGTCCGGCGGCGATCTCCGCCCCGCCAGGAGCCAGCCGCTCCGCCTCTGCCCAGCACTGGTCCGCCCGGTCGAGGTCGCCCTGCTGAGCGTAGATGCGAGCCAGCAGGTCCAGCACGGTCACGCTGGGCTCCCCCTGGAGATCTTCCAGCAGTTCCGCGGCCTCTGCGCGGCGGCCGCTCCGCGCCAGGGCCCTGGCCTGGGCCAGGACCAGCTCGCGGGTGACGGATAGGGCCATGGTCACCTGCTTCATGACCCACGTACGACGGTGCTGGACAGATCGAGCGGTGGCGGCGCCGGCAGCATGTTCTCCAGTTCGCGGTTCACGTCGCGCACCGTCCTCATGTCGCCTCGCTCCATCGCCTTCCTACCGGTGTCGATGAGCTGAGTGGCCTCCTGCTTGTCCCGCATGTCCGGCAGCAGGCCCCTGAGATGCTCGAACCGGATGCGGGGGAGCTCGTCCGTCCTCTCCAGCACTTCCGCCGCCAGCCCGTAGGCGTCGGCGACACATCTCCTGACCAGGTCGGCGTCATGGGCGTTGATCGCCTCCCGCGTCGCGGACTCGAGCGTGGTCAGGGTCCGCTGGTCGTTCATGTCGCCCATGCCCAGCACGATGTCCCGGACGCCGGCCATCGTCTCCTTCGCCTCCTGGACCAGCTTGGGCCACTCCACCATCTCCTCTACCTCGTCGATGGCCACCTGGAGATCGAGCAGACGCCTGCCGCACTCCGTGGCGGCGTCCGGATCGGCGCGGGCCGCATCGACCAGCCGGTCGAGGTCCTTGGCGGTCCCCTCCGCGTCGATCCTGGCGACCAGTGTCCCGGCCCTGACGTCGCCGAGGTCCCTGGCTTCCGTGCGCAGTTCGTGCAGCCGGTGCCTTTCGGCACGCACTTTCTTGTTCAGCTCGTCGTGCGTGGGAGTCGTCTCGGTTCGCAGGTTGACGACGTGCTCGAACTCCTCATCAAGGAGCGGAATGTACGCACGCGCGACGACCAGCCGGGACTCGTCGACCACCACGGAGAACTCCACCTCGCTGCCCGCCGGCACGTCACGGGTGACCTGCCCAGGATCGATCTCCAACCGGCCGACCCGCCGGTTGCGGTCGGCGCGCGAATACTCGCCCTCCACGATCGGGATGCGGATGTAGCCTTCGAGCCGGCTGTTGCTGAGTGCGATCGTGGTACGCAGCGTGTGCCTGCGCCGCGCCGGGAGCGGCGTCCCCCTCGGGAGCAGCCAGGCCACATCGTGGTCCTCCAGCCATACGCCGATCGCGTTGGTGAGCGTGGGCTGGGAGTCGACGGCTCCGACCGTGTACGTCAGCTCGTCGGGGCTCACCTCGCGCCGGGTTCCCGAGCCGTCGGTGAGCTCGACGCGGAACGTGTTGGCCCGCCCGCGCTCTGCCCACAGCGTGGCGGTGAAGGTCCCGTCGGCGTCCAGCGCGATCTTGCCGCTCCGCCACTCCGGCCGGGCTTCCGCGTTGACCAGTTCGATCGCGAACCCCGCCGTGTCCGCCCCTGACACCCGGCCTCCGATGAGCGGCTCGGTGTCCGCCCCCACCGGCTCGTAGGCCAGAGCCACCACGTACTCCCCGGCGGGCGGGACGGCCAGTGCCGCCGCGGCGTCCAGGCGTTGGGTTCCGGCGAAGATGGCGGCGCCCGTGGCCACGGCCGTGATGGGATCCCTGCTGTGGTCGAGCGGGATCCCAAGCCCCTGCCGGGGGTCGGCAAGCCGTTCCCTGAGATACGGCGACAGTGTGGGACCACCCACCAGCAGGACCTTCTCGATGTCAGCCGCGCCGAGCCCGCGCTCCTCCAGGGCCTTCTTGCAGAGATTCACCGAGCGCACGATGAGCGGCTCGGTGAGCCGCACCAGTTCCGCCCGCTCCAGGTCGTAGAAGAAGTCGACGTCATCGCCACGGTCGTCCTTCAGCAAGAGGGAGATCGACGCGGACTCGCTGCGCGACACCTCGATCTTGGCCTCTTCCGCGGCCCGCTTGAGCTGACTGATGGTCGCGAGCGACCTCGGGTTGCCCCGGCTGAGATCGGCGAACCGGTACTCCCTCGTCAGGGCCGGGATGAACAGTTCCTCGACGATCTTCCAGTCGATCAGCTTCCCGCCGAGGGTGTTGTCGCCCCGGTGGTTGACGACGGTCAACTCGCCGTCCCTGAGGTTGACCACGGCCGCGTCGAACGTGCCGCCTCCCAGGTCGTACACCAGCCAGAAGGCATTGTCAGCCGTACTCTGGAACCCGTACGCCAGCGCGGCCGCGGTGGGCTCCTGCAGCAGCGGCGCGTGCTCCAGCCCGGCGAGCCTGGCGGCCTGCTTGGTCGCCTCGCAAGCACTGAGCTGGAAGGCCGCCGGCACCGTGATGACCGCCGCCCGCAGATCCTCGCCGGTCCGCTGCGCTACGTCGCCCTTGAGCGACTTCAGTACTTCAGCGGACATCTCCTCCGGCGTCATCGACCGGCCGCCGTCGGCGAAGACCTTGGGCTGGTCGGTCATGCCCATCCTGGCCTTGAACTCGATGCAGGTGTTCTCGTGATCCAGCTCGCTGCGCTTCCTGGCGACGTCGCCGACGTGGAGCCGTTCCGCGCGGTCGATCCAGATGGCCGAAGGGGTGATCTCTGATTGGCGGTTGTTCTTGACCACCTCGACGCCCACGCCGTTCAGCACGGCGATCGAGCTGTTGGTGGTGCCGAGGTCGATCCCGTAGCCGATCGTGGTCCTGGTCACGGGGTGACCTCCTTCGCGACGGCGTCGGGGGTACCCACGATCACCTCTCCTCTCTGGATCACATGATCGTTCAGGTAAACGCTCGGCCGGATGGTCTCCACCACCCGGTCACGGTCGAGGCCGGGCGCGGGCTGGTAGGACAGCACCTCGATCGCGAGCCCCGGGTCGAATGGGTCGTTCACGTGCTCCTGGACCTTGATGCCGGCCTGGGTGAAGGAATCCCAGGCCATCTCCAGGTAGCGGGTCACGGCCCGCGTCTCCCCCGGAAGCCGCCGTACCCGGCGATCGAGCCGCCAGATACTCGTCACCACCTCGGCCACCGAGTGCCCGGAAAGGGCGTCGTCAGGAGTCTCCGTGGTCCGATCCGTCCCCAGACGCTCGAACGCCACCAGGGCGTCGTCGGGCCAGGCCGCGGCATGGATGCGGAATTCCCTCGGATGACGTAACTGCCGTACTTGCGCCGCTATGGAACTCAGCAGTGCCACGTCCGCGCGTTCCTTCCCGTTGGATCGCCACCGATCGGCACAAAGTAGCGCCACTCGCTCGGGAGGGGTCCCGGCCTGCCCTCCCCCACAACGGACGCGTAGCGAACCGATTCCGCGTGATCTCGATCACCCAACGTGCGGCAACAATCCGCTTCACAGGGTGACGGAGCCCTGTGGCCCGGCTCAACGAATCGGCTGCTGGTCGTCCGCGGGCTGCGCCAGGACCTTCAGGAGTGATCGAGTTGCCGCTTCACGACCTGGTGGGGGTAACGGTGAAGTACGGCGCGAGGTCGAGCTCGTCCGGAGATTCCAGCAGCCTTCGCAGCAGCCTGCCGTCGAACGCCACCACGCGAACTTCGTCGTGGGCGCCGTTGTCGTTCTCCCAGCAGTACAGATGCGACTCGTCGAACCAGCCGAGTACCTTGTCGCAGTCGGAGGAGAACCTGCGTACCTGCTTGCCGGTGCTGGCGTCCCAGAGACAGTGATCGCTGTCGTCGTCACCCGGGCAGGCGGTCACGAAGGTCTTGCCCGAGGGTGAGAAGAGGTCGACGGTGCCGGACGCCAGCGGCCCCACTCCAGGCAGGTCACGTGTGTGTTTGCCGGCGGCGTCGAAGAAGCGCAGCCCCTTGTTCTTGCCATCGACGATGACGACGCCCTGTTCGGCGCCGTCCCAGCCGAAGTTGTTGTCGCCGAGCGAGGCGTCCGCCACCCTGACCACCCGGACCTTGCTCTGGAACACGTCGTTCCTGTCCACGTCGACGATGGCGAACCCCAAGGTGACCCAGCGCTCCTTGTCCCGCTTGTCGGTGATCTTCTTGTTGAGGTTCAGGAGGATCTTCGAGCCGTCCTTCGACCAGGCGCGGATGCTGGTGTCCTGCGGTTTGGGCAGGGTTTTGATCCGGAAACTCGAGTCTGTCCGCCGGTCGGTGAGAAGGATCGAGTCGTAGCCGTCCGCGGTGTAGTCGTCCGGCCTTCCCGCGAGATAGCGGCCGTTGGGGGACACCAGCGACTCCATGTTGCCCGCGTACCTGTCGAACTTCCCCCGCAGCGACTGCCTGGCATAGTTGACGTCCTTGTCGAGCTTCTTGTCGTAGACGTCGTATGCGGTCAGTGCGATGGGGTCGGATGGGCTCTCCTGGAGCGTGATCGGCCCGCCGGGCAACGTGGTCGGCGAGGGTGTCGCCTGCTGCGACGCGGTCGCGGACCTTGCGGCGGTCGGCGAGGCTGCGGGCGTACTCGTCCGCGGCCGGCCGGGCAGCGCTATCGCGGTCACCACAGCGGCCGTGGCGATCAGGGCCGCGGCGGCGAGGAGCGGCCCGCGTGCGGTCCTGCCACGGCCGGCGGGCGGGGCGGGGTCCCGCGCGGCCTGCCTGGTTCCCGCCACGAGCGGGTCGGTGCCGGGCTCCGGATTCCGGAGCAGGTGCGTTATGACGTCCATGGCCGTTGGCCGGCTTCCCGGCTCCCTGGCCAGGCACTGCTGCACCAGTTCGGCCAGCCGTCCGTCGAGCGAGCCCAGCTCGGGCCGATCGCTGAGGATCCGGTGCATCACGGCAGGTGTTCCGTCATTGCCGAACGGCGCCTGCCCGCAGGAGGCGAAGACCATCGTGCCGGCCCAGGAGAACAGGTCGGCCGACGATCCGAGCCCGAGCCCCATGATCTGCTCGGGCGCCATATACGCGGGTGTCCCGATCTGCGTACTGCTTGTCATGGTGGCCGGGCCGAGCGTGCGCGCGATGCCGAAGTCGATCACGCGCGGGCCGCCGGCGCCCATGATGACGTTGCCGGGTTTGAAGTCCCGGTGCACCACGCCGGCTTCGTGGATCGCGGCGAGCGCGGTGGCGGTGCCGATGGCCAGCCGCTCCAGGTCGCCGCTGGTGAGCGGGCCGTCCTCCCTGACGGTCTGTTCCAGCGACCGGCCCTCGACATACTCGCTGGTGATGTACGGCCGGCCGTCCTCGACACCCGTGCTGAGCACGGCCGCGGTACAGAACGTCGCCACCCGCTGGGAGAGCGCCGCCTCCTGCATGAAGCGGGCCACGCTCTCCTCGTCCAACCGGTGCAGCCATTTGATGGCCACGTGCGCGCCCATGGGCGTCCTGGCAAGAAAGACGACGCCCTGCCCGCCTTGGCCTAACCTGCCGAGGAGTTTCAGGCCACCCAATTTCTCAGGGTCGCCGGGTGCCAACGGCGTGAAATTAGCCATGCGGTCATTGTGTTGCCAAGGAGCGGATCTACCGCAACCTTACTGAGCGGCGACTGCCCTCGAACTTCCCTCTGTCAGCGATGCCGGGCTCGTGGAAAGATCGGGGCATGGCGTCGATGAAACGCGGCCCCCTCAGCAAGGTGGAACTTCTGCCGGCGGAGCCCGGCGACCTCATCGGCCAGCTGCCTCCCGCCGTACCGGGCACCCTGTACGTCCAGGGAACCAAAGGCGGGATCCGCGTCGCGCCGGACGCCGGCATCGATGTGGTGTTCGGGCGTTGTGAGCCGGACGTGCACGTGTGCGTGGGCCCCGACGACCCCTACGTCAGCCGACAGCACGGCATCATCACCTACGAGAACGCGCGATGGGTCCTGTGCAACGTCGGCAACCTGCCCATCCGCCTTCCAGGTGAGCGTCTGGTGCTCACCGGGCACCGCGTGCCGCTGCCGCTGGCGTACACACCGCTGTTCATCGTTGCCCCCCGGCAAGACCACTTACTTGAAGTGCGCATCGTCATGACGGCATCGAGCCCGGCGCCGCAGGTCCGCCAGGAGACCGACACCCGCAGCCCGAGCGGATGGCCCCTGAGTCCCGTCGAGCGCCTGGTCCTGGTCTGCCTGGGTCAGCGATACCTCCGGCCTGAGCCCTGGCCGCAGCCACTGACCTGGGCCCAGGTCGCCGACGAGCTCAGCCACCTCCGCCCCGCGGAACAGTGGACCACCAAACGAGCCGCCCACATCGTCTCCCAAACGCGCCAGCGGCTCAGCGCCAACGTGCCCGGACTCCTGGAAGAGGAGATCCCTCCGCCTCTGGGCAACACCCTCAACCACAACCTGATCACCACGCTGCTGGTCTCCGGCACGATCGGCCCATCCGACCTCCTGCTCCTCGACGAATCCTGTGCCGCGTCAGAAGATGCTTGAGCTGCAATAACCCGAGGGTCCATGGTCCTCGATCGTCGTTCGGGTAACCCCGGTCAGGAACCACCGCTCGACCTGGTGCTGACCGCCCAACGCCGCGAAGGCGCCCAGATCCGCAGCGAGAAGGGCGGCCGCCCCCTCGCCCAACCCGGTGATCGTTTCCGGTCACAGCACCAGACGGTGACGTTGTCGCGGCGCGAGCCGTACGGGCCGACCAGCGGAGCACTTCGGCGCCGTCTGCGGAGCCTGCGGTGCGGAGGGCCGCGACGGTCTGTGAGCGTCGCTATGTGGGGGTCTGTCTAGATCTTGGCTCTGTCGCAGAAACGGTGGTGACAGAAGGTGATCACCCAAGAAGGATGCGATGACGGAGCAGAGTGAACCCTGCCCTGCCGTACATCTGGCGCTTGATCAGTTTCGTTTTCGTGTTGACGCCCTCGGTTCCGCCATGGTGATACGGGAGGGTGAGCCCGGCGTAAACGGCGGCGCGGTCTTGGTCGAGGCCGGTGCAGAAGCTGTGCAGGTGGGGCAGGTCCGCCTCGCGGACCACGGTGATCCATGAGTCGAGGAGTTCGGTGTTCTCCGGGTCGGGCTTGAGCAGGGCGGCGAAGTCTCGCACGGCAGTAGCCAGGGTGGTCATCTGCGTGCAGCCGGCGCTGAGTTGCACAGCCGGCTCACGGTCGGCGTTCTGGAGCTGGTCGGGGTTGCTGAGCAGCAGCCGGGTGACGCGGCGGGCGGAAATCGCGGGCCGATCAGCCTCGGCCCGGCCCTGGTTGATGTAGCGGTAGAGCAGGTTCTGGCTGCCGGTATAGCCCAGTTCCTTGATCTCGGCCAGGAGCGTCTGTACCGGGACGGCCGGGTCCTGTTCGCGCCGGGCGCGAAGGTGGTCGCGGTAGGGGCCGACCACGGTGGGGCGGTACTGCGGGGCGCGCCGCATGCGCTCGGGCTCGCCGGCCCGCGCGTAGCGCTTAACCGTGTTCAGCGACCATTGCAGGCGGCGGGCGGTCTCCAGCAGGCCGACCCCGGCATCGACCAGGTCATGGACCCGCCTCCACCGTTCTAATGTGGTAGCCGCGCGACTGCCCGCCTGCAGCGGTGGCCCGTGCTTGGCCCAGCACGAGCTGTGGGCGCCGACCTCCTTGCGTACCGCCTCGCCCAGGCCATTCCACAGGTGCCAGCGATCACTGACCTGCACCGCGTCCGGAAGCGCGTCACGGATGGCCTGAGCGTAGGTCGTCGAGCCGTCCCGGCACACGATCTCCACCCCGCGATGGGCACGCAGCCAGGCGGCCAGGGTCTCGGCCTTGCGACCCGACAGCACGTCGATGCGCTGATTCGTCTCGACATGGCAGCGCCGGCAGCATGCGCAGCGCCGTGAACCGCGTGACCGGGATGGCCATGACCTGCAAGGTCCGCGCGGCGGCCCGTCCGGCCAACTCCTTGATCACAGCTGTGATCTGCGTGGCCAAGCGGACGGTCCGGCGCTGATAGCGACGCAGCAGGCCGGGAATCTGTTCGCGAAAGGTTCGCCGGCAGCCTGGCGTTGGGCCCACCAGCCGGCGCACGCGCACCACGAGCACGACAGGTCGGGCGTCGACCGAGACGTCGGTGACGATCCGCTGGTGGTAGCCGTGCACGCTCCTCGTTGCAGTGCCACAGTCCGGGCAGGAGCTCGGGTCATCCGGGGTCCGTACCCGTCGCCGTATCCGGTCGCCCTCGTCGACCACGTCCTGGACGATCAGCGGCGACAACCCTGCAAACACCGTGCTCACGGGCACTGTGGCATCGATCATCGCTCACGGTGACACGTGCAGACGATCAGTCACCACCGTTTCTGCGACAGAGCCGTCCCCGTGGTGGTCAGCCGCAGTGCACATTGTTGAGTGTGCGGGTCGTGTAGCCCGGTACGGTTCCGGCGACGTCGATGCATTGGCCGGGCGCGGAGACGTACACCGGGCCGGCGTAGTGCGTGTAGTAACCGGCATCGGTGTGGTCCCCGCTGCCGTCGCCTCTGGAGATCGAGACTCGCTTCCAGCTCATGGTGTTGGCGTACTGACCGTAGCCGTAGGTCAGTGCGCAGTTCCTTCCGGCGCTGGAGCTGTAGTGCACCTCCAGGGTGCCCGTACGGGTCCCGTCCTCGTGGGAGATGCCGTAGACGCCGACCCTGGTGTAGCCGCTGCCGCAGGGGCCGGCGGCGCCGGCCGGGGCGGTACTCACGACCAGTGAGGTGGCGGCTGCCAGGGCGGTGCCGGCCAGGAGGGCCGCCAGCTTACGTGTGTTCACGAGGAGTCCTTTCGAAGGTCGTTGTCGTGATCGGGATGGCGTTGGTGGTGCGCTCTACCCTTTGGCCACGGTCCCGGCGATCCCTTCATGGGCGTCCCAGATGTCGGTGACGTAGGCCCTGCAGGGGGTGAAGACGTTGCCGTTCCCCCCGCCGCCGGTCAGGATGCCCTTGGCGATGATGTTGCCGCGGGAGTTGTGGACGTACACGGGTGCTCCCGAGTCGCCGGCTCTGACGCATTTGCCGGTTTTGGCGGCGCGGAGCACGTTCCGGGCGACCGCGCCGCCGGAGTATTTGACGTTCATGCGGAGGCGATTCACTGTCCATCCGCACAGTTCGCCGCCGAATGCGCCGCCGACGCAGAACTTGTCGTTCTTCTTCGTCCGCCGAGTCACCATGGACTCGACGACCCGCCAGTTCCCGGAGTTGCTGTTGCCGACGTAGATTCTCGCCAGAGAGCTGAGGCCGCGCATCACGTCGATCAGGGCGAGGTCACCGCGGTATCGGCCGCGGACCTTGATGCTTCCCTTCGCGTTGTCGTAATTGTCATAGGTCACCTGGCCGATCCGCTGGCCGCCGCCGCTGAATGCCGGTACATCCCAGACGGTGCAGTGCCCGGCGGTGAGCATGCCGTGGGTGTTGCCGTCGCGCCAGGCGAAACCCGTGGTGCAGGCGCCGACGCGGGTGGTGAAGGAGGCACCGCCGAAGAAGGGGCTGGTGTCGTTGTGCCGGGCCATGGGCTCGGTGGGACCGGGGTCGTCGATGACCAGGAGGGCGACGACGTCGCTGCCGTAGCGGGCGGCGAGTGCGGTGCGTAAGGCGCCGGTGGCCGCGGTGGTCTCCACGATCACCCGGCCGGACTCGGGGTCGAGTCCGGCGGAGTGGATCTTGTCGGCGTCGGGTAACTCGGCTGGTGCGAGCTCGACGATCTCGTCGGAGATGTCCTGCAGACGCGCCCAGGTGTGGGAGACCACCGTGGTCTTGGGGATCCATTCCAGAGCGCCTTCGGCCACGAGCGCGCGTGGCTGGGCGGGGTCCTTCGGCGGCTCGTCCACGGTCGTGCCGAGCGGCTGTGCGCCGTCCTTGGGATGTTCGGCGTGAGGAGGGGGGACGGCAGACGGATCGTCGGTGCCTTCCTCCGGGGCCTGGCTCGCGGGTGGCACCGCGATCGGCTGTACGGCCTCGCCTTGAGCCTGCGCGGTGACGACGGGGATGTACAGCGCGCCGGTTCGGTCCACGTACGGCTGGGCGTAGACGGCGGGATTGCCCAACGCTCTGGCCTCGGCCTCACGTAGTGCGTAGGTCTGCTGGAAGGTGAGGTCGGGATCGTCGGCGAACGGGTCCGTGGGCAGCACGTCCACGGGGGCGGGCC
Source organism: Nonomuraea sp. NPDC050540 (assembly GCF_044457485.1). Classification (NCBI taxonomy): domain Bacteria; kingdom Bacillati; phylum Actinomycetota; class Actinomycetes; order Streptosporangiales; family Streptosporangiaceae; genus Nonomuraea; species Nonomuraea sp. NPDC050540. The sequence goes on from NZ_JBITHA010000021.1 coordinate 179,287, forward strand.
CACCTGCCGCCGCTGGCGTGCCGAGCAGGAGCGCAGGGGTCAGCGCGGCGCTGAGGAGTGCGGAGCGCAGGGGGAAGGATGGACGCAAGAGAGCCTCCGGTTCACGTGCTCTGATGGCCGTTTGGTGCGGCGGTCACGCTCGTCCGGCAGGCGTGTCCTCAGTGCCCTGCCGGGCGGCCTCATGACGCGGGCGGCGCGTGACCCGCGCTGCCCCGCGATCGCCTTTCATGAACTTGCGGCGGAGGAACAGGGTCAGCGCGAAGAGCCCGGCGAGCAGCCACATCACTCCCCCTCGGTGAGCATGTGGCGGGCCCAGTTCCGCGCCTTGGCCGGGTCACGGGTCGCGAACGTCGGGCAGCCCCACAATCTGTCGGCCGACCGCAGCGCCTTCTCGGGAGATTCGCCGTCAAGGACGAAGGCCAGGCCACGGCACCATTGACGTAGACCCGGCCGTATCCGCATGAGCATGCGGACCCGCGTCAGCGCCTCCTGCCCGCGCGGGGCGGGCCCGGCCATGGTCATGTTCACCACGGCGGTGAAGGGTGTCTGCCGCTGTGTGGCCGACCGCAGTGTCGCGGTGAGCGAGGCCGGGTCCTCGGTACGTACTTCGAGGAGCGGCCATTGATCCCAGTTCTCCATGCAGCGACCTCCATTTAGGTTAGCCTTACTTAAACACTTGCGGACACTGTCCGCAAGTAGCATGGGCAATGTGACGGATCGTCGGCCATGGGGCAGCCTGGAGAGGGCACAGATCGTCGAGGCCGCGATCGGGCTCGTGCGCGAGGAGGGTGTGGAGGCGCTCACCATCCGCCGCCTGGCCGCCGAGGTGGGCGCGTCCCGGATGGCGCTCTACCGGCATGTGGCGGACAAGGACGCGCTGCTCGACCTGGTCGCCGACGAGGTCGCCACCCAGGTGATCCGGGAGGAGGCGTTGCGCGGCCCGTGGCAGGAGCGGCTGCGTCGGCTCGCTCACAGCATGCGTACCGTGCTGAGCGAGCATCCCGGCCTCGTCGACCGCGTGATGAGCCGCGCGAACGCCGGACCGGGCGGGCTGCGTATCGCCGACACGATCGCGGACGTTCTCCTTGCGGCGGGCCTCGACGTCCAGGCCGCAGCCCGCCACTACCTGATCTTCGTGGACTTCGTGTTCGGACGGGTGCGGCGCGAGTTCCACGGCGACCCGACCGCGCCCGAACGCAACGCCGAGCTGTTCGCGGCCGCGGAGGCGAGCCCGGAGGCGAACCGGCTGAAGGCCCTGCTGCCCAGCCTGCGCTCGCTGACACCCGATCAGATATTCGACGCGGAACTGGACATGATCATCGGCGCGATCCGCGAGGCCGCTCACCCGAAGTGACGAACTCCGACGCCACGCGCAACGTTCCCCACCGGGGGGCCGCAAGCCTTTCGGCAGGCGGATCACTGCCCGATGCTGGGCAGCGGCGGCGCATGCGCGACCCGCGATCAGCCAAAGACCATCGGAACCCACACTGGTGTGCGGTGGCGGCCGGTTCTATGGCCTTGGCGGATTCGTCACCCTGCCGAAGTGGGCCGACATCCTGGACCGGCACTTCCCAGTTGTCGGCGATTGACCTAGGTGCCCAAAGCGCCGTCAACCGCTCGGGCCGCAGACTCGTTCCAGACTGGCTTGGTGGTTCAGAGCAGCGAATCGAGGGTCAGCGGTCGGCGTTCATATGGAGACAGCCGGTGCGGACGATCAGCCCGGACAGAGCTGAGAACCTGGGCATCCCCGTGCCCATCTCCTTCTCAGCCCCTCGCCGTCCTGCGCCTTGATAGCTCCTTCTGTACCACTTCATCTGCTCATACGGTCTCGCCGCAGGCAGTGAGCGTTTTTCATCCGACTTCGCGGGCCTGAAGAACGAGGATGGCTTTGACGAGTTGACCTGTGAGGGGCCCAGCTCTTTCCGGACAGCCAGGTTGTGGGCGTAGCCTACGCAGCTACCTGGGATGAATCGTGCGCGCCGACCTCCTTGCGCACCGCCTCGCCCAGGCCGTTCCACAGATGCCAGCGATCACTGACCTGCACTGCATCCGGCAGGGCATCACGGATGGCATGGGCGTATGTGGTTGAGCCGTCCCGGCACACGAGCTCCACCCCGGGATGAGCACGCAGCCAGGCGGCCAGGGTCTCGGCCTTGCGGCCGGGCAGCACATCGATGCGCTGATTCGTTTCGATGTCGATCAAGATCGTGGCATAGGAGGCACCCTTGCGCAGAGAGAAATCATCCACGCCCAGGACCCGCGGCACGCCCGCGAGTGGGAACGGCAGCGCCAGTAGCATGCGCAGCGCCGTGAACCGCGTGACCGCGACGGCCATGACCTGCAAGGTACGCGCGGCGGCCCGCCCGGCCAACTCCTTGATCACCGCTGCGATCTGCGCGGCCAAGCGGACGGTCCGGCGCTGACAGCGCCGCAGCAGCCCGGGAATCTGCTCGCGGAAGGTCCACCGACAGCCCGGGGTCGGGCACACCAGCCGACGCACCCGCATCACGAGCACGACGGGTCGAGCGTCCACCGAGACATCGGCGACGATCCGCCGGTGGTAGCCGTGCACCCGGCTCGTCGACGTGCCACAGTCCGGACAGCAACCCGGGTCATCCGGGGTTCGCATCCGTAACCGTATCCGCCCACCCTCGTCGACCACGTCATGGACGATCAGCGGCGACAACCCTGCAAACACCGCGCTCACAAGCATCCTGGCATCGATCATCGCTCACAGTGACACATTCGGACGATCAGCCACCACCGTTTCTGCGACAGAGCCAAGATTTCTACGGTCCCCCAGCGATGGCCCCCACCAGTTCGGGCAGGAGCCATCGTCATGCGTTTAAGCCGCTCTGGTCAGAGCCTGGTTGATCACCGAGGCAGCCCTGATGCTCTGGGTTGGCACCAGATGGAAGTAGTACCGATAGGTCGTCTGAATATTGACGTGCCCGAGCCACATCCCTACCGTCGCCAGGTCAACGCCACCTAGAACGGCGTGCGTGGCGAAAGAGTGGCGGAGACAGTGCGGGTCGATCATCTCGCAGCCGGTCCTCGCCCGCGCGAGATTGAAGTACCGGGTGAAGTTCGTCCGCGTAATGGGGCGCTCCGGCCCTCGCCGGCCAGGAAACCACATGCCTTCGTCGCCGTATGTACGCACGTGCCTGTCGATCTCGTCGCTTGCGGGGCCGCGGGAGATCGCGGAAGTCGCCCTCCTTCTTGTACTTGAGTGGCGCGAACTTGGAGCGGGGTGTCCATTGACGATCCAGCCGGAAGTGCTTGTCTCGCACACCTACCGCTACCAGCAAGCGCTTCGCCTTCCCGCGCGCCGACGCCGGCCATCAGGAAGACGGCCAGCCTGAAGCGCGGATCTGTTCGATATCGCCGGTGTTGACCTCGGCGTCCTCCAGTTCACGTTTCCACAGACGCATGTCGGATTCGTTGACGATCTTGACGAGCTGGTTGCCCCAGCGCGGAATGATGTAGTTGTTATCTTTCCGCGATACCCGCTTATCGTACTGTCCGCGAGCTCGCCATTTTCGATGCGCTTCTCCAGCCACGCCAGCGCGTATTCCGCTACGCTGACGCCGCCCTTCTTCAAGTAGCCAGGGACAGCGTCGCGTCGCCGCTTGGCGTCGTCAACGGCGGCCTGGTGATCAAGCGCCTCTCCCGTTGTGTGCCGTGCTCATCCTGGTACTGTAGGCGCCACTAACATTTACAGCTGCTGGTGCCATGCGGGCATGCCGAGCCGTCGCCTTGCACTTTTCGAATGGTGCCTCGGCCTCCTTGGGCCATGGGTTTCTCCCTACAAATCGGGCTCGTGATCATGGGTTTTTCATGGGGATAATCTCACCGATTCTGCGTTTATCAGGCAAAATAGCGAATTGGTGGAACTTCTACTCGATGTACAACCTGGCCCAGGGCTACGCGGCCGACGGCATGACGGCGTACGTCGAACTGCAGGAGGCCGAGTTCGCCGCCGCCCACTGATCCGTCGCGCGGCTTGTCGTTTCTCTTCGTTACGGCAAGCCGCCCCAGCCCCATCCGCCGTACGGGGCTGGGGACATTCCAGGGACACGGTCGTCCACCTCACCGGCTCACCGCCGCGACGACCGCACAGCTCGCCGGACGCCGTGGCAACACGCGTACACCGGCGGACAAAGGGCCGTGCCGGGCCGCCACCGGGCACGGCCCTTTTCTCTTGGCGGCCAACGGCTCCTGAACCTGACCACCAAGGGCCGCTGACACCCCCAGCCCGATGAGGCATGTGCGTCGCTCCTGTGAATCGCTCTTAAGATCACTCGTATGCGCACCATTCACGTCGTCACTCATCCGGAGGCGACGCACCACGTCGAGAGGGTCGTCGGCGGCTGGCACGATTCGCAGCTGACGCCGGCCGGCCTCCGCGCGGCGGCCTCCATCGCCCAGGCACTGCGGGCCGAGATTCCGGACGGCGTCGAGGTGGAGCTGTTCTCCTCGGACCTGCTGCGCACCCGGCAAACGGCCGAGAAGATCGCCGAGCTGTTCGGCGTGAAACCCATCCTGGATCACCGACTGCGGGAGAAGTCCTACGGAGTGGCGGGGGGCAGGCCGCAGGAGTGGCTGGATCAGCGATTCGTCCCGCCGCCGGCCGTCGGCGAGCGGTTGGAACATGACGAGGGTGTGGAGGGCGCCGAGACCAAGGCGGCGTTGGCGCAGCGCATCTACACGGCCATGGACGAGGTCTTGCAGCGCCCCTGCGAGCACCAGATCATCGTGACGCACGGTGGCTCCCTGACGTTCGTGGTGGCGTCGTGGATCAAGATGCCGATCGGGGCGGTCGGCCATGCCAGTTTCCGTGCGCCTTCCGGCAGCATCACCACGCTGCGCGAAGACGACTTCTTCCACAACCGCCAGGTCGTCAGCCTCGGTGACACGCGCCACCTCGACTCCGGCAAAGCCGGCTGACCTCTGCCCGGCCCGCCTCGACGGCCGGTGAGGTGCTCCCGCTGGGCACAGGGCCTCACCAAGACCGTCCGCCGCCGCTCCAGCAGCACCGTCACCTTGTCGTGGGAGGCGGTCGGTCAGGGGATGAGGGCGGCGAGAAGTTCGTCGCGGCCGGTGGCTCCGGTCTTGCGGTGAATCGCTTTGAGGAAGTCGCTCACGGTGTGCGTCGACAACTCCAGACGACGTGCGATCTGCTTGCGCGACAGCCCGTCGCGCAGATGCGCCAGCACCTGGCGTTCGCGCCGGGTGAGCTCGTACCAGTCGCCGAAGCACGTGAGCAGGTGCTCGCCCGCAGCCGCTTGAATGATGATCGCCACGTCCTGGCTGCCGTCGTCCAACGGTGCGGCCTGGCACACCATCCAATGGCCGTACCCGGCGGAAGGGCCCACACACAGCGGGCGGGGGTTGTGAGGGTCGCGAGCGTGTTCGCGCGCTCTGATCGCCATACCAGCCATGAACGGCTCGCTGGTCCAGCTCGGATTGGGCTGACGTTCCCGGATCATGTCCAGCCAGGCGCGTGCCGGGGGCGTGGCCGTACGGATCGTGTGGTCGCCGCCGACGATGAAGACACCGGGTGCCGGCGCCGCGGACTGCGAGGCCAACGGCCCTGCCTTGACATAGCCGCGGATGGCCATCAGCAGGGCTGGGGTCAGGCATGCGGCCCGCTGTACGTCCCGGTCGTCGAAGGGTGGGCGATCCTGGCCGCGCAGGAGGTCCAGCGTGCCCCAGATGCCACGCGCGTCTCGCAGCAGCAACCGCAGCTGGCTGCCCACGCCGTGGGCGGCCAACGGGTGCCGGGCCGGCTCGAAGCGCCGATCGCTGCCGCCCATCGCCCCTGCCGGGATCGGCAATCGGGCCAGATCCTCGATCGGGAAGGGCTCCGCACCGGCGAAATAGTCGAGCAGCCACGGGCGGCCGAGGCCGGGCTCGACGCCGTGCCAGAAGCTGAACGAACCCACGTCGGAGGTCGGGCTGGCGCCCACCATCCGCAGCGCGTCATGGGCGACGACGGGCGCCACCACGTGTGAGACCGCCTCGCCCAGTTCCCCGGCGGTGGCGTGCCGGCGTGCGTGTGCGAACAACTCCCCTACCAGAGAACGGCTCTTGGCCATCGCAAACCCCCGAGGACGCCACTGCGTTCAGCATGAGCCTTGACGCTCCGCCCGGCCATGCGTTTTCCCGCTATCCCCGGATCCGGGGATGGCCGGCTCCCGGCGCATGGGTGATGGTCATAGCGCACAGCGAACAGGAACGTTCGGTTCGCTCGGTCAGTCCTGGACAGCCTCGATCGGCGCACCGGTATCAAGCACCGACGACCCACATCGGAGGAATCCCGTGAGCGGAACACGAAGCATCACCATTCTGGCCGCAGCCCTGACTGCTGCCGGCGCGCTGGCCGCCTCGGGGGCGGCGGCCGACTCACGACACCAGCAGACCGGCCGGGCGGTCGGCTTCGTCCTCACCACGGAGAACCTCAACAACTACTGCCTGGAGATCCGTGCCGCCAATACCGGTGACGGCGCCGCCGTACACATGTCCGACTGCATTGGCACCAACAACCAACGCTGGCGGTTCGTCGGCCAAGCCCTCGTGAGCGACCTCAACGGCAAATGCCTGGACGTCCAAGACGGCAACATCTACAACGGCGCCGGCATCAACATGTGGACCTGTCACGGCGGAGCCCCACAGCAGTGGTCATGGAACGGAAAGCAACTGCGCAACCCCAGGTCCAGCAGATGCCTGACCATCGTCGAGTCCAACCCCCACAAGGGAGCCGCGCTCATCATCCGCGACTGCGACAACACTCTCCCACCCCACCAGCAATGGCGCGCCGCGTGATGGATCGTTCGCGACTATCAGCCGCCATTCCCGGCGGACGTAGACCATGTCACGTGATCATGTGACTGGGCCGCACAGCCAGCTGCGGATCCAGGCGACATCGATGGCGCCCTGGTAGATGCGCTCGCGCTGGTCGTCGCGAGTAGCCGCGGCGTGGTGCCGGCGGAGCCTGCCGACCCAGCGATCGGATAACCCTCGGGCAGCCGGCGTACCGGCCGGGCGGGACGATCCGGGCGCGCAACCATCCAGGATCCACTTGCCGTACAGCCCACTCCGCACCACCCGATCGGGCCGGCCCCCGATCACGACGTCGTCGGTGCTGCCGTCCATGTCAGTTTCCCTTCGCGGCGCGGCCGAGGCGGAAGGCCGAGATGAGGAAGAAGATGCCGCCGGGGATGGCGTAGCCGGCCGCGTTGATCAGCGTCGGGTTGGCCGCGGAAGCACCGAGGAGGAAAGATCCGCCGGCGAGGACGGAGATGCCGCCGCTGATGATCATCGGCCACTGGCCGCCCATCTTGCGGCGGGTGACCCCCACGATCAGCTGGACCAGCCCGGCCACGACCGCCCAGGCACCCCACACGCGCAGCACCGCCGGGATACCGGACGTGCAGGCGAGGGCCACGCCGATGGCGGCGATCAGGCTGACCGCGACGTTCACGTACAGCAGGGCGGGTGATCCGGTGGTGCGCGACGCGCGGGCGTCGATGACGGCGGCGGCCACGTCGAACAGCGGGTAGAGCACGAGCAGAGTGACGGCGAGCGGACCCAGGTTCGCGGCGGTCGTGAACATCGCGAGGGCCCAGACGATGGCGAACGCGAACCGGACGAAGTACAGCCGCCGCAGCACGGACGCGGTCCCGGAAATGCCGGGCGAAGCAGCGATGGAGCTCATGACGATCCTTTCAGAGTTCGAGTGACGAGGAGATCGCCTCGCTCGATCCGGGCCGACTTCACGAAGTACGGAAAGTCCGAGACCACCCGCGGCCGGTGGGTAGGTAACGACGACGAGCCAGATGAGCCACCGGAACAAACAAGACAGAACGTTCTATCTCGCATAGCCTGCAATCTTCTGTGGCAACTGTCAAGACGGAACGTTCTACCTACTAGGGTGGTCCCATGCGCAGCCAATCCGAAGGCCGGCCGTCCGAAGCGCGGTCCCGGCTGCTCGGCACGGCCACCCGGCTCTTCTACGCGGAGGGCATCCACGCCGTCGGCATCGATCGCATCGTCGCCGAAGCGCAGGTGACGCGGGCCACCCTCTACCGGCACTTCCCGGGCAAGGAAGACCTTGTCCTCGCCTACCTGAACGAGGTTGACCGGGCCATGCGTGGCCAGGCGGACAACGCCGTGGCCGCCGGGCTACCGGCCGCCGGCACCATCCGGGCCCTCAGCACGTCCATCGCCCACAGCATCCAGTCCCCAGGCTTTCGGGGATGCGCCTTCCTCAACGCGGCCGCCGAGTATCCCGACCCCGAGTCCCCGGTACGCCAGGCCGTGCTCGCCCACCGCCAATGGTTCCTGGAAACCGTCACGGAACTGCTGACCAAGATCCAGGAGACCGGCGCCGAGCCGGCCGCCCGCCACTTCGTGATGATGCGCGACGGCGCCATGGCCGCCGGCTGCCTGTTCGACCCGGCGCTGATCTGCGAGACCTTCCTGCATGGAGTCGAACGGCTCCTGCAGGTGTATGCCGCCACCGATTACAGCGGATCGGCGGGCGCCTGAAGCCGCGGGCATCCGCTCAGGAATGAAGCGAGTCCGGCCAGGTGGCAGGACTCGCCGCGCTGGCCGCCGCCCGACAGATCCATCTAACGAACCGTGACGGCGAAGGCGGCGCGGCGGGGATCGCATATTGGTCGAGCAGGCCGCTGACGACGCCGCGGCAGGCGTGCGCGAGGGTGACCGGGGCGGGCTGGTCTTTGGGCTGGGTGGCGGCGGTGATGTCGGCGGCGAGCGCCGTCATGCGGGCGGCCAGGGGCTCGGCGGGGGCGTGCACGAACGAGGCGCGGTCAGCGCGTGGCGTCTCCGGTGCCGGAGGAGAAGGCTCGCCGGTAGTGTTCGGCCGCCTGGGCCATGTCCGAGCTGAGCAGCTGGAAGAACCGGCTCGCGGTCCGGAGCCGGATGCTGGCCGGGCTGTGGGCGCCGAGGACGTCGGCGCCCTCCTCGATGGTGTCGGCCCCCAGCTGCACGGCCCAGTCGAACACCGCCGGATCCAGCTGCGCAGGGTCCGGGCCCTTCGGCCGCCGCCGCGACCCTCACCGCCATCACCACGATCACCGCCGTCACCACGATCATCGGCATCACGGCGATCTTCATCACCCGCACCGCCCTCACCCGCACCCCCGCCACGCACCGCGCCCGCATCATCGCCGCCGTCGCCATCGCCGTCGTCGCCGACCTGATCCGCGCCACACGCGGCCGATGAAACGCCAGCCTCAGGACGTCGCGAGGAGCATGCCTCACCCCGCCCCCATCGGCCGGGCACTGCTGGCGACGCCGTACCGGATCAGGACGAGCTGGGAGTACGGCAGCGGCCTGGCGTCCAGGAGGCGAAGGGACACCGGCGCGGGCAGTTCGAAGGCCGGAGTGCCGCCGCCGAGGACCTTGGGGCCGATCATCAGGTGCAGCTCGTCGACGAGGCCGTGCGCGAGCAGGTCGTTCCAGAGCACGTGGCTGCCGAAGATCAGGATGTCCCGGCCTGGCGACCGCCTGAGCCCGGCCACCGCCTCATGGGCGGCGCCGCGCCCGACGATGCGCGTGTCGTGCCAGGGCGCGGTCCGCTCCGGCGTCAGGCTGTCGGAGACGACGACCTTGTCCATGGCGTTGATCAGCCGCGACATCTCCCGCAGGCCGGCAGGGGCCGTGGGATCGTCGGCGACTCCCGGCCAGTAGGCGTTCGCCCCTTCATACGTGAGGCGTCCCAGCACAAGGGTGTCGGCGGCCCGCAGCCGTTCGGCGTTGTACTCGTCGAAGGCGTCCTCCTCCGGCATCGCCAGGAAGTCCTTGCCGGGCCCTTCGAAGTAGCCGTCCGGGGTGACGATGTTGGTCACGATGACTTTGCGCATGGGGCTCTCCCGTGGTGTCGGTTGTCAGGAGTGCAGAGACGAAAGCCGCCGCTAACTCATCGCTCCTCGGGCGAAATTTCTGGCGGAAGTCTGAAATGGCGGTGCAGCAGCGGGTCGAGGAACCCGGCGATCTCGACGATCCTCCCCTCCCGCAGGCTCAGCACCATGATCACGGCCAGCGGGAACACGGGACCGCCAGGGGTCCGCTGGTAGCAGGCGAAACCGAGCTGACCGTTGGCCCCGATCGGGCGCAGCCTCCAGTCGAACGCGAACACGCGCTCCGCCAGGAAGCGGCGGACGTTCTTCCGCCCGTCGAACCAGGCGGGCAGCGGCGGCATGGTGAACCGCGCGTCCTCCGCCAGCAGGGCCACGAGCCCGTCCACGTCCGCTCGCTCCCACGCGGACATGAACGAGGCCACCAGCTCCCGCCGCCCGCCCGCGCCGAGCGCGTCCAGTTCCTCACGCTGGCTGACCACGGGCACCCGCTTGCGCATGGTTCGCCCCGCCCGCTGCAGCGCGCTGTTGACCGAGGCCACCGACGTGTCCAGCAGCCCGGCCACCTCCGCCGCGGAGAACCCCAGCACCTCCCGCAGAATGAGCACCGCCCGCTGTGTACCGGGCAACCGCTGCAACGCCGCCACGAACGCCAGCTCGACACCCTCCCGCCGCAGATAGCTGCCGGCCGGTCCCGCCTCATCCGACGCCAGATCGTCCGGCCACGGCTCCATCCACACCGGCCCGCCCACGAACGTCCCGAGATCGTCGGTACGGCCGCGCGCCGCCTCCCGATCCGCCGACGTGACCCGCGGCCCGCGCTTGCCGCTCAACCGCAGGCAGGTGTTGGTGCTGATCCGATAGAGCCAGGTACGCAACGAGCTCCGCCCCTCGAACCCCGCCAGCCCACGCCAGGCGTTGAGCAGCGACTCCTGCACCGCGTCCTCCGCGTCGTGCGGCGAGCCGAGCATCCGATAGCAGTGCGCGGCCAGTTCACCCCGATAGACCAGCACCAGACGCTCGAACGCGCTCTCGTCACCCGCGCGGGCCCGTTCCAGCAACACGTCCTCATCCATGCGCAAAGGCTAGAACCACGACTTCCAGGTTCCACATCTACTATGGATCATCGTAGCTGAGGTAGTTTGTGGCCATGCCTCCACCCGTGCTGCGCGTTATGGAACTGCGTGACGTACCCGACGTCGTGCGCCTGCACCGAGCCGACCTGTCCCAGGGATTCTTCGTGGAGCTGGGCGAGCGGTTCCTCACCCGCTACTACCGCACCTTCCTGACGAGCCCCGCCGCGGTGGCGTTGATCGCCGAACTCGGTGACGAGCTCGCCGGGTTCCTGGTGGGCTGTACCGACGTCCGCGTCCATCGGCGACATGTCGTCAAGCTGGAGCGCTGGCGGCTCGCGCGCGCGGGCGCCGCGTCCTTGCTGCTGCGACCGGATCTGACGGCCAGGTTCGTGCGTACCCGGGCACAGCGCTACGCCCGCGGCATCCGTGCGGCAGACACCACCGAGGGGACGGCCCGCCGCACGGGCGTGCTCAACCACATCGCCGTCCACCGGGCGCTGCGCCGCCGCCGCGTGGGCAGCGCGCTGGTGTCCGGTTTCGTGGACATCGCCAAGGTCCACGGCGTCGAGCAGCTCGTTCTGCAGGCGGAGCAGGGCAACGAGGCCGCTCATCGCCTCTATGCCGACCTCGGCTGGAAACGAGGAGCGCCGGTGCGGGACACGGAAGGTAAGGCGTGGACTCCCTTCGCCCTGGACCTGTGAGCAGGGTTCTGGTGAGCTCGCTCCTCATGATGGCGCTGGCGGGCTGCGGGCCGGCCGTACCCACGCAAGGGGCGGGCGCGACGCCGGCTCCCCCGCTCGCCCCCGCGACGGCGACGCGGGCTCCCGTCCTTCCGCGCTCGATGCCGTTCACGGTGAACGCGGACGAGCCCGCCCGGCCGGTCAAACGCGCCGCCGTCGCCTACCTTGAGGCGCTGTTCACCTTTGGCGCCGGCGAAGGGTCGCTCGCGGCCGGCCGCGAGCGCATGGCCGCGCTGAAGCTGCCCGCCGGTCCCGTCACCCGTGCCGCCGGCCTGCTCGACGACGACGCGGCGGGCGCGATCCAGGTGGTCTATCCGCAGCTGGGCGGCCTCACGGCCGATCGCGCCTCGATCATGGCCGTCGTACGGCTGTCGCGGCGACGCGGTGCCGAGCTGGTCACCAGGACGCGGACCGTCGACGTCCGGCTGGCGAAGCGAGCCGAGGGCTGGACCGTCACCGGCCTGGCGTCTCTCGGCGGCACGGCGCCCAGAGACGCCACGAGCGGCACGCCGGCCAGGAGGGTGCTGGCGAGCGGCAGGATCGTGCTGCCCGACAGCGCCCGCTGGGACGTTCAGGCCGGGCGCATCGACGATCGGGTCCTGCGGATGTTGCTGCGCCTGTCACGTGAACATCGGATCTCCGTGGCGGTGCTGGCCAGCGGGCATCCGGCGAAGGTGTTCGGCAGCATGTCGACGAGCAACCACACCCGCGGCCGGGCCGTGGACATCTGGGCGATCGACGGCCGGCGCGTGGCCGCCCACGCGCGCGGCAAGGGCCCCAACCCCGCTCGCACGCTCATGGAGAGGGCCATCAGATACGGCGCGGACGAGGTGGGCGGCCCCTGGGCGTTCCGCGGAGCCTTCACCAACACGGTGCACCAGGATCACCTGCACATCGGCTTCAAGCGCCCATGACCTGATCACCTCACGCACCTTGCGCGACCGCCCGTCCGTACCGTCTTCCCCTCCTAACTACGACTATAGATAGTATTAAGGTTCGCGAGCAGGAAGGACGGTCGCATGGTGCGTTCTCTGGGAGACCTGGAGTCCACGATCATGGATCTCCTGTGGTCGTCTCGCCGGCCCACCTCGGTCCGGGACGTGCTCGAGGTCCTCCGCGCCGAGCGGGCGATCGCCTACACGACCGTGATGACGGTGATGGACAAGCTCCACACCAAGGGCCTGCTCAAACGCAAACCGGCCGGCAAGGCCTACTTGTACGACGTGGTGGCCACCAAGGAGGCGTACATCGCCGGTCTCATGCGCGAGACGCTGGCGGGCAGCGGCAACCACGCCGCCACCCTGGTGCACTTCCTGGAACAGCTGAGCCCAGAGGAGGCCACGGCCCTGGAGTCGGCGCTCCAGGTGTTCCCCCCGAGGAGCCACCGCTCGTGATCGTCGTCGCCATCCTGGCGGTGTACGCCCTCGCCGCCGCCGTACTGCTCCCCCGGCTGCTGACCCGGGCGCGCTGGTCGGAACGCGCCCCGCGCCTGGCGATCGCCATGTGGCTGGCCGCGTGCAGTTCCGTCGTCGCCTCCGCCGTCATGGGCGGCCTGGCCGCGGCCATACCCGCCGACGCCATCGGCCATGGCCTGGCCGGCCTGTTCGAAGCGTGCGCCGCGCTCCTCGCGACAGGGTTCGGCACGGCCCCTTCCTCGTGGGGAGCCCGCGCGGCCCTTCTCCTCAGCGCACTGATCGTGGCCAGGACCACATACTGCCTGTCCGCCGTACTCTTCACCGCTCGCCGCGAACGCGCGCGGCACGCCGCGATGCTGAGCCTCGTCGGCCGGCACGACGGAGACCTCGGCGCGATCGTCCTCGACCACGGCGAACGGCTGGTCTACTGCCTGCCCGGCCGCCAGGGCAAGACCGTCATCACGACCGGCGCGCTCCGATCCCTGGCCCCCGCGCACGTCGCCGCCGTCCTCGCCCACGAGCGGGCCCACCTGCGAGGGCGGCACCACCTGGTACTCGCCGTCGCGCAGGCCTTCGCCCGCGCCTGCCCTCGGGTGCCGCTGTTCGCCAGGGCCAGGAGCGAGGTCGTCCGGCTGATCGAGTTGCTCGCCGACGACGTGGCGGCGCGCCACCACCCCCGCGCTCACATCGCCGCCGCCCTGGTCGGCCTGGCCACCGGCCGCATTCCCGCGTTCGCGCTCGGCGCGGGAGGCGAGACCGCGCTGACCCGGGTACGCCGCATGCTCAACCCGGCCGTCCCTCTGCACCGCCGGGAGAAGCTGGCGGGGATGGCCGCCGTCGCCGCTTTACTGGCCGGCCCCACCGCCCTGGCCGCCGTCCCCGGCCTGAGTTCCTTCGTGGCGCACCACTGCCACACACTCTCGCTCCTCTGATCCATGATCTTGAACGACAAGTCGTCGGCAGTGGGGGTGGCGATGAACTCCTCGAACGACCAGGCGGCATCGCCGGACAACTCGTAGGCCTCGCCTTCGTGGCCGGGCGTGCTGAGCGCGACGAGTTGATTAGTCATAATCTAACTAGTAATGTCATGACTATGAAAGCGACGGAACGACGCTCAGCGCTCGGGTTGGTCGTCTTGGCGGCACTCCTCGAGGAGCCGATGCACGCCTACCGCATCCACGCGCTCATCAAGGCCCGCGGCAAGGATCGGCTCGTCAACGTTCGCGGCCGGGCGAGCATCTACCAGGCCATCGATCGGCTACAACGACTCGGGCTCATCGCCGTTCGCGAGAGCGGCAGCGTCGACAAGCGGCCCGAACGCAGGGTCTACGAGATCACCGAGCAGGGCCGCGAGACCGCCGGCCACTGGCTGAAGGAGATGCTCACCGAGACCGGCAACGAGTTCCCGCAATTCCTCGTCGGCGTCTCCTTCCTCACCGTGCTCACTCCCGAAGAAGTCCAACAGGAGCTGACCAGACGCGCCGAACGCCTGCGAACAGAACTCGACGCGCTCGACGCGGCGTTCCAGCAGGCCGGCGACGTTCCCCGCGTCTTCATGCTCGAAGAGGAGCTCCGCCGCGCGAGCGTCAGGACCGAACTCGGCTGGCTCGGGTCCGTGCTCGACGACCTGCGTACCCGGCGCATCAGCTGGAACGACCAGTGGCTGAGGGAAATCGCGGCCAAGTACAACTACCAGATCGACGATCGGGAGGGGCCCGAGACATGACCACCACCCACGAGCACGTACCCGTTCTCATCGTCGGGGGCGGCCTCGTCGGCCTGGCCACCTCGATGTTCCTGTCCCGGCACGGCGTGCGCCATCTGCTCGTCGACAAGCACCCCGAGGTCACATTGCAGGGCCGAGCGCGGGGCATCAACCCACGCACGATGGAGATCTACCGCGCCTTCGGAGTCGCCGACGCCGTGAACGAGGCGGGCACGCCGTTCGCGAACGATGCCGGCGGCGTGCGCTGTGAGACCGTGGCCGGTGAGTGGCACTGGCTGTTCCCGCCGGAGCTGCCGCGCGCATGGCCCGAGCACACGGCCGGAACGTTCAACCTGGCCGACCAGAACGCCGTCGAGCCGGTCCTCATCGAGGCTGCTCAGCACAACGGCGCCGAGCAGCGCTTCGAGACCGAGCTGACCGCCTTCGAGCAGGACGACGACGGCGTCACCGCCACGATCCGGGACCGGAAGGCCAGCGAAACAAGGACACTCCGCGCCGACTACATGGTGGCAGCCGACGGGCGGCGGAGCCCGATCCGGGAACAGCTCGATATCGCCAAACCTCTCCAAGGGCAGACGCTGAACTTCGTCAGCGCCATCTTCGAGGCCGACCTCGACCAGATCATCGAGCGGCGCGCGATCCTGTGGCTCATCGTGAACGAGAAGATCGGCGTCACCCTTCTCGCCACGACCGCCCAGCACGGCCGCTGGGGGCTCAGCATCGGCTACGACCCGGCCACGCAGACGCCTGACGACTTCACCGCGGAGCGCTGCGCCGAGATCATCCACGGTGCCCTCGGCCGCGATGACATCCCCGTCGTCGTGGAGGACGTGACCCCGTGGACGCAGGAAGTGTCGGTCGCCGAGACGTTCCGGCAGGGGCGTGTCTTCCTCGCCGGCGACGCCGCGCACACCTGGTCGCCTGCCGGCGGCATCGGCGCCAACACCGGCGTCCAGGATGGCCACAACCTCGCCTGGAAGCTCGCCGCGGTGCTGAACGGCTCCGCCGCGCCCGCCCTGCTGGACAGCTACGAGCCCGAACGCCGGCCGATCGCCCAGACCCTTGCCGAACTCACCGAGTTGCGGCAGGCCAGGCGCTCCGGCCACAACCCGGAGCATGACGAGATCGACGACCTCCACTGGGCGCTCGGCCAGCGCTACACCTCGCCGGCGGTGCTCGGCGCGCGGTACGACGCCGTGTTCGGCGACGTCCTCGACCTGCGCGGCCAGCCCGGTACGCGGGCACCGCACCTGTGGCTGGAGCGGGACGGCGAGCGCATCGCGGTGCACGACCTGTTCGCCCACTCGTTCGTGCTGCTCACCGGCGCAGGCGGCAAGGCCTGGCTGGAGGCCGCGGACAACGTCGAGGTGTACCGCATCGGTGCGGCGGGCGGGAACGTGGAGCTGGTGGACGTCGAGTCGGAGTTCGCCCACCGGTACGGCCTGGGAACCGACGGCGCGGTGCTGGTTCGGCCGGACGGCTACGTGGCCTGGCGCGCCGAGCCCGGCACCACCGACCCAGCCGGCGCCCTCCGCGATGCCCTCGCCACGATCCTCGGCCAGTCATAGCGAGCACGAACTCAGCCGGGACGTATCCGCCGGTCGAGTCTTCGGCGGGCTCGATTGAGCGTGGCCGTGGAGGATGTCGATGGCCTGCTGGAGCGAGTCGAGGCGGCCGGTGGACGCGTACTCGGCCCGCCGACCGACATGCCGTGGGGGCGGCGCGTGGCCCACATCCACGACCCCGGCGGAAACACGGTCAACCTGACCCAAGAGTCGGCGCGATAGTTCCAGACGTGTGGGGTCGAGAGACTCGAAACGGGCCATCTCGGCGCCAGGCATCGCCGCCCCTACCTTCCAAGCGATCAAGGCCTCGCGGCTTAACTACTATGATGCGTAGTTGATCAGGTAGCCTGAGGTCATGGAGCGAGCTCGTCCGGCGGTCCTGCGCCTGATGATGCTCGTCGTCCTGGCCCTCGGCATCCTGGCGATGCACTCGCTGGGTCACCCGCAGGGACATGACATGGCACCGGCCATGAGTCACGCCTCCGCGCAGACCCCACCCGCCGACCCGGCCCCGGACGACGGCTGGATCTGCCTGGCGCTTCTCGGCGCGGCCGGAAGCCCGATACTGACCCTGTCCGCCCTGGGGACCGCCCCCGGCGCGCTCGTCCCGCGGCGCCCATGGACGACCATCCGGCCGAGACGGCTCCGTGGGCCGCCTCTCGTCTCACCTCGGCGAACAGCCGTGCTCCTGATCTAGATCGTCCGGGCTTCCGACGATTCCCTTCAAGCACGATCTCGCAGGTGAGGCGACACACCATGAACATCGATCGACGTACCCTGCTCAAAACCGGCATCGGACTGCTGGGCGGGGCCGCTCTCACGGCCTGCGCGCCGCCCGCCCCGGCCTTCGTCGGACCGGCGGACGCGCGGGTGCGCGCCGCGGAACAGGCCCGCCGGCCCGGCAGGATCCGTGACTTCCGGCTGACCGCCGCCGAAAGCCAGATAGATCTTGGCGGGACGGTTGTCCGCACCTGGGCCTACGACGGACGTGTACCCGGCCACCCGATGCGCGTCACGGCGGGCGAGGTGGTCCGCGCGCGCCTGGCCAACCGGCTGGCGGCCGACACGACCATCCACTGGCACGGCCTGGCCCTGCGCAACGACGCGGATGGCGTGCCAAGGGTGACCCAGGCTCCCGTCAAGGCCGCCACCGAGTACACCTACGCGTTCACCGCCGCCCATCCCGGCACGTACTGGTTCCATCCTCATTCCGGCACCCAGCTGGATCGCGGCCTGTACGCGCCGCTCATCGTCGAGGATCCGAACGAGCCACTCGGCTACGACGACGAATGGGTGGTCGTCCTGGATGACTGGCTGGACGGCGTCACCGGCTCACCGGAAGACGTCCTCGCCGAACTGTCGCGCGGCATGAGCATGCCGGGCATGGACCATGGAGACATGACGCCAGGCCCCTCATCCACCGGAATGGGCGAGCACATGCTGATGGGCGCGACGAGCCCGTTGCTCGGCGGCGACGCGGGGGACGTTCGCTATCCGCACTTCCTGGTCAACGGCCGCGTACCCGCCGAACCGCAGACCTACCGCGCCAAGCCGGGCACCCGGCTGCGCATCCGGCTGATCAACGCCGGTGGCGACACCGCGTTCCGTGTGGCTCTGACCGGTCACCGGCTGACAGAGATGATGTAGGTGAGCACCTCCCGCCGAGGTCTGACCCACCGACTGACTGACTTCGGGTCTTCAACGGGATCTGTCGGCTT
>NZ_JBITHA010000022.1:0-192165 GCF_044457485.1 Nonomuraea sp. NPDC050540
TTGAACGCCTTCCAGATCGCCTTCGAGGGCCGCCTCACCCCCGCCAACTTCTGACCCCTTCAACAACCAAGATCAGCCGTTAAGTTGACACTCCCCGGCGCAGAGGAGGTGAGTGCTCACTTGGAGTGATCGTTTCGGTTTGTGCCCGGCCTGGGCGGACTTGTTCTGAGTCTGCAGGACAAGTTGTTCTGAGTCTGCAGGACAAGTTGTTCTGAGTCTGCAGGACAAGTTGTTCTGAGTCTGCAGGACGGGCGGCGCTGTGATCCGGGCAGGGCCGCATCGCAGTGGCAGGCCCTGTGACCCGGGCGGGGCCGCATCGTAGCGGCAGGCGGTGTGGGGCGAGGGGGTTCAGGAGGTGGTGATTTCGCTGTCGAGGTGGGCCATCTGCTGTTCGGCGTACCGTGCGCCGGCAGCCGAGCCCTGCGGGACGGCGGTCTCGATGGCTGCCAGGTCGGCAGGTGTGAGGGCGAAGTCCAGCGCGCCCATGGCCTCGGACAGGCGATCCCGGCGACGCGCCCCGATGAGCGGGACAATGTCCTCACCCTGCGCCAGAACCCAAGCGATCGCCAGCTGAGCCACCGTGGCCCCCTTGGCGTCGGCGAGTTCCCGGAGGGCGTCGACCAGCGCCAGATTGTGGGCGAGGTTCTCACTGGAGAACCGAGGGCTCACGGAGCGGAAGTCGCCCGCCGCCAACTGACGGTCCTTGTCCCAGCGGCCGCTGAGCAGGCCCCGCGACAACACCCCGTAAGCTGTCACCCCGATCCCCAGCTCTCGGCAGACGGGCAGGATCTCGTTCTCGATCCCACGCGAAAGCAGCGAGTACTCGATCTGCAGATCCGCGATCGGATGCACCGCCTGCGCCCGCCGAATCGTCCCGACTCCAGCCTCGGACAGTCCGATGTAGCGCACATGCCCCTTGGCGACCTCGTCCGCGATGGCCCCGATGGTCTCCTCGACGGGCACCGCCGGATCCACCCGCGACAGCCGATACACATCCACATGATCCGTGCGCAACCGCCGCAACGTATACGCCAGCGACGTCTTGACCGCCACCGGTCGCCCGTCGTACCCGAGCCAGTTCCCGTCGAAGTCGCGCTGCGCGCCGAACTTCACACTGATCTGTACGGCGGCGCGGTCCCTTCCCCGAAGCGCCTCCTGGATGAGCAGCTCGTTGTGCCCCATCCCGTAGAAGTCGCCGGTGTCGAGAAGGGTGACACCGGCATCCAGCGCCGCCCGAATCGTGGCGACGGACTCGGCCTCGTCGGCCGGCCCATACAGATCCGACATGCCCATGCACCCAAGACCGAGCGCTGACACCGACGGTCCGTTGTTTCCCAGAGTTCGCATGGCTTCACTATGGCATATGGGATGACAGATTTCAAAATCTGTCACCGCAACTTCCAAGCGACGCGGACCGCCCAACCGACCATCTCGGCCACCCAACCGGCCCGACTCGGCCCGGCCTGACCCGGCCCGGCCCAGCCGGACAGCCACCCAGGAATCAGCCACTGCCCTGTGCCTCCGGTGGCGTCAGGCCCGGCTGCGAGGCCCATCGTCAAGATCACCAGAAGTCCTGCCCTGCCGCCTTCACGATCCCCTGGTCACCCCAAGACCTGCGAGGGAACTCGGGTCGTGCGTGTCGGTCTGGTTGCAGCGGGTCGGTCCGGGTCTCGCGGGTCAGCCTGGCTCCCGCACGGGCGGTGAACCGCCCAGCAAGTTGGCAGGCCCCGTAGGTGGGTGTGTCGGCTCGGGTGGTGCGGCTCGATCCGGGTTTCACCGGTCAGTCTGGATCCGCCCGCGCGGGGAACGGCATTGCTGCTGGGAGGCCTAAAGGCAGGGAAGGCTGGTGCCTTGCCGGATGTGGATGAGGGCGTTGTTGGCGTAGACGGCGGGCACGGTGCCTTGGCCCGCGCACAGTACGAAGCGCTGGCTCCCGTTGCTGAGCCAGACGGCGCAGCCCGGCGCGGGCGTGTTGTTGAAGGTCGCCAAGCCGGAGGGAGCATGGGTGAGCACGGGGTTCTCGCAGCCGCCGTAGATGAGCTGGCTTGAGGAGCCGGTGTCCGTTGTCAGGACAAGTCGCCCGATGGCAGCAGCAGCGGCGGCGGGAGCGGGAGTGGCGGCGAGTGCGCCGATCATGGCGATGCCGGCGAGGGCGAGCGCTGCGGGCTTTCTCATGGTCTTTCCTCCATTTGAGCGTTTCTCTTCACCCGCCGTTGAGGAGCATGGCCCCCAACGCGGTCAGGGTGTGGATCACGGTGTTGCGATGTCTCTGTGTGGTGATCAGCCCGGCCTCACGCAGTACGGTCGCGTGCTGGCTGGCGCCCGCGGAGGAGATGTTCAGGTGGCGGGCGATCTCACCGGTCGTGCGTCCTTCGGCGACGGACTCCAGAACCGCGGCGCGGGTACGGCCCAGCAAAGCGGCCAGGCGCCGATGATCGGCATGCTCACCCTTGGACCAGATGTCGGCCCCCGCCTGCAACGTCGGCCGCGCCGGCAGAACGAGAATGAAGGGCCGCTGCGTGTCTTCGGGATGGAGCATGCTGGGCCAAGGAGAAAACAGGGAGAATGCGATGTCGAGTCCGCGTCCCTCCAGGCAGAAGTCGCTCAACGTCGCGTTCCAGGGGTCATTCGAGGCTGTTCTTCTGCGAAGCTCCAGAACCGGCGGATTCCACGTCAGCGACGGATGCGAACTCAGCAGCCCGGCGATACCGTGCGCGGCGAGAACCCGCGAGGCAACCAGAGTCCGCGCCTCGAGATGCCCTTTGACCCGGTCCCAATAAGGCTCGACCGTGGCGGAGAATCCCGTCTTGAGCGCCCGCACCAGCGCCGTACGTGCCGGCCCGTCGCCGTAGGCGAGCTGACCGACCGGATCGGGTACCCGGCGGGAGCCCACCACATAGTCGACCTCCGCGTACAGCATCCACTGGGGTACGCCGTGCAGCCGGTCGAGCGCGTCATCCATTTCCGCGTGTACGCCCACGAGCGAAGGCACGTCCAGAATGACGCTGTGGGCTGGGGCGATGAATCGTGTGAGGGCCGCGGCCTGCGGCGGAATACGTTTCCTCGCGGTTTTCCGCCACGCTTCGAACAGTGCGGGACTCGCGGTGTGCTGCAGCGTCTGAAGAGCGAAAGCCGTCTCGGCAAGCGGTCCCAGCGTCCCGATCAGCCGGGTCTTGGCCAGGTCTTCCACGGATAAGGTGTAGCGCCTGATACGCATTGACCTTCCTGGGGTGTCGTGCCGCAGGCACACGCGATTGAATTCTGAGTTCGTCTGCCGCAACGACGGCGGCCGGGGGCAGTCAGATTGGCAGGGTGGAATGGACGTGGACGAGTTCGGCCGGCGGCGCACGACAAAGCTGGGGTAAGCGCTTCTGCCGTGGCTCTGGAGGCGGTGTATCGGTAACGGCGCCCGCGACCACGAACATGGGCTTCCGCATCGGGGCAACTCCTTCCAGGGAACGAGAAGACAGCGCGTGGCTGTCTATTGCCGATGTAGCACGCGGCGGTTGATTGGATTCAGGGCGGCGGCCTCAATCAATCAACCGCGAACAATGGTCGGGGTTGATCAGGCCCGAAGCCACCCGCTCTGATCCGCGCGATCGGAACACCGCCGAGGCCGCGATGTCACGCCGGAGACCACCGTCGTCATGCCGCCTGGGAGGAAGCAACCCCTTGACGTGGTGGTTCCACGCCTGGTGGTAGTCGTCGCCGGCGACGGATGCGGCGAGTCGTTCGACGAAGGCCCGTTCGGCCTCGACCTTCGCCGGCCGGTAGTCCTGCTCGATCAGGAACCACCAGGCCAGGTCCTGGTCGTGGGCGCGCCGGATGGTGGCGCTGATCTCCTCGGCGGCCGCGGAGAGCGCCGCGAGCCGTTGTCTGAGCAGGTCACTCGCCTTCACCGGGGCAGCGCCATGAACAGCGACAGGACGACGCCGGACAACGGGGACGCCGAGGCGGGTTCGGCGACCAGTTCGCGGCGGCCCGCGAGCTGTTCGCACAGATCTGGGAAGACATCGGTGCTGAGCAAGGCGATCCGCTGCACATCTGCGTCCTTGCCCACGCGATGGCCGACGTGCAGGACGACGTGGGCCGGGAGCTGATGTGGGATCTGCGCGCGCTCGCCGCCGCCGGGCTGATCACCGGTGAGCGGGTGGCGGAGGCGGGGGTGGCGCTTCCGGTGGCCGGCCCGTATCCGTCCCTGCATCTCAACGTGAGCGAGTGCCATCGCAAACTGGGCGATCTCGCAAGCGCCCGTGAGCATCTGCGGCAGGCGCGGGCCACGATCGGCGCGCTTGGCGACGACGAGTACGCGCGGCTCATCAAGGGTGGTCTGGAGCGGGTGACCGCTCTGCCGGCTCCGTCACGGCCGGCAGGTGGGCGGTGACGTCGTCGGCGAAGCGGGCCGGCAGGCGGCCCAGGTCGGCGCGGTCCTGGTGCGGCCGGTGGGCGATGGCGCCGGCGAACCAGCCGATGAGGGAGCGCGCGTATAGCTCGGCGGCCGCCTGGCCCTCGCCGGTGGGCTCGATGAAGCTGACGCGGCGGTCGCCGGGCTCGCCCGTGCGGCGTATCGGGCCGCGCCGCTCCAGCTGCCGGACCTGGCGCGTGACGTGCGGCTGGACGAGCCGCATCTGCTCCGCGCCCAGCTGCGCGAGGCGCGGCATCACGGCCAGTACCTGGTCGTCGTCGTTCATCACAGCTCCAGGTGCGTCCTTGACACGAGCATACCTAGAGCATGCGTCTATCCCCTGGCAGCGAGGATTCCGCCGTACCCAACGGTCAGGGCAGGAGCTCGACGTACCCGTCGCTTCCGTGTACGCGGATCCGTTGCCCATCGGGAATCAGCCGGGTGGCGTCGACCACGCTGACGACGGCCGGCAGGCCGTACTCCCGCGCGATCACCGCGCCGTGCGTCATCAGGCCTCCGACCTCCGTCACCAGGCCGGCGACGGCGACGAAGAGGGGTGTCCAGCTCGGGTCCGTGTGGGCCGTGACGAGGATGTCACCCGGTTCGAGATCGGCCTGGGCCATGTCCAGGATGACGCGGGCGCGTCCTTCGACGGTCCCGGCGGAGACCGGCAGGCCGACCAGCGCGCCGCCCGGCACGTCGTCGCGCCGGTACGTCCCGGTGACGGCCTCGCCGTCGGAGGTGAGCACCCGGGGCGGCGTGAGCGCGTGGTAGGACCGGAACTCCTCCTTGCGCCGCCGGATGAGCTCGTCATCCACCTGGTGCGAGCGCGCGACGTCGTGGAACTCCTGGAACGTGAGGTAGAAGACGTCCTCCTTCTCGGTGAGCACGCCGGCCCGCACGAGGCGCTCGGCCTCGCCCAGCAAGGCCTGCTTGTAGACGAAATAGCGGCTGATGATGCCGTACTTCGGGTACTCCCGGTAGCCGATGAAGGTCCGGACCCGGTCGATCATGCGCTGGGTCTCGCCGGCCTTGTGCTCCCCGTCCGGCAGGGCCCGCAGGCGTTCGAGCACCTCCCGCGCCTTCTCCTGCGCCTTCCGCCGTCCTTGCTCGAAACGCCGTCCGGCGGCGCCCGGCTCGAAGTTCCTCACGTTGTCGAGGATCACGGGCACGAGCGTGGCGGGGCTTTCGCGCCAGCGCGGCCGCGTGATGTCGATCTCGCCGACGCAGCGCATGCCGTACCGGTGAAGGTAGCCCTCGAAGGCGTCGCGCACGTCGCTCCCGCCCGCGAACCTCGGCAGCTCGTCCAGGAAGCCGTCGTCTTGGACGCCCCGCAGGAACGCCACCACCTCCGGATGCGCGCGGACCACGTCGGCGACGTCGAGCAGCGCCAGTCCCATCTCCGAGGTGATGTTGCCGGGGGCCGACAGCGTGAGGGTGTCGGCCGCGTTCTTCTCGCCCAGCCATTCCAGCAGCCGGTCGTTGAGCCACCAGGTGGCGTCCATCCCCGCCATGATCGCCCGCATGCTCAGGGGGTCGCCGAGGTCGCGCTTGTGCTCCTGGAACGCCTCCAGCAGGAAGTCGAACAGCGCCGGTCCGGTCTTCGTCCTGATGGCGTGCCGCAGGTTGGCGATGGCGGCCTGGCTGCGCTCGATCAGCCCGGTGACGATGGCCGGATCGGTCTCGATCGCGGCGGGCGGGCCGCCGGGCGGCGGCCCGCCGGGGCCGGCGTCGGGAAACGCCGGGACGAAGTCGTCGCGCTCGAGTACGGTCTCCACCGCGTCCCTGGTCAGCGGATCGGATCTGCCCACCATCTCCAGGAAGCCGGGTGCGGCCAGGCGCCGGGTGGCGTCGACGAACAGCCTCCCGCCGGCCTCCTGCATCGGCGCCATGGCCGTCAGTTGCCACATGGAGAGCCCCAGCGGCTTCATGGGGTCGGTCATCATCTGCTGATGGCCGACGGAGAGGTAGACGCGGTTCTCCCCGTCGCGGGCCGCGGGGACGGGGAAGAGCGTGGTGATCGGCCGGCTCTGCACGATCTGGAAGTCGTCGCCGGCCAGGCACCATTCGATGTCCTGCGGGCGGCCGAAATGCGCTTCGATCCGCCGTCCGAGCCGCACGAGCCGTACCACCTGCGCATCCGTCAGCGCCGGCTGCTCCTGCCGCCGCGGATCGATCGTCACATCCCGTGTCCCGGCCGCCTTCCTGGCGACGATCTCGTCGTCGCGCACCTTGAAGACGTCCGGGTTCACCAGGCCGGAGACCAGGGCCTCGCCGAGGCCGAAGCCGGCGTCCACGGTGGCGACCTTCCGGTTGCCCGTGACGGGGTCGGCCGTGAACAGGACGCCGGCCGCGTCCGCGAAGACCATCCGCTGCACGACCACGGCCATGTGGACCGTGCGGTGGCCGATGCCGTTGCGCAGGCGATAGGTCACGGCCCGCTCGGTGAACAGCGACGCCCAGCACCGGCTGACGTGCCGGAGGATCGCCGCCTGTCCCACGACGTTCAGGTACGTGTCCTGCTGGCCGGCGAAGGACGCCGTCGGCAGGTCCTCGGCCGTCGCGCTGGATCGCACGGCGCAGGCGGTCTCCTCGCCGAGCCGGGCGAGCGCCTGGGTGATCGCCGCCGCCAGATCGTCCGGGACGGCCAGCCCTTCGACGGTCCGGCGGACCTCCGCGCTCAGCGTGCGGATCGCCTCCCGGTCATCGGGGTTCAGGCGCGACAGCTGATCGAGCCGGTCGCCGATCGACGCCTCCGCCATGATCCGGCGGAAGGCGGCCGTCGTCACGCAGAACCCGGCCGGCACGCGGATGCCCTCGATCCGCGACAGCGCGCCCAGATGCGCGGCCTTGCCGCCCACGACCGCGGCCTTCGTCTCGTCGGCCTCCCGAAGATCCCTCACGTACTCCTCGATCATTGCCATGGCACCATCCAACCGGATGTCCGCGGTATGCGATCTGTGGCCGGCAGGGCAGTGGTGGTCCAAGGTCACGGGAGGGACGCTCCAGCGACAGCACTACCGCCGCCCTGAGGGAGAACGTGATGGCCTGGATCCGCCTGCCGGCCCTCGTGGCCGCCGGCGTGCTCGCCGCGAGCACGCTCACCGGCACAGCCCAAGCCGCCCCCGCGGCGCTTGGGCTGCTGCAGTGTCAGGGAACGGAGAGCGTGAGCTACAGCCCGAGCATCATCCTCACGCCGCGCGACATCACCATCACCACCTCCGGCGGGTTCACCTCATGCGTGGACAGCGAAGGCCAGGTGACGAGCGGCTCGTACGGGGAGACGTTCACCATCGCCGCCGGATGCAACAACCTCCTCGACTCCTTCCAGGCCGAGCGCGTCGTCGCCTGGAGCACCGGGGACTCCAGCACGCTCACCGTCTCCGGCTCCACGACCGCCGTCCTCGGCCAGGTCGTCACCACGATCACCGGAACCGTCACCGCGGGACGCTTCCAGGGCCGCACGGTCCTCCAGACGATCACCCTGCCGCAGACGCAGCTCCTGCAGTGCCTCACCACGGGCCTCACGGGCACGACCGGCCTGACGACCCTCACTCTCGCCTGAGGGCTCAGGCGTCGGGGATCCAGTTGCCGTGGAAGCCGAGGGGGACGCGGACCGGCAGGTGGACGCGGGCCACCGGCGGGCCGGTGAAGTCCTGGGCGGACAGGATCACCAGGTCGGAGGCGCCGCGGTCGGGGTCGGCGACGTAGGCCATCAGGTAGCCGTCGTCCTCCTCGCCGCCACCGGACGGGTTGGCCGCGAACGTCGCCTCCCCGACCGCCGCGTCGCGCGCGAACCCGTGGACCTCGGTCGTGCCGTGCCGTAGATCGTGCTTGACGAGCGCGTTGGTGAACGACTGGTCGGGGTGGGGGCCGTCGAGGGTGAACGGCATGCCGTACACGGGAGTGACGGCGGAGTAGCCGAAGCGGTGAGGGAGAGAGGCGAACGCGTCGTTGACCCGCGGGAAGTCCTGCGCGCGGTCGTCGAGACGCCGCTGATCGACGGTGCCGGCGACCGGGTCGATGGTCCAGCGGTCGAGCGTCGGCTCGATCGCGCCCGGGTCGAGGATGTCGACCGGGCCGTCCGACCGGATGAAGTCGACGGTGATCGTGGAGCCGTCGTCGTGGGCGTTGAGGACGTGGCTGACGTAGAAGGGGCCGACCGGCAGCCAGCGGACCTCTCCGCCCGTCCGGGGAAGGACGCCCACGCGGGCCTGGTACGCCGGGTCCCACTGGAAGGACATCGCCTCCATGGTGAAGACCAGGGGGATGTCGAAGACGATGACGTAGTTCTGCGACAGGGCGAAGTCGTGGAGGAACGGGGTCTGGACTCCCTGTAGGGGGATGTTCGTCGCGCGGGTGACCGTTCCGGACGGGTCGGTGACGATGTGCTGCGCGAACGGCTGCCCCATCAGGTACGCCAGGGAGTGCAGGTCACCGGTGCGCGGATCCACCTTGGAATGCGCGTTGGCGCTGAAGCCCTCCGGGGTGGCGCCCATCGGGCACGGCCCGATCGTGTCCAGTTCGTAGCCCAGTTCGTGGGGGAGCCCGCCACCCTCGATGAGGGCGAGCGTGCGCCCGGCGTGCCCGATCACGTGGATGTTGGGGGAGGGCACGACGAACCCGGGCTCCTGCCCGCGTTCCATCCTGCGCAGCCCGTCCTCGACCTCGGCCGAGCGGACCCAGCGGTTGCGGTACCACTCGGCGCGGCCGTCCCGGATCCTGACCCCGTGCACCATCCCGGCGCCGAAGGCCCAGAAGTGGGTGGCGGGATCCTCCACGCCGAGCGGGTTGGGCCCCATCCGCAGGTAGCGCCCGTCCAGGTCGGAGGGAAGGCTGCCGGTCACCGGCAGGTCGAGGGCGGTCACCTCCTCCTTCACCGGGGCGAAGGGGCCTTCCAGATAGCGGTTGCTCATGTTCACTCCTTTGTACGGTGTACGAGGACGACGGTACGCCGTACAGAACAGCGGACAGGCGCTCGGACAAGGTGTGCTAGGCCAGCGCACGAGCGGAAACCCGCCCGCGACCTCGAAGACTTGGCACCCTGGCCCATCGTGCTGTGTACTAGCACAATGGACCGGTACCGGCAGATCATGGCCGACATCAAGCGGCGCGTCGCCGAGGGCGAGCTGCGTCCCGGCGACCGCGTCCCGTCCACCCGGCAGGTCGCCGAGCAGTGGGGCGTGGCCACCGCGACCGCCGCCAAGGCGCTGACCGCGCTGCGCCAGGAGGGCGTGGTGGTGACCGTCGCGCGGGCCGGCACCGTGGTGGCGGAGCAGACCAACGGCCGCCTCGTACGGCCGGCGCCCGCCCCGTCACCCCCGAAGCCGGGCCGCGAACGCGTCGTCGGCGCGGCGATCGCCATAGCCGACGCCCAGGGCTTCGACGCGGTCTCCATGCGCAGCGTCGCCGCCGCCCTCGCCCTGCCCACCATGTCGCTGTACCGCCACGTGCGCGGCAAGGAGGACCTGGCCGCGCTGATGACCGACGCCGCCTTCGGCGAACTGGAGTTCCCCGTCCCGCCGCCGGCGGGCTGGCGGGCCAGGCTGGAGCTCGCCGCCTGCCTCCAATGGCGCCTCTACCTGCGACATCCCTGGCTGCCCCGGCTGGTCTCGCTCACCCATCCCCAGCCGATGCCGAACCTGTTCCTCTACGCGGACTGGGCGATGAAGGCCGTGCACGATCTCGGGCTCGACCCCGAGGCCGGCCAGATGGCGTGGTGGACGGTCGCCAACTACGTCAGGGGCACCGCCACCAACCTGGAGCAGCAGGCGGAGTCAGAACGCGACACCGGCCTGACCTCGGACCAGTGGTTCACCTCCCACATGCCGATCTTCCAGGCCGGCCTGCCGTCCGGCGCCCTTCCCGCGGCTGAGACGCCCCAGGAGTTCGACCTGACCGCGTTCTTCGAGTTCGGGCTGCAGCGCGTGCTGGACGGCATCGCCGTGCTCGTCGGCCGGCGAGGCGCAGGGCCCCAGGCGCGGAACCCTGCGCGGACGGTCACGCGGTGACGGTCAGGGTGAGGACGGCGATGCGGTCGGTGGAGGTGCCGTTGGCGCGCACCGGGATGTGGTAGGTGCCCGGTGCCGTGGCGGCGCCGGCCGTCAGTGTCAGCGTGGAGCCGGCGCCGGAGGTGATGGCGGGCGGGGCGAACCCGGCCGTCGTGCCCGGGGGCAGGCCGGTGGCGTACAGGCTGATGTTCTGCGCGGGGGGCACGGCGGTCACCGTGGAGACGGCGACGCTCACCTGGTCGCCGGGCCGGACGGTCACCGAGGCCGGGGTGAGCGTGATCCCGAAGGTGTTCGAGCAGCCCTGGGGCTCACCGGCCACGGAGGGAACCCGCACGGCGTTCCAGGCGGTCCGCACGGTCTTCAACTCCACGCAGGAGCCGGGGAACAGCTGGGCGGCCGCGTCCAGGGAGGCCCTGCGGGCCCGCTGGTGAGTCCAGATCTGGGTCTTGCGCAGCAGCGTGCCCATGAAGATCTGGCCGGCCTTGCGGATGCCGAGCCCGGCGATGATGGAGTTGTCGCAGGTCGGGCTCGGCGGCCGGCTGTTGGCCGGGTTGCTGCCCTCGGCCAGCAGGTAGAACCAGTGGTTCTGAACTCCGGCTCCGATCTGGGGCATCATGGGCGGCACCTGGCTGGAGAAGCAGTCCGGGTGGCCGCTCAGCGTGGAGGGCCGGTACATGTAGCGGATCGGGCCGGTGCCGGCGATGTTGACCTCCTCGCCGACCATGTAGTCGGGCGGGTCGAGGGTGGCGGGCTGGTTGGCGTAGTGCTCGGTCAGCGCGCCGAAGATGTCGCCGGAGGACTCGTTCAGGATCATCTTCTCGTTGGTGCCGTAATCCTGGCCCGGGGTGTGGGCGAAGATGGCGTGCCCGTACTCGTGCGCCACCACGTCCATCGAGGTGGCCTGGCGGCGGCTGTCGGCGGTACGGCCGAAGCTGGTGTAGGTCCCGTTCCAGTAGGCGTTGACGTCGTTCAGGCCGACGCGGGCGGGGAAACCGCGCCCCAAGCCGTCGAAGCCGTCACGGTTCAGCCAGACGTCGAGCATCTGCCACTCCTGGTCGGCCGCGTACAGCGTGTCCACGCAGGCGGTCTCCAGGTTGGTGCCGCTGCCGTTGCCCCAGGAGTCGTCGGACCCGGTGTAGGCCACGCCGTTCTGCCCGCCGCAGCCCATCCCCGGGCGCATCAGGTCGGTCATGGAGTAGACGCCGCCGGAGTGGCGCGTCGGGATGGTGACGGGGTCGCCGTTGTAGAAGCTGTTGCCCACCCCTGCCATGACCTCGTCGGACTTCTGCGCGATCGCGCCGGTACGGGCGTCGACGAAGACGTGCAGCCTGCTCGGCCTGCCCCGGTCGGCGCCGGTGACCACGACCTCGTAGACTAGGCGGCCGCTTCCTTCCGCCATGACGCTCAGCTTGGGGGCGGCGACCGACGCGACCTCGCTCAGCTGGGCCCCGGCCAGGCGGGCGGCCTCCTGCGCGCTGAGCTTGGGGGTGGTGTCCACTTGCAGGGCGGCCTCCTGCGAGACCGAGGTGCTCAGTACGCCGCCGGCGGCGTCGGTGACCACGACGAAGTCGCCGCCGTGGACCGGCAGGCCCGCGTAGGTGCGGGTGTAGGGGGTGTAGCGCAGGCCGCCCTGACCGGCGATCACTCGATGGCGGGTGTAGGCGTCCTTGGGCGAGCTGTGCAGCAGGGCGGGCCTGGAGGCCACCAGGTGGTCGGTGGCCGCGGTGACGCGATCCGATGTCTTCGGCGGGTCGGCGGAGGCGGGTGGGATCGAGAGGGTCACGAGCACACTGACGGTGCCCGTGACCATGGCTAACGCGACACGGCGTCTCACGGGAGGCGCTCCTTCGAGCTGGGCGGCAGCGGCGGAGGTGCCGGGCTGCCGGCTGCGGATGGGGGAGGAGCCTCTTGCATTCGATCCGATGAGACACACGCGGTCAATGTCCGAGTCAGGACGGCTGCTGGTCCTCGCCCACGACGCGCAGGTCGTCGCCGAGGGCATTGGCGATTTCGGCGGCGCGGGAGTGGTCGGCCAGGCGGCGGGTCAGGTAGGCGGCGGCGTGGCGGTGGGTACGCGACCACCAGCCGGCCGAGCCGCCGATGCCGCCTTTGGCGATCTTGCCGGAGTCGCGGACGAAGCCGAGGGTCCAGGTGATCCGGGTCCCGAAGACCTCGTCGAAGTCGGTGACCTGGGCGGCCAGCAGTTCCTCGTGGAGTTCGCGGCCCAGGAGTTCGCGAACCGGGCCCGCGGGGTCGGTGAGGTGGGAGAAGAAGCGGGCGATGGTGGTGGCGGTGGACTGGAGGTTGACCGCGCCGAAGACGGTTTGGCGCCATATGGTGGAGTTGGTGCGGGCGGTGTCGAGGGCACCGGCGGGGATCTGGAGCCAGGGGGCGGCGTGCAGCTGCCGGGGCCAGGCCGGGTCGGCGTACTCCAGGTCGGCGACGCGATCCAGGTGCCGCTCGGGTACGCCGAACCAGGCGTCCAGGTCGAGCGCGGGGCGTACCACCTCGTTGTGGATCTGGCCGAGGGTCGTGCCCGCCGTCGCGCGCAGGGCGGCGTCCACCAGGTGGCCATAGGTCAGTGCGTGTTCGCCCAGTCTGGTGCCGGGGGTGTACTCCGGGGGCGCGTGCACCAGGCTCTCCCGCAGCGCCGCCTCGTCCAGCAGGTCCGTGTCGGCGGCCCCTGCGGGGAAGCGCGGCTGGCCGGCCCGATGGGTGAGCACCTGGCGGAGGGTGGTGGCCCGCTTGCCGTTGACGCCGTACTCGGGCCAGCGTGCGGCGAGGGGCTCGTCCAGGCTCAGGGCGCCGTCGCGCACCGCCACCAGGGCGGCGACGGTGACGAAGGCCTTGGACAGGGAGTACGGCATGACGAGGGTGTCGGACCGCCAGGGCCGGGTGCGTGCGGTGTCGGCCCACCCGCCGGACAGGTTCACCACCTCGCGGCCGTCGCGCCAGACCGAGACGCCGGCGCCGGTCTCGCGGCCGCTGTCGAGGAGGTCCTGGAAGACCTCGCGTACGCGTTCGTAGCCGGGTTCGGCGAAACCTTGGGTCCTCATGTCACTCACGCTACCCCATGGGGGTATGCAGCGTGGGCCGGTAGATGAGTTCCTGGGTGTGGCCGTCGAGCGTCCGGTGCTCGATCAGTTCGAGGTCGAAGTCGAGCGCGCCCTTGAAGACGGGGTCCTGCCCGGTCTGGCCGGTGATCACGGGGAAGAGCGTCACCTGGACGTAGTCGACCAGGCCGGCGGCCATCAGCGCCCGGTTCATCGACAGGCTGCCGTGCGAACGCAACGGCACCCCGGAGGTCTCCTTGAGCGCGGCGACGACGTCGACCGCGTCGCCGCTCGCGACGGTCGCGTCCGGCCGGTCGAGCGGACCCCGCAGCGTGGCCGACACCACCGTCGCGGGCAGGTTCAGCATCCGGGTGACCCAGGGGTCATGGACCCCCGAGTCCTCGGCGCTCGTGGCCAGCATCCGCGCGAACGCCCGATGCGTGGTGGCGCCGAAGACCATCCGCTGCTCCTGCCCGTACAGGGCGAATCGGCGCTCAAGCAGTTCGGGGCCCTGCTTGCCCCAGTAGCCGCCCCAGTCGCCGCCGGCGGAGCCGAAGCCGTCGAGGCTGGAGAAGACGTCGAAGGTGTAGGAAGCGGTCATGATGCCCTCCTCGGGTGCCGTCGGACGTACAGACCCGCGGCCACGGCGAAACTCATCTCCGCCGAAGGCTTCAAGGGGCTCTGGCGGTGCCGCCGGTCGCGTGGAACGCTCGTCCGACCCGTTCGGCCGGCTCGGCGCTCATGCCTTGGGGCGGTACGCCCCGCGTGGCCAGGAGGGCGGCGACGGCGGCGCTCTCGCGGACGCGGGCCTGATGCTGTTTGGCGATGCGGCACCTGGGGCGGCGGGCCACCGCGACGTCGCCCTCTGCCTCGATCCTGCCAGGCGCGGCCCTTGGCGTGGTCGGGTCCGTGTCAGAGGCCGCGGCCGTCGAAGACGCGGTCACGGCCGCGGACGGTGTCGCCGTCGCGGCCCTGCGGCACCTGGATGGAACGGGATGGAACGCCTCCAGGAGTAGAGCACCGGAAGCCGTTGCCATCCTGGCCGGGCGAGAACAGACCACACAGGGGAGTCCCGAACATGCGCAAGATGCTCGTCAACATCATCCGGGTGGGTGTCGCCGCGGTCGTCGGCATCGCCGTACTGGCCACCCTCACCATCAGCCCGTCGCACGCCGAGGACGGGTTCCCGATCAACTTGCGCGAGGGCAGGCTGACGATCCGGGAGTTCCAGCAGATCGTCGAAAAGCAGATCGGCCGGCCGACCGGCGACCCGGTACGGGCGACCATCTATGCCGCCGACGCGTCGATGCCCAGGGAGAAGTTCGAGCAGATCGTCGCCGAGCGCCGCTTCGACCAGTTGCCGGGGCGGGGCGAGATCAGCCCGCTCACCCCGGATACGACGTTCGACGACATGGCGCGCAAGGTCTTCGAGTGGGGCAGGTACACGGTCTATGTCACCGATCTGGGGTTCGCCGTCGTCGTCACGGTATGCGTCGATGACGACAACGGAATCCCGGACTGTGATTGGTGGATTGTCTGAGCGATCGTCAGACGGCCGCCTCGCTCGATGAGCGAGGCGGCCCACGTCATTGCGGGTCAGCCCGTACGGCGAGGTGGGGATCTGGGCGAGGCCGGCGCCGCCTTCGCGCAGCCGGGTCCTCGCCGGCCACCCGCCAGCTCGATCTTGACGCTCTGTCACCGTGTTCTTCGCTCAGGAAGTCGCGAGCAGCAGGGCGGTGGTCGTTCCGGTGGCCACGGCCAGCACCACCGGCGCCATGGCGTGGGAGCGGTGGCGCCGGTGGGTGAAGTCGCGGGCGCGGAGGTGGAATCCCACGGCGCCGATCAGCAGCAGCGTGAGGCCGGTCGCGGCCGTGACGGCGAGCGGCTTGAACCAGAGGCCGGCTGCGAGCCCGAGCGCGCCGGTGATTTCCAGGGTGCCGATCGAGCGGGTCATCGCCGGGCCGACTCCTAGCCTCAGCAGGTTGGCCGTCACCGAAGCCTGTAGCCGGACCTTTTGCGCTCCGGCGAGCAGGAAGACGAGAGCGATCAGGGCGCTCAAGGTGTTGGTGGCAATCGACATGGCGCAACCCTTCACAACAAAGAAAGCGAACGTTCCTTCTCTATTCTTGGAGGGGCGCGTTTGTCAAGGGCGAACGTTCGTTCTACGTTGGATGCCATGGCACGCATGCCCAAGGAGCACCTCGAAGCCCGCCGCCGTCAGATCCTGGACGCCGCCCGGCGCTGCTTCATCCGCAACGGCTTCCATGCCACGTCCATGCAGGACGTGCTGGCCGAGGCCGCGTTGTCGGCCGGGGCCGTCTATCGCTATTTCAAGAGCAAGGATGACATCATCGCGGCGACCGCGGCCGAGGCGCTGGCCGAGGTCGCGTCGGCGTTCGAGGCGGACGACGGTGCGCGGCCGCCGGATCTGGACAGCATCGTCGATCTGGTGCTGGGGGTCGAGCGCCCGCCGCTGTCCGGGTCGCGGGAGTCGGCTCAGCTGCTGGTCCAGGTCTGGTCGGAGGCGCTGCGGTCGCCGTCGCTGGGCACGAAGCTGAAGGAGGTCATGGCGGAGGCCCGCGGCGTGGTCGGCGGCCTCGTGGCGCGGCATCAGCGGCGCGGCCTGCTTCCCGCCGACGTCCCCGCCGAGCAGGTGGCCGATGTCCTGATGGCTCTGGTCGACGGGTTCCTGGTGCGTCGCGCGGTGTACGGCTACGCGGATTCGGCGGCTTTCAGGAACGGTATGCGGGCCCTGATGTCGGCGCCCGCGCAAGCCGTACCATAGAGAACGAACATTCGCTCTTGACGGTCACGACCCAGCCGTGCTCTTCTAAAAAGAACGATCATTCGTTCTAAGAGGGTGGGTTTGTGACGGCGAAAGCGGATGTTCTCATCGTCGGCGCGGGGCCGACCGGCCTGGTGCTGGCCATCGACCTGGCACGGCGGGGAGTGATCCCACGGATCATCGACGCCGGGCGCGCCGACCATCGGGAGAGCCGCGCGGTGTCGATCGTTGCCAGAACGCTGGAGATGCTGGACGATCTCGGGCTGGCCCAAACCGCCATCGAACGTGGCATACCCCTGCACACGCTGAACTTCTACCAGGGCACGACCGCCCTGGCCGAGATGGACGTGACGGCCGTGGACTCCCCGTTCCCGCTGGACCTGTGCATCCCGCAGTGGCAGACGGTCGCGCTGCTGCGCGAGCGCGCGCAGGAGCTGGGGGTCACCATCGAATGGGGCACCCGCCTGGCCGGGCTGCGGGCCGGCGAAAAGGGCGTCAGCGTGGAGCTCAGCCACGAGGACGGACGCGGCGAACGGTACGAAACCGGATGGCTGATCGGCGCCGACGGCGCCCACAGCACCGTGCGAGAAACGGCGGGCATCACCCGGCAGAAAGCCGACCTGAAGTGGGGGTTCATCCTGGGCGACGTCGCCGTGGACTGGCCGCTCACCCGCGACCGCTTCCATGTCTACTTCGGCACGTCTGGCCTCGTGGCCGTCTTCCCCATGGTCGGGGGCTACTGGCGCATCCTGGCCAACACGCCGGACGACCGGCCGCCGCAGACTCCGGGGCTGGACGACTTCGCCGCCTACGTCGCCGAACGCACGCCGCTGGACTCTCGCGTACGCGATCTGCAGTGGAGCTCGTCGTTCGTGGCCCGCGAGAGCCTGGCCGACCGCCTGCGCCAGGGCCGGGTCCTGCTGGCCGGCGACGCCGCGCACAGCCACAGCCCGGTGGGCGGCCAGGGCATGAACACGGGCATGCAGGACGCCTACAACCTGGGCTGGAAACTCGCGCTCGTCGTCACCGGGCGCGCCGAGGAGTCCCTCCTGGACAGCTATCAGGCCGAACGCCTGCCCGTGATCAAGGCCGTGGTCGAGGCGACCTCGGCCACGACGAAGGTCGCCACCGGCAGCACGCTGATCGCCCGCAGGGCCAGGCGGCACGCGCTGCGCCTGTTCGGCCGGCTCAACCCCGTGCAGCAACGGCTGTCGAACGCCTTCGGCGAACACCTCGTCCACTACCGCGACAGCGACCTCGTCTTCGAACGCTGGCACGAATCACCAGCCAGAGCGTGGAGCGACCTCGCCCGCACCGGACCCGAAGCCGGCGAACTGGTACGCGACGCCTACGTCGAGAACCATGAAGGGCCGGTGGCGCTCCGCCACATCCTCCGGCCGCCGGGCCACCACCTCATCCTGTTCGCGGCGGACACGACGGACCCCACCACCCTGGCCGCCTGGCAGGCCTCCGCACACGAGGCGATGGCCGGGCACGGCGAGGTCCACCTCATCACCCGCGGCCACCTGCCGCCCGACCCCCTGGACGGAGTCTTCGCCGACCTGCGCAGCGAGGCGCACAACCGCTACGGCGTGCGCCGCCCCAGCCTGTATCTGATCCGCCCGGACAAGTACGTCGGCTTCCGCGGCGACGACCTCGGCCTCACACCCGTGCACGACTACTTCCGCGCCCTGGGCGCCCACCCGTGACACCGCCTGCCAACAAGAGGAACCGGACAACCCCGTGACGAGCCTGGCCGGAATCGGCGCGACCGCCTTGGGCGTGGCTCTCCTGCGCGCCCAGGAGAGCAGCCGACCGGACCGGCTGTTCGATGACCCCTACGCGCGGCACTTCTTCCGGGCCGTCGATCCGGCGTTCACCCCTTGGGCCGCCGGGCCTTCTCCGGCAACCGCACGTTTCCCGCAGGTCATGGCCGAGCAGGTCGCCGTCCGCACCCTGTTCCTCGATCGCGCGCTCCTGGATGCCGCCGGACGAGGATGTGAGCAGGAGCGGCGCAAGCCGTACCGGATCACCGAGAGCGGACGTGACGCGCTGCGTGAGCAGCTCGCCACGCTGCGCCGGGTCGAACAGGCAGGGTTCAGGCGAGTGGCCTGGGGGCAGGCGTGAGGCGGGGCAGGGGCATGCTGCGGATCGTGGCGGAGGTCGTGCTGGGGCCGGCGCGTTCCCGGCGCCAGGCCCTTGCGCGTACCACTCCCGGCGATCCTGGCCGTCGGCGCGTGCGTGCTGTGGTTGTTGTGGAATCCGGGTGTACGCGACGCGGCCGGCCTGCACGGCGTGTGGGCGCAGGCGGCCGGAGCGGGCGCGATCGCCGCCGAACTGCGCCGGACGGGCACGGCGTTGTTCGCCATGGCGGTGCTTCTGGCGCTGCTGTCGCTCTGGCAACTCGCCGTGAGGGTACGCGCCGTGGGAAAGCACGCCCCGGACCGGTCGGCGGCGCGGGCGATCAGAGGGCAGGTGGTCATGGCGGCGGCTCTGGTCGCCGTTCCGGCAGGGTGCCCCTTGTCGCGGCGGCATCTCCCCAGCTGGCGGACGCCTTACGCGCCGCCGGCAAGTCACTCGCGGTGGCAGCCATCCTGAACGCGATCGCCTGGCTGGCCGTGGCGGCGCTCCTGGCGATAGGGCTGAGGAGGCGTCGCCGTGGTTCACGGCGGCGGTGGCGGTCGGCGCGCTGGTGAGCACCGGCATGGCGGCGCTGGTGGCGGGGGCCGTGCTCAGGCGAGCCCCGCACGATCCGGCCGCGCCTGCGCCGATCGGCCCCATCTCCACGCGGGCGCCGATCTGAGCGTCACGCGGGCCTGACCAGGTCTCCGACGCCGGGTCGCAGCCCGCGTACCAGGCACAACGTCACCAGGACCGACGCCATCGCCATCACGGACATGGCCAGAGCGGGAGAGGTGTGCTGAGCGACGGCCCCGGCCAGCGCGGCCCCGGCACCCTGCAGGGTCGTCATCCCCGACGCGTGCAGCCCCAGGGCCTGCCCCCGGACCTCGGCGGGGGTCAGGGCCATCAGCCGCTCCTGCAGCGGCAGGCTTGCCGCGAAGCCGGCCGAGGCCAGCGTGACGGCGACCGCCGCCGGCAGCGGCGCGGGCTCCAGGAGGAAGATCAGGTACGGCACGGCCATCAGCAGCCGCAGCGGTACGGCGAGCCGCTCCCGCCACCGCGGGGCGAGCAACCGCCCGACGAGCATGTCCCCGGTCAGCATGCCGAACGCGGCCAGGGCGAAGAGCAGGCCCGCGTGCCCGGGCGCGTACGGGATGAAAAGCGCCTCACAGCCGGCGATCAGCCCGTTGGGCACCCAGAGCGCCAGATAGACGTACCGGCGAGGCGCCGATGACCACAGCCGCACGTTGGTGCGCCAGGTGGCGGCGACCGAAGGGCGGCCGGGGGCACGAGCCGGCCGCCGGGACAGTCCCGAACCCGAGATCAGCGCGGCGGCCAGCGCGAGGACCGCGGCGGCGAGCAAGGCGCCCCGCGGCGACACCACGGTCACCAGCAGCCCGCCCAGGGCGAACCCGCAGATCTGCGTCAGGCCCACCGACATGTTGAGCACCGATCGGCCGAGCAGGTACCCGTGCCCCGGAAGAATCTCGTTCAGCAACCCGAAACGCACCCCGCCGCTCAGCGACGCGATCAGCCCGAGGCAGAACAGGACGGCGAAGATCGACCACACCGGCAGGCCGGGAACCGCCATGACGGCCGTGCCGATGCCGTAGGCCACGGCCAGGGCGCTCAGCGCCGCGCGCGGCGGCAGCCGGTCGGCCGCGGACATCAACGCCGTCGCGCCCACCACCTGGGCCAGCGACGGACCGAACATGCTCAAGGCCGCGAGCAGTGGCGAGCCGGTCGCCGCGTAGACGAGCGTGCCCAGCGCCAGTCCGCTCACCGTCGAGGCCATCGTCTGCGCGGCGGAGGCGGCGAACAGCGGCGTGAACTCCGGCACCCGGAAGAGCTCCCCATACGTACGCATGGGGGAATCTCATCGGTGCCGCCGGCCGGGCCGGTAAGGTTTCGCGGGGGAGCGAAACATGGGTTACTGGGAAGTCAACGCCGACACCCTCGCCAGGAGCCGGTTCGTGGTGTCCGCGCTGGCCGAGACCACCGCGAGCCTGCTGACCTTGGAGAACGGCGGCGCGGCGCATCCGGGTGAGCGCGCGTGGCTGGATGCCCACCGGCCCGCCTACCGGCGCCGCATGTCCGATGATCCGATCAGCGCGCTGCTGCTCCGCGCCGCGCTCGGACGTCACTGGATCGCCGACTTCCTCATCCCCACGCCTGACGACGACGGAGCGGCGAGGTTCGAAGACGAGCTGGAGCGCGTGCGCGAGACACCCGCCGAGATCATCCACGCGGACCTGGAGGTGTCGCTCGGCGGGCCGCTTCCCACCCCGCTGCACCGCGCCGACCTGGGAGAACGTGCCGCCGGCCTCCTGGCGTGGGTGTGGCGGGAGACGGTGTCGCCCTCCTGGCCGCGGCGTCGCAGGGTCGTCGAGGCGGACATCGCCGTCAGATCGGAGCGGCTGAGCCAGGGCGGGTGGGCCGCGGTGCTGGACGGCATGCGGCCCGGGATGCGCTGGCTGGGAGAGGGCCGCCTGCAGATCAACGCGCACGACAACCCGCCCCGGGAGCTGTCCGGCGTCCAGTTGCTGTTCGTGCCGGTGACCCCGGGCTGCGGACGCTGGGTGAGCTGGCGCCTGCCCCACCGCTATGCCGTGATCTACCCCTGCCGGGGTGCGCTGGCCGAAGGTGAGCGGGTGCCGGTGCCCGATGCCTTGACCAAGCTGCTGGGACAGGCTCGGGCCGGCGTTCTCGTCCTGCTCGCCGGTCCCAAGAGCACGACCCAGCTCGTGGCGCTGACCGGGCAGGGACTCGGTTCGGTGGGGCGCCACCTCAAGGTTCTCCTGGACGCGCGCCTCATCCGGCGACGGCGGGTGGGCCGCTCGGTCCTCTACTCCCGCACCGATCTTGGCCGGGCCCTGGTCGAAAGCCAGTATCCGTAGGCAGGTTCAGGGCCCGGCGCAGGAAGTCCAGCTCGTGGCGGAGCACGTTCTCCCGGACGACCAGGTGGCTCGCCCGGGGCAGGGGCAGGACCTCGTGCGGTCTGCCCGCTTCGAGCAGCGCCGCCGACAGCCGCAGGGAGTGGGCGGCGACCACGTTGTCGTCGGCCAGCCCGTGAATCAGCAGCAGCGGCCGGGTCAGGGAGGCCGCCTCCAGGATGGGGGAGCAGCGGTCGTAGGCCTCCGGATGTTCGGCGGGGTGACCGAGGTGGCGTTCACGGAAATGCGTGTCGTACATCCGCTGGTCGGTGACGGGGGCGCCGGCGACGGCGGCGTGGAAGACGTCAGGACGGCGCAGTACGGCCGTCGCGGCCAGGAAGCCGCCGAAGGACCAGCCGCGAACGCCCACCCTGGTCAGGTCGAGCCCCGCCACCTGCCCGGCCGCCTCGCGCAGCGCCTCCACCTGGTCGGCCAGCACCGGCCCGGCCAGGTCGTGGCGCAGCTCCATCTCCCAGGCGGGCCCACGTCCCGGAGTGCCGCGGCCGTCGACGGCCAGGACCGCGAAACCCTGCTCGGCGAACCACTGCGACACGTACGTCCACCAGGTCCGCGCCGCCATGACCTTGCGCATGGCCGGCCCGCCGTAGGGGTCCATGAGAACCGGCAGCGGTTCGTCGCCCGGCCGGTGCCACGAGGGCAGGAACAGGGCGGCGCGCAGCCCTCGCGGCCCGAGCTTCAGCAGGCGCGGATCAGGCTTGAGGACGGGTCGCTCGGCCCGCGAGGCGATCTCCACGGGCGGCCCGTCCGCCGGACAAACCATGATCTTGGCCCCGTGGTGGGTCAGGGTCTGGGAGATCACGACCGTGGTGGACCCCGACGAGGTGCCGGTGTGCACGCCGGGCTCCTCACTCAGCCGCCGCAGCCCCGAGTCCCGCCGGTACGCCCACAGGTGGACCTGCGTGGGCTCGTCGGAGGCGGTGAACAGGATCGTCTCGCCGTCGATCGCGACCACCTCGTCCAGTTGCAGACCGGCCGGGGTGACCGGCTGCCCGGCGAGCAGGAGCCGCCGGGTGTCCTCCACGTCGGCGCTGGTCACGAGGACGCCGGCCGCGGTGCGGGCGGGAAGTCCGGGCACGAGCCGTACCCATGCGTCGTCGTGCTGCTCGGCCAGCACCTCGGTGGCGCCGGTCTCGCCGTCGATGCCGAGGATCCGCAGGCGCCGCTGGTCACGGCTTTGCACGGCGGCGTACGGGCCGAAGGCGTCCCATCCGGCGGCGGTCAGGTACTCGAAGGCCCCGGTGTCCCAGGCCACGGGGACGAGGGCGCCGTCGAGACGTGCCAGCCACAGGGTGACGTCGGCGTTGGCCGTGCCGACGACCGGGTAGCGGACGGTGACGGGCGGGGCGGCGGGGTCGGTGGGATCGGCGAGGTACCACCGCTGGACGGGTGTGTTGTCGACGCGGGCGACCAGCAGCGATCGGCCGTCCGGCGCCCACCAGTAGCCCCGGTCGCGGCCCATCTCCTCGGCCGCCACGAACTCGGGCAGGCCGAAGGTGATCTCCTCGCCGTCCGGCTCGGCCACCGCGTGGTCGTGGCCGTCGTGGTGGACCCGCAGCGCGCCCCGGCTGACGTAGGCGATCCGCCGGCCCGCCGGGTCGGGGCGCGGGGCCACGACCTGGCCGGGGGTGTTCAGGAGGCGTACCTCGCCGGTGGCCGGGCGTACCGTCCACAGCTCGCCCGCCAGCGCGAACGCCAGCAGTTCGCCCGCGCCGTCGGCGGCGAAGGCGACGATTCCGGAGGACGTCTCCCTGCTACGCCTGCGCAGGGCCAGTTCCGCCGCAGGAGGGGGCGCGTCGTGGTCGGCGGGGTCCACGAGGAGGCGTTCCTCGCCGGTCGCGCAGTCGAGGGCCCACAGGCAGGAGACCGGATCGTCGCCCGCCTTGCTCCGGACGAAGTACACGGAGCGGCCGTCGGGGCGGACCGTGATGTGGCGCGGGGAGCCGAGGGTGAACCGCATGGTCCGGGCGAGCTGTGCGGGGAGCGTGTCCATGCGGGGATCTCATCGGGTTCCCGGGCCCGGGCGGTAAGGTTTCGCGGGAGGGCGAAAGGTGAGGTCAGCGCCGCGCGTGCAGGCGCATGAGGTCCTTCCCCACGATCATCTTGCCGCGGTATCCCGCCTTCTGCGCGCCGGTACGGGCGCGCTCCTGCCACTGCGCGTGCGGCTGGAAATCTCCGATATGGCTCAGCACAAGGGAGCCGACGCCCGACTGCCGGGCCACCGTGCCCAGGTCGAGGACGTCCGTGTGCGTCGCGCGCATGTGCTCCACGAAGTGCTCCGACGCTCCGTGCTCGTGCCACCACTGGGGATCGTTGGCCTCGTGGACCAGGATGTCCGCGCCGTCGGCGAGGGTGGGGATGTTCGGCGTCAGCGTGGTGTCCCCGGAGAAGACCACGCTGCCGTGTTCGGTCTCGAACCTGTACGCCAGGCTGGGGAAGACGACGCCGTGGGAGACCAGGATGGCCGTCACCCTGACGTCGTCGTTGCTCATCACGGGGAAGGGCCGCATGGCCGGTGCCGTGTCGCCGATGGGGGACGCGCCCACGTCCGGCAGTTCGATCTCATGGACGCGGAGGGCGGCGGCCGGGTCGAATCCGATCTTCTCGGCGATGAAGGTGTTGCTGGAGTAGGCGAAGGCTTCGTTGGAGAGCCTGGTCAGGTCGGCGAGGCCGGGGGTCGGGCGGTGCGGGGCGACCCATTGCGCGCCGGGAACGTCGGGCAGGGCGCCCGCGCTGGGCGGGCCGTAGACGTCGATGCGCGGCATGGCGCCGGTCTGGGACAGGATCGCGGGAGCCATGTACATCGCGAGGTTGAAGTAGTCGGCGATGTGGTCGGCGTGGAGGTGGGTGACGAAGACGCCCTTGAGCCGGGCCGGGTCCAGGCCCGCGCGCATGTACTGCGACACCGCCCCGCGGCCGCAGTCGACCATGTACACGTTGCCCCGGACGACGAGCGCGCTGGCGATGCCGAAGCGCCCGCTCGAAGGCGCCGGCCCGGCCGCGGTTCCCAGGAGTACCAGGTCGGTTCCGCCGGAGGGCGTACGTGCCCGCGCGGGTGCCGGCTGGGAGAGTGCTCCGACCGAGGCGATGCCGGCGGCGATGGCGCTGGAGCGCAGGAGCGTCCGCCGGGTCACCGGACCTGGAGTACGGGCGTTTTCGTGATCGTTCACAGAAGTTCCTCTCCTCGGTGTGACCTCGACGAGATGACGCTTCCACGACTGCGCGCGCCTTCGCGTCGGTGATGTCTACCTACGCCGCTACTCTGTGGTACTGTGTAGTGGTACTCGGTACTACAAAGTACCAAGGCAGCGAAGAGGACCGCGATGGACGACCTGACGGAGATGTTGAAGGGCACGCTCGAGGGCTGCGTGCTGGAGATCATCGGCGGCGAGGAGACCTACGGGTATGCCATCACCCGCCGGTTGAACGAGCTGGGCTTCGCCGATGTGGTGGAGGGGACGGTTTACACCATCTTGCTGCGGCTGGAGAGGAACGGGCTGGTCGTGGTGACGAAGCGGCCGTCCGGACAGGGTCCGCCGCGTAAGTTCTACGCGCTCAACGACTCCGGGCGCGCGGAGTTGGCGAGGTTCTGGGTGAAGTGGGAGTACGTGACATCACGGATCGACACGCTCAAGGAGGGTGGGAGATGAACTTCTGGGAGACCATCACGGGCAGTGATCTCACCAGGGAATGGAAGGCGTTCGAGGCTCGGGCCGAGACGCTGCCGGTCGACTATCGGGCGGCGTGGGAGGAGATCAAGGGGCATCTGATGCTGCACGGGGACTTCACCGGGCGCAACCTGATGCCGATCGTCGATGGCGTGCTGGGGCTGCTGGAAGAGTCCGCGGCCGAGGGGCAGCGCGTCGGCGACGTGCTGGGCGACGACATCGCGGGCTTCTGCGCGGCGTTGGCCGGCGGCGAGCGGGCCCGCAGCTATCGCGATCGCTGGCGCGAGCAGTTGAACAGGAACGTGGCCAGGAAACTGGGCCGGCTGGGAGGTAGCTGACGTGGGCATCCAGGACATCATCGAGGGCAAGAAGCAGTGGCGGGCGCACCTGGCGCGGGTGAAGGCGCTGCCGCCGGACTACCAGATCGTCTACAAGGAGATGCAGCGGTACTTCTTCAAGGTCGGGCCGGTCGACCTGCCCGACGGGCCGCTGCTGCCCGGGATCGTCGACTTCTTCGAGGAAGGCGTCGCGGCGGGCAAGGGCGTCCTGCAG
The DNA here is from genome assembly GCF_044457485.1 of Nonomuraea sp. NPDC050540. Classification (NCBI taxonomy): domain Bacteria; kingdom Bacillati; phylum Actinomycetota; class Actinomycetes; order Streptosporangiales; family Streptosporangiaceae; genus Nonomuraea; species Nonomuraea sp. NPDC050540. The sequence continues at coordinate 25,547 of NZ_JBITHA010000022.1, forward strand.
CTCATCGGCAACGACGTGGCCGCCTTCTGCGACGACCTGATCAAGGACACGCCCACCTACGCCGACATCTACCAGGAATCTCTCACCGGCGAACACGGCACGACCGGGAAGTAACCCCCATCGCCTGACTCGCGTCTCCCAGGTGACCGGCCACGACGTGGCGTCGCCTGGGACGAGCGCGCCTGCCGTAGGTCAGAGCGAGAGACAACCCCGAACGAGAGAACGGACATCCGCATGACCACCAACCAGGGCAACGACCACGCCACCGAAGGCGGCGGCGTCGAGGAAGGCTGGGGAAAGGTCGCTGACGCGTTCCACGCGAACTTCGACGCCCCCGGCGAGGTCGGCGCGGCGTGCAGCGTCTACGCGGGCGGCCGCCCCGTCGTCAACCTGTGGCGCGGCCTCGCCGATCGCGAGGCGAACCGGCCGTGGCGCGAGGACACGATCGTCCAGGTCGCGTCCACGACGAAGGGCGCCACCGCGATCTGCGCCCACATGCTGGCACAGCGCGGTGAGCTGGATCTGGACGCCCCGGTCACCCGGTACTGGCCGGAGTTCGGCGCCCACGGCAAGGAAGAGATCAAAGTGCGCTGGCTGCTGTCCCACCAGGCCGGCCTCCCGCTCCTCGACGGACCGCTGACGTTCGAGCAGGCGTGCGCGTGGCACCCGGTCATCCGTGCGATCGAGGCGCAGAAGCCGCTGTGGCAGCCGGGCACCGAGCATGTCTACCACGCCGTCACCTACGGCTTCCTGGTCGGGGAGGTCGTGCGCCGCATCACCGGCAAGTCACTCGGCACGTTCTTCGCCGAGGAGGTGGCCGCCCCTCTCGGGCTGAGCGCCTGGATCGGGCTGCCGGAAGAGCACGAGGAACGGGTGGCCGCCCTCCACTACGCCGACGCGTTCAGCGTGGAGGAACTGCTCGCCGGGATGATCGCGGCCACCGGCCTCGACGCGGCGACGGTCACCGCGTGGGTCGAGTCCATGTGGAGTCCGGGCTCGATCCAGATGCGCGCCGGCGAGCTCGGCGGGGCCCTGGACAACACCTCCGGCTATCACGCCACGCGGGCCTGGCGCGCGGCCGAGTTCCCGGCCGCGAACATGCTCGCCGACGCGCATTCCCTGGCGCGGATGTACGCCGCCACGGTCAGCGACGTCGACGGGGTACGGCTGCTCGATCCGCCCGCGGTCGAGACGATGACAGAGGTCCAGACCGACAGGACGCGGATGTACGGGCTGCCGCCCGGCCTGGACATCCCGGCCGACCGCTCCTTCTCCATGTCGCTGGGGTTCTGGCGAGCATGCCCGCCGGCGCCGATGATCGGGCCGGGGTCGTTCGGCCACCCGGGCTCCGGCGGATCGATCGCCCTCGCCGACCCCGAGAGCGAGGTCGGCTTCTGCTACGTCACGAACCTCTGGAACTTCCGGCCCGACGACCCGAGGGCGGCCAACCTGGCCAAGGCCGTCCGGTCCTGCCTCGGCTGAAATCTACGGCCCGTTCCGTCAGGGGGCATCGACCGCCTCGGCCCCGGCGAGGACGGCGGGCTTGAGGGTCTGCGCGCACCACTGCGCGAATCCCGTGGCCGGGCCCGCCTGCGGCGAGCGGCCGGCGCCCGCGTCGAGACCCTGGTCCTTGGCACGCTTCATGTCGACCATGCCCTCGACGAACGCCTCGTTGAGGCCGTGGCCGAGCATGGTGGACCGCAGTTCGTCGAGCGGCCGGCGCTCGTAGCGGACCGGACGGCCCAGCTCCTCGGTCATGATGCGGGCCAGGTCGTTGGGCGACAGGTCCTGCGGGCCGAGCACCGGGACGCTGCCGACGCCGGTCCAGGAACGGTCCAGCAGCAGCCCGGCCGCCGCCGCGGCGATGTCGGCGACGGCCACCATCGGGGCCGGACGGTCCGCGGCGACGGTGTCGGTGAAGACGCCGTTCTCGCGGATCGCATCGGCCTCCTCCAGCAGGTTCTCGAAGAATGACGGGCATGCCAGGGCCCGGTAGGCGACGCCGGAGCCGGCGATCAGGTCGTCCATGGCCAGGGAGGCGGTGACCAGCCCGGCCTGGGCGGCCTGCGGCGTGCCGCGGCCGAGCGCCGAGACGCCGACGACATGGCCGACGCCGTGAGCGGCGAACGCCCGCGCGGCCGGGCGGGTGAAGCCGCTGTACGCCTCGTCGGGCGTGCGCGAGGCGTCCGGCGGCACCAGCCAGAAGACGGCGTCGGCCCCGGCGAAGGCGCGCTCGACGGTCGCCGCGTCGCCGTGCGAGCCGGTGACCACCTTGACCTTTCCGCGCACGGTCTCGGGGAGCCGGGTGGGATCGCGGACGACGACGCGTACCTCCTCTCCGCGTGCGGGCGCGGCCTCGACCAGCAGCGACAGCAGCCGCCGGCCGATGTTCCCGGTGGGAGCGGTAATGACGATCATGAAAACCTCGCGGTGGGTGCCGGATGGATACAGCCCCCATCGTGAGGACCCCACCGGTATTGCCACAATGGGAACTTCAGCATCCAATCATTGCCTGAAACGGAATGATGCCGGTGAGCAGCCCGGACCCGAACCTCGACGCCAACCTCGCCGTCGCCCTCGACGCCTTGCTGACCGAGCAGAGCGTCACCCGGGCCGCCGCGAGGCTGCGCACCTCCCCCGCGGCGATGAGCCGTACCCTGGCCCGGCTGCGCCGGGTGCTCCAGGATCCGCTCCTTGTGCGGGCAGGACAGAAGATGGTGCCCACACCTCGCGCCGAGGCCCTGAAAGACGAGGCCGCCGCGGTGGTGCGCCGGTTGGAGGCGTTGCTCACCCCGAGCGGCGGGATCGACCCCGCCGCACTGCGGCGCACCTTCACCGTGCAGGCCTCGGACCTGGTCGGTACGGCGCTCGCGCCGGGACTGCTCGACCTGGCCCGCCGCCGGGCGCCGGGCGTCTCCCTGCGGGTGCTGGCCGAGGAGTGGGAGGCGGGCCCCGCGCTGCGCGAAGGCCGGATCGATCTGGAGATCGGGGCCATCGACCACGTCGACCCGGAGACCAGGGTCGAAGAGCTGGTCACGCTGCGAATGGCGGCCGGCGTCAGGGCCGGGCACCCGCTGGCCGACGGAACCCTGACGCCCGCCAGGCTGGCCGGGGCCGAGCACGTGGCGGTCAGCCGCCGGGGACGCTTCACCGGCCCGCTGGACGCGGCCCTGGCCGAGGAGGGGCTGACCCGGCGGGTCAGCGCCGTCCTGCCCGGACATCTGGCGGCGATGGCGCTGGCCGCGGCCGGCGACGTGGTCTGCCTGGTTCCGGCCGCGCTGCCGGGCGAACCTCCCTCACCGCTCAGCGACGCGGCGCACGCTCTGGGGCTGTGTCTGCTGGAGATCCCGCTGCCGTTGCCACCCCTGACGATCGGCATGGCCTGGCACCCGCGCCACACCGCCGACGGGGGCCACCAGTGGCTACGGGGCGCCGTGCGCCGCGTACTCCGTCGCGCCGGTGGGCCATGAGATGCCGATGTCGGGCGTTCACCGGACATTGCCCGTCCCGTCCCGTCCTTACAGTGGAATCAACCGGGAGGCGGACGGAAAGGTCGCGGTAGCACGCTCTGATGGGAATGCAGATCAACGTCCTGGGACCCTGGGAGATCAGCGCAGGCGGTACGCGGCTCCCGCTGGCAGGCGCGCGACGGGTCGGAGTCCTGACCAGGTTGGCGCTGAGCGCCGGGCAGCCGGTTTCAGCGGACCACCTGCTCGCCCAGGTCTGGGGCGAGAGCACCGCGACGACGGCGGCCAAGCAGTTACAGATCGTGGTGTCGAAACTGCGTGGCCTGCTCTCACCGCACGCGGGAATCGCCACCGTTTCCGGCGGATATCAGCTCAACGTTCCCCGTGAGCACGTGGACGCCCTGCTGTTCTCGCTCCTGGTGCGCCGGGCGCGTGCCGCGAAGGCGCAGGGAGACCTGACGGCGGCGGACGGCCTGTTCCACCGGGCTCTGACCCTGTGGCGGGGGGAGGCGCTGGCGGGCATCCGCGCTCCGTGGGCCCGTGCCGAGGCCGCCCGCCTGGACGAGGAACGCCTGGCCGCCCAGGAGGACCACGCCGACCTGCGCCTGGCCGTCGGCGACCACCACGGGCTGATGCCGATGCTGGCCGGTCACGTCACCGCGCATCCGCTGCGGGAACGACCGCGTGAGCAGCTGATGCTGGCGCTCTACCGGGCCTCGCGCCCCTCGGAAGCGCTCGACGTCTACCGGGACATTCGCCGCGTCATGGCCGACGAGCTGGGCATCGAGCCGGGAACGGCGCTGCGCACCCTGCACCAGGCGGTGCTGAGGCGAGACCCGGCTCTGGACGCACGCGGGTAACCCTGTGAGTGCCGGCCGGCCTATCTGCCCTGGAGTTGCGGGTCCTCCGGCTGGGGGCGGTCGAACGTGGGCCGTGGCTCCTTCCACCGGCCGCGGGTGAAGTCGGGCACCTTGACCGCGTGGAGCCGCTCGGTCTTCAGCGACTCGTGGCTGAGCGGGATCACCGAGCACCACGCCGCCGAGTCGTAGACGTCGATGTCGGGGGTCATGCCGAGCCGCATCAGCTGGATGAGGCGGAAGATGGAGACGAAGTCGCCGCCGCCGTGCCCGCCGTACTGGCCGGCCAGCCGTTCCAGCAAAGGCCACAGCCAGTGGTCGTGCTGCTTCAGGATGCCGGTGTACGCGCCGCCGGTCCGCCACGCGTGGTCGTTGTGGCCGAGTGACTCCAGGTAGACCCGGGCGTTGTCGAGCTCGATCGATCCCCTGGTCCCGGTGAGCGTGGTCTCCCTGGTGTACGGGTGCGGGGAGTTCACGTCATGCTCGACCCGGATGAACCGGCCGCCGGCGGTGGTGACGAAGCAGGTGTGCCGGTCACCCGAGATGTACGGTCTGTCCTGCCAGGACGAGTGGTCCGGGCCCACCCGGGAGTCCTCCTCGCGGAACAGGGCCAGCGCCTTGGGCAGGGACGCCACGGCGACCAGTTCGTCGAAGCGGTCGCCGCGGTTGATGCCCATGGACGCCGACACCGGTCCCAGGCCGTGCATGGGGTAGTGCAGGGCGTTCATCCGGGTCTGCCAGCGCCGCCGCCAGTGCTCGGGGTGGTAGGCGCCGCCGAACAGGTACGGCCAGCGCAGATCGTGGACATAGCCCCCGGAACCGTGCTGCAGGTCGCCGAACAGGCCCGCCCGGACCATGTTGAACATCTGCAGTTCGGGCCGGAAGTAGTTGACGTTCTCCAGGAGCATGCAGTGCTTGCGGGTACGTTCCGAGGTGCGGACGAGGTTCCAGATCTCGTCCAGGTGCGGGGAGATCGGCAACTCGACGGCGACGTGCTTGCCGTGTTCCATGGCCGCCTTGGCCTGGCGGTAGTGCCACTCCCAGGGGGTGGCGACGTAGATCAGGTCGATGTCGTCGCGCTGGACGAGCTTGAGGAAGTCCTCCTCGCCCGCCGAGTAGCCGACCGGCTCGACGTCCTGGAAGCCCTGGTCCATGATCCGGGTGATGGTGCGGCTGACCCGTTCGGGCCGGATGTCGCACACGGCGGTGACCGTGGAGACGGCGGCGAACCGCAGATCCTGGCCGCCGCCGCGGTTGCCGAGCCCGATGAGCCCGGTCCGTACCTTCTCGAAACCCTCGAACGGCACGTTGACCATGCTCTTCTCGCGCGGGTCGCGAACGGGTTCCCAGGCGGTCGAGCCGGCGGCGGTGGTGCCGCCGATGCCCGTGGCGGCACCCAGGACGATGCCGGACTTCAGTAATCGGCGGCGGGAGGGGGTGTGAGCATGCGGAGGGGCCACGGCGATCACTCCCTGGAGGGCGGACAGCGACTTTTCCCCGATAGTGAGCAGTGTCAACTGTCGCGTGTCAGAGAGCAAGGCGATCGCCGCGGCGGTACCGCCTCGTCGATGTCAGGGGATCGGGCGCGTGTCCAGGCCGTAGCTCAGGCGGTCGATCCACCATGGTCCGCAACCGGCGCTGCTCCACTGGCCGCTGTTGGTCGTCGTCCAGCCGCCGTCCCTGCGGCCGTTGACGCACTGGACCCACGCGCGGAACTCGTAGGCGGGGCCGCTGGTCGCGCATCGGGCGGAGAACGAGTTCTGGCCGATGGCGTACTCACAGTCACCGGCTTGGGCCGACGCCGGGCTCAGCGCGCCCGACGCGACGGTGATGGCTCCCGCGGCGAGCGCGGTCGCGGCCAAGGCGCGCAGGGTTCTTCTCATACCCTCTCCTCGTGCTGGTGGCGGATGTTTCCGTACGCCCGGTGCAGGCCTGACTCCGGGTGCGTACGGCAGAGGGAATTCTTAGGAAACTTTCCTAAGCGAAAGATACGTGCCTGTGGTGGCACGTCAACCCTGCGCGTCCCGGCAAACCTCTCCGGCTCGTGGCCGGACCCGCCCGCGCGTGCGCCGTCGCGGCGGCCCGGTCTCCGGGCCGCCGGTGGCGGGGTCAGGAGGCGCGGGTGCTGTGACCGCGGAAGGTGGTGACGATCTGGGCGAGGGTGATCTCGCCGAGGAGCCGGGTTTCGTGCTCGCGGATCTCGCTCCAGACCGCGGCCAGGGGCGCGGCCGCGCCGGGGAAGTGGTCGTGGTCCTGGTCGATGCCCTCGACGACCACGATGACGTCGGCCAGGGAGATCGTCTCGGGCGGGCGGGCCAGGCGGTAGCCGCCTTCGGGGCCGCGCATGCTGATCACGAGGCCGCCGCGGCGCAGCTGGAGCAGGATGTTGTCGCAGAACCGGCGGGGGATGTCCTGGCCGGCCGCGATGCGCCCGGCCGTCAGGGGTCCGTCGGCCGCGGCGAGGGTGACCATGGCTCGCAGGGCGTACTGGGTGCGGGCGGAGGTGCGCGTCATGTGCCGCTCCGGTGCCTGAGCGGGTGATGGCTCGGCTTCACGAAAGGGGCTCCTTGGTGTCGGGGTGTCCTTGACGGGGTGTGCGGGTGTCGTGAGGGGCCAAAGGGGGTGGCGGTCGGTGCTTCACGAGCGGGGCCGGGGCGGTGGGGGGTGGCCGTGGCGCGCTCATCCCCACCGGCAGCAGAAAGACCGCGCTCGGCGTGCCGGGCGCGGCCATCACGAAACCGGCCGGTACCGCCGGTGTCATCCTCATCATCACCGCCCCCGCGGCTTGTCCCCGATCGCGGGGCCGCGCGTCGTATGACGGCCGGGTCCCGCGGTCCCGGCCGGTGACACGGCCGGGAAGCGTCACTGGCATGATCAGGCGGGGCTCTTCTCCCCTTCTTCGGCCGCGCGCTGCCGCAGTTCGGCTTCGATGGCCTCGACCGACTCGTTTTCCTTGTCGCGCCGGTACTCGCGTACCGAGTAGACGATCGCGGCAACCCAGATGACGGCGATGACGATGTAGGCGATGGCCTGGACGTTGCCGGGCGCGTCGATCCAGTCGCTGCGCAGCAGGGTACGCACGTTCGTCAGCACGATCACGCCACCCACGGCCGAGCCCAGGATGCGCGGCGGGATGTGCCGGACCAGCCAGGCGGCGATGGGTGCGGCGATCACGCCGCCGAGCAGCAGGACGCCGACCCAGGCGAAGTTGATGTTCTCCGAGCCGATGCCGATCAGGAAGCCGACGCTGGCCGCGATGGCGACCAGGAACTCGCTGGCGTCGATCGAGCCGATCACCTTGCGCGGCGGGATGCGGCCGCTGGCCAGAATGGCCGGCGTGCCGACGGGTCCCCAGCCGCCGCCGCCGGTGGCGTCCACGAATCCGGCGACCAGGCCGAGCGGGGCCAGGAAGCGCTTGCGCAGCGGCTTGCCCAGATTGCCCTTCGGCAGCCCGAAGGCGGTGAAGCGGACGATGATGTAGACGCCCAGGCTGAGCAGGATGATCGACATGATCGGCGCCGCGATCTCGGTCGACAGGCTCGACAGGAACGTCGCCCCGGCGAAGGCGCCGATCGCGCCCGGGACGCCGATCTTGGCGACGACCTTCCAGTCGACGTTGTTGAAGCGCCAGTGGGAGATGCCGGAGGCCAGCGTGGTACCGATCTCGGCCAGGTGGACGGTCGCCGACGCGGCTGCGGCGTTGGTGCCGATGGCCAGCAGCAGCGTGGTGGAGGTGACGCCATAGGCCATGCCCAGGCTGCCGTCGACGAGCTGGGCCGCTAATCCCACCAGGCCGAGCAGGATGAGTGCGCGCACCACATCCCCTTTCCTGTAATTCCTACTAAACAAGTAGATATAAGCGTGAATGTGGGAAGGGCGGACGTCAAGTCACGGTTCGGACACCGCCTGCCGAGGCAAAGAAACCTCCCGGGCTCAGGTGCCCCGGCCCGTCCGCGGAAACAGGGAAGGAAGGAGCCGCCCATGAAGGAGCCCACCATGCGGGGAGCAGTGCTGCACGCCCCAGGCGACGTCCGCGTCGAACAGCGCCCGGACCCGGCGATCATCGAGCCCACCGACGCGATCATCCGCCTGGCGGCGACCTGTATCTGCGGCTCCGACCTCTGGCCGTATCGCGGCATCGAGAAGACGGACGGACCCGCCCCGATGGGGCACGAGTACGTCGGCGTCGTCGAAGAGACCGGCGGCCAGGTGAGCACCGTCCGGCCGGGCCAGTTCGTGGTCGGCTCCTTCGTGGCAAGCGACAACACCTGCGAGATCTGCCGGTCGGGCTACCAGAGCGGGTGCGTCCACAGGGTCATGATGGGAGCCATCGGCACCCAGTCCGAGCTGGCGCGCATCCCGCTCGCCGACGGCACGCTCGTCGCCACCCCCGGTCCGCCCGACCCGGATCTGGTTCCGAGCCTGCTGGCCGCCTCCGACGTGCTGGGCACCGGCTGGTTCGGCGCCGTCGCCGCCCAGGCGGGCCCCGGCAAGATCGTCGCCGTCGTCGGTGACGGGGCCGTCGGGCTGTGCGCGGTGCTCGCCGCCAGGCAACTGGGCGCTGAGCGCGTCATCGCGATGAGCCGCCACGAGACCCGGCAGCGCCTCGCCATGGCGTTCGGCGCCACCGACATCGTCACCGAGCGCGGCGACGAGGGCGTGGCCCTGATCAAGGAACTCACCGGCGGGCTCGGCGCCCACAGCGTCATCGAGGCCGTCGGCACCCAGGAATCCATGATGCAGGCCATCCGCTCCACCCGCCGCGGCGGTCACGTCGGATACGTCGGCGTCGCGCACGACGTCGCCCTGCCGGGCGACGAGCTGTTCTTCTCCCTCGTGCACCTGCACGGCGGTCCCGCGCCGGTACGCCAGTACCTTCCCCAGCTGATCGAGCTGATCTGCGAGCGCCGGATCGATCCCGGCAAGGTCTTCGACCTGACCCTCCCGCTCGACCAGGCGGCCGAGGGCTACCGGGCCATGGACGAGCGCCGCGCCGTCAAGGTGCTGCTGCGGCCGTGACCCGCCGTCCGCTTCAGGACAGGCGGAAGGGGTTCTTCCCGGACGGTCCGCGACATACGTTGAGCTGACCCGCCGCCTTGGAACGGTCCCGAGGGCGGCGTCTCCTTCGAGGAAGGACCCGGTCATGGAGCCGTACCAGTTCTACGCGCCCATCCCCGCCTCCACCGCCTCCGCGCAGGCCATCAAGGACTGGTTCTACCGCAGGCGCACGCAGGTGTCGGCGCTGGCCGTGTCGTACACGCCGCACTCGACCTTCAGCCAGGACGCGATGGAGGCGCTGGAGAAGAAGCTCAGGTCGATGGAGAGCTTCCTCGCCAACAAGGGCGCACCGGCGACCGCCGTCGACGAGTTCGGGAAATGGCTCGCGAGCAACAGCGACTACGGGGCCTGGGACTACTACGTCGCCGACCAGCAGGCGAAGGACCTCATCGAGAGCGACCGGCAGGCCCAGGCCATGAACGCGGCCGCGATCAACGACGCCAAGAACCGGGCCAGTGGCGGCGCGCTGGCGCTCAGCAGGCAGAACGCCGCCGGGATGATGTCGCTGGACAAGAAGAACGGCCGGGTCATCGCCGGACTGGCCGTCGTCGGCGACGCCACGCAGCTCTACACCGGCATCAGCGGCAAGGACAAACACGGCTTCCCCGACCACCCGCTCATCGCCCGGCTCCTGGAGGGCACCCACCAGGCGATGGACTGGCCGCAGGAGTCGTGCGCTGAGGTGGACGCGCTGAAGAAGTACCTGCACGCGCAGCCCATGCCGGTCACCGCGCTCAACCAGATCCCGCGCAACACGCTGGTCTTCAACGCCCTGGTGTGGCACCCCGGCGGCAACTGGGAGGGCAAGGTGACCTCGCAGCGCTGGCAGCCCAGGGCCGCCTGCGCCAACTGCGACCAGTGGCTCAGGAAGATCGGCGCCCTGCGCTCCTAGGCCGGACATGTGCAAACATGTCCGGAATGTACGCCCGTTTCCTTGGTATCCCCGATCTGGGCGAAGCGCCGTCCGTGGCGGTCGTCGTCGACGTCATGCGTGCGTTCACCGTGGCCGCCTGGGCCTTCGCCCGGGGAGCCGAAAAGATCGTTCTCGCCGAGTCCCTGGACGAGGCCCTGGCGCTCAAGGCTCGGCACCCGGATTGGGTGGCGCTTAAGGACGGCCCGGCCGCGCCCGGGTTCGACGCCGTCAACTCGCCGGGCCTGCTGCGGTCCGCCGACCTCGGCGGACGGACCATCGTGCAGAAGACCACGGCGGGGACGGTCGGCGCGCTCGCGGTCAAGGAGGCGTCGCTGGTGCTGTGCGCCGGTTTCGTGGTGGCGGAGGCGACCGCCCGGCTCCTGCGGACACGCGAGAGCGACGGCGTCACGTTCGTGGTCACCGGCGAAGACGGGCGGGCCGACGAAGATCTGGCCTGCGCTCAGTACATCGCCCGGAGGGTCACCGAGACCGGGGCGGACGCCGCCGAGTACCTCCGCCGCGCCGCCGGCTCGCGCGCCGCCGCCGAACTGGCGCAGGGGGTACGTCAGGGAGTTCATCCCGATGACGTCGCGCTCTGACTTGAGCTCGACCGGTTCCCCTTCGCCATGGTGGCGACCCCGGAAGACTCGCTCATGGTCCTGCGGCCGCAGCCCGAGCTCAGATCATCCGGCGCAGAGCGGTCTCCACAGCGTCGATGAGAGCGTCGCCCTCGGTGCCCGGACGGCGGGCAAGGCCGAGTTCGACGTCCGGCAGGGCGGGCAACGCCGCCGCGTCATGACAGGCCATGGCCGGCTCAAGGTTGGCGGGCATGAGCGCCGCGACCCCGAGCCCGGCACGCAGCGCGGCGAGAACTCCGGCCAGGCTGTTGCTCTCGAACGCCACCCGCCAGCGCCGCCCGCTGCCCTCCATCGCTTCCAGCACCGCCGTACGCCAGGCGCAGGTGTTGGAGAACAGCACCACCGGCAGCGGATCGGCGTCGACGGCGACGCCGGGCCCGACCGCCCAGACCAGCGGCAGGCGCACCGTCCAGCGCGGCGGCCAGGGCAGGTCCGGCACCTCGTCGAGCACGAGCTGGACGCGCCCGGTGTCGTAGGCCTGCCGCATCGCCGCGTCGGAAAGAACAAGGACCTCCAGCGTCGCCTCGGGATGCAGCCGCGCGAGGTCGGCGAGCGCCTGCGGAAGGCGGGAGACGGCGAGGTCTTCGAGGAGTCCCACACCGCAGTGCCCGGTGAGCGCGCCTCCGGTTTCGGCGAGCGCCTGTGCCGACAGCGCGAGAATGCGCTCGGCGTAGGGCAGGAGCTCCTCACCGGTCCGGGTCGGCCACACGCCGGACGGCGCCCGGTGCAGCAGCGGGCGGCCGACGACGCTCTCCAGCCTGCGCAACTGCTGGCTGAGCGCGGGCTGGGTGTTGCCGAGCGCCGCCGCCGCGCGGCTGATGCTGCCCGCTCGCACGGCGGTGACGAACGTCCGCAGCAATGCGGTCTCGAGATCGCGTGCCATAAGCGTTCATTATATCTGGCACAACGAATTAACGACTTCCTATAGCCTCACGGACGACCTACCGTCAGATCAATGACGAGATTCCGCCAGGTGCTCGCGGTGCGGGGGATGTCGCCGCTGCTGGGCATCTCGCTGCTCGCTCGTACCGCGATCACGGCCGACGCGATGGCGCTGACGATGTACGTCGTGCTCGCCCTCGAGATGAGCTACGCGGCCGCGGGAGGCGTGGTGGCGGCGCTCACCGCCGGTGTCGCGCTGGGCGGGCCGCTGCTGGGCCGGATGGTCGACCGGCGGGGCCTGCGTACCGTGCTGGTGGTCACGATCGTGCCGCAGATCGTCTTCTGGCTGACCGTGCCGATGCTGCCGTACGTGATCCTGCCGGCCGCCTCCTTCGCCGCCGGGCTGTTGATGGTGCCCATCCAGGCGGTCACCCGGCAGGCGGTCGCCGCGATGACGACGGCCGGGCAACGGCAGGCGGCGTTCGCGCTGGAGTCGGTGGTGGGCGAGCTGTCGTACGTGGTGGGACCGGCGGTGGTGATCGTCTGCGCGGCGAGCATGTCCCCCGGCGTGGTGGCGTGGGGCCTGGGCGCCGTGATCGTCGCGGGGGGAGCGGGCATCGCCCTGCTCAACCCGCCGCTGCGGGCCGCGGACGAGGCGTCGGGGGAGACGGCGGGCGAGGCGGCGGAACGGCCCCGGCGCCGGGAGTGGCTGGGCGCGCGCATGCTCGCCGTCCTGACGATGGGGTTCGGCCTCGCGATGCTGCTCAGCGGCGTCGACCTGGCCATCGTCGCCACGCTCGAAGAAACCGGTCAGCTCTCGTGGGCGGCCGTGGTCGTCGCCGTGTTCGGGGTGACGTCCGTCGTGGGCGGTCTCGTGTACGGAGCGCTGCCGCGGCCGATGCCCACCTGGCTGCTGCTCGGCCTGCTCGGGCTGGTGACGATTCCGGCCGGGCTCGCCCACGATTGGCGGTGGTTGTGTGCGGCCATGATCGGTGCCGGGCTGCTCACCGCGCCGGCCCTCTCCACCGTCTCCGACGCGGTGAGCCGGCTGGCGCCGGCCGGCGTGCGCGGCGAGGCGACCGGCCTGCAGGCCTCGGCCGCGAGCGCGGGCTTCGCACTCGGCGCCCCGGTCGTGGGGATGGCGATCGACGCGTCGGCGCCCGCGGGCGGCTTCGCGGCCGCGGGCCTGGCCGGCCTGGCCGCCGCGCTGACGGGATACCTGCTCTCACGCCGCTCACCCGCCACGGCGACCTCCCCACGCGTCCCGCACGCCGGCCGAGCAGCAAAGTGAGCCGGGGTTCTTCTTGACGGGGAAGCGCTCGTCGATCAGATCGGTTCGTTGACGCGAGCGTGTGATGCCGAAAGGATCACGCTGTGTCGCGCTTATGGTGGTTCGGTGCCTTTCTGGTGGTCGTGTCGAGCCTGGTCAGGCAATGGCTGCCCGCCGATGACGGTCAGACGGTGTTCTGCTCGTGGTCCGGCTTCGAGCCCAGGCCTCCGTGGGAAATGGTCCTGCCCGGTTACCTGCTCTCCGCCGCGAACGCCACCGCCATCGCCACGGCACTGCTGCTCGGCTGGGTCAGCGTCCGGCGTTCCGGCGCCCCGCGTCTCGCCACCACCACGGTCGTCGTCCTGATCGCGCTCACCCACACCCTGCTGCAGGCCGCCCGCGCGGTCAGCTCCCTGCCCGCGGGCGCCGCCTGCTCGATCGACCCCGCCACCTTCGAGACGACGCCCTGGGCGGAGCTCGCCTGGACGCTCGCCCCTGCCGTGCTGGTCCTGTTCGGGGCGCGCGCCGCCCTTGACCTGCCGCGCCTGCCGTGGCGCCCGATCGCGGCGGCCGCCGCGGTGACGGCCGCCGCCGCCTTCGCGGTCTTCCTCGTACGGCTGCCGCCCGCCGAACCCGTGGCGAGCCGTTCCTCCGACGGGACGCCCCGGCACGTCCTGGCGATCACCGGCTCCACCCTCACGGTCGTGGACCTCGACGACGGCGGCACGACCCGCGTCCAGGCGCCGGACCCGGCGTTCTACCGGTTCACCGCGGTCGCCAGAGACGTGACCCCGGGCGCCTACCTGGCCGCGGTCACCACGCGGGGCGACGGCGCGTTCGGCGAGCGGACGTCCCGCGTCCATCGTGTCCGGATGGACGGTGACGGCGGCGCGACCGTCGGCGACCAGGTGGGCGGGGACCTGGAGGGTTGGGTCATGGACCTGGCGGTCTCCGGGACGGGCACGATCGCCTATTCCAGACTCCTGCCCGACCCGCAGGACAGCGGCGAGGTCGCCACGACCGTGGTCGGCCTGATCGGCCAGAAGCGCGAATGGTTGACCCGAGCCCCTCAGGAAGGCCCCTACGGCGCCGGCGGGCTGGCCCTGCACTGGAGGAACACCGGCACCCTCGCCTTCCGCGCGGTCACGGCCGGTGGCGGACCCCACATCGTCGCGCTGGACATCGGCCACCCCGGCGGCGACCTGCTGGCCGCCAGGAAGCTGCACAGATTCGGGTCGCTGATGGACGGCAGCGCGCTCACGCTTCCCGACGGACGCGTGGCGATGTGGACGAGCGACGGCGACTCCTACGGTGAGTCGATCACCGTGGTGGATCTCCCGCGGCTGCGGACGGCCCGGGTGGCCTTCAGTCCGGGCTGCGCGGCCGTCATGGGCTACGGCACGGACCCGTCGGGCCGCCACCTGCTGGTCTCGGTCATGAACACCGATCAGCACGGCATGGAGGGCACGGTGCGCGAGTGCGCCGAGCACCCTGGCGAGCTGTACCGCGTCGACCTCCAGGCGAGCCCGCCGGCCGGGCAGGCCGACCCGGCTCTCCCTCGCCGGCGGGTCTGGCAGGGGGAGGAGCCCCTTACCGCGATCGCCTGGTAGGCCCCGAGCACCTGGGGGATTTCGGACGAACTACGGGAATCGGTGCGATGACTGCCCGGACGGCCGCAGGCAAGATCGCGAACATGAGACGCACCTCTGCCGTCATCGTCGTCCTGCTCTTAGCCGGCTTCCTGGGCCTGCCCGTTCCCGCCCAGGCCGCGGCCACCGGACGGGCGCTCACCGACACCGAACTCGCCCAGATCAGCCCCCTGCGCTACCACGAGACCCTCGGCGACCGCGACGACGTCGCCGCCAGGTTCCCCGTGGTCAAGACGACCCTGAACGACCTCCTGGCCCCCGGGGGTCATGCGGCAAGGCCGCTCTGCCACGGCGCGGCCTGGAACAACGGGACCAACCTGCAGGCGAACATCGCCTACACCGGCAACTGCTGGGACGCGACCGACACCACCACCGCCAACTGGTACCCCCAGGGCATGACCGGCAGCGGCGACGCCATGAACGGCTCGGTGAACTACCCGCCGTGCCCCGGCTGTCCCGGCAGGAAGATCACCGCGGTCAGCTGGCGCAACGGGACCTTCCCCGCGAACGCGGTCCCGCGCTGGCAGGCGAACCAGCTGGCCAGGGTGAGCTTCACCGGCTTCTCCGGCGCGACGGCGGAGAACTACCGCCACGCCCTGCTCGTCGAGCCCGACGGCTCGGCCGAGGGGTTCCGTGAGATCAACAGCCACGCCGACGGTCTCACGTGGTACGGCAACAAGCTGTTCCTGTTCGCCGGAGGCGACCCGGCCGGGCGGGTCATCCGCGTCTTCGACCTCACCCAGTTCTGGCGGATGAACTCCACCTCCTCCGGCAACGTCGGCTGCGTGGGCGGGGTCTGCTCCGCGGCCTGGTCGAGCTTCGCGCTGCCGCAGATCGGCTACTACCAATTCCGGGACGCGGGCGGCTGCGCCGGTGTCACCGGGCCGCGGCCCTGCTTCAGCGGAGTCTCCCTCGACAGGTCGGGCGTCGACAGCCTGATCACGGTGGAGCACGTGCAGGCCGCCTCCGGACGGGTCGTCCGCTGGCCGCTCGACTTCGTCACCGCCCGGCTGGGAGAGGACGCCGACGGCCTGGTCCGGCCCCGGGAGGCCTGGTTCAGCCCGGTGTGGGACATGCAGGGCGCGGTGTTCTACAACGACATGGGCGTCATGGAAGGTCTGTGCCCGAACGGCTACCCCGCGGTCTCCTACATGCCGCACGTCACCGTGGGTGGGGTGTCCCAGTCGATCGTCAGCACCGGCGGCACGCAGTACCGCAAATCATGCCTGCACCAGGTGATCATCTCGGCGGACCGATCGCGGATCACCACCAGCTATCTGACCACCGCGCCCGGCAACGCGCAGAACCTGTCCTTCTGGCCGGCCAGCAATGAGCTGTGGCTGGTCAACGAGTACCGCGGTGACACCACCGGCTCCTACGGCAGCAACCGGCAGGTGTTGTCGCTCACCTGCGTCAACCTCGTGTGCTGACTCTGGGCCTGTCCGCGCCGGTCGCGTGAGCGTACGGTGACAGAACGCCTCGGGAATCGCTTGAGCCCGCAGGCGCGCTAGGGACCCGGGCCGCACGGCCCTGGGCGTCGAAGGGGCTCACCCGCCCCTCGGTGATTGGCGGGTGGGCCCTTATCGGGCGGCGGCTCTGGTTTCGGCGTGGCTTCTGCGGGAGAGTAAGCCCGAAATCGGCCTACGAGGAGGCGGGCAGTGCGGCTCGGATTCAGTATCGGCACTCTCGGTCCCGTGGCGGCCGGTCATGATGCCCAGGTGGCTCTGGTACGTGAGGCGGAGCGGCTCGGCTACGACTCGGCGTGGGCCTCGGAGGGCTACGGGGTCGATCCGGCGACCACCCTGGCCTGGCTGGCGGCCGGTACCGAGCGGATCGGGCTGGGCACGGGCGTGATCCAGGTGACGGGGCGCACCGCGATCTCGGCGGCCATGGCGGCGACCACGGTCGACCGGGTGTCGGGCGGGCGGTTCCTGCTCGGGCTCGGCGCGTCGGGCCC
This sequence comes from Nonomuraea sp. NPDC050540, assembly GCF_044457485.1. Taxonomy (NCBI): domain Bacteria; kingdom Bacillati; phylum Actinomycetota; class Actinomycetes; order Streptosporangiales; family Streptosporangiaceae; genus Nonomuraea; species Nonomuraea sp. NPDC050540. The sequence continues at coordinate 42,238 of NZ_JBITHA010000022.1, forward strand.
GCAGGTGGCCGAGGGCTGGCACGGGCAGAGGTACGCGCGGCCGCTGGCCCACTTACGCGACTATGTGGCCGTGGTCCGCAAGGCACTGGAGGGACGGCCGGTCGAGCACCCGGGGCCGGAGATCGTGCTGCCGCTGCCGGACAGCCGGGGCAAGGCGCTGAGCATGACCGTTTCGCCCACGCGGCAGCCGTTGCCCATCCATCTGGCGGCCATGGGGCCCAAGGCGGTGGAACTGGCCGGGGAGATCGCCGACGGGTGGCTGCCGATCCATTTCCCGCCCGAGCACCTCGCCGAGACGATGACGCACCTGCGGTCCGGGGCGGCCCGCGCCGGACGGGACGTGGCCGAGGTGGAGGTCTCGCCGATGGTCATGGCCATGGTGGACGACGACGCCGACTACGCCCGTGACCTGATCCGGCCGATGCTGGCGCTGTACCTGGGCGGGATGGGCACGCGAGGGGTCAACTTCTACAACCGGCTCGCGCATCGGCTCGGGTTCGGATCGGCGGCGGGACGGGTGCGGGACGCCTACTTCGACGGTGACCTGGGCGAGGCGATGGAGGAGGTCCCCGACGATCTCGTCGACGCCCTGGCCTTGTGCGGCACGCCCGATCGGGTACGCGAGCGGCTGGCGGCCTACCGCAAGGCGGGCGCCACCCGGCTGATCGTCGGCCTGAACGCGCCCACCGTGGACGACCGCGCCGAACAACTCGGCTGGCTGGCCGAACTCAACACGTGACCGGGCGGGCGCGGGCCCGTGACGGAGCCCGCGCCCGGCCGGGGTCAGGCCGTGGCCGGTGCCTGGGGGAGTTCGCGCATCCGGGGGATCGGCGACATCGCCAGCACGATCATCGGCACGACCGCGCCGATCACCGCCGCCACCAGCACCACCGGCCGCATCCCCACGGCCTGGCCGAGGAACCCGGCCACCAGCGCGCCCAGCGGCGCGGGCACCAGCCCCATCGCCCAGATGGTCGCGATGACCCGTCCCATGAGCTCCCGGGGCGTGGCCGACTGCAGCACGGTGATGTTGTTGACCACGAACACCTGCGTGCACAACCCGACCAGCAGCTGCGAGAACGCCAGCATCGCGATCGCCAGCCACACCGGCCCCCCGGCCAGCGGCACCAGGATCAGCGCGCTGTTGCCGATCACCGTGGACCAGAACATGGTGGGCCCAGGCCCCGCCCCCTTCATGAGCCGCACCGACAACCACGCTCCGGCCACCGCCCCGACCCCGCCGACGGCCAGCACGGCCCCGACCCAACCGGCGGGCACCCCGGCCCCGTCGATCACGTACGGGATGTAGAGCGTCTGCAGGATGCCGATGTCGAAGAAGGAGTAGACCGCGCTGGCGATGGCCAGCGGGCGGACGACCGGGTGGCTCATCACCCATCCGAACCCCGCGCGGATGGCCGCGATCATGCTGCCGCCCTCGTCGGGCGGCGGCGGGTCCTCGCGCTTGCGGATGGAGATCAGGCAGAGCGCCGACAGGACGTAACTGATCGCGTCCACCAGGATGACCAGCGGCGCCGAGCGGGTGGCGATGAGGAACCCGGCCAGGCTGGGCCCGACCGCCTTGGAGACCGAGTCGCTGAGCTGCAGCTTGCTGTTGCCGTCACCGAGGTGCTCGGGGGCCACCAGCACCGGCAGGTACGACCGGTAGGCGATCTCGAAGAGCACCCCGAACACGCCCATCACGAGCACGACCACGTACAGCCACCACAGCGTCAGCATGTCCATGACGAACAGCACCGGCACGGTCGCCAGCATGAGCGCGCGGATGACGTCGCTCCAGATGAGCACGGGACGGCGCCGCATCCGGTCCACCCAGACGCCCACGACGAAGAACAGCACCATGGGCAGCCTGGACAGCGCGCCGAGCACGCCCATCTCGGCGACGGAGGCGTGCAGCCACAGGTACGCGACGATCGGCATGGCGAGCACCGTCACCTGGGAGCCGACCAGTGACAGGCTCTCGCCGCTCCATAGCTTGAGGAAGTCGCGGTTCTTCCACAGCGTCGCGGGCGGCTCAGTCGTGGGGGGTGATGCCATGGTCGATGCTGCTCCTCAATTCGGCGGCCGCCAGGGCGACCCGGGGCTCGTACATGACGGTGAAACGCTCGCCGTGGATGGGCGAGATGCGCAGGCGGCCGGTGACGACGTCGCTCCATCCCATGTCGTCGGGCGGGACGCCCTCGGCGGCGGGCGAGAACAACAGGACGTCCCCGTCGTAGGGGGCGTGCCGGAAGTGGCCGACGGCGTGCGCGTTGGCGCGGAAGACGTCGACGAAGCGGCGGGCCTGGCGCAGGTCGGCGGTGTCGGGCTGCAGGGTGTCGGCGCGGGCGGCGGCGTCGATCACGGCCAGCAGCCGCTCGTCCGGGCTCATCCGGTGCAGGTCGTCGAGGTCGACCTGCACCTTGCCGCCGGCGAGGGCGTGGGTGAGCAGGACGGCGTCGTCCTCGAGCGAGGCGCGCAGCACCGGCTCGCCGGCGTCGGAGTAGAACAGGACGAGGAGCGGCACCTCCTCGCCCATCTCCCGCAGCCGGCGGGCGGTCTCCAGGGCGATGTTGCCGCCGATGCAGTACCCGCCCAGCACGTACGGGCCGTGCGGCCGGAGCTTGAGCAGGTGGGCGGTGTAGTCGTCGACCATCTCCGCCAGCGTGGCGTGCGGCTCCTCGCCGGGGGACAGGCCTGCCGCCTGGATGGCGTAGACGGGCTGGTCGGAGCCGAGGTGGCGGGTCAGCGGCAGGTAGCGGAAGACCTGGCCGCCCAGTGCGTGGAACAGGAAGATCGGGTCGCGCTCGCCGGTGGGCCGCAGCGGCACGATCCGTTCGGGGGCGCCGTCGTTGTCCTGGGGACGGCGCAGCTCGACGGCGAGCTGGGCGACGGTCGGCGCGGTGAGCACGGTCGACAGCGGCACGTCGCGGCCCAGCTCCTTGCGCAGCCGCATGGTCAGGCGCAGGGCCAGCAGCGAGTGGCCGCCGAGGGCGAAGAAGTCGTCGTGCACGCCGACGTCGTCGACGCCGAGCGTCTCCTCCCACAGCGTGCCCAGCTTGGCCTCGAACGGGTCGCGCGGCGGCATGTACGGCGCCCGCCCGGCGTCACCGGGCTCCGGCAGGGCGGCACGGTCGAGCTTGCCGTTGGCGGTGACCGGCAGCGCGTCGAGGCGTACCCAGGTGGCCGGGACCATGTGCTCGGGCAGCTTCTCGCGCAGCGCCGGGGTGAGATCGGGCAGGTCGCCGCCCTCGGGGACGACGTAGCCGACCAGCCGTTCGCCGCGCAGCACGACGACGGCGGCGCGTACGGCCGGATCGGCGGCCAGCAGCCCCTCGATCTCGCCGAGCTCCACCCGCTGGCCGCGGATCTTGACCTGGAAGTCGGTCCTGCCGAGGTACTGGACCTCGCCGGTGGGCAGCCAGCGGGCCACGTCGCCGGTGCGGTACAGGCGTTCGCCAGGCGGGCCGTACGGGTCGGGGACGAACCGTTCGGCGGTGAGCTCCGGCCGGTTGACGTAGCCGCGGGCGAGCTGGACGCCGCCCAGGCACAGCTCGCCCGGGGTGCCGACGGGGACCCGGTGGCCGTCGGCGCCGAGGACCTCCAGGCGGGTGTTGGCGACGGGCCGGCCGATGGGCACCAGCCGTTCGCCCGGCTCGCAGGGATGCCAGGTGACGTCGACGGCCGCCTCCGTGGGGCCGTACAGATTGTGCAGCTCGGTCTGGGGGAGGCGCTCGTGGCAGCGCGCGGCGAGCTCGGCCCCGAGCGCCTCGCCGGAGCAGATGAGGCGGCGCAGCGCCGGCAGGGCGGGCTCGTCGAGGAACAGCTCCAGCATGGACGGCACGAAATGCATGGTGGTGACGTCGAAGGCGGCCAGGCGGGCACTGTCGCGGTGGGCGCCAGGCTCGGCGACCACCAGCCCGGCGCCGACCATGAGCGGCCAGAACAGTTCCCACACCGAGACGTCGAACGACAGCGGCGTCTTGTGCAGCACCCTCTCGTCCGCGCCCAGCCCGAACGCCTCCTGCATCCACCGCAGCCGGTTGACGATCGCCCGGTGGGAGACGCCGACCCCCTTGGGCCGGCCGGTGGAGCCGGAGGTGAAGATCACGTACGCCAGCGCGTCGGGATGCACGCGCGGCGGCGCGGAGGCGAGGGCGGGGACGGGCCCGTCGAGCGGGAGGGCGACGCCGTCCGGTAGCGAGGACGTTCCCGCCGGACCGGTCAGCACCGTGCGCGCCCGCGCGTCCTCGATCATGTACGCCAGCCGCTCCGGCGGCAGATCGGGCTCCAGCGGCAGGTAGGCGGCCCCGGCGCCGAGCACTCCGAGCAGCGCGGGCAGCAGGTCGGGCCCGCGTTCGAGGCAGACGCCCACGACGTCGCCCGGCCGCGTACCGGCGGCGAGCAGCCGGGCCGTGACGGCATCCGCCCGCCCGGCCAGCTCGCCGTAGGTGATCCACGCCCCGTCGTAGCCGACGGCGGGCGCGCCGGGCGTGCGCGCGGCCTGCTCCCCGATCAGCTCATGGAGCACCCCGCCCGGGTACGGCCGTGCTGTGCCGTTCCACCCGTCGATGGCGGCGGCGTCGAGGGAGAGGTAGGGATCGGCGGGTCGCGGATCGGCGGCGGGATCGGCGGCCTGGTCCAGCGCGATGAGATAGAACTCACCGATCCGCCCGATCTGCTCAGCGCCGAACTGGGCCCGGTCATAGGTGAGGGTCAGGTCGAATCCGCCGTGCTCACGCGAGCGGCTGAACGCGGCCGCGAACGGCACGTCGGTCTGCTCGAAGAACTCCTGGCCGACGATCTCGATCCCGGGCAGCTCGCGGTAGACGTGGAAGTCGCGGAAGTCGAACAACACGTCCAGCAGCGGGGAACGGCCCGCCGCCCGCTGGATCTCGAACAGCGGATACCGCCGGTGCGGCAGCAGCGCCACCTCCGCGTCGAACACCCCGCGCGCCAGCTCCGCCCAGGTCGGGGCGTTCACGTCCAGGCGCAGCGGCACGGTGTTGAGGAACAGGCCGAGGACCTCCTCACCGGCCTCGCTCTCCGGACGGCTGTGGGTGACCAGGCCGGTCATCACCTCGTTCTCGCCGGTGAGCAGGGCGAGCACGCGCAGGTGGGCGGCGAGCAGCAGGGTGCGCAACGGCACCGCCAGCTCTCTGGCCGCCGCGCCGAGCCGTTCCAGCAGTTCCGCCGCCAGCGGCAGCCGCAGTTCCTCCGCCCCCGGCTCGCCGTGCTCGCCGGGCAGGCGGGGCAGCCGGGTGTCGGGGGCGCCGGCCACCTGGGCGTGCCAGAAGCCGCGCGTCTCGGGCGCGGCCACCGCGGCGCGCTCGGCGGCCACCAGTTCGCGGAAGGCCGCGGCGGGCGGGGTGAGCGGCAGCCGTTCACCGCTCAGTTGCCCGTGGTAGCGCTGGAGCAGCTCGGTGACCAGGGACGCCACGCTCCACCCGTCGAGGATGGCGTGGTGGAAGCTCAGGCTGAACGCGAACAGCTCACCGGGCAGCACATGCACGTGCGCGCGGGCCAGCGGCGGCGAGGCCCAGTCGAACGGCCGCCGCTTCTCCGCCTCCGACCACGCGGCCAGCCGCCCGGCGGCCGCCGGATCGCCCGACAGGTCCGTCACCTCCAGCGGCAGCGTGGCCGTACGGTGCACGAGCTGCAACGGCTCGCTGAACCCGCTCACGTCGATCGAGGTGCGCAGGACGGGATGCCGGGCGGTCACCTCGGCCAGCGCCCCCTCGAACGCCCCGGCGTCGAACCGGCCGCGCAAGGTGATCGTGGTCAGGTCGTGGTAGGTGGCCGCATCCGGCTCGTACGCGCTGTGGTAGAGCATTCCCGCCTGCAGCGCGGCCAGAGGATAGGCGTCCTCCAGGCCGCGTGCGGCTCCCGTCGTCACGGTCATCGCGCCTCGCCTTCCAGCAGTCGTGCCAGGTCCTCGGGATTGAGCAGGCCGAACGGCGTCTCGGGCGCCTCGGGTGGTTCGGCCGCCGGTGCGGGCAGGAGCCGTCCGGCCAGATCTCTGACGGTCTGGTGGAGGAAGAGTTGCTCCAGCCGGACCGCGTAACCGGCCTCACGCAGGCGGGAGACCACCTTGAGGCTGCGGATGGAGTCGCCGCCTACGGCGAAGAAGTTGTCGTGGGCCGAGACCCGCTCCAGCCCGAGCACTCCCTGCCAGGCGGCGGCGACGGCCCGTTCGGCCGGCCCCTCCGGCTCGGCGTGCGCGGCGGTCTCGGGGGCCCGGGGATCGGGCAGGGCGTTCCTGTCGAGCTTGCCGCTGCGGTTGAGCGGCAGTTCGGCGAGGACGGTCCAGGTCCGGGGGATCATGTGGTCGGGCAGGGTGTCGCGCAGCAGGCGCTCCCAGGTGCCCGCCGCCTCCTCCGTGACCGGGACCACGTATCCGGCCAGGCGCAGCCCTGCGCCGTCCTCGATGGCGCGCACGGCCGCGGCGCGCACGCCGGGCAGGGCCGCCAGGGCCGCCTCGATCTCGCCCGGTTCGACCCGCATGCCGCGGATCTTGACCTGGTGGTCGGACCTGCCGAGGTACTCGATCTCGCCGTCGGGGCGCCATCGGGCCAGGTCGCCGGTGTCGTACAGGCGGCCGCCCGGGGGACCGTACGGGTCGGGGACGAAGCGCTCGGCGGTCAGCGCGGGACGGGCCGCGTACCCCCGGGCGAGTTGCACGCCGCCGATCCACAGCGCGCCCGGGATGCCGACGGGCACGCGGTTCATGCGGGCGTCGAGGATCTCCAGCCGGGTGTTGGCCACCGGCCGCCCGATCGGGATCGTGCCCTCGCCCGCGCGGCACACGTGCCACGACACGTCCACCGCCGCCTCGGTCGGCCCGTACAGGTTGTGCAGGCCGGCGGCGGGCAGCGCGGCGGCGAAGCGGGCGGCCAGGTCGGCGCCGAGCGCCTCCCCCGAGCACACCACGGTGCGCAGCGCGCCGAGCCGCGCCTCCAGCTCGGGCTCGGCCAGGAAGAAGTCGAGCATCGACGGTACGAAATGCACGGTCGTGACCGACTCGCCGGCCATCAGAGCGGCCAGGTGGGCGGGGTCGGCCTGCCCGCCGGGCCGCGCGACGACCAGCCCCGCCCCGGTCAGCAGCGGCCAGAACAGTTCCCACACCGACACGTCGAACGAGAAGGGCGTCTTGTGCAGCACCCGGTCGTCCCCGGTCAGCCGGAAGGCGTCCTGCATCCAGTCCAGCCGGTTCACGATCGCCCGGTGCGAGATCCCCACGCCCTTGGGCCGGCCGGTGGAACCGGAGGTGAAGAGCACGTACGCGAGCGAGTCCGGGTGCGGCCGGATCCCGAGCGGCCCGCCGTCCTCCGCGGCGACGGCCCCGGCGTCGCGATCGAGCAGCACCGCCGCCACGCCGCCGAGACCGGTAGCGGGATCGGTGACGAGATCGGCGAAACGTTCGGCGGAGACGGCCAGCCGGGCGCCCGCGTCGGCCATCATGCCCGCCAGGCGCTCGGCCGGGTGGTCGGGCTCCAGCGGCAGGTACGCCGCCCCGGTGGCGACCACCGCGTGCACGGCGACGACCAGGTCCGCCCCACGCTCCAGGCACACCCCGACGACCTGGCCCGGCCCGGCCCCGAGCGCGCGCAGCCGCCTGGCCAGGCGGTTCACCCGGCCGGTAAACTCGGCGTAGGTGAGCCAGGCCCGGGTTCCGTCCGGAGCCTCGTATCCCAGCGCGGGCGCGTGCGGCGAACGGACCGCCTGCGCGGCCACCAGCTCCGGCAGCGTGCCGTCCGCGACGGGCGTGCCGGTGTCGTTGGCCTGGTGAACGGCGTCGAGCTCGGCCGGGGTGAGCAGGGGCAGGTCGGCGACCGGCCGCTCCGGCTCGGCCACCGCGGCCGTCAGGAAAGCGCGGAAGTGGTCGGCGAAGCGCTCCATCCGGTCGTGCTCGAACAGGTCCGTCGCGTAGTGCAGCACTCCGGTGAGCCGGTCGCCGCCCTCCTCGATCACCAGGTGCAGGTCCGCCTGCGTCACCCCCGGATCGATGTTCAGGGTGCGCAGGGCCAGCCCCGCCACGTCCGGCGGCGCGGGAGGCACGTTCTGGTAGGCCAGCATCACCTGGAACAGCGGGTTGCGGGCCAGGTCACGGTCCTGGGCCAGCTCCTGCACCAGCACCTCGAACGGCAGCTCGGCGTGCTCGTGCCCGTCCAGGACGCGTTCGCGGGTGCGCGCGAGCAGTTCGGCGAAGCTCGGTTCGCCGGACAGGTCGCCGCGCAGCACGAGCGTGTTCAGGAACAGCCCGGCCATCTCCTCCACGTCCGGATGCGCGCGGCCGGAGACCGGGGTGCCGACCGGGATGTCGGCCCGTCCGGTGTAGCGGGCCAGCACCGCCTGGAGCGCGGCCAGCAGCACCATGAACGGCGTCGCCTGCCGTTCCAGCGCCAGCGCGTGCACCGCCGCCGTCGTCGCGGCGTCGATCGGGAACGTCAGCCGCCGCCCGGCCATGCTCGCCGGCCCGTGACGGTGCCGGTCGGCCGGCAGGTCCAGGGAGGCGGGCAGGCCGGCGAGCGCGTCCTTCCAGTACGCCAGGCCGGCCGCCCGCCCGGAGACCCGCGCCCGATGCCAGGCGGCGAAGTCCCGGTAGCCGGCCCTGAGCGCGGGCAGCTCGGCCGGGGCGCCGGTGACCCGTGCGCGGTAGAGCTCCATCAGGTCGCGCAGCAGGATCGACAGGCTCCACCGGTCGGTGATGACGTGGTGCAGGGTGAGGTACAGCTCGTGCTCGGCCGGGCCGCGCCGTACCAGGGCGGCCCGCGCCAGCGGACCTTCGGCCAGGTCGAAGCGGTGACGCGCCTCCTCCAGCCCCACGTCAGGACCTTCTCGCACGGTCAGCCGCGCCCTCCGGGCGCCCTCGCGCAGGGCGGGTTCGCCGTCGTCGGCCACGATGACCAGGCGCAGGGCCTCGTGCCTGGCCACCAGGTCGTCGAAGGCGGCGCTCAGCGCGGCCACGTCCAGCGGTCCGGTCAGCCGCTCGGCCCAGGCGACGTTGTAGGCGGGGTTGCCGGGGTCCAGCTGGTCGAGGAACCAGAGGCGGGCCTGCGCGTGGGAGGGCCGCGCGACGGCCTGCCCGGCGAGGGGGATGCCTCCGGTGACGGCCCCGCCGGAGGGGAGGAGCGGGGCCAGGCCCGCGATCGTCGGGGTCGCGAAGCAGCGGCGCAGCGTCACGTCCGCGCCGTGGGCCTCCCTGAGCCTGACCACCAGGCGCATGGCCAGCAGGGAGTGGCCGCCCAGGGTGAAGAAGTCGTCCTCGACGCCGAAGTCGCCGCGGTCAAGCAGTTCGCTCCAGAGGGCGTGCAGGACGTGTTCCGCGGGGGTGCGCGGTGGGGTGAACGTGGTGGTGGTGGTGTTTTGGGGTGGGGGGAGGGCGGCGCGGTTGAGTTTGCCGCTGGGCAGGACGGGGAGGTCGGTGACGGTGACGAAGGCGGTGGGGATCATGGCGTCGGGCAGGCGGGCGCGCAGGTGTGCGCGGAGTTCTGTTTCTTGGGTGGTGCCGGTGGTGTAGGCGACGAGGCCGCGTCCGCCGGGGGCGTCGTCGCGTACGGCTATGACGGCTCGTCGTACGGTGGGGTGTTCGCTGAGGACGGCGGCGACCTCGTCGAGTTCGATGCGCACGCCGCGCACCTTCACCTGGTCGTCGAGACGGCCGAGGCATTCGAGGGTTCCGTCGGGGCGCCAGCGGGCCAGGTCGCCGGTGCGGTAGAGGCGGCCGCCGGGCGGGCCGAAGGGGTCGGGCACGAAGCGCTCGGCGGTCAGCGCGGCCCGGCCGTGGTAGCCGCGGGTCACCCCGGCGCCGCCGAGCAGCAGCTCACCCGGCACGCCCACCGGGACCGGACGCAGATCGTCGTCCACCACATAGGTCGTGGTGTTGGCGACCGGGCGGCCGATCGAGCCGCCCCTGCCGTCGGTGACGTGGAGCCTGGTGGACCACACGGTGGTCTCGGTCGGGCCGTACAGGTCCCACAGCTCGTCGGTGACGGTGAGCAGGCGCGCGGCCAGCGGGCCGGGAAGCGCCTCGCCCGAGCTGACCACCCGCGGGACCCGGTGGGCCAGCGCGGGCAGCAACCCCTCCAGCACGGAGGGAGTGGCCTGGACGGTGTGCAGGTCGCCGTTCCGGAGGAGTTCGTGGACGTCTTCGATGGCGGTGACCGAGCCGACGACGACCGTGCCGCCGCTGACCAGCGGTCCGAAGATCTCGGCCATCGAGATGTCGAACGACACCGACGTCAGGAACAGGTAGCGCGCGCCGGGCGCCAGGCCGGGGCTTTCGCGCAGGTCGCAGAGCAGATTGACCAGACCCCTGTGCGGCACCACCACGCCTTTGGGCCGGCCGGTGGAGCCGGAGGTGTAGATCAGGTACGCGCACTGGTCCGGATGGAACGCGGGCTCCGCCACGGGAGCGGCCCTCCCGATGCCCTCGTCGAGCAGGAGCACGCGCGCGGCCGCCGGCAGACTGTCCCTGAGCGAGGTGACGGTGACCGTCAGGGCGGCGCCGGAGTCGTCGAGGATCTGCCGCTGCCGTTCGGGCGGGTAGCCGGGATCCATGGGGACGAAGCTGCCGCCGGACTTGAGCACGCCCAGCAACGCCACCACCACGTCCGGGTGCCGGGGCAGGCAGACGGCGACCCTGTCCTCGCGGCCGACGCCGAGCGCCCGCAGTTCCGCGGCCAGGTCGTCCGCGCGCGACTCCAGCTCGGCGTAGGTCAGCGAGACGCCGTCCCGGCCCTCGACCGCGGTGGCCTCGGGGGTGCGGGCGGCCTGCTCGGCCACCAGGTGGTGGATGCCGCCTTCCGGGTACGGCCGCGCGGTCTCGTTCCAGGCGCGCAGGGTGTTCCCGAGCTCGGCCGCGTCCATGAGCGGCAGCTCCGACAGCCGCAGGCCGGGATCGGCGACCGCCGCCCCCAGCAAGGTGCGCAGATGCGTGGTCAGGCGCCGCGCGCGGTCCTCGTCGAACAGATCGGTGGCGTAGTCGAGCACGCACACCAGCGACCCGTCCGCGCGCTCCTCCACGATGAAGTCCAGATCGAACATGGCGGTCCCGGAGCGCACGCCCAGCCGCTCCAGGCGCAGCCCGCGCGGACCGCCGGGCGGCGCCTGCGGCACGTTCTGGTAGGCGAGCATCACCTGGAAGAACGGGTTGCGGGACAGGTCCCGCCCGCTGGAAAGTTCCTCCACCAGCGTCTCGAACGGCAGGCCCGCATGCTCGAACGCGGCCAGCGTCCGCTCCTTGGTCCGCCGTACCAGCTCGGCGAAGTCAGGGTCGCCGGACAGGTCGCCGCGCAGCACCACCGTGTTCAGGAACAGCCCGACGGTCTGGTCCAGGGAGGGATGCGGCCGGGCCGACATCGGCGTGCCGACCGGGATGTCGGCCCGGCCGGTGTAGCGGGCGAGCAGCGCCTGCAGCGCGGCGACGAGGACCATGAACGGGGTGGCGCGCTGCCCGGCGGCCAGCTCGCGCAACCCGGTGGCCAGGGTGTCGTCCAGCTCGAACACCAGGCGGCGGCCCCGGTTCGACTGCATGGGCGGGCGCGGCCGGTCGGCCGGCAGGTCGAGCACGTCGGGCAGGTCGTCGAGGGCCTTGCGCCAGTAGTCCAGGTCGCCTTCCCCGGACGGCCGGCCCTGCTGCCAGGCCACGTAGTCGGCGTACTCCACCGGCCGCTCGGGCATCGGTTCACCGGAGTAGAGCCGGAAGAGGTCGCCGAACAGGATCTCCACCGACCAGCGGTCGGCCAGGATGTGGTGCAGGGTCAGGAACAGACGGTGTTCCCGAGGCGCCACGCGCACCAGGCGGGCCCTGGTCAGCGGTCCGGCGCTCAGGTCGAAGGCGAAGCGGGCCTCTTCGCGGGCGACGGCGTCGGCCTCCCCGGCCGGCATCGTCTCGACGCTCAACGCGGGGCGGAGATGGCCGGGAGCCTGGCGGGGCTCGCCGTCGCGGGTCTCGATCACGTGGCCGAGGATCGGATGCCGGTCCACGAGCGCGTCGAACGCCTTGGCCAGCGCGGCGGCGTCCAGGTCGCCCTCGATCCGGTACGCCCACGACAAGGTGTAGGCGGGGTTGCCCGGGTCGAGCTGGTCGACCACCCACAGGCGGCGCTGGGCGGCCGACAGGGCCCCGGCGTCCGAGGCCGGGCGGGGCGGGATGGACGACGCCCCCTTGTCCGCCGCCCGGGTGCGGGCGAGGCGGGCCTCCAGCGCGGCGCGCCGTTCCGGGCTGAGCCCGGCCAGCCGCGCGCGTACCCCGTTCCCGTCGCTCACTGCTCCTCCTCCAGGAGATCCAGCAGGTCGGCATCCGTGAGTCCCTCTTCGAGCACCGCGAGCGCCTGCTCCTCGACGGTCGTGGCGTCGAAGCAGCGCCGCAGCGGCAGCTCCACGCCGAACTCCTCGTCGATCCGGCCGATGAGGCGGACCACCAGCAGTGAGTGGCCGCCCAGGGCGAAGAAGTCGTCGGTCATCCCGACGCGCTCGCGGCCGAGCAACTCGGCCCAGATCCTGGCGATGCCCTCCTCCATCGGGGTGCGCGGTGGGGTGAACGTGGTGGTGGTGGTGTTTTGGGGTGGGGGGAGGGCGGCGCGGTTGAGTTTGCCGCTGGGCAGGACGGGGAGGTCGGTGACGGTGACGAAGGCGGTGGGGATCATGGCGTCGGGCAGGCGGGCGCGCAGGTGTGCGCGGAGTTCTGTTTCTTGGGTGGTGCCGGTGGTGTAGGCGACGAGGCCGCGTCCGCCGGGGGCGTCGTCGCGTACGGCTATGACGGCTCGTCGTACGGTGGGGTGTTCGCCGAGGACGGCGGCGACCTCGTCGAGTTCGATGCGCACGCCGCGCACCTTCACCTGGTCGTCGAGACGGCCGAGGCATTCGAGGGTTCCGTCGGGGCGCCGGCGGGCCAGGTCGCCGGTGCGGTAGAGGCGGCCGCCGGGCGGGCCGAAGGGGTCGGGCACGAAGCGTTCGGCGGTCAGCGCGGCCCGGCCGTGGTAGCCGCGGGTCACTCCGGCGCCGCCGAGCAGCAGCTCACCCGGCACGCCCACCGGGACCGGACGCAGGTCGCGGTCGACCACGTACGCGCTCGTGTTGGCCACCGGCGCGCCGATGAGCATCGTGGCGGGGGAGTGCGGCACCCGGTACGCCGTCGACCAGATCGTCGTCTCCGTGGGCCCGTAGAAGTTCCACAGCTCGTCGGTGACCGTGAGCAGGCGCGCGGCCAGGCCGAGGGGCAGCGGCTCGCCGCCGAGGATCACGCGGGGGAGCCCGGACGGCAGGTGCTCGACCGCCAGGCTCGCCACCGACGGCGTGAGCTGGACCAGGTCCGCGTCCTCGGCCGCCCGGCGGAGCTCCTTGGGCGTGCGGGCGGCGTCCTCGGGAGCGATCACGAGCGTCCCACCGGACAGCAGCGGCGTGAAGATCTCCAGCGCCGCGATGTCGAACGAGAGCGAGGTCATGTACAGCGCGCTGCCGCCGCCCAGCCGCCGGATCACCTCGGTGACCAGGTTGACCACGCCGCGATGCGGCACCTGCACGCCTTTGGGGCGGCCGGTGGAGCCGGAGGTGTAGATCGTGTACGCCAGATGGTCCGGCCGCACCGGCGGCAGCGGCCCGGCGCTCCCGGAGACCTGGTCGAGCAGCAGCTCCGGGGGACGCTGCGCCGGCAGCCGGTCGAGGTGGGCGGAGTCCGTGAGCAGCAGGGCGGCGCCGGAGTCGGCCAGCAGATACGCCAGCCGTTCCACCGGGTACGCCGCGTCCAGCGGCACATAACACGCGCCCGCCCGCAGCACCGCGAGCAGCGCGACGACCTGGCGCACGCCACGCGGCAGGCACAGCGCCACCCGCGACTCGACCCGAACGCCTTCCGCCACCAGCCGCCCGGCCAGCGCTTCCGTGCGGTCGTCGAGCTCGGCGTAGGTGAGCTCCTCACCGTCCGGCGCGCGCACCGCCACCGCGCCGGGCGTACGCGCCGCCTGCTCGCCGACGAGCTCGTGCAGGGTCTTGTCCGGGTACGGCGCGGCGGTGTCGTTCCACCCGGTCAGCAGCTCGGTCCGCTGAGCGGGCGTCATCAGCGGCAGCTGCGACAGCCGCGTGCCGGGCTCGGCGGCGGCCGCCTCCAGGATCAGCCGGTAGGAGCCGGCCAGGCGCTCGATCGTGCCGGGGTCGAACAGGTCGGTGCTGTACTCGAAGTAGACGCCGGCGCCGTCGGCCGTCCTGACGATGTCCAGGTTCAGGTCCAGCTGGGCGGTGCCGTTCGGGAACTGCCCGCGCGCGCTCATCGGCAGCAGGTTGAAGCCCACCTGGTAGAGCGGTGTGCGGCTGGTGTCACGGACCGGCTGGAGCGCCTCGACCAGCCGGTCGAACGGCACCTCGGCGTGGTCCAGCGCGTCGAGGACGGTCTCGCGCACCCGCTCCAGCAGCGTGCCGAACGACGGGTCCCCGCTCAGGTCGCCGCGCAGCACCAGGGTGTTGATGAACACGCCGAGCACCGGCTCGAACTCCGGCAGGTCGCGCCCGGCCACCGGCGTGCCCACCGCCACGTCCTCCTGGCCCGCGTACCGGGAGAGCAGGGCCTTCAGCGCGGCCAGCAGCACCATGAACAGGGTCGCGCCGCGCCGCTTGGCCAGCGCTTCGAGCTCGTCCACCAGGGCGGCGGGCAGCACCAGATGATGCTCGGCCCCCGCGTGCCCGCGCACCGGCGGCCTGGGCCGGTCGGCCGGCAGCCCGAGATCGGCGGGCAGCCCGGCCAGCCGGTCCCGCCAGTGATCGAGCTGGGCGGCGAGCACCCCCTGTCCGAGGTGCTCGCGCTGCCAGGCGGCGTAGTCGGCGTACTGGACGGGCAGGTCCGGCAGCCGCGCCGGACGGCCCTCGTCGAGGGCCGCGCACAGCTCCCGGATCTCCTCGCCGAGGATGGTTCCCGAGCGGGCGTCGAACACGGCGTGGTGGAACACGGAGATCAGCCGTTGCTCCCCGTCCGGCATGAGCACCAGGTGCGAGCGCCACAACGGCGCCCGGTCCAGTGTGAACGGCTGCCGCGCCGTCGCCACCGCCAGCGCGCCGAACTCGCGCTCGGCCTCCTCCGGCGGCAGCCCACGCAGATCGGTACGGGGCAGCGTGACCGGCATGTCGACCTGGACGATCTGGACGAGGCTCCCGTCCTCGATCGCCAGGGCGGTGCGCAGCGCCTCGTGCCGCTGGACCAGCTCGCCCAGAATCCGCTCGCAACGGTCCGGATCGGTCCGCTCGGGCAGCTTCATGATGGCGTTGATGTGATACGTGGGCGCGCCGGGATCGAGCTGGGCCAGGAACCACAACCGTTCCTGGGCGAACGAGGCGGGGAAAACGTACGTGCCGGTCACCTGGGCCGCTCCTCTACTGCCCCATGGCCTCGCGCAGGCTGCGCGGGCGCATGTCGGTCCAGACCTGCTCGATGTGGTCGAGGCAGCTCTGCTTCGCCCCTTCGAAGCCGGCCTCCCGCCAGCCGCGCGGCAGGGGCCGCTCGGCGAACCAGATGGAGTACTGCTCCTCGTCGTTGACCACGACCTTGTACTGGCCGTCGCGCATGTCAGTGCCTTTCCACTCGGGGGAGCCGGGTGATCGTCGCCGGCTTCTTCTCCTCGCCCTGGCCGCGCAGTTCCTCCACGAGCCCGGCCATGCCGGCCACGGTGGGCACCTGGAAGAGGCTGCGCATGGGCAGCCGGACGCCGATCTTCTTCCTGATGAGGGCGATGAGCTGGACCGCCACCAGCGAGTTGCCGCCCAGCTCGAAGAAGTCCTGCTCGACGCTGACGCGGCGGGCGCCGAGCACCTCGCCCCACAGCCCGGCGAGCACGCTCTCCAGCTCGTTGCGCGGGGCGACGTGATCGTCGGAGTCCAGGCCGGCCTCGCCGGCGGCGGAGGCCGCGGCCAGCTCGTCGGCGACGGTGTCCTGGGTCAGCTCGCGTACCCCGGCCACGAACTCGGGCAGCGCCGTGGCGTTGACCACGACCTGGACGCCCAGGTCGGCGGCGAGCAGGCGGCGGAACGCCTCGGCGCCGTCCGCCGGCGGGATGCCGCGCTTGGCGCCGTCGAGGTCCAGGGCGACGCCCGCGGTCGCGGACTCCTCCTTCACCGTCACGTCCTCGGCCGCCTGCTTCGCGTCCTCGCCGACGGAGCGGGACACCGCCTCCGGGTCGACGCGCCTGAGCACGAAGTCGGAGATGCTCACCACCGGCTCGCCGGCCTCGCCGTACAGGGTGAGGTCGGCGGCGAGCACCTCGCCGCCGCCGGTGTCGCGCAGCCGGGCGTGGCTCCACAGCGTGGCGGGCAACGGGGCGTGCACGGTGATGCGGCCGTAGCCGAGCGGCAGGTAGCTGTGCTCGCCGGAGACGGAGATGAACGCGGTCGCCTCGTCCAGCAGCGCCGGGTGCAGCGGCAGGGCGGCCAGTTCGGCGGCGACGCCGGGACCGGCCTCCAGGTGGGCGAGCTGCTCGTTCTGGCCCAGCCGTACGGTGCGCAGGCTGGTCCACCGCGAGCCGAACGTGACCAGCCCGGAGGCCGAGGCGAACGGGTTGGCCTCGTCGGAGCCGTGGACGCAGCGGGAGCGGACCTCGGCCAGGTCACCGGCGCTCTCCCCGGCCGCCACCCAGGCCGCCGAGCCTCTGGCGTGCTGGGCCGGCTCGCCGCCGGCGATGCTGACCACCTCGAAGTCCATGCCGTCGCCGGTGGGGGTGAGCAGCACCCGCAGTTCGGCGCTGGACCCCTCGGCGACCGGCAGCGGCGCGATGAAGGCGACGTCGCGCAGCTCGATCGCGTGCCCCGGACCCGGGGGCGGCACGGCCGCCTCGAACGCGGCGCGGGCGCTCTCCAGGTAGCCGGTGCCGGGCATGACCGGCACCCCGGCCACCCGGTGCTCGTCCAGGAGCCAGTGCGTCTCGGGCGACAGGGTCGCGGCGTACCAGGGCTGGCGGCCGGCGCTCTCGTGCCGATGGCTGAGGACGGGGTGCTCCAGCCGGGTCACCCGGTCGCCGCGCTGCAGGGCGCGGAAGGCCACCGGGGCGGCGACCTCGGCGGCCATGCCGACCTCCAGCCAGGCCCCCCAGTTCACCGACAGAACCCGGCCGGGCCAGACGTGCGCGTAGGCGTCCATGAAGTTGTTGGCCGCGCAGTAGTCGACCTGGCCGAACCCGCCCGCGACGGCGGTCACCGACGAGCAGAGCAGGACGAAGTCGAGCGGCAGGTCGCCGAACACCTCGCGCAGCGCCAGCGTCCCGGCGACCTTGGGCGCCATGACGTCGTCGGCGGCCTCGCGCTCCTTGACCTCGGCCATGCCGCCGCCGGGGACGCCGGCCGCGTGCACGATGCCGTCGACGCGGCCGAACCTGCCGAGCGCCTCGTCCTTGGCCCGGCGCAGCGACCCGGGGTCGGTCACGTCGGCGGCCAGCACGATCACCTCGGCGCCCGCCCGCTCCATGCGCAGCACCGCGGCCACGGCCCGCCGCACCCGCTCCGGCGCGCCGTCGAGCGTGTCCCACTCCGCACGGGGCGGCAGCCCGGAACGTCCGAGCAGCACCAGCCTGGCCTGGACGCGCCGGGCCAGGTCCTCGGCCAGCGTGAGGCCGATGCCGCCGAGCCCGCCGGTGATGACGTACACGCCGTGCCGGCGCAGCGGGTCGTCCTGCGGGGGCAGCGGCACCTGCTCGAAACCGCGCACCCAGCGGCGGCCGGCACGCAGCACGACGGGGGACGGCGGCACGCCCTCCTCCGGCTCCGCGGGCTCGGTGGCCAGCTCCGCCAGCACCTTCCCCACCTCGTACGGCCCCACCTCGTACGGCCCGGCCTCCAGGTCGAGATGGCGGGCCGTCAGCCAGCGGGCCTCCAGCGGGACGACGCCGGTGATGCCGGCGACGGTGGCGTGCTCGGGCCGGTGGACGTCCTGGCCGGTGACGCCCTGCGTGCCGGCGGTCAGGATGTCGAGCCGCACCCCCGCCTCGCGCTCGGCGCCGGCCAGCGCCTGCACGAGGGCGAGCAGGCTGTGGAAGCCGAGGTCCTGGGCGGCGGTGGCCCGCGCGGCCGTGGTCGCCGGCTCGCCGTCGAGCGTCCAGGCGTGGATGACGCGGGCCGGTACGCCGGTCTCGGTGAGCAGCGCCTCGTAGTCGTCGCGTTCGGCGGGGCGGACGGTGACGGTGCCGTCGGGTGCGGTGCCGTACGCGCTGCCGGGGACCACCCGCACGGCGTCGGCGCCGGCCGCGCGCAGCCCGTCAAGCAGCGGCTCGGCGGCGGGGCCCGCGAAGACCAGGCAGCGCAGGCCGGCCAGCGCGGCGGTCCCGGCGGGGGCCAGGGGCGCCTGACGCCAGGCCGGCGCCGAGAACCACTCCTCCAGCGGGAGCGCTCCCGCCCGCGGCGGCCGGGTGAAGACGAGCTCCGGGTCGAACGCGGTGCGCACCCAGTGCTCGGCGCGCTCGTACGGGTAGGCGGGAAGCGGGACGCGGCGCGCGGGCTCGGCCAGGGCGTCGGTGTCCAGCGGGACCCCCGCCGTCCACAGGGCGCCGGCCGCGGCGTAGACGATCTCCAGGTCGGGCCGGGCGTCGGCGGGGCCGGGGAGGCTGGCCAGCGGCTGCGGCGCGGACTTGGGCAGCTGGGTCCTGGCCAGGCCGGCGAGCTGGCGTCCGGGACCGCACTCCACCAGCCGCCACTCGCCCTCGGCGACCAGCGTCGCCACGCAGTCGCCGAACCGGACCGCCTCGCGCAGGTGCCGCGTCCAGTAGCCGGGGTCGGTGGCCTGCTCGGCGGTGATCCAGGTGCCGGTGACGTTCGACAGGAAGGGCAGGCCGGGCGCGTGCCGGGCCGCGGCGGCGACGGCCTCGTGGAAGTCGCCGAGTATCGGGTCCATCATCGCCGAGTGGAAGGCGTGCGAGGTGCGCAGCGCGGTGTGCTGGACGCCGCTCTCCTCCAGCCGGGCGGCGTAGGCGGCGATCAACTCGCCGGGTCCGGCGACGACGCACGTTCCCGGGCCGTTGACGGTGGCGATCGACAGGCCGTCGGGCAGGTCCCCGCGTACCTCTTCCTGGTCGCGGCGCAGGGCGAGCATCGCGCCCGGCGGCATGCTCTGCATGAGCCGGCCCCGGGTGGCCACCAGGCGCAGCGCGTCGGGCAGGGAGAAGACGCCCGCGACGGTCGCGGCCACGTACTCGCCGATGCTGTGCCCGATCATCGCGGCGGGCTCCACGCCCCACGAGCGCCACAGGGCGGCCAGCGCCCACTCCACCGTGAACAGCGCTGGCTGGGTGAGCCCCGTCTGCCGCAGCCGCTCGTCGGCGGCCTCCTTCTCCTCCTCGGCGGGGAAGAGCAGCGTGCGCAGGTCCAGGCCCAGCTCGTCGCGCAGGATCGCGGCGCACTCGTCGACCGCGGCGGCGAAGACCGGCTGGGTGCTGTAGAGCCCGGCGCCCATGCCCGCGTACTGCGCGCCCTGGCCGGAGAACAGCCACGCGACCTTGGGCGTGCCCGCCTTGCCCTTGACCACGCGGCGCGGGGTGGACAGCGCCGTGATCGCGTCGGCGGCGTCGCCGGCCACCACGGCGGCCCGGTGCGCGTACCGCCGCCGGCCCGTCCGCAGCGTGTGGGCCACGTCGGCCAGGTCGGCCTCGCTGCCCTTGAGGTGGCCGGCCAGCCTGGTCACGGCCGCGTCCAGCGCGGCCGGGGTGCGCGCCGACAACAGCAGCAGGTGGGCGGGTCGCGGCTGGGCGGTGGGCAGGGGCGCGGGCGGCGCCTGCTCGACCAGGACGTGCGCGTTGGTGCCGCCGATGCCGAACGAGCTGACGCCGGCGCGGCGAGGGAAGCCGTTCGTCTCCCACTTGGTCAGCGTCGAGACGACGTGGAAGGGGTTGGTGCCGAAGTCGATGCGCGGGTTCGGCTTGTCGTAGTTGAGGCTCGGCGGGATCATGCCGTGCTCCAGCGCGAGCACGGTCTTGATGAAGCCCGCGATGCCGGCGGCGGGGCCGAGGTGGCCGATGTTGGTCTTGACCGAGCCGATGCCGCACCAGCCCGCCTCGTCGGTGCCGGCGCCGAGCACGCTGGACAGGGCGCCCACCTCGATCGGGTCGCCCAGCGAGGTGCCGGTGCCGTGCGCCTCGACGTAGGTGACGGTGCGCGGGTCGATCTGGGCGACGCCCAGCGCCTGCGAGACCGCGGCCGCCTGGCCCTCGGCGCTCGGCGCCGAGAAGCCCATCTTGGTGGCGCCGTCGTTGTTGATCGCGTTGCCGATCACCACGGCGCGGATGTGGTCGCCGTCGGCGACGGCGTCCGACAGCCGCTTCAGCACGGCGATGCCGCCGCCACCGCCCCAGATCGTGCCCGCCGCGGAGGCGTCGAAGGCGCGGCAGTGCCCGTCAGGGGCGTAGATGCCGTCCTGGTGGAACTGATACCCCCACTCGGCGGGCATCTCCAGGGAGGCGCCGCCGGTGAGCGCCATGTCGCACTCGCCGGTGCGCAGCGCCTCGCACGCCACGTGCAGGGCGACGAGCGAGGAGGAGCAGGCGGTGTGCAGGGTCAGGCTGGGGCCGCGCAGGTCGAGCTTGTACGACACCAGCGTGGCCAGGTAGTCGGGGTGGTTGCCGGTGTAGACGGCGAGGTTGCCGACCGAGGCGAACACCTTCTTGTTCGGCCGGATGTACAGCCATTGATACTCGTCCGAGCCGATCGCGCCGTAGACCCCGATCTCGCCGGGATAGCGGGCGGGATCGTAGCCGGCGTCGTCCAGCGCGCTGCTGGCCAGCTCCAGGAACATGCGCTGCTGCGGGTCACGCAGTTCCGCCTCGCGCGGGGACATGCCGAAGAGGGCGGCGTCCAGGGCCCGGTAGTCGTCCGCGATCGAGGACGCCGCCACGAACGTCGGATCGTCCAGCAGATAGTCCGGTACGCCGAGCGCCTCCTGCTCCTCCCGCGTGTAGAAGCGCACCGACTCGACGCCTCCGACCAGGTTGCGCCAGTAGGCGGGCACGTCCTCGGCGCCGGGCAGACGGCAGGCCAGGCCGACGACCGCGATCGGCTCGACGCCGAGCCCCTCTTCCTCGTGGTTGTGCGCAGCGGTCATTCGTTACTCTCCCGTCTGGCCCGGTGGGGCCGAGTTGAGGGTCGTGCCCGGCGCGCCGCGACCCGCATGGCGGCGCGCTCCGTTCCTGCGGTGCGTTGCTCGCCGTCCAGGTGTGCCGCGAGCGTCCGTACGGTCGGGAAGCGGAACAGGTCCACGATCGGCACCTCGCGCCCGAGTGAGGCGGTGAGGCGGGCCTGAACCTGAGCGGTGGCGAGCGAGTGCCCGCCGATCTCGAAGAAGTTCGCGTCGGCGGAGACCCGCGGCTGGCCGAGGACCTCCCGCCAGATGCCGGCGACCAGGCGCTCGGTCGCGGAGGCGGGCTCCTGGCCGGGCCCGGCCGCGGCTCGCGGGGGAGGGGCGGGAAGGGCGGCCCTGTCCACCTTGCCGTTCGGCGTCAGCGGCAGCACCGGCAGGAGCACCAGCTCGGCCGGGAGCGCGTAGTCGGGCAGGCTCGCCGCGAGATGCCGGTGCAACTCACCGGCCTGTACGGCCGCGCTCGCCGGCACCGCGTAGGCGTGCAGCACCGGCCCGCCGGGCTGCTCGGCCACCTTCGCGGCGGCCGCCCGGACCCCGGGATGGGCGGCCAGCACGGCCTCGATCTCGCCGAGCTCGACCCGGTACCCGCGGATCTTCACCTGCCCGTCGGCCCGCCCAGCCAGCACCACGCGGCCCTCCGGGTCATGGCGGCCCAGGTCGCCGGTCCGGTAGCGGGCCGTCTCGCCGTCCTGCTCGCGGCTGAAGCGCAGCCGGGTGAGCTCCTCGTCCAGGTACGCCCGCGCCAGCCGGCGGCTCCTGACCACCACCTCGCCCAGTTCCCCCACGGCGGCCGGGGCCCCGCCGGCGTCCAGCACGAGCAGCTCCGCCCCGTCCACGCCGCTGCCGATCGGCACCGGGTCGCCCGTGCCGCCCGGCCGGCCGGTGATCTCGTGGACGGCCTGCGCCTGGGGCGTCTCGGTCGTGCCGTAGGTGTTGACCAGGCGGGCCTTCGGCGCCACCGCCGCGAACCTGGCCACCTCCGCGTAGGTCAGCCGGTCCCCGCCGAACAGCACCAGCCGCAGGTCGGGCAGCTCCACCCCGGCCGCGGCGATCAGGGTGGCGAGCTGCGGGGTCAGGTGCGCGACCGTGACGGCCCGCTCGCGCAGCCAGGCCGCCAGCCGGGCCGGGTCGCGCACCCGGTCCTGGGCGGGCACGTGCAGCGTCGCCCCCAGGGTCAGCGGCGTCCAGGCGTCCCGGAGCAGCGGGTCGTGCGCCAGCCCGGCCAGCAACGCGAACCGGTCGGCGGAGGTCAGCTCGAACTCGGCCGCGTACCAGGACAGGAAGCGGGCCAGCGGGCGTTCGGCGGCCCGCACCGGCTTGGGCTCGCCGGTGGTGCCGGAGGTGAACGACAGGTAGCCGCGCTGCTCGAACGGCACGGGGAACGACGGCATGGCCCCGGCCGGTCCGGCACGTTCGGTCGGGTCGGGACGTTCGGTCGGGTCGGGGGGCTCGGTCGGGCCGGGAAGCCGGGTCAGGGTGGGAAGCCAGGCCAGGTCGGACGGGACGGGCACGCCGGGGCAGGCGATCAGCGCGCGGGCTCCCGCCGAGCGGGCCTGGGCCGCGAGGCGGGCGGGCGGCAGGGCGGAGTCGAGCACGGCCCAGCGGGCTCCGGCGCCCAGGACGCCGAGCATCAGGGCGGGCAGCTCGACCGCGCGGGCGGCCAGGATCGCCACCGTGTCGCCCGGACGCACGGCCGCGGACACGGCCCCGCCGGTCGACGTCGCGAGGCGGACCAGGCCGGCAAAGGTCAGCTCGCCATCCTCACCGGCGACCGCGACCCGTGCGCCGTCCGCCCGTGCGTGATCGTCGTCCGCCTGTCCGGGAGCGTCCGGTACGTGATCGTCGTCGGCCCACGCGAGGACGCGTTCCACCACCCCGGGTCCGTCCCAGGCGGGGAGCGGGGCGGTGCCGTCCGGCAGGCTCGTGCGGCCGCCGGGCGGGTGCGCGGGACGGAGCGACGCCTGCCGGACCGGCTGCCCGGGAGCGGTGACGAGGTCGCCGAGGATGCGGAGGTAGCCCGCGAGCAGTTCCTCGATCCGCTCCGCACGGAACAGCCGCGGGTTGTACACGGCCTGCAGCACGTACCGCCCGTCCCGTTCTCCGACGTACAGGGTCAAATCGAACAGCGCGCCCGGCAGTCCGGGCGGCAGCGGGACGGCCGTGACGCCGGGCAGCTCCAGCCGCGGCTCGGTGAAGTCGTACATGTTGAACAGCACCTGGACCAGCGGGTTCCTGGACAGGTCGCGGCCGGGCCCGAGCCGGTCGACCAGCCGCTCCAGGTGCACGTCGAGATGGGCGAGTGCGCCGGACAGCGTCTCCTGGCAGCGCCGCACGTGCGTCTCGAAGGAGCCGGCGTCATCGACGCGCAGCCGTACCGGAAGAACCTGGACCAAGCAGCCGGTCAGCGGGTGGAAGGCCGGGTCGCGCCGGTCGGCGACGGGCGCGCCGACGACCAGGTCGTGCCGGCCGGTGAGACGCCGCAGGACCTGCGCGAACGCCGCCAGCATCACCGCGTACGGCGTGCTGCCCAGACCGGCGGCCAGCGTGCGGACCCCGGCGCTGACGGCGGCGTCGGCCTCGGCGGCGGCCCCCGCGCCCTCGAACGTCTGCACGGCCGGGCGCGGATGGTCGCGGGGCAGGTCGAGCACGCTGGGCGCGCCTTCCAGGTGGTTCCGCCACCACTCCAGGCCCGCCTCCTGGTCACGCCCGCCGAGGTAGGCCACGTACCCGCCGAACGTCGTGCGCAGCGGCTCGGGTGACTCACGGCGGTAGGCGCGGCTGAGGTCGTCGTAGAGCACCCGCTGCGACCAGCCGTCGAAGACCAGGTGGTGCGCCGTGACGGCCAGCACGTGTTCCCGATCGGACAGGCGCAGCAGCCGGGCCCGCCACAGCGGTCCCGCCGCCATGTCGAAGGTGAGCCGGGCTTCGGCCTCAAGCCGTTCGGTCACCTGCGCCTCCGTGACGTCCTCCACCGGCAGCGGCACGGGTCCGGGCGGCGACACCGCGACGGCGGGAACCCCGTCCGACTGCGGCACGCGCCATCTCAGCACCTCGTGCCGCTCGGCCACGGTCGCCAGGGCGGCGCGCAGGGCGTCGGCGTCCAGCGGTCCGGACAGGCGCTGCGCCATGGCGATGTTGTGCGCGGGCGTGCCGGGCGCCAGCCGTTCCACGAACCACATCCGCCGCTGCACCGCCGACAGCGCGGCCGGCGCCGCGGCGAGCGGCTCGTCACGCACCGGTGGCGCGAGTTCCACCAGACGGGCGATCCCGGTCACGGTACGGCCCGCGAGCACGTCGCTGACCTCGATCTCCTTGCCGAGCCCGGTACGCAGCAGCGCGGTCAGGCGCATCGCCACCAGGGAGTGCCCGCCGGAGGCGATGAAGTCGTCGTCCGGCCCCGGCTCCCCGGTCCCGAACGCCTCGGCCCAGGCCGCGGCGACACCCCGCTCGGTCACGTTCGCCTCGGGCCGCTCCCGTCCGGCCTCGCGCGGCGCGCCGCTCACCGGGGCCGTCGCGCGCAGGGCCGCCATGTCGATCTTCCCGGCGACCGTCAGCGGCAGTACGGCCAGCCGGACCACCCTGGTGGGCACCATGTACGCGGGCATGCTCTCCAGGCAGTGGGCCCGCACGTCCTCGATGCCCGGCGCGTCCTCGGGCGCCAGGTAGGCGGTCAGCTCCTTCAGCCCCGCCGGGCCGGTCGCCACGTCCGCCACCGCCTGCCGTACGCCGGGATGGGCGCGCAGCACCGTCTCGATCTCGCCGATCTCGACGCGCTGGCCCTGGACCTTGACCTGCCGGTCCAGCCGGCCGATGAAGCCGATGCGGCCGTCGTCCTCCAGCACGACCTGGTCGCCGGTGCGGTACATGCGTGCCCCGGGCTCGCCTTGCGGGTCGGGCACGAACCGATCGGCCGACAGTCCGGGCCGGTCCAGGTAGCCGCGGGCCAGTTGCGGGCCGCCGATGCACAGCTCACCCGGCGTG
The DNA here is from genome assembly GCF_044457485.1 of Nonomuraea sp. NPDC050540. Taxonomy (NCBI): domain Bacteria; kingdom Bacillati; phylum Actinomycetota; class Actinomycetes; order Streptosporangiales; family Streptosporangiaceae; genus Nonomuraea; species Nonomuraea sp. NPDC050540. The sequence goes on from NZ_JBITHA010000022.1 coordinate 67,313, forward strand.
CCGGGCGGGCAGGGCCGGAGCAGGTCGTCGAGGATGTAGGCCCGGCAGCCGGGCAGCGCGTACCCGATCGGCAGGGGCCTGTCCCAGACGCCGTCCAGTTCGGTGCCGACCACGCACACGGTGGTCTCGGTGGGGCCGTACCAGTTGAAGAAGCGCCGCCCGCCCGTCGACCAGCGGGCCACCTGCTCGGGTCCGGCCGGTTCGCCCGCGGTGAGCAGGTCGCGTAACCAGGGCAGCCGGTCCGGCTCCAGCAGCGGGAGCAGGGCGGGCGGGATGGTGCCCCAGGTCACCTGGTGGCGTTCGAGGAAGCGCTGGAGCCGTACCGGATCGACCCGGTCCTCCTCGGGGATGAACATCACCGACCCGCCGCGCGCCAGCGGGGCGAAGACGTCGAGCACCGACACGTCGAACCCGAGCGCGGCGAATCCGATCGACCGGCACCCGGCGTCGAGCCCGAACACCTCGCCCGCCATCCGCACGAAGGACACCGCCGAGTCATGGCTCACCACCACGCCCTTGGGCCGTCCCGTGGAGCCCGAGGTGTAGAGCACATAGGCCGCCGCGCCCGACGGCGTGACCCGCGCGGGCGGCTCGCCGCCGCCGGGCCGGGGCACCGCCTCCAGCCGGACGGGGAGTCCGGCCAGCAGCTCGGCGCCCGTCCCGTCCGCGACGACCGTGGTGATCCCGGCGTCCTCGACGATCCCGGACAGGCGCCGGCGCGGGTGCGAAGGATCCAGAGGCACGTACGCGCCACCGGACATGAGGACGCCGAGCACGCAGACCAGCAGGTCGGGAGTACGGCGATGGCAGATGCCGATCCGCACCTCGGGCCCGGCTCCGAGCTCGCGCAGCCGGTGGGCCAGCGCCGCCGCCGCGGAGACCAGCTCGCGGTAGGTCAGATCGCGATCACCCTGCCGCACGGCCGTCGCGTCGGGAGTACGCCCGGCCTGCGCCAGGACGAGGTCGTGAAGAAGCGTCCTGTCGGTCACTCTGTCCCCCGTTACCTTGGCTCTTCGGCGGGAATGTCCAAGCTCAGCCGCACCGTGTCGTGCGGCACGGCGACCGCGCCCAGCGCTTCTCCCCGTGAGGTGCGCAGGGGCAGGTGGAGGACCTGCCAGCGGGCCAGCCGTTCCAGTCCCGGATCGCACTGGGCCTGCCACGGCCCGGGGTCGGTGAGGTCGGGGAAGCCGGCCGCGGCGGGATCGGCTCCCTGCCCGTCGGCGGCCATCAGCGCCCTTTTCGCGGTGACGGCGCGCAGCGCCAGCCAGCGCCGGTCCTCCTCGGCGGCGTCCTCGATCTGCTCAAGCTCGTCCCCGCTCAGCTCGGACAGGCCGTCGCCGAGATCCGGCGCACGCAGGATGGCCACCCCGACCCCGGGCTCGTGCGCGGCGACCGCGGCCACCAGGGTCAGCTCGCCGGTGTGGCTCGTGCCGAGCGCGGCGCGGCCGGCGTACCGGCGCACCACCGTGGCGTGGTCGGCGGGGCGGCCGAGCCAGAGCTGAAGCTCGTCCGGCTCGGGCGGGGCGGGCTCGCCCGCGAGGTCGGCGGCGATGAGCGCGGCCAGCTCGGCGGGGCGGTCCTGGACGAACAGGTGGCCGCCGCGCAGCGTGCGCAGGCGGAATCCGGCGGTGGTGTGCCGGGACCAGCCGAGCATCTCCGCCGCCCCGACCTCGCCGTCGTCCAGCCCGGTGAAGGCCACGATGGGGGAGTCGATCGGCCGCTCGGGCGCGTAGGAGTAGTTCTTGATCCAGGTGAAGTCGGAGCGCAGCACCGGCATGAGCAGTTCGCGCAGCTCGGGCAGGTGCTTGAGCTCGAGGAGCGCGCCGGCCCTGCGGACGAGCTGGTCGATGAAGGCGTCGTCGGGCAGGTCCACGGCGGCGGCCAGCGGTACCCGGCGATCCGGCGGGTGCGCGCCGCCGACGTAGAGCCGCGACGGCCGGCGCAGACCGCGCCTGCGCAGTTCGCGCACCACCTCGAAGGCCAGGCGGGCGCCCATGCTGTGGCCGTACAGCGCGTACGGCTCGGCCGTGGCGGGCGCCACCTCGTCGGCGATCTCGGTGACCGTGAAGGCCGGCGGTTCGACGATGCGGTTCTCCCGGCCGGGAAGCTGGACGGGGACGACGGTGAGATCGGTGAGTCCGGCGAGCTCGCGCACGAGTCCGGTGTAGGCGCTGGCGCCGCCTCCGGCGTACGGGAGGCAGATCATCGTGCTGGCGGGGCGGAGATCCATGGGGTGGGGATTCTGCGCCGACGCGGCTAACTGATCACTGATCGCCCAGCACCCCCCTGCCGGGAGTCGCCGTGCGCGGCGAGTGGTGGATTCGTCGCTGAATAGAGAGGTCGTCAACCGCCATGTTACGGCGCTCCTCGACAATTGCCTCGAAACAACCTCGAAATAGAGAGATGTACAAGTGCCATGACTTAGCGTGTGATGTCACGCCGTTCACGACATTCACTCTTATATCGATGTTTGCTGGGTGTAGTCAACGGCCCGATTAGCGGGTGCCGGCTGGAGGTCGCGCGAATTCAGCACGAGAGCCCCTTGCATCACTGGTCATGCGATGATATGCGTGACCGTAAATAGGATTCGGGCATCCGAAACCTGTCCCAGGGTGACAGGGGATCTTCCGCTCGCCCGGGGTGTCCGCCGCGGCCTCGGCAAGAGGCGGGCGGGGCCTGCCGAAGTGCGGTGCCGCCTTCCGTCGTCCCTCCGGCAGCCACGCGAAATAACCTCTGTACGGCCGGGTGAGAAGAACCTCTGCCGCCCCGGGATCGCCGGCCTCCCACAGGTCACCGACTCATGTTCGGACTCGTTTGTCGCCCGGTGTGTCAAGAGGCGCGAAAAACTTCCCCATATCAGTCAGGACGATTGTCCAATCACCCTAACCCGGGCTCTGGTCACCCCGAAACTCCGGCTCGACGTGCGAAGTTGGGTGGCGCGGGCGCTCCGCGCGGCTCTCGCCGGTAGATCGTCGATCACGACATCGTTGACCGGATTACCGGCAAGGCGCTTTACCAGATGTGTCAATCGAACCCTTGGGTCCCGTGCCGCCGCAGGCGTAACGGCCATATCCGTGAACGGCGGTTCCCTCATTCTCCTGATTGACGCCCGCGCCCTATTCCGCACAGCCGGAATCGGTTTTAACCGCCCGAGGAAAGGCGCAGGTCGCGCACGCGGTCCCACCGCTGCGCCGTGACGATCTTGGCGGTGAGGTTCTCCTGGTCGTAGACGATCGACCATCGGGTGTGCTGCTGGGCGACCCGCTTGAGCAGCTGCATCGGGTCCGTGCCGCCGCCTTCGGTCAGAAGCCGGTAGCGGCGGTCGGCCAGTTTGGTGTTCCGGTCGGCGCCGGTCATCGTGATGTTGGTCAGGTAGCGCTCGTCGATGACGTTCATGCGCCCCTCGGCGAACTCCACGACCACGGACTTGCCCGCCCGGTCGGCGATCAGGTAGTGGAGTTGCGGGCCGCCGCTGAAGTCCAGGTCGTAGCGGCGCATCAGCTCGATCGCCTCGGGCACGGTCGCGGCGCGGTCGAGCATGAGCCGGATGATCCGCGTGCCGCTCACGACGGTGCGCCCCGGGGTGCGGGCGGGCAGTTCCGCGTGGGGTGCCTGGGCCAGGCCGACGGCCAGCCCCTTCTCGTTCATGCCGTCGAAGGGCATCAGCACCGCGTGCGCCAGCCGCCGCCGGTCCTGCGCGGCCTTCAGGTCCGGCCGGGCCGCCGGCGGGAACAGGTAGGAGACGTCGACCAGGGAGAGCGAGGCGTAGCCGTCCGGCGGGTCGGCGTGGACGACCATGGCCGGATTGGGGTCCCAGTCGAAGTTCCGGCCGAACTGGCCGGGGCGGTGGAACAGCGAGCACGCCCAGCGGTCCCCGTTCCTGGCCAGCTCCGCCTCGGTGAGCGGCGCCTCGGCGTCGTAACCGCCGTGGTAGGTCATCTCGTACAGCGGCATGTCGTCCAGCCGGCGCAGGCCCGCCGCCGTACGGGCGATCTCGTCCTCCGTCTGCCGGAGAATCCCGGGGCGTGCCGCCGAGGAGGGCGCCGGCGGCGCCTCGGCGGGCGCGCACGCCGTCGCTGCCGCGAGGGTCAGGGCCGACAACACCGCGAGAGCAGGGGTCCGCATGTCTGTAGTCTGCCCACCGGCACCCGCCGTGTCACGAGGGAGAAGCGGCCGCGACGGCGGGCTCCGGCTTCCTGCGGGCGCGCGGCCTGAGCACGCGCTGGACGATGAACCACTCGCCCACACCGGCGCTGACGAGGATCGACGCCCAGACCGAGGAGGTGTAGATGTCGTCGAAGGTCAGCCAGTCGTAGCGGGAGCGGACCGCCAGCCCGAGCAGCAGAAAGACCCGCAGCACCACGGCCGCGAAGGACAGCGCGTAGTTGCGGATCATCCAGACGCGGTGCACCTGGATCTGCCTGCGCCTGATCGCCAGGTAGGCCTGGGCGAGCGAGTACAGCCAGGCGGCCGTCAGCAGGTAGAAGGCCACCTGGACGGGGAACCCGCTGACGGTGAACGTCGCTGCCAGGATGGCCGCCACGGAGGCGATCAGAACGTTGATCATGTACACGCGGCCGACCACCCGGTGCAGCCTGGGGTACTTGTTGCGCAACGCCGGCACGAACTGCAGCGGTCCGAGCAGCAGGATGAGGCTCGCGGGCAGGGCGTGGCTGACGAGGTAGAGGTAGTGAAGGACGATCTCCGGATTGAGCGGGATCCTGCTCAGCGCCCGGTCGCCGGTCAGGTAGGCGGGAGCTCCGTACAAGGCGAAACCGGCGGCCGACACGGCGAGCACCGTCCAGGCGGCCCACCACGTGCGGCGGGTGGACGGAAATCTGATGGCGGGCATGGCGGACTCCAGAAGGCGGCGCGGGGATGGGCGACGAGCTTCGCCCGGCATCACGCTAACGGGGCGGATCGAGGTTTTGGCAGTGTTAGTTTTCCTTGACACTGTTAGATTTACGGCATGGCATCAGACGAAGCCGCGCCGTCCCTGCGCCGGCGGCGCCGGGGCGTGGCCGTCGGCGAGATCCTCACCGCGTCCGAGCGGCACGTCGACGAGCACGGGCCGGCCGGTCTGTCGCTGCGCGCGGTCGCCCGGAGCCTGGGCATGACCGTGCAGGCGCTCTACCACTACTTCCCCCGGCGTGACGACCTCATCACGGCGCTGGTCACCAAGGCGTTCGGCGACCTCGCCGACGCCGTGCAGGCCGCCGCGGACACCCCGCCGCACGACCCGGCCGTCCCACGCCTGGTGGCCGCCGCCGAGGGCTTCCGCACCTGGGCCATCACCCATCCCGAGCGTTTCCAGCTCATCTACGGAACGCCGCTGCGGCACTACGAGGCGCCCGTGGAAGGCGCCACCACCCAGTCGGTACGCCGGATGAGCGCCGTCTTCCGCCGCGAACTGCTCGGCGGCTACACCCCCGCGCAACTGGCCGCGTGCGAGAGCCCGGAACTGTCCCCGTCGTTCCAGGCCCATCTGGAACGGCTGCCGCCCGACGGCCTCGGTTCGCTCCCGGCTCCCGCGGCGGCACTGTTCCTGAGCACGTGGGGGCACATGTACGGGCTCGTCGCGCTGGAGGTGTTCGGGCACACGGCGTTCGTCGGCGCCCACCAGGCGGAGGTGTTCCGCGTGGCGATGCTGAACCTGGTCGCGGACGTCCGCCGCCGGATTCCCGGCCCGTGATTCTCTCCGCCCGCTATGGTGGATTAAGGTACGGCGAAACCCGTGCGTCCCCCGAGCCTTCCATCGCGACCGCCCCCGGTGATGTCATGACTTTCCCCGGCATGCGACGAACGCGAAGAGCCGCCCCCTGGAGGCACCATGTCATCCATCGGCCGTTTCGCCGCCATCTCCGCCGCCGTCCTCGGCGTCCTGTTCATCGGCCTTGAGACCGCTCGGCGAGGCGTCCAGGCATGGTGGACGACGCCGGTCACGATCCTGGAGGACTACGTCGCCGGCATCCTGCTGATCATCGCCGCGCTGGCCCTCCTCCGTTCGGCCCGCCTGAGCTGGCCGCTGATGCTGGCGGCGGGCGCGTACGCCACGGGCATGATGACCTCAAGCCTCTGGGGACGGGTCGAGGCGCAGCTCAAGGGCGAGACGTGGGAGTCGCAGCAGATCACGGTGATCGCCGTGAAGGCGCTGCTGTGGCTGCTGCCGCTCACGCTGAGCGTCATCTCGGTCCGGGAACTGCACCGGAGTCCCGCGACCGTTCAGAAGTGACCGATGAGGGTCGCGCTGCCGGGCGAGACGATCGGTGAACGACCCGGAGCGGTGTCCTGCCGGCGCACCGCTCCGGGCGAAATCGGCCGTGCTGCCTTCCCTGGCCACGGCCGGCCGGCCGACGGCAGTCCATCGGGCTCAAGGGAGGCACGTGGTCCCCGCCGCCGCTCCGGACCAGGGCGGCGGGTCCGGCTTCAGGGTGTCAGGCGTTCTCGTAGGGGATGATCTCGGCCAGGGCGGAGGCGCCGCCGAGGCTGTAGTCGCTGCGCAGCCTGATGTAGCGGGCCGTGACGCCGTCGAGCATGACGTCGTTGGGCGCGGTCATGCGGGGCCACGTGACCCGCTTGACGTCCCTGAACGTGACGCCGTCGTCGCTGACCTGCACCATGCCCTCAAGGATGGTGCCGTTCATGTTGACCCGGAGCTTGGGCTGGAAGCGTACGGCGGACAGGTTCCTGACGCGGCCGAGGTCGACGGTGATGGTGTGCGGCTGCGGCGGCACCACGGGGTAGTCGGAGTGGAAGTCGGTGGTCAGGTTGCCGTCGACGGCCCTCGCCGGATCGCCGATCCCGGGCTTGAAGGTGCTGGCGGTGGCGGTGAGCTCGGCGGGCGGGACGCGGCGGCCGGCGGGTGCGGCGGGCCAGATGTCGCGTCCCTTGCCGGGCTGTTCGGTGACGGGCGCCCGGTCGGGGCCCCTTCCCTTGCCGCGGATCAGGACGTCGGTGATGACGGAGCCGTGGTCGGAGTAGAACGGGTACGGCCGGTTGAGCGGCGACTGCTGATGGCGGGGCAGGCGCTCGACGTCGGCGCGGGAGCCCAGGACGCGGACGTCCTTGCCGCGGGCGAAGACGTAGTCGATGCGGCCGGGAATGGCGCCCATGCCGTGGAACGGGCTCCACGTGCGGCCGGGGTGGCGTCCCGCGTCGGGGTTGGCGTAGCGGAAGGTGTCGAGGAACCCGGCGTCGCTGTACTGCTTGCTGTACGGCCAGGGCAGCACCACTCCGCCGTGCCCGGGAGCGTTGGCGAACTGCTCGGACCAGTCCAGGTGCGACTGCGCGTTGAGGTCGCCGCCCATGAGGACGGGGGCGTCGTCGTCGCCGATGAAGGACGGGATGGCCTTCTCGAGGATGGCCTTGCCCATCGCGACCCGGCGGAAGTGGTCGCCCTCCAGGATCTGCTCGGTGGTCTTGGTGCGGGGCAGGCCGTGGGTGTTCTGCACGGCCGCGTCATGGGTGTCGCCGTACGCCCAGCCGTCGTGCCAGGTCCACAGGCTGAACGCGTGGACGTGTTTGCCGTTGGGCAGGCCGAGGCGGGCGCCGCCGAGGTTGAAGGAGGAGATGTCGGCGTCGGCGTAGCGGGGGTAGACCTTCTCGATCTTGAGCTTGGTGTAGAGCCACAGGTTGTCGCCGTTGACGCTGTAGTCCTGGGGCTGGGTGAGCTGCACGCCGGAGTACCGGTCGTTCGACGGCCGCCCGGCGTTCAGCCCGTCGAGGATCTTCTGGCCGGAGCCGTACCCCTCGACCACGAAGAAGACGTCGGGGTTGACCTCGTTCATGTAGTCGATCATTTGGGTCAGGTTCTCGCCGGTGGTCTCCTTGCGGTCGAACGTCCCGCCGACGAAGAGGTTCCACGCCATCAGCCGGAGCGGCGTGCCCACGTGGTTCTCGGGCAGGGAGGTGACGGCGACGTCGACCGTGATGTCCTGCTCGGGCAGGGTGAAGGGGCGGCTGCGTACCCGCCCGTCACGGCTGTAGAGGGTGTCTCGTGCCCATACCTGCTCGCCGCTTCTGACGGTGGTGACGAACTCCTGGACGCGGTGCGGCCGGGACTTGGCGGTGGCGACCACGGTGCAGGTGCGGCCGTCGCAGTCGAGGCGGTAGCTGGGCTTGGATCCCCGGTCGGCGGTGGCGGGGGTGGTGGCGGCGAGCAGTCCGGCCAGGGCCACGGCCACGGCCAGGGGAGGGGTTAAGACGCGCATGGGCATTCCTTCACGGCGAGATGTCGAGGGGACGTCTGAAGGGCCGCCGGTGCTGCCCACCCATGGTTGCTGCTCACTATTGATGGACTCCAGAGGATATTGCTCCGAAAACGGCGCCTCATGCCGGGATCATCCCGTCATCTGACGCATTGTCGCAAGCCCCGGTGAAGAGTATCTATGGAGTCCACAATAAAGACGTGCGGTTACGGGGTGGCGGTGGACGGGGTGTCGCCGTAGGACTCCAGCAGGCCGGACATGATCGCGGCGAACTGGTCGCGGTGCTCCTCGTCCAGGGACTGGAGCAGGCGGGCCTGGTTGGCGATGTGCTCGGGGAGCACCCGGTCGATGACCTCCAGGCCCTGCGGGGTGAGGCGGATCTTGACCGAGCGGCGGTCGGCGGTGTCGCGTACCCGGGTGACCAGGCCCTTGTCCTGCATCTTGTCCACGCGCAGGGTGATCGCTCCGGTGGTGACCAGGGAGACCTTGAGGAAGGTCCCCGCGGTCAGCTCGTACGGCTCGCCCGAGCGCCGCAGCGTCGACAGGACGTCGAACTCGCCGGGTTCGAGCCCGTGCCTGGCCAGCACCTCCTTGATCGACATGTCCCACATGCGCGACAGCCGCATGAGCCGGCCGACGATGCCGACCGGCCAGATGTCGATGTCGGGACGTTCCCGGCGCCACTGCTCCAGCACCGCGTCCACCGCGTCGGCCATGACGACTCCTCCACATAGGCGAGCGCTCATCTACTTGACACTCACATAACCGCTCATTATCTTAGCGCTCATCTTATCAGCTATCGCCTTTCTTAGGGGTTGAGTCGCATGCCTTTCACCTCCCTCCGGGGTTCCAAGGTCCACTACGAGGTGGACGGCGCCGGGCCGGGCCTGGCCCTGGTGCACGGCACCGGCGGAGACGCCGACAAGGTCTTCGGCAACGTCGTGCCGTACTTCGCCGACACCCACACGGTGATCCGTCCCAACTTCAGCGGCAGCGGGCAGACCGAGGACGACGGCTCGGAGCTGACCGTCGAACTGATCGCCGGCCAGGTCGCCGCGTCCATCGAGGCGGCCGCGGACGGCCCGGTGGACCTGCTCGGCTTCTCGCTGGGCGCGGTCGCCGCCGCGGCCGTCGCCGCGACCAGGCCCGAGCTGGTACGCAGTCTGGTGCTGGCCGGCGGATGGGCGCATTCGACCGGACCCCGGGACGCCTTCTACTTCGAAACCTGGCGCAGGCTGCTGGAGACCGACCGTGACCTGTTCAAGAGGTTCTCCGCCCTGACCGGGTTCAGCGCGGCGGCGCTGGACTCCTTCGGCCACGACGGGCTCGCCGCCTCCCAGGCCGACGCGTGGCCGCCCGCCGGGATGGGCCGTCAGATCGAGCTCGGGGCGCGCGTGGACATCCGGGACCTGCTGCCCGCCATCACCGCTCCCACCCTGGTCATCGGGTTCGGCGACGACGCCATGATCCCGATGGAGGGCTCGCGGCACCTGCACCGGGCCATCGCCGGCAGCCGTCTGGCCGAGGTGCGGGGGCAGGGCCACATGGACTGGTTCGCCGACCCCACCGGACTGGTCGAGCTCACCGGCGGCTTCCTCACCGGGGAGAAGTAGCCATGTCCTACCCCGACCCCCGCTACTTCGGCGACCAGGGCGAGGTCAACGCCCTGTTCCGGCCGTCCGGTGCCGCGCCCGACTTCGTCTCGGGGCCGGGCACCGGCGGCGAGACCCGCTACCACTACCTGTCCACCACCGCCTCCACCGGAGGGGAGTACGGCCTGTACCGGGTGGACATGGGGCCGCAGTTCGGCGGGCCCGGCACCCACTTCCACAAGGCGATGTCGGAGTCGTTCTTCATCCTGTCGGGCACCATGCGGCTGTTCGACGGCGAACGCTGGATCGACGCCGTCTCCGGCGACTACCTCTACGTCCCGGTCGGCGGGCTACACGCCTTCCGCAACGCGTCGGGGGAACCCGCGTCCATGCTGATGCTGTTCGCCCCGGGCGCGCCCCGCGAGGAGTACTTCGAAGGGATCACCCAGCTCGGCGACCTCACCGACGCCGAACGCGCCGAGTTCCTCATCCACCACGACAGCTATTTCCTCTGACCGGCGGTGAAGGCCAGCAGGGCGGTGGCGGTCCGCTCCGGGTCCTCCAGGAGGGGCGAGTGCCCGAGGCCGGGCAGCATCTCGACCTTCGCGCCCGGGACGACCCGGTAGTCGGCCGCGGACGCCGACCGCCACCTGCGGTCATCCTCGCCGAAGATCACCAGGAGCGGCTTGCCGAGGGGCGCCAGCCGTTCCGGGAGCGCCCGCTCGTGCAGGTACTCGGTCGTCGCCCGCATCGTCGCGACGAGCGAGTGGTACGTCATGGCGCGTACCTCGTCCAGGAGTTCCCGGGGGACCTCGTAACCCGGGCGGCTGAAGCCGGTGCTCGCGAACCGGCGGATCTGCTCGTCGGCCGGCGGCCACGGCTCCGGGCTGATGGCGGCTGACTCCGAGGCGATGAAGGCGCCCAGGCTGGGGCCGGTGTTGATGAGCGCGAGCGCGTTCACCAGGCCGGGACGCTCTTCGGCCAGAGCGGTGGCGACCACGCCGCCGCTGGAGTGACCGGCCACGACGGCGTGGCCGACGCCGAGCCGGTCCAGGGCCGCACCGACCCGGTGAGCCTGGTCGGCGGTCGCGTAGCTGACGTCGTCCGGTTTGGCCGATCGGCCGTGGCCGAGCAGGTCGATCCGGATCACGTGGTGGGATCCGGTCAGCAAAGGAACCAGCCAGTCCCACGAGCGGGACGAGGACGCGGACCCGTGGATGAGCAGAAGCGCGGGGGCGTCGCGTGGGCCGTCCTGGCGGACGTGCAGGGTTTCGGATGCCGTCATGAGGACACTGTCCACGCCGGTACGCGGCGGTGTCTTGGACGAATGTTCCCTCAACGGGGCTCGTAGCATGGGGCCGTGCGGACGTTCGTACACGGTGCGGCCCGGTGGGAGGTCGCGGTCCCGCGGCGGCCCGGCCGGGTGGCAGGTGTCAGCATGGCCGGATTCCGGGTCGGTGACCTGGACGCGCTCCGGATGGTCCCGCACCCGGCCGTGACGCTGCTGCTGGAGTTCGGGAGCGGTTCGCCGGTCCTCGACCACGCCGCCGGGCGGCAGGGGGGAAGCGTCGTCGCCGGGCCCGGGTTCGGGACCGGAGGCACGGTCTGGGCGCGGGGCGAGAACGTCGAATGTGTGCAGGTACGGCTGTCTCCGCTGGTCGCCCGCGCGGTTCTGGGCGTTGGCCCGGCTGAGCTGGACGGCGCCGCCGTGGCCCTGGACGACCTGTGGGGGCGGGAGTCCTCGCGGCTGCTTGAGCGGCTGGGCGAGGTCCCCTCCTGGGAGGACCGCTTCGCCCTGACGGAGATGCTGCTCGCCCGCAGGTATGAGGCGGGGGCGCGCGTCGATCCGGAGGTGGCTCGGGCCTGGGAGCTGATCGTCGGCGGGCGGGGCCTGGCGCGGATCGACGGCCTCGCGGCCGAGGTCGGGTGGAGCCGTAAGCGGTTGTGGTCGCGGTTCCGGGACCAGATCGGGCTGCCGCCCAAGCGCGCCGCCAGACTGGTCCGCTTCGACCACGCCGCCCACCGGCTGGTCGCGGGTGAAGGCGCGGCCGGGGTCGCGGCGGAGATGGGTTACGCCGACCAGTCCCATCTGCATCGGGAGGTCATGGGGTTCACCGGGGTGACCCCGGCGACCGTGGCCGGTGAGGCGTTCCTGGCGGTCGACGACCTCGCCTGGCCCACGGAGTTCATTGCAAGAGAGCGCTCTCTTGACAGCGGGCTTGTCGTGCCGGACAGTCTCGGGTAAATCCATTTCTGTGAATCCGGGTTAGGAAATCCGAATGGATCACACCCCCCGTTCGCGAATGTCGCTCGCCCTCGTCGCCGCCCTCGCCCTCGTCCTCGCGGCACTGGCCCCCACGGCAGCGGGCGCCACCGTGACCGCCGCTCCCGCCCCCGGCCCGCTGGTCTGGTCCGACGAGTTCAACGGATCCGCCGGCAGCGCCGTGGACCCGTCGAAGTGGCGCTTCGACGTCGGCGGCAGCGGCTGGGGCAACAACGAGCAGCAGTACTACACGAACAGCACCCGCAACGCCGCCATGGACGGCGGCGGCAACCTCGTGATCACCGCCCGCCGGGAGAACCCCGCCAACCATCAGTGCCACTACGGGACGTGCCAGTACACCTCGGCCCGATTACTGACCGCCGCCACCTTCACCCGGGCCTACGGCCGGTTCGAAGCGCGCCTGAAAGTGCCCCGCGGCCAGGGCATCTGGCCGGCGTTCTGGATGCTCGGCGACGACATCGGGTCGGTCGGCTGGCCCGGCAGCGGCGAGATCGACATCATGGAGAACATCGGCCGCGAACCCAGCACCGTTCACGGCACCATCCACGGCCCCGGCTACTCCGGCGGCGCGGGGATCGGCGCCGCGTACTCGATCAGCGGCGCGTACGCCGACGCCTTCCACACCTTCGCCGTCGACTGGTCGCCCAACCTCATCATCTGGTACGTCGACGGCAACGAGTACCAGAGGCGCACGCCCGCCGATCTCGGCGGCAACCGATGGGTCTTCGACCACCCCTTCTTCATGATCATGAACGTGGCCGTCGGCGGGCACTGGCCCGGCTACCCCGACGCCACCACCACGTTCCCGCAGACGATGACCGTCGACTACGTCCGCGTCCACGCCCCGCCCGGCGGCGGCCAGGTCACCGGCGTCGGCGGCAAGTGCGTCGACGTGGCGGGCGCCAACCCGGCCAACGGCACGGCCGTGCAGCTCTGGGACTGCAACGGCTCCGCCGCGCAGAACTGGACGTGGAACGGCGACGGCTCCGTGCGGGCGCTCGGCAAGTGCATGGACGTCACCGCCGCCGGCACCGCCAACGGCACGCGGGTCCAGCTCTACGACTGCAACGGCACCGGCGCCCAGCGATGGACCTTCAACTCCGGCACCGGCCAGATCGTCAACCCTCAGGCGAACAAGTGTCTCGACGCGACCGGAGCGAGTTCCGCCAACGGCACCCGCCTGCAGATCTGGGACTGCTCGGGCGGCGCCCATCAACGCTGGACACGTTGACACTTAATGAGAACGCGCTCTCTCGGAGCCGCCTATATTCACCGTGACCTTTCCCCGGATATTCCCGCGCTCGGCCGCACGGTGCAGGTCCGCCAGCGCCGCCAGCGGCCGGGCGTCCACCTCGACGTCCACCACGCCCTTGTCGATCAGCGCCACCAGCTCGGCCAGCTGGCCCGGATCGTTGCGGGCCACGAAGTGAACCGCGCGTGGATGCTCGATCGGCCGGGTGATCGACACGAACGCCCCGGCGAGCCGCGTCACCGAGGCGGGCACCTCGCCGGCCAGATTGATCAGCACGTCGTTGCCCGGCGGCAGGGGAGCCGCGGTGTAGTCGACGACCTCGTCGGCGCCCAGCGCGAGCACCGCGGCGGCACTGCGCGGGCTCGCGGTGGCCACCACATGGGCCCCCGCGTGCTTGGCCAGCTGCACGGCGAACAGCCCGACCCCGCCCCCGGCCCCGTTGATCAGCACCCGGCTGCCGGGCCCGACACGGGCATGCTCGAAGACCGCCTGCCACGCCGTGAGCCCGGCCACCGGAACGGCCGCCGCGTCCGCCAGCGGGATCCGCTCGGGCGCCCTGACCAGCATGTCCGCCCGGGCGACCGCGTACTCGGCCGCCGCCCCGCCGATCAGCCCGATCACCCGGTCGCCGGGGGAGAGGCCGTCCGCGCCGGTGACGACGGTGCCCGCGACATCCCAGCCGAGCGTGTGCGGCAGCGTGATGCCGAGCGTGTCCTTCAGCAGCCCCGTCCGCAGCCCGATCTCCGACGGGTTGAAGGACGTCGCGGCCACCCGGACGAGCACCTCACCGGGACCCGGCCGCGGCACCGGCACCTCGTCCAGCGAGATCACCGAGGCGTCGCCGTACTCGTGGATGCGGGCGGCGCGCATGGGGGCGAGAAAGTCCGCGGCGTGCTCGCTCGCCCAGGTCTCGAACGTGCTCGCGGGCACGCCCGTGACCTCCTCCACGGTCCTGGTGGGCGCCGGTCCTGGCGCGGCGAGCGCGCGCAGCATCCCGTCCACCGCCGGCGCGGGCCACCCCAGCCCGAGCAGCCGCTTCCGCGCCTCCTCCGGCGGCTCCTCCTCCCAGCGCACCGGCCGTCCGATCGCGGCGCCGATCGCCGTCGCCTGTTCGCGCTGGGTCAGCGCCCGGGGTCCGGTCAGCGTGTAGACCGCGCCGTGGTGGCCCTCGCCGAGCAGCGCCCGTACCGCGACGGCCGCGACGTCCCGCTCGTGCAGGGGAGAAAAGCCCGCGTTCCCGTACGGCTGCCGCACGACGCCCGCACGAACCTGCCCGGCCCACCGCAAGGTGTTGGCCGCGAACGCGTGCGGACGCAGGACCGTCCACTCCCGCGCGGTCCCGGCGACCAGACGCTCGATCTCCACCTCGTACGGCCGGGCGGCGGCCGAGGACAGATACACCACCCGCCGCGCCCCGACCAGTTCCAGCACCTCACGAGCACCCTCGGCCGACGCGAACGGCCACAGAAGGAACATCGCGTCCACACCGTCGAGCGCCGCCGCCAGCGCGGCCGGGTCGGTCAGTTCCCTCGTCACCGTGCGCACGTCGGCGCCCGCGTCCTGAAGCAGGCTCACCAGCGGCCGGCCGATCGTGCCGGTGGCCCCGCTGACCAGAATTCTTGTCATGCCGTCCACGCTAGGGCGCGCTGGAGAGTCACCCAATGCCCTCCCGTCTGCGAGAGATACGCGATCGTCTACCGAGTTAGACTGATGTCATGGACGTCCTGAGCGACGTGATCGCCTCCATGCGCATCGGTGTGCCGCGCTCGGCGCGGGTCGCTTGGCCGGCGCCCTGGGGGCAGCGGTTCCCGTCGGCGCCCGGCTCGGCGGGTTTCCAGGTGGTCCTGAAGGGCTCATGCTGGGCGATCCCGCCGGAGGGCGAACCGATCCCGGTCGGGACCGGCGACGTGCTGTTCTTCCCCCACGGCCACGGCTACACGCTGGCCGACTCGCCCGCCACGCCCGTCGCCGAGCCCGACTGCGACCCCTACGCCGACGCCGAACTGTTCGCCTCGGCCACCATGGAAGGCGCCGGGCTCACCACGGTGACGCTCTGCGGCGGCTACCGGCTCGACCCCGGCCGGGCGCATCCGCTGCTCAGGGATCTGCCCGAGATGATCCACCTGCCCGCCAGGCTGGGCCACAACACCGACCTGCGCGCCGCCGTCGAACTGCTCGGCAAGGAGATGGACGCCCCGCGGCCGGGCGCCGACCTGGTGGTGTCGGCGCTGCTGGACACCCTGCTCCTGTACATCCTGCGCGCCTGGTTCGACTTCTCGACGGAGCACTGCGCGACCGGCTGGGCCGCGGCGCTGGCCGACCCCGCCATCAGCGCCGCACTGGACGGCATCCACCGCCGCCCCGCGGACCCGTGGACCGTCGAATCGCTCGGCCGCCGCGCGGGCCTGTCCCGCGCGGCGTTCTCCCGCCGGTTCGCCCAGCTCGTCGGGCAGCCGCCGCTGACCTACCTGACCTGGTGGCGGCTGGGCACGGCCGCCCGCATGCTGCGCGACAAGGACGCCGCGCTGAGCGAGATCGCCACCGCGGTCGGCTACAGCTCGGAGTACGCGTTCTCCAACGCCTTCAAGCGCCAGTACGGCATGGCCCCCGGCAAGTACCGCCGCCTGGGCTGCCCGTCGCCCGGCCGCTGACCACGACCGTCCGGGCTCTCGCGCACATGGATCTCGCGTGCGTACGACATTCGCGAATGGAACGGTGTGCGCATTGCGTACGTTGTGCCTATAGTGAACGTCGTACACATCGCACGGCCGGTTCGGCCGTCGAAAGGAGACTCCATGCGAATGAGCGACTCCCCTTACAAGACCGCCGAAAAGCTCCTGATGCACAACCGGAGCAAGATCGTCTTCGGTGACAGGGTCGTGCCGAACTGGCTCGGTGACGGGGCCCGCTTCTGGTACCGGTCGAGCACCGCCACCCGGCGGCAGTTCCTCGTCGTGGACCCGGAGGCGGGCACCCGGCGCCCCGCCTTCGACCACGAGCGGCTGGCCAAGGCCCTGGAGACGGCCTCCGGCCACGAGGTGAGCGCGGCCAAGTTGCCTTTCCTGGCCATCGCGCCGGTCGGCGACTCCGTCTATTTCGCAGCCTTCGACAAGACCTGGCAGGTGTCCCTGGACACCTACGAGGCGCAGGAGACGCCGGCCCCGCCGGCCGTCAACCCGATCGAGGCCGTCTCGCCCGACGGGCAGTACACCGTCTACCGCGACGGGCCCAACCTCGGGCTGCGCCGGATCGCCGACGACCAGACCCGGCCGCTGACCACCGACGGCGACGCCGGCCACGAGTACGGCGTGAGCCCCGACTACTTCCAGTACGACAACCTCATGGCGGCGATCGGGCTGCCGGAGAACCCGATCTGCGCCGCCTGGTCACCCGATGCCACCAAGGTGCTGAGCCACCGTACCGACCAGTCGGGCATCGGCCTGGCGCACCTGATCGACAACCGGCCGCGCGGCGGCGGCCGTCCGGGCCTGCAGCCGCAGCGGCTGGCCCTGCCCGGCGACACGCACATCCCGACCGCCGAGATGACCGTGGTCGACGTGATCGGCGGCCGGGTCGTGAAGGCGCAGGACGAGCCCGTGCTGATGACGATCATCTCGCCGATGGTGGTGCGCTGGGCCTTCTGGGCGGAGGACAGCTCGGCCGTCTACTACCTCAGCCAGTCCCGCGACGTGCGCACCCTGAAGCTCAAGCGCATGGACCCGGTCACCGGCGAGGTGACCACCCTGATCACCGAGACCGGCCCCACCCGCGTGGAGCCCACCCAGACGGCGCTCAACTTCTTCCCCATCATCAAGGTGATCAACGGCGGGACGGAGGTGCTGTGGTACTCCCAGCGCGACGGCTGGGGCCACCTCTACCTGTACGACACCAGGACCGGCGAACTCCGCAACCAGGTGACCTCCGGCGGCTGGGCCGTCCAGGAGATCCTGCACGTCGACGAGGCGAGCCGTACCGTCTACTTCACCGCCAGCGGGCTGATCTCCGAGGACCCCTATCGCCGCTCGGTCTGCAAGGCCGGGCTGGACGGCGGCGGGTTCACCCGGATCACCGACGACGCCCTCCACCACGTGGTGAGCGTCTCGGCCGACGGCCGCTACTTCGTCGACAACGCCTCCACGACGAGCACGCCGCCGGTGATCACCGTACGCGGCTGGGACGGGGCCGTCCGCGTCGAGCTGGAGCGGGCCGACATCTCCGCGTTGCGGGCCACCGGCTGGAGCGCCCCCGAGCGCTTCCGCGCCAAGGCCGCCGACGGCATCACCGACGTCTTCGGCGTGCTCTACAAGCCGCACGACTTCGATCCGAACCAGTGCTATCCGGTCATCGACGTGGCGTACCCGGGCCCGCAGGTCCTGCGCGTGCTCCCGACGTTCGACCCGGGCCCGTTCGGGTACGAGGCCGAGGCCCTGGCCGCGCTCGGCTTCGTGGTGGTCGCCATGGAGGGCCGCGGCACTCCGGGCCGCGACAAGGCCTTCCACGACCACTCCTACCGGAACTACAAGAGCGCCGGCGGCATGGAAGACCACGTGTCCGCGATCACGGAGCTGGCGCGGAGCCGGCCATGGATGGACATCGACAAGGTGGGCATCACCGGCATCTCCGGCGGCGGCTACCAGACCGCGCGGGCGATGCTCGACCACCCCGCGTTCTACAAGGTCGGCGTCTCCCGCTCCGGCAATCACGACAGCCTGACCTACCAGCAGGGCTGGGCGGAGACCTACGACGGCCCGGTGGGCGAGGTGGACTACGCGCTGTCGTCCAACGCCGAATCCGCGGCCCGCCTGCAGGGCAAGCTGCTGCTCATCCAGGGCGGCGTGGACACCAAGGTCCTTCCGGAGCAGACGCTGCGCTTCGTGGACCGGCTCATCGCCCATGACAAGGACGTCGACCTGCTGATCATCCCCGGCGCCGAGCACCTCTACCTGGGCTACGAGCACTACATGTTCAGGAAGCTGTTCGACTACTTCGTCCGTCACCTGCTCGAGGTGGAGCCGCCGGCGTACCGGCTGGCTCCCTCGGTGCTCGACGAGGAGCGCATCGCGGAGATGTTCGTCGGATGACCCGGCCGTCCCGGGCGGCGGGGGACCGCCCGGGGCGTGCCGTCACAGCACGTGGAGCGTACGAGCCGAAGGAGAGACCTGATGAGTGGAGTACCAGCGCGTCCGGCGCGCCCCGACCCGGAGCACATGTCCGCCACCGGCGGCAAGGGCATGATCTCGACCTCCCACCCGGCGGCGTCGTCGGCGGGCGTGGCCGTGCTGCGCCGGGGCGGCAGCGCCGTTGACGCCTACCTGGCCGCCGCGGCGGTGCAGACGGTGGTCGAGCCGACCATGACCACGCTGGCCGGCGGCCTGTCGGTCACGGTCTACGACCCGGACACCCGGCAGAGCCTCGTGATCGCGGGCATGGCGGGCCTGCCGGCGGGCGAGAAGGGCGACCTGGACGCCGGGGCCCGGCTGTCGGGCCGTACGGTGGTGCCGCCCGGCTGGGTACGCGGCGCGCACGCCGCCTGGAGCAGGTTCGGCCGCCTGTCGTGGGCGGAGCTGTTCGCCGACGCGGTGGTGGCGGCGCGTGAAGGCTTCGTGGCCGACCCGTTGTTGTGGGGGTGGGCGTTCGCCTACCGCATGGCCGCCGGCCGCTATCAGGAGGGGTACGACACCTGGTTCCCCGGCGGTCACCTGTTCCGCGCCGGCGAGGTGCTGCGCCAGCCCGCGCTCGCGCGGACCATCGAGCAGCTCGCCGAACAGGGACCGGAGTACTTCCACGAAGGCGAGTTCGCCAAGAGGTACGTGGAGACGGCCCGGTTGCACGGCGGCCGGATCACGCTCGACGACATGGCCGCGGCCGGTGCGGTCGAGATGCCGCTCCCGCCGCTGCCCACCGCGGGCGGCTACGAGCTGCACACGGTGGGCGCGCTCTACCCGCTGCTGCTGAGCCTGTCGTCGCTGATCGAGACCGACGACCTGTACACCCGGATGCGCGTCTTCGAGGAAGTGTGGGCCTACGGCCTGGACGAGATCCCCGACCCCTTCACCGATCCGGCGGTCCCGATCGAGGACACGCTGCGCGCGATCTCGCCGGAGGCGGCAGAACGGCTGGTGCCCAGGGTGGTGCACGGCAAGCCGCGGCCGTTCGACTCGATGAACGGCGGCACCAACGCCATTGTGGTCGTGGACGAGCGCGGCATGATCGCGCACGGCACGCACTCCTCCAGTTCCACGGCGTTCGGCGTCGGGCTGATGACGGACGGGGTGATCATGCCCCGGCCGATCACGTTGTTCGCCGACCCTTGGGTGAAGATCCCGGTCGGCTGGGGAACCTCGTTGCTGGCCATGCGTGACGGCAAGCCGGCGTACGTGGCCGGGTCGCCGGCGATCTCGGCGGTGCAGAACGTGTACCAGAACTCCGTGAACGTCCTGCAGCGGGGCATGACGGCGCTCGAATCGGTGAACCAGCCCCTGTTCGGCGCGTCGGTGTATCCGAGCAGGCGGCCGATGGTGGAGTCCTCCTTCGGCGACATCGTCCTCGCGGAGGTGGAACGGCGCGGCGTCGGCATCACCCGCGTCTCCCCGTGGGAGCTGGAGATGGGCAGCTGCCAGGCCATCGCGTTCGGCGAGGACGGCACCCTGCACGGCGTCGCCGACCCCCGCAGGCTGGGCAGCGCCGCCGGGTACTAGCGGTCGCGGAGCGCGGGCACGCCGGCGTGCCCGCGTTCCTCCGGCGCGGTCATGACGACGCTGGGTGTCTTCGACACCGCGTTGCCGAACGTCGACGCCCGCTTACGCTGACATCGGCCCATCCACCTGTATCAGCAACTTGTCAGTGTGCCCGAGCAGGGTGCACCCATGATCAACGATGCGTACACCGTGCCGGCGCTGCCGGCCAACCGCGCCTCCGGCTGCCCCTTCGACCCGCCGCGAGAGCTGTCGCGGGCCCGCGAGCACGGCCCCATCAGCCGCCTGCCCTTTCCCGGCGGGCACGAGGGCTGGGTCGTCACCGGTCACCAACTCGCCCGTACCGTGCTAGGCGACCCCCGATTCAGCTCCCGCCAGGAACTCATGCGCTCCCCGATCGCCGACCTGGGCGACAGCCCGGTTCCCCCGGCGCCGCCCGGCATGTTCATCATGATGGACCCGCCGCGGCACAGCCGGTACCGCAAGCTGCTGGCGGGCAAGTTCACCGTCCGCCGGATGCGGCTGCTCACCGAACGCGTCGAGCGGGTCACCGCGGAACGGCTCGACGCGATGGCCGCCGCCGGTCCTCCCGCCGACCTGGTCAGCGCGTTCGCCCAGCCGATTCCGGCGATCATGATCTGCGAGCTGCTGGGGGTTCCCGCCACCGACCGGCCCTTCTTCCAGGGGCATGTCGCGACCATGTTCGACGAGGACGCCCCGGACGAGGAGCGCTACGCGAGCCACACGGCGGTCCACGGGTACATCGCCACTCTCGTCTCCGCCAAGCGCGCGGCCCCGACCGACGACGTCCTCAGCGACCTGACCGGCACCGACCTGTCGGAGGCGGAGCTCATCGGCGCAGCGGGACTGCTGCTGGCCGCGGGCATGGACACGACCTCGAACATGCTCTCGCTGGGCACCTTCGCCCTGCTGAGCAACCCCGGTCAGGTGGCCGTGCTGCGCGAGGACCCCGACCGGTCCGTCGAGGAACTGCTGCGCTACCTCAGCGTCGTGCACGTCCGGCCACGGGTGGCCCTTGAGGACGTCGAGCTGGCCGGCCACACCGTCAAGGCCGGCGACCAGGTGATCCTGTCGCTCAGCACCGCCAACCGCGATCCGGGGCGCTTCGAGCACCCCGGCGCCCTCGACGCCGGGCGATCGGCCAGTGGCCACCTGGCCTTCGGCCACGGGGTGCACCAGTGCCTCGGCCAGCAACTCGCCCGCGTCGAACTGCGCACCGCCTTCCCGGCGCTGTTCGAACGGTTCCCGTCGCTGCGCCTGGCCGTACCGGCCGAGGAGATCGCCGTCCGCCCCGAGACCGGGGACGTCGTCGGTGTGAAGAGCCTGCCGGTCACCTGGGACGCCTGAGACTCCGTCCCGTGCACGTCGTATGCGAGTTGCGCACACCGATCCGAATGCGTACAGTGTGCACAGCGAGTGTACGACGTGCGCCTAAGGACTGATCATGCCTGTCTTCGAAACCCCAGAACCGATCCTCGCCGTCATCGCCCTGGCGGCCGGCGACGTCCGGATCACCGCCACCGGGCGCGGCGACACCAGCGTCGAGGTACGGCCGAGCGACGCGGCCAATGACGAGGACGTCAGCGCCGCCGGATCGTGCGAGGTCGAGTTCCTCGCCGGCCGGCTCACGGTCAGGACACCGCGCCAGGACGCGTCCGCCAGACGCGCCGGATCGGTGGAAGTCACCGTCGGACTGCCGGAGGCCTCCGGCCTGGAGGCCGACGTGGCCGCCGGGGGAGTGCGCTGCGCCGGGCGGCTCGGCGAGACCCGCGTCACCGCCTCGCACGGCGAGATCGACCTCGACCGGACCGGCCGCCTGGAGGCCGGTTCCGGCTCCGGGGCGATCCGGGTCGCCGCCGTCGACGGCCAGGCCCTGATCAAGACGCTGAGCGGGAACGTGCACCTGGGCGAGATCTCCGGCGACCTGCGCGCCGGCACCGCGCACGGGGACATCGTCGTCGAACGGGCCCTGTCCGGCGTCCAGGCCAAGACCGCGCACGGCGACATCCGCATCGGCGAAGTGGTCCGCGGGCTCATCTCCGTCTCCACGGGCCTGGGCGAGGTCGAGGTCGGCGTCCGCCAGGGCACCGTGGCCCGCCTGAACCTCGGCTCCACCTATGGCCGGGTCCGCAACCTGCTCCAGCCCGGCGCAGCACCCGGACCCGCCGAGGACCACGTCGAGGTCAGCGCCTCGACCACCCACGGCGACGTCCTCATCCACCACTCCTGACCCGCGAGAGGAATCCACCATGACCGAGCCGTTGAGCACCCTGCCCCTGGAACGGCCCGCCGGCCGCCCTTTCGATCCGCCCGCCGAGCTCGCGCGGCTGCGCGCGGAGCAGCCACTGCGGCCGCTGATCTTCCCCGACGGGCACGAGGGCTGGCTGGCCCTCGGCTACGACGAGGTCCGCGCCATCGTGGCCGACCCGCGCTTCAGCTCCCGCTACGAGCTGATCCACTACGCGCTGGCCGACGTCGGCCAGATGCCGCCAGCTCCGCCCGGCGACCTGGTCGGGGTGGACGCGCCGCAGCACACCCGCTACCGCAAGCTGCTGGCGGGCAAGTTCACCGTGCACCGCATGCGCCTGCTGGCCGAGCGCGCGGAGGAGGTCACGAAGGAGCACCTGGAGGCCATGGCGGCGTCCGGCTCGCAAGCCGATCTGATCGAGGCCTTCGCCCGGCCGGTGCCCGCGGTGATGATCTGCGAGCTGCTCGGCGTGCCGTACGCCGACCGGCAGGAGTTCCAGCAGATGGCCGCCACCATCGGCGGGCTGGACGCCACCCCGGAAGAGCAGTACGCCGCCTACGCCCAGATGGGCGAGTACATCGGCAAGCTCGTCCAGGCCAAGCGCGCCACTCCCACCGACGACGTGCTCAGCGACCTGACCGGGAGCGACCTGACGGACGAGGAGCTGGCCGGCGTCGGTGCGTTCCTGCTCGGCGCCGGGCTCGACACCACCACCAACATGATCGCGCTGGGCACCTACACCCTGCTGCGGCACCCGGACCAGCTCGCGCTGCTGCGCGAAGACCCGGACCTGGCCGGCAACGCGGTGGAGGAGCTGATGCGGTTCCTGACGATCACCCACACCGGAGCGCGCGCGGCCTTGGAGGACGTCGACCTGGGCGGGCAGACGATCAAGGCCGGGCAGACGGTCGCGCTGGCGGTGCAGGCCGCCAACCGCGACCCCGGGAAGTTCCCCGACCCGGACGTCCTCGACCTGCGCCGCGACGCCTCCGGCCACATCAGCTTCGGCCACGGCATCCATCAGTGCCTGGGCCAGCAACTGGCCCGCGTCGAGATGCGCGCCGCCTTCCCCGCGCTCCTCGGCCGCTTCCCCGGGCTGAGGCTGGCCGTACCCGCCGATCAGGTGCCGATGCGTGAGGGCTTGGACATCTACGGCGTGCACCGCCTGCCGGTCACATGGTGAGCGTCCAGCGACCCGCCGAAAGTCCCTGACCATGACCGTGGCCGAACCCGCCCTCAGCTGGGAGAACATCGTCACCGCGCACTCCGCGCGCGTGCACCGGCTGGCCTACCGGCTGACGGGCGACCCGCACGACGCCGAAGACCTCACCCAGGACGTCTTCTGCAAGGTCTTCCGCTCCCTGCACACCTACCGGCCGGGCACCTTCGAGGGCTGGCTGCACCGCATCACCACCAACCTCTTCCTCGACGGGGTACGGCGGCGCGCCCGCGCCCCCGTGCACCCGCTCAGCGAGGATTCGGCGGACCGGCTGCCCGCCCGCGACTCCACTCCCGAGCAGTTTCTCGACGAGCGGCGGTTCGAGCCCGACATCGAGGCCGCCCTGCTCGCCCTCACCCCGGTGAACCGGGCCGCGGTCGTGCTGAGCGACGTGGAGGGCCTGCCGTACGAGCAGGTCGCCGAAGTGCTCGGGATCAAGACCGGAACCGTCCGCAGCCGCATCCACCGCGGCCGCGCCCAGCTCAAGCAATACCTGCACCACCGAGCCTGTGAAAGGACATGACATGCACACCTTCGACACCCCCGGCCCCATCCACGCCCTCGTCGAGTTCGGCTCCGGCGAGGTCCGCGTCGACGCGGGGCCGTACGAGGAGACCACGGTCGAGGTGACCCCCGCCGACCCCGCGCGCTCCGCGGACGTGGATCTGGCCGGGCAGACCGAGGTCACCTACGCCGACGGACGCCTGGCCGTGCGCTCGCCCCGCCAGTCCTCGCGCCGCTGGTCCGCCAAGACGCCGCCGTCGGTGGTGGTGGTCATCCGGCTGCCGGCCGAGTCCGAGCTGAACGCCGACGCCTTCCACGGCGCCATCCGCGCCACCGGAAGCCTCGGCGACGTCGAGGCGCGCACCTCGCACGGCGACATCTCCCTGGAGGAGACGGCCGGCGTGCGCGCCCGCAGCGAGCACGGCTCCATCACCATCACGCGGCCCGTCGGCGTGGTGGAGATCGCCACCGACGGGGCCGTCCGCGTCGGCGAGGCCGGCTCCACCCTCACGATCGAGGCGGGCAGCGGCGACATCGACATCGACCGGGTGCGCGCCGACATCAAGGCCACCTCGGCCCATGGCGGCATCCGCATCGGACGGCTGGTCTCGGGCAAGGCCGTACTGGAGAGCGGCTACGGCGCCGTCTCCGTCGGCGTTGCCCGCACCACCGCCGCCGACGTGGACGTCAACTCCCGGCACGGCGAGGTCCGCGACACCCTCGACTCCGGCCGCGCCCCCGTGCACACCGACGCCAAGGCGGACATCTACGCCCGCACCACCTATGGCGACATCCATGTCCACCGCGCCTGACCTGCCAAGGAATCCGACCATGACCGGCACCGCCATCACCGTCTCCGGGCTGCGCAAGTCCTACGGCTCCCACCGCGTACTCGACGGCATCGACCTGTCCATCCCGCAAGGATCGATCTTCTCCCTGCTCGGGCCCAACGGCGCGGGAAAGACGACGACCGTGCAGATCCTGTCCACGCTCATCAAGGCCGACGCCGGGCAGGTCACCGTGGCCGGCAACGACCTGGCCAAGCAGCCGGACGCCGTACGCGCCGCCATCGGCGTCACCGGCCAGTTCTCCGCCGTCGACGGGTTGCTGACCGGCGAGGAGAACCTTCGCCTCATGGCCGACCTGCACCTGCTCGGCCGCTCCAAGGGCCGCAAGACGGCCCGCGAGCTGCTGGAGCGCTTCGACCTGACCGGCGCGGCCCGCAAACGGGCCGCCACCTACTCCGGCGGCATGCGGCGCCGCCTCGACCTGGCCATGACCCTGGTGGGCGACCCGAGCGTCATCTTCCTCGACGAGCCGACCACCGGCCTCGACCCGCGCAGCCGGCGTTCGATGTGGGCGATCGTGCGCGAACTCGTCGACGGCGGCGTCACCATCTTCCTCACCACCCAGTACCTGGAGGAAGCCGACCAGCTCGCCGACCGCATCGCCATGCTCAACGGCGGCCGCATCGTCGCCGAAGGCAGCGCGGAGGAGCTCAAGCGGCTGGTACCCGGCGGGCACATCAGCCTGAAGTTCGCCGACTCGGCGAGCTACGAGCTCGCCCTGCGCGGCGTCGGCCCGATCTCCCGCAACGACGAGGCCCTCACCCTGCTCGTCCCCAGCAACGGCGGCACCGCCACCCTGCGCGGCCTGATCGACTGGCTCGACGGCAACGCCATCAAGGTGGAGGAACTGTCGGTGCACACCCCCGACCTCGACGACGTCTTCCTCGCCCTCACGGAGTCACGATGACACGCGCCCTGACCGACTCGGCGACCATGCTGCGCCGCCAGTTCCGGCACATCCTGCGCTACCCGGCGCTGACCCTGACCGCGGCCGGCATGCCGATCATCTTCCTGGTGCTGTTCGTGTACGTCTTCGGCGGCACCATGGGCGCCGGCATCGACGTCGGCACCGGCGACCCGCGCACCGCCTACGCCAACTACCTCGCGCCGGGCATCATTCTCATGACCGTCGTCGGCGCGGCCCAGGGCACCGCCATCTCGGTGGCCACCGACATGACCGGCGGCATCGTGGCCCGCTTCAAGACGATGGCCATCGCCCGCGTCTCCGTGCTCACCGGGCACGTACTCGGCAGCATCATCCAGACCATGCTCGCCGTCGTCGCGGTGGTCGCCGTCGCGCTGCTGGTGGGCTTCCGGCCCGGCGCGGGCGTGGGCGGCTGGCTCGGCGTCGCCGGCGTCCTGGTCATGATCAGCTTCGCGATCACCTGGCTGTCCACGGCGCTCGGCATGGTCACCGACGACATCGCCGCCGCCAGCAACCTGCCCATGCCGTTGATCATCCTGCCCTTCCTCGGCAGCGGCTTCGTCCCCACCGCTTCGATGCCGGACGCCCTGCGGTGGTTCGCCGAGAACCAGCCCTTCACCCCGATCATCGAGACCCTGCGCGGCCTGCTCACCGGCGCGCCGGTCGGCGACAGCCTCACCCGCTCGATCGCCTGGAGCGCCGTCATCGCCCTGCTCGGATACCTGTGGGCCAAGAAGCTGTACAACCGCGACCCCGGAAAGTGAGAACCGCCGGCCTGCACTTGCCCACGCCCGGATGACGGCGCCATCGACCCAGAAACAAGGAGACGCACCATGCATCAGTTCGCCTCGGAGCGGGGGCCGGCGTGACCGCCTCCGCCACCCTGGCGGCTCCCCTCAGCACGACCGCCCGATCCCTGGCGCCGGATCTGGCACGCGGCATCATGCTGCTGGGCATAGCCCTGGCCCACGCCCCGCAATTCCTGCTCGACTGGACACGCGGGTCCTCGGCCCTCAACACGATCGCCCACTTCTTCACCACCCTCGTCACCGACAACCAGGCCCGCGGGATGTTCGTCTTCCTGTTCGGCTACGGGCTCGGGCAACTGGCCCAGCGTCAGTACGCGCGCGGCAGCGAATGGCCGTCCGTGCGCGCGCTGCTACGCCGGCGCAGCCTGTGGCTGATCGTCATCGGGCTGGCACACGCGGTGGTCCTGGTGCCGTTCGACGTCATCGCGGTCTACGGCGTGACGATGCTCTTCCTCGCCTTCCTCGTACGCGCCCGCGACGCCGTCCTGTGGCGGCTGGGCCTGCTGACCCTGATCCCGGGGGGACTCTTCCTCACCTGGCAGAGCGTTCAGGTCTACACCACGGCCGCGGAGGGCTCGCCGTTCACCATCGCGAAGTACATGGAGCCGACCTTCGTCGATCACCTTCTCACCAACGCCATCGCGTGGCCGGGCAGAACCCTGGTGTCCATCCTCTTCGCGATCCCCGGCATGGCGTGGGGACTCCTGGCCGCCCGCAAGAAGATCCTCGACGAGCCGGGACAGCACATGGCTCTCCTGAAGCGGATCGCCCTGCTGTGCATCGGCGCCGCGGTCGTCGGACGGCTCCCGGCGGCGTTCCTGGCCGTCGGCACCTGGCCCGACGTGGCGACGCCCGTCGTATGGGTGACGTACGCCGCGCACAGCTTCACCGGCTACATCGGCGGCATCGGCGCGGCCGCGGCCATCGGGCTCGCCGCCGTCCGCATCGGCCACAACCACGGCCCCCTCACCACCGCCCTGGCCGCCCTCGGGCAGCGCTCGATGACGTTCTACCTCGCGCAGTCGGTGGTATGGGTGGCGCTCTTCTACCCGTTCACCCTGGGCCTGCGCGACGACCTCAGCTTCGCCGCCAGCCTCGCCGTCGCCGTCGTCATCTGGGCGGCCTCGATTCCCGCGGCGGCCTGGATGCACCGCAAGGGATACCGGGGCCCGTTCGAGGCGCTCGTGCGCCGCATGTCGTACCGCTAGTTCCGGACGGCCGTTTCCTCCCGCAGGCGCTCTGCGGAGCGCGGGGGATGCCCAGGATCACGATCCGGCGACCGCCGAGGGGCGTCACGTTCGAGACGTGCCGTCGCCATCCGCGACGCGCAGCCGTTCCCGGTAGGCGCGAACGGCCGGCCGCACCAGGCACCCGCAGCCCGTAGACCCCTGGTCCCCTCGGGGTGAGCGACGGAAGCTCCGGGGCATCGGACATGAAACCGAACAAACGCATGTCCCCGAGCGAGGTAGCGGTCCACACGTGACGGTCACATGGCCGTCACGGACGCCCGTGAAGATCGTGGCGGGGTCAGCAGGGTTCAGGCATGGCCGAGTCCTACGCGGACCACGGTGGCGGCGGTCTCCAGGGGCGCGGGCTGGCGTGGTGAGCAGGAGGCGGCCACCACGAGCCGGTCGGCGAGGCCCGAGATCGTGGCGCACGTCGCCGCGGCGCTGTCCACCGGCCCGGCGTGTGGCGACCGGCCGTCCACGACGGCGGCCACCACGGTCGTGCGGGGCAGGCCGCCCATCCGGGTGAGGGCGTCCAGGGCGCCGGGCGCGGTCACGAAGTCCAGGGCGATGCTCTCGACCCGCGACCTGCCCAGGACGGCCAGCGCGGGACCGGCCTCGCCCGAGCACAGGCACACCATCAGCCGGGGACGGTTGCTCAGCTCGCCCAGCCGCCGGTAGACGCGGGCCAGGCGGCGCAGGTCCGCAGGGTCGGCCGGTGCGGGCTCGTCCAGTTGGACCTCCTGCGCTCCGGCGGTGGCCAGCCGCTCCAGCAGTTCGGCGTACGGCTCCAGGAACGCCTCCAGCAGGCTGAGCGGATCGAAGCCCGGGCCGCCGGCGCTTCGGCCGCCGGTGCTTCGCAGGAAGGCGAGCGGGCCGGGTAGCACCGGGCGTACCTCGAAGCCGAGCCGCCTGACCGCCAGGTAGGCGGCGAGCGGCGCGCCGTGGTCGAGCCGGAAGCGGGTGGCTGGGGTGAGCGCCGACCCCTCCGCGACGCCGAAGGTCGCGGGGGAGCGGAAGGTGGGGTGGTGGAGCGGGAGGTCGGTCAGGCCGAGCGCCCGCCATCCTTCCCACAGGCCGGTGGTGGTCGCCGGGCGTCCGAGCACGGTGGTGCGCTGTCTCACGTCGGGTCCTTTTCCCTCGCGGAACCCCTGGGGGCCGCGCGCCGGGCGGCGCGCGGGCGGTGGCAGGTGTTCGGACTCGCGGGCGTCTCACACGTTCCTACTGGCCGTCGCTTCCCAGGCCGGAGCCCAGTGCTTGCGTGGACGGCGGTCGTTCCCGCTCACCGCTGCGGGGCAGTCCCGGATTCACACCGGGTTCCCTCTTGCGCCGATCCCTCAACGGGGCCGGGCCAGCCGCAGGAGGAAGCATATGCCCTGCGCGGGTCGCGCACGCGGCCATGCCTCGCCCGGCCTGGGCGTGACGCGGCGAGGTGTTCCCGGCATGGGGTCGCGTCATCTCACGCCGCGGCACCTCGGACCGCGGCATGTTCGGGCTGTGGCATCTCGGGCGTCGCGCCTCGGGCCGGGGGCGCTTCGGGGCTCGGGCATCCGATCTCGCGTGTGCCGGGAGATCGGATGCGTCGCGTGCATGGCCGTGGTGCCGTGCGGGTACCGGGCCTTGGTCTCCGATCGATGAGGCCCGCGTGCCGGGTCAGGGGCGGGGGATGGCGACGGCGTCGTACGTCGTGTCGGGGGTCGGCGGGGTGGTGAAGCGGGCGTTGGGCAGGTACAGGCGGGACCCGAACGCGGCCACCGTCGTCGGCACGTCGAACAGGACGCTGGTCACCCGCCGGACCACGCGGCCCTCGGTCCCCGCCGCGTTCAGCCGCAGGACCGCCACGGTGTTGATCCGGTTCTGCACCGCGTACAGGGTCCGGCCGCGCAGCAGCAGGCCGTCGCCCTGCGGCAGCGACTCGCCGTGCAGGTCGATCCGGGAGGTGGTACCGGTGCCGTCCACGCGGAACAGGCCGCCGGTGTTCGACTGCACGAGGATCAGGCCCCGGCCGTCGGGGGTGGCGGCGATGCCGTTGGCGTTGATGCCGGTGCCGTACACCAGATCGCCCGTGAGCGGGACCCGCACCACGTCGGCGGGCAGCCGTCCGCCGCGCAGCGGCAGCTTGTAGAGCACCGGGTTGGCGGAGTCGGTGAACCACGCGGCGTCGCGGGTGAGGATGACGTCGTTGACGAATCCGGCGGCGGTGGCCAGCCGGTAGGAGGCCAGGATCCGGCCGGTGCGGGTGTCGACGACGCGGGCGTCCCCGGCCGTGCCGCCCGCCACGAACAGGCGGCCGCGCTCGTCGATCTTCATCCCGACGGACGGGGTGCCGGGACCCTCGCTGATGATCGCGCCGCGCCCGGTACGCAGGTCGGCCCGGTAGATGGAGCCGTTCGCCAGCGAGCCGAAGTAGGCGAGCGGGCCGGAGCCGATGGCGATGCCCTCGGGCCGGAAGCCGTTGGGCAACGGGATCGACTCGGGTAACTCCCGGTCCGCGGCCGCCCCGGCGGGAGCGCCGGTGGCGGCGGCCAGGACGAGCGTGGTGACAATCGCGCAAAGGAGCCTGATGGTTCGCAGCATCTGATGCCCTCTTTCCAATCGTCTCGGGACCCACGCTAGATCGCCGGGCGCCGTGCGCAAGTGCCGCGAGGCCTCCGGCTAACGGGCGGGGCTCCCGCCGTACACGGCCGTCACCTTCACACCGAGCGCCGCGGGCAGCAGCGGCGCGGCCTCGGCGATGGCCGCACCGCCCGGGGCGAAGGCGGCGGCGTGCCTGAGCGCGATCCTGGCCGCCCGCCCCTGGACCTCGTAGGAGGCGTGCCCGAACGCGGCCGCCAGCGCGGGCGCCGGCTCGGCGGCATGCGGCAGCTCCCGTTCCAACCGGCGCAGGCCCTCCAGGGCGAGCCTGGCCGCAGGCCGGAACGTCAGCGCGCCGATCGTCTCGACGACCTCGCCTGCCGCGGCGGCGCCGCTGTACCCGATCTGGGCGAGCGCCAGCTCCGCGACCGCGCCGGGAGCGGCGGGCAGCAACCGCAGATAGTCGCGTACGCGCGCGGCGGCCTCCTGCGGCGTCGGGTCGAGCAGGTGGTGCAGCCGCACGAAGAAGCGCAGCCCGATCTCGTCCCCGCCACGCAGGAACCGGCGCAGGCACCCGTCGAGCAGTTCCGCCCGCGACACCCGGCCCTCGGCCGGCAGCCGCCGGAGCAAGGCCGGCCAGCGGGTGGGGACGGGTTCGCCACGCTCCTCACGCAGGACGCGGCCGGCGCCCTCGGCCTCGAAGATCTGCGGCAACAGTGAGCCGAGCAGCGGATCGTCGCCCGACGGCCGGGCTCGGAGCCAGGCGAGCACGAGGGGGTCGTGCTCGGGCGGCGGGGCGCCGCAGGCCCGCAGCAGCCCTAGCGCCAGAGGGGCGCCGGGGTCGTCGGCCGTGCGGATCTTCCGGGCCAGCCGGGCGGCCACCTCGGCCTGCCACGCGGCCGGCTGCGCGGCCAGCACCCGGATCACCTCCTCCGTCCCGGCGTGCCGGTCGGCGAACTCGCGCCGGGTCAGCCAGGCGACGGCCGCGGCGGGACCGGCCAGCACACCGGCCCCCGCGATCCGCAGCACCTTCCCGTGGCCGCCGACGCCATCTCCCGGCGCATCCCACTCTTCGCCCTCTTCGTCATGGTCCGTGCCCGCCCGGAGAACGGCGGCGTCGCGCAGCTCCGGCAGGCGCCGGGCGACCTCGGCGCGCCCGGCGTCGGACAGGGCGATCACGAAGTCGGCCAGGCCGCCGGCGTCGCGGCCGGTGACGAGATCACGCACCCGCGCCCAGGCCGTCATGGCGCCGCCTTCACGAAGGTGGGTGCCCACGTCATGCGTGGCACCCTGGAGATCGTCACCTCTCGGCGTCGAGAAGCTGGTCACCGTGTTCGATCGCCCAGCGGCCGAGGGCCCGCATCGGACCGTCGACCAGGCTCCGTCCCAGGCCGGTCAGGGCGTACTCGACCCGCGGCGGCGCTTCGGCGTGTGCCCGGCGGTCGATCAGCCCGTACGCGAGCAGGCGACGCAACGCGTCCGTCAGCACCTTGTCCCTGATGCCGCCGATGGCCAGGCGGAGGTCGCGCCGACGGCGCGGACCGGAGGCGAGAGCCGCCAGGACCACCGGATCCCACGTGTGGGCGAACAGATCGGTGGCCGCACGCACCCGGCAATCCGCCACGAACTCATCCCGATCCATGACCTGCCTCTCCGCCCAGCGTGATCGTTGCGCACCGTTCGGTGCGTAACGACTTTTCTACCGTTACGCCCAGACATTGTTCGACATGAGGGGAGTACGCGGATGCGCATTGGCATTCTGGGCACCGGAACGCTGGCGGCGGCGCTCGGCGAAGGCTGGACGCGCGCCGGGCACGAGCTGACCGTCGCGGGACGATCTCCGTCCAAGGCGCGTGAGCTCGCCGGCCGGCTGGGCGGGGGAGCACGGGCGCTCACGCCCCGCCAGGCCGTCGAGGATCGTGACGCCGTGCTGCTCGCGGTGTCCTGGCAGGGCGCCGAGGACATGCTGCGCGACGCGGGCGGCGGCTCGCTGGCGGGAACCCCGTTGATCGATCCGACGAACGCCGTCGAGCACGGCGTGGGCGTGGTGCTGACCGGCCCCGGCGAGGCGATGGCACAGCGGATCGCCGCGCTGGCTCCCGGCGCGCACGTCGTGAAGGCCTTCAACGTCTTCCCCTCCGCCCAGTGGACCCGCGCCGGCGGCGGACCCCCCGTCACGGTGGCGATGTGCGGTGACGATCCGCGGGCGTTGCGCGTCGTCGGCGACCTGGTCCGCGATGTCGGCGGACTCCCGGCCGTGCTGGGGCCGCTGGATCGGGCGCGCCAGCTTGAGGAGGTCGCGGGCTTCGTCATCGGGCTGGCCTTCGCCGGTACCGACCCCGGATCCGCCGTCCCGAGCCTCCCCACAGCGGCCGTGTGAGGGTGGTCGCCACGCCGTAGACCAGGCGCGAAGTTCTTTCGCTCTGTGTGGATTTGGACGCGGATGTCGCTCCGGATCCTTCCTAGGTTCTGCGTTGCCGGACACCACCGGCACCACCACTGATGGGAGTCAGGAATCATGCGTAAGCTTCTCGCCGCCACGGCCATCGCCGGTTCGATCGCCGCCGGTCTGGCCATCGCGCCCGCCGCCAACGCGCAGAGCGCCACCACCGCCGCACAGAGCCAGTCGGGCATCGTGGCCTGGAAGAAGCTGTTCTCCAGCGACGGCAAGGCCTACACCCGCGGCGTCGTGCAGAAGACCGGCCCCGGTGTGTGGCGGATCAGCTGGAAGGGCTTCGACAAGGCCGGCGGCAAGAAGGGCTACGCCTGGTTCCGCTACCAGAAGAACGGCCAGTGGAAGAGCCGCGTCACCGCCTGGGACGGCGTCACCGGCATCCGCCAGTTCGAGCTGCGCGGCATCAAGAAGCTGTTCACCTACACCTGCTGGGCCGGCAAGGCCGACAACTGCGGCAAGAAGCTCTGGCTCGTCAAGTAGGCCCATCCAAGTGGCTACATTATGTAGTCGTTCCAGTGATTACTGTTACTAAGCTCTCCACAGGGGGGAGGCTGTGCGGTGGAGGGCCCTCAACGTCGAGGGCCCTGATCCGCGAAGGAGCGGCATCCGCGCCACGATCCCCTTCACCGAGGACCACCTCGACGAGGCCTGCGAACTGGCCGGCCGATAGCCGGGCCTACCGCCTCGGGACGTGCCCGGACCCGCCCCATCCGAAGATCGCCGCCATCCCGGAACGCTCCCGGGCGGCGTGCCTCTTTTGATATCGCGATCTCTTCTCTAGCGTCGGCATATCCGCTGGCACATCACCCGGAAGGGATCACCGATGTCGCACCCCCCGACCGCCGAGGCGGCCTTACCCCCCGACACCGGCCTGGCCCGCGAGGACTACGCGCTTGAGCGCGTCCCCGCGTCGGCCCGCTACGGCTGGATGACCATCGCCGTGCAGCGCTTCGGCCTGCTCAGCGCGCTGTCGCAGTTCCTCCTGGGCGCCACCCTCGGCCTCGGCATGACATTCTGGCAGGCCGTGCTGGCCGTCACCCTGGGCGCCGCCATCCTGGAACTGGTCGCGATCGCGCTCGGCATCGCCGGGATGCGCGAGGGCCTGTCGACCAGCCTGCTGGCGCGCTGGGCCGGTTTCGGCCGGTACGGCTCCGGCCTGGTCGGCCTGGTCATCGCCACCGCGCTGCTCGGCTGGTTCGGCGTGCAGACCGCCGTGCTGGCCCAGGGCGTCTCGGGCCTGCTCGGCGGCTCACCGGCGTGGATCTGGGCGATCGCCGGCGGACTGGTCATCACCGCGATCGTGGTGCACGGCTTCGCCGGCATGGCCTGGACCGCCTGGATCACCGTCCCGGCGTTCCTGGCGCTGGCCGGCTGGGCGATCGCGGTCGAACTGGCCCAGCGCCCGCTCGGCGAGCTCATCGCCTCCAGCCCGGCGGGCCCGGCGATGAGCCTGGCCCAGGGAGCGACCCTGGTCGCGGGCGGGTTCATCGTCGGCGCGGTCATCTCGCCGGACATGTGCCGCTTCAACCGCAACGCCGCCGACGTCGTCAAGCAGACCGTGCTCGGCATCTCCCTGGGCGAGTACGTGCTCGCGCTCGTCGGTGTCCTGCTGGCCCACGCGCTGCGTACCGGCGACGTCGTCACCATCGTCACCACCACCTCCGGCACGGTCGGCATCCTCGTGCTGATCACCGCGACGGCGAAGGTCAACGACTGGAACCTGTACGCCGCCAGCCTGGGCGTCACCAACACCCTCTACACCGCGTTCGGTCTGAAGGCCGGGCGGGCCGCGGTCACCGTCGGGCTGGGCGTGGTCGGCACCGCGCTGGCCGCCCTCGGCATGGCCGACCACCTGGTCGGCTTCCTCATCCTGCTCGGCGTGGCGATCCCGCCGATCGCCGGGATCATGGTGGCCGAGTACTACGTCGTCCGCACGTGGCGGGCCGTCCTGGACACCTCCCGCGAGCAGGGCGCCCTGCCCGCGCGCTCGCCCGGCTGGGTGCCCGCGGCGCTGGCCGTCTGGGTGGCCGCCGCGCTCATCGGCCACTACGTCACCTGGGGCATCCCGGCGCTCAACGCGCTGCTGGCCGCCTTCGTCCTGTACGCCCTGGCCGGCAAGGCAGGGCTCACCGGTTCCAACCGGGCATCCGCCGCATGAGCGCGGCGCCGTACCCCGGCCTTCCCGCAGACAGGAGCGCCGCACCGTGCGCATAGGCATCGACGTGGGCGGCACCCACACCGACGCCGTCCTCCTCGACCCGGCCATGAACGTCGTGGCCACGATCAAGACGGCGACGACCGCGGACGTGACCCGCGGCGTCGTCACGGCGCTGACCGACCTGCTGGACAGCCACAATCTCGACCGCGGCGAGGTCACCGCAGTCATGATCGGCACCACCCACTTCACCAACGCGCTCGTCACCCGCCGCCGCCTGGCCCGCACCGGCGTCGTACGGCTCGCGCTGCCCGCGACCGCCGCGCTGCCGCCCACCTCCGACTGGCCGGCCGAGCTGATCGCGGCCATCCGCCCGAGCGTGCACCTGTGTCACGGCGGGCACGAGGTCGACGGCCGTCCCATCTCGCCGCTGGAGCCCGACGAGCTCAAGCGGGCCGCCGCCGACCTGGCCGCCCACGACATCACCACGGTGGCGATCAGCTCGGTCTTCTCCCCCGTCACCGCCGAGGCGGAGCTGACCGCCGCCGACATCCTGCGCGCCGAGCTGCCGCACCTCCGGGTGAGCCTGTCCCACCAGATCGGCCGCATCCGGTTGCTGGAACGGGAGTCGGCCACGATCGTCAACGCCTGCCTGCTCGACCTGGCCGACGAGATCGTCGACGCCTTCACCGGCGCGCTCACCGCCGTCGGGGTGCGCGCCCCGCTGTTCCTGTCGCAGAACGACGGCACCCTCATGGACGCCGAGTACACGCGCAGATACCCCGTCAGGACCTTCGCCAGCGGCCCCACCAACAGCATGCGCGGCGCCGCCTTCCTGGCCGACGTCACCGACGCCGCCGTGGTCGACCTCGGCGGCACCACCGCCGACGTCGGCGTGCTGACCGGCGGCTACCCGCGCCAGGCCAGCACCGACGTGGACATCGCGGGCGTGCGCACCAACTTCCGCATGCCCGACGTCGTCTCCGTCGGCCTGGGCGGCGGCAGCCGCGTCACCCTCGACCCCGGCCTGCGGATCGGCCCCGACTCGGTCGGCTACCGGCTCACCGAGCAGGCCCTGGTCTTCGGCGGCGACACCCTCACCGCCACCGACCTGGCCGTCGCCGCGGGCATGGCCGAGCTCGGAGACCCGGCGCTCGTCCGCCATCTGGACCGCGATCTGGTGCGGCGCGGAGTGGCGTGGATGGCCGATCGGGTGGCGGGGCTCGTCGACCGGATGCGCCTGAGCGCCGAGCCGCTGCCCGTCGTCATCGTCGGCGGCGGCAGCATCCTCATGCCGCCCGAACTGCCCGGCGTACCCGAGGTGCGCGTCCCTGAGCACTACGGCGTCGCCAACGCCATCGGCGCCGCCATCGGCCAGATCGGCGGCGAGGTCGACCGCCTGTTCGTCACCGGCCCCCAGCTCACCCGGGAGGACGTCCTCGACCAGGCCCGCGCCGAGGCGATCGACCTGGCCGTCTCGGCCGGAGCCGAACCGGCCGGCGTCCAGGTCGTGCACGTGGACGAGATCCACGTCAACTACCTGCCCGGCAACGCCGTACGCGTCATCGTCCGCGCCGTTGGCGACCTCGACCTCGGCCGCACCCCGAAGGAGGCGTCCCAGTGGGCTACGACCTGACCCCGCAGGGCCTGCACGACCTGGCGGAAGGCGCCGCCGTCCTGGGCACCGGCGGCGGGGGAGACCCCTACATCGGGCGCCTGCTGGTGGAGAAGGAGATGGCGGCGGGCCGTACCGTGCACATCATCGGCGCCGACGAGCTGCCCGACGGCGCGCTCGTCCTGCCGTCGTCGATGATGGGCGCGCCGACGGTGTTCGTGGAAAAGCTCCCGTCCGGCGACGGCAACGCGGCCGCGTTCCGCGCCCTGGAAAGGCATCTCGGGCGTACGGCTTACGCCGTCATGCCGACCGAGTGCGGCGGCCTGAACAGCATGATCCCGCTCATGCTCGCCGCCCAGCTCGGCCTGCCGGTCGTCGACGCCGACGGCATGGGACGGGCCTTCCCCGAGCTCCAGATGCAGACCTTCGGGGTGCTGGGCGTGTCCGGGTCGCCCATGGCCATCGCCTCCGACCACGGCGACACCGCCATCATCACCGCCGGCGACAACAAGCGTATGGAACAGCTCGCCCGCGCGCTGACCATCCAGATGGGCGGCGCCTCCTCCATCAGCGACTACCCGATGGACACGGCAGAGGTCCGCCGTACCTCCGTGCACGGCACGCTGACGCTCTGCCGCCGCATCGGCGAGACGTTGCGCGAGGCCCGCGCCACCCACGCCGACCCCTTCGACGCCCTCACCAAGATGCTCGCCGGCACGATCTACAGCCTCGGCACGGTCCTGTTCCACGGCAAGGTCGTCGACGTCGAACGCCGCACCGTGGACGGCTTCGCCCGCGGCAGGGCCAGGCTGGAGGCGACCGGCGACCCCGGCGACGTCCTGGAGATCACCTTCCAGAACGAACACCTCGTCGCCCGCCGCAACGGCACGATGGTCGCCATCGTCCCCGACCTCATCTGCACCCTCAACAGCGAGTCCGGCGCGCCCATCCCCACCGAATCCCTCGCCTACGGCCAGCGCCTGACCGTCTACGGCATCTCCACCCCGCCGATCATGCGCACCCCCGAAGCCCTGGCCTGCTTCGGCCCCGCGGGCTTCGGCCTGCCCGACCCGTACGTCCCGTTGGAAGATCTGTGATCAGCGGCCGGAGCCGCGCCCGCGCGGCTCCGGCTGCCACAATCAATTTCCTCCGATATTGACGACGAAATCACACAAAAGGCGATGTTATGCATAAGCGAATGGTGGTGGGATAAAAGGGTCATTCATAAACTGTGACGACGATCTCCGTATATGTGTGGATGGGATCGGAACCATCCTTAGGAGCCCTCCATGACCGTCGTCCGCGTCATGCTGTACGCCCTCCTCGTCCTGTGCGTCACCACCCCGCCGGCCGCGGCCTCGTCCCAGGCGTTCACCTTGACCAGCAGCGCCTTCTCGCCCGGTGGCGTGATCCCGAAGGTTCACGAATGCACCAGCGGCGGCAGCGACCCGCGCCAGCGGAACGAGTCCCCGCCCCTGTCCTGGGCCGGCGCCCCGGCCGCCGCCAGGAGCCACGCGATCGTGATGCGCGACCTCGACAACAACAATCTCATTCACTGGGTGATCTATGACATTCCGGTGAGCGTGACCTCGCTCCCGCAGAATGTCGACCACG
This sequence comes from Nonomuraea sp. NPDC050540, assembly GCF_044457485.1. Lineage (NCBI taxonomy): Bacteria > Bacillati > Actinomycetota > Actinomycetes > Streptosporangiales > Streptosporangiaceae > Nonomuraea > Nonomuraea sp. NPDC050540. The sequence goes on from NZ_JBITHA010000022.1 coordinate 105,556, forward strand.
CCTACAGGCCCTCGATCCCCTCGGGATCCAGGCAGGTCTACTACCGCGGCAGCGCGAGCCTCTTCGGATACCAGGGCCCCTGCTCGCCGCGCACGGTGAACACCTACGAGTTCGTGGTCCACGCGCTCAACAGGGCGACCTTGTCCGAACTGACCTCCGGTTCGTCCACGCAGACCGCGGCGAGGATCATCGCCAACGCGTCGCTGGGATCGGCGAGGCTGTCCGGCGAGTCGTGAACCAGAGCGCCACATCTCGCCGTGGAACGCCGTGGAACCGGGTGTCACGCCCTCCCGGGTGAGGACAGACTCCCGCGAAACGGAAGGACATGAGAGATGCAGGCAACCGGCAAAGGGATCATCCGGGTGGGCGGAGTGTTGCTGATCGCGGCACTCGCGCTCACCGGGGTCGTCACACCCGCCTCGGCCGCCGGCCAGGCCACAGCGGGCACGTGCAGGCTGACCATTCAGCGGGTCCCCGGGCCCGACCTGTACCAGGTGGACGTCTCCTGTACCGACGCCCAGGTGCTCAACTTCACGCTCATGGGCTCGGACCCGTGGCCCAACCCCGATGACCGGCTGGTCCGGATCCTCGGCTCGTCGAAAGTCATCGGAGGCGACTTTCTCAACGAGGACATCGGAGCCCGCGACGAGGTCTACGCCAAGGTGTCGTACCAGATACCGGGCGGGAGCAGCGGGAGCCGTAACTCCAACACGGTGACCGGCCGCTTCGGCTCACTGTTCACCTAGAGATCCCCAGGGATCGGCGCCCCGGTTTCCCACGTTTTCCCAAGCGGCGGCGCCGCTCTACCCACCGGGCGAGCCCCGATCGATGCTGAGGCGAATCACATGCCACGGGGAATCGTGTACCAGGGGAGCACGCATGGGGCTACGAAGGTGGACGGCCGTCCTGACCGCGGCGGCGCTGGTCATGGCGGGCCTGCTCGTCACGGCTTGGACGCCGCCCAGGGCGGACGCCGAGGCGGTGGACATCGCGACGGCGTGGATGGTCAAACCGCTGTACCGCTTACGGGGCACCACCACGAACGACAACACGCTGTTCACCACCTGGGAGACGGAGTACGACAGCGCGGTGGCCAGATGGGGCTACACCCCCGAGGGCCAGGTTCTGCACGTCGCGCGTGAGGCCGTGACGGGCCTGTCGCCGGTGACCGGCATGCGGAAGTCCGGCGGCGACCGGATCTTCACCCTCGACCCGGCCGAGCGCGATCAGGCCGTGGCGCAGGGGTACGTGGACGAGGGCGTCCGGTTCCACGCGCAGGCGGCGGACGGGGAGGGACTGCTCCCCGTCCACCAGCTGATCAAGGGCCCCTCCCACCGGTACGTCGTGGGCGAGACGGAGAAGGCCCGCGCGCTGGCCGAAGGCTGGACCTACCAGAAGGTCGCCTTCTACGGACGGGGCTCGTTCACGAAGAAGGTGCTGGTCAACGGGGAGTTCACCACCGACACCGCGTCCTGGCAGGCGGCCGGCCCGGCCACGCTGGCGGCCGAGAACGGCGCCGCGAAGATCACCGTGGCGGGCGGCACCACCGAACCCGCGCAGGCGCACGTACGCCAGAGCGGCCGGACGTTGCAGGCCAAGCGGACCTACACGCTGTCCTTCGACGCCCACGCCACGGCCGAGGCGGCGATCAGGGCCGTGGTCTGCGAGGAGACCGAGACCTGCCCGGAGATCTTCGCCGCCGACGTGGAGCTGACCGATCAGCCGCAGCGTTTCGCCTACACCTTCGACTCCACGGCCGACACCTCCCAGGGCGCGCTCACGTTCCAGCTCGGCGGCAAGGGCGAGCTGACGGCCTTCCTGGACAACGTGTCGCTGACGGAACGGAAGTGGACCGTCTCCACCGACCCCCGGCCGACCGAGGCTGAGGCGCTGGCCGCCGCGGAGACCTCCGGCCAGCTGGTGGAGGTGCTCGCCGAGCGGGGTGAGGCGCGGGAGGTGTACGCCACCCCCGAGGGCACGATGTACGTCCAGGACCGGCTCACCCCGATCCGCGTGAAGCAGGGTGACACGTGGGTTCCCCTGTACAACGGCCTGCGGTTCAAGGACGGGGCGGTCCGGCCGTACACCTCGCTGGTGGATCTGCGGCTGTCGGCCGGCGGGACGGGACCGATGGCGACGCTCACCCGTTCCGGCCACACGATGTCGCTGACCTGGCCCGGCGCGCTGCCCGCGCCGACCCTGGACCACGACACCGCCGTGTACACCGGGGTGATGGGCCCGGACGTGGACCTGCGGGTGAAGGCGACTCCGGACGGCTTCGCGCACACGCTGGTGGTCAAGACCCCGGCCGCGGCGCAGGATCCCCGGCTGGCCAGTCTGACCCTGACGCTGGCGGCGCCGACGCTGACGGTGAGCACGAACGCGGAGGGCACGCAGGAGGCGGTCGATCCGGCCAACGACGCGGTGATCTTCGAGGCGCCCAAGCCCATCATGTGGGACTCGGCGCCGGCTCCGGGAGGCGGCGCGGCCGAGCTGACGACGGGTGAGGACGGCCCGGTGGATCCGCCGACCACGCACGCGACGGACGCGGCGCCGGGCGACGCGTCGAAGATCGCCGCGATCGGCGCTGAGCTGTCCGGCGGGCGGCTCACGCTGGTCCCGGACGCGGCGATGCTGAGCGCGGCCGACACGACGTTCCCGGTGTACATCGACCCGATGTACCGCACGCCGATGAGCTCGGCCAACCTCATGGTGGCCAGCAGCGGGTTCGAGATCTACAACTTCACCAAGGACCAGGGGATGGGCCGGTGCCCGATCGGCCTGCCCTCCAGCGGCCGCAGCTGCGGCTCCCCGCATAAGAAGCGGCTGTTCTACCGCGTCCCGACCGGGTGGCTGGCGGGCAAGCAGATCCTGTCGGCCGAGTTCCACGTGCGGGAGGTGTGGGCGGCCTCGGGCAGCAAGCGGCCGGTGAACATCCATCTGACCAAGGCGTTCGGCAAGAACTCCACCTGGAACTCGACCTCCGACAACTGGCTGCGCAAGCTGGACAGCCGCAACGTGGCCAAGGGCTGGTCGGGGTGCGCAGCCAGCACCTGCCCCGCGGGTGACGTGTTGTTCAACGTCACCTCGGGGGTCAGGGAAGCGGCGCAGAAGGGCTGGCGCGACACCACGTTCGGGCTGCGCGCCGCCGACGAGGGCGATCAGCTGGCCTGGAAGCGGTTCGAGTCGCGCGCCTTCCTGCGCGTGCACTACAACCGGCCGCCGCTGCAGCCGAGGATGAGCCAGCTGGAGATGGAGCCGGGCGGCCCGTGCAAGGGGCCGGGCAACCCGTCGGTGTTCAACTGGTCCACGCCGAAACTGATCGCCAAGAACCTGCGCGACCCCGACACCTACAACCGCACCGCCGACAAGGTCCGGGCGGAGTTCCTGGTGTCCTGGAAGAACGCCGCCGGGCAGCCCCGGACATGGCGGCACTTCACCGACCCGAAGAGCGCCAGGTCGGGCAAGGTGGCCAACAGCTTCATGGCGCACGTCCCGCGCGGGCTGCTGCCGGAGAACACGGTCATCGACTGGCAGGTCAGGGCCTGGGACAGCCGCAAGGGCAAGGGGCCGTGGAGCTCGAACGGCGCGGCGACCGCCTGCTACTTCGTCTTCGACACCAAGGCGCCGCCGCTGCCGGCGATCACCTCGCCGGGGCCCGAGGGGTACGTCGCGGAGAACCCCCTGGATCCGGCGCAGGTGCCACAGGACGGCATGGGCCGCTACGGCAGGTTCGTCGTCACCTTCGACCCGTCGGTGACCGAGTGGGCGTACGCGGTGAACGAGGAACCCGCCCAGTTCCGCCGCCGGACCGCGGGCAGCGCCACCGAGACGCTGCACCTGCTCCCCAAGGTCATCGGCAGCAACAGCCTCTACGTGCGCGTCAGGGACCAGGCGGGCAACTACTCCAAGGGCTCGGCCGTCTACCGGTTCCGGGTCGCCCCCGGCCGCGCGCCGAAGGCGCACTGGAAGCTCAACGACCCCGCGGGATCGGTCATCCTGGCCGACACGCAGGGCCGCTTCCCCGCCCGGGTGTCCGGAACGCCGCACCTGGGCGTGGCCGGTTCGCGCGGCACCGCCATGGCCGGCGACGGCACGACGGCGTTCGCCCGTACCGACGGCGCCGTGCTGGACACCACGCAGAGCTTCACGGTGACCGCGTGGGCCAAGCTGCCCGACACCCTGCCCACGGGGTACGCGACCGTGGCGGCCCAGGACGGCGTCAACGTGTCGGGCTTCTGCCTGCGCTACGACCCGAACGCCAAGAAATGGGTGTTCTGGCGGATGAACTCCGACTCGACGTCGGTTCCGTCCTCCAGCGCCTGGTCGGCCAAGCCCGCCAGGCCCGGCGAGTGGACCCACCTGATGGGCGTGTACGACGCCGTCGCCAAGAAGGTGCGCGTCTACGTCAACGGCGAGCCCGGCAGCGAGATGGACTACACCAGCGCCTGGCGGGCCGGCGGCCCGCTCACGATCGGCCGGGTCCAGTGGGCCGCCACGCCGCTCGACTTCTTCCCCGGGAAGATCGACGACGTACGCGTCTACGACCGGATCGTCACCGTCGAGGAGGCGGCGGCGCTGTCGAGGGAGATGCTGACGGTGGCGCACAAGTGGCACCTCAACCGCGCTCCCGACGACAGCGGCGAGGCGATCAGAACCCCCGTCCGCCTGTACGGCGCGGCCCGCTTCGTGCCCAAGACCCCCATGAGCAACAGCGCCGTGCCCGGTTCCCTGCACCTGCCCGGCGCGGCGGCCGACTACGCCGGCGTCGCCGCGGCGATCCTGGACCCGAGGGAGAGTTTCACCCTTTCGGCCTGGGTGGAGACCAGCGGGAACGCGCGCAAGGCGATGACCGTCCTCGACCTGCCCACGGCCACCGGCAGCGCGCTGCGGGTGAAGTTCGACCCCGGCCGCGGCGATCCGGACATGGGGGAGATCGGCCGCTACGTCGTGGAGATCCCGGGCGCCGGCATCGTCGAACACCCGGCCTTCCACACCGGATTCGGCGACTGGGACCATCTGGCGATCGTCTACAACGCACGGGAGAAGACGCTGGAGTTCTGGGTGAATGGCACCCTCGAAGCGGCTCCGGAGGCGGAGGTCAAGTCCTACCGCCACGACGTCGCCCTCACCGGGCCCGTCACCTCGGCGCAGATCGGCCGCGGCGGCACCTCGGCCAACTGGTCCGGCCACGTCGACGACATCTGGGTGCTGCGCGGCCCCGCCGACGAGACCCTGATCGACCTGCTGTCCCTGTGGTCGGAGATGTCAGTCGTCTCAGAAGACGCGCTCAACGACAACGACTCCGACTGACCTGCCACGGGGTCGCCGCGCCGCCGCGGCGACCCCGTCACCCCCACTCTTCGTTTGGAGGTACGGCATGCGCGTCCATGCCGCACGCCGCCGTCGCGCGTCCTTATCCCGGACGCTCCGGGCGGCGCTCACCCTGGTGCTCACGGCGGGACTGCTCTTCGTCCCGCCCACCTACCGCTCGGCCATCGCCGACTCCGAGCGCGACCGGCCCAAACCCGTGGACAGGGAATGGGTCGTGCCCGGCAGATCCGCCGCGGTCAAACCCCGGATCAGCGAGCCGAAGGCGCCCGACCCGGTCGTCAACTGGCCCGCGCCGGCCACGGCCGAGGTCGACCTGGCGGCGGCCGCCGTCACGGCCCGCAAGGCCGGCGCGGTGGCGGCCGCACCGGCCGGCCCGTCGTCCACCGGACGGGTGAAGATCCAGACCCACGACCGCGCCGCCTCACAGCGTGCCGGCGTCAGCGGCCCGATCATCACCGCGGCCCGCACCGCCGGGCCATCCGGCAAGGTGACGATGACGGTGGACTACGCGCCCTTCGCCGAAGCCTACGGAGGCGGCTTCGGCTCCCGCATGCGCCTGGCGGCGCTGCCCGCGTGCGCCCTGACCAGCCCGGACCGGGCCGAGTGCCGGCGGGCCGTACCGCTGAAGGGGCGTAACGACAGCGCGGCCAGGACGCTCAGCGCGGGCGTGGACCTCGGCGCCGAGCCGATGGTGCTGGCCGTGACGTCCGCGGCGGCGGGCGACAAGGGCGACTTCGGGGTCACCTCGCTCTCGCCGTCGTCCACGTGGCAGGTCAGCGCCCAGTCGGGGGACTTCTCCTGGTCCTACCCGCTCCGGGTGCCGCCGGTGCCGGGTGGGCTGGTGCCGAACCTGGCGGTCAACTACTCCTCGGCGGCCATCGACGGCCGCACGGTGAGCAGCAACAACCAGGCTTCGTGGGCCGGCGACGGCTTCGAGCTGTCGCCCGGGTACATCGAGCGCAAGTACAAGTCCTGCAAGGACGACGGCGTGCCGAAGGACCCGACCTACCAGGTCGAGCCGATGGACCAGTGCTGGGCCTACGACAACGCCACGCTCTCCCTGGGCGGATCGGGCGGCGAGCTCATCCCGACCGGCGCCGACTCCTGGGTGCTGGCCAAGGACAACGGGACGAAGGTCCAGCGGCTCACCGGCACCGACGCCGACACCGGCAACGGCGACGACGACAACGAGCACTGGCGGGTGACCACCCCCGACGGCACCCGGTACTACTTCGGCAAGAACCGCCTGCCGGGCTGGAGTTCCGGCAAGCCGCAGACCAACGCCGCCTGGGACGTGCCGGTCTTCGGCAACGACAGCGGCGAGCCGTGCCACAAGGACGCCTTCAAGGACTCCTGGTGCGCGCAGGGCTGGCGGTGGAACCTCGACTACATCGAGGACACGCGCGGCAACGCCGTAGCCCTCTACTACGCCAAGGAGAAGAACCACTACGGCCGCAACCTGCGCGCCGCCGACGACACCCCCTACACCCGCGGCGGCTACCTGACCTCCATCCAGTACGGCCTGCGCGGCGGCGACCTCTTCCCGGCCACGCCTCCGGCCGTGGTCGAGTTCACCAACGCCGAACGCTGCCTGGCCGACGAATGCGGCGACATCGGCGCCCACCCGGCCCGCTGGCCGGACGTGCCCTGGGACATGAACTGCGACCAGGGCACCGAGTGCAAGGACGGCAAGGGTACGGCGACGCCGAGCTTCTGGACCCGCAAGCGGCTGACGAAGGTCACCACCAAGGTCGTCAACCCGGCGGGCACCGGCCACCGCGAGGTGGACTCGTGGCAGTTCAAGCACCTGTGGGGCATCGCCGACGTGGACCGGCAGCTCAAGCTCACCGACATCGCCCACACCGGGCACGCCGGACCCGCGCCGATCACCACGCCGCCGGTCAGCTTCGTCTACCAGCAACTGGCCAACCGGGTGGACGAACTCGGCGACGACGTCGGCCCGTTCATCAAGGAACGCGTGGCCGCCATCCAGAACGAGACCGGCGGCAAACTCGACATCACCTACTCGGAGACGGACTGCACCCCCTCCGACCTGCCCGAACCGGCGACCAACCGGCGCCGCTGCTTCCCCACGTTCTGGCAGAACGCCAACGGCGGGGCCGACCCGAGCCTGGACTGGTTCCACAAGTACGTGGTGCGCGCGCTGATCCAGACCGACCTGACCGGCGGCGGCTCGGACATGGTCACCCGCTACGACTACAGCATCGGCCGGCCCGCCTGGCACTACGCCGACGACGACGGCATCACCCCGCAGAAGTACAGGACGTGGTCGAACTGGCGCGGCTACGACCGGGTCCGCGTGATCAGCGGCGCGACCAGCCAGGCCAGCGGCGGCACGCCGTCCCAGACCGACCACTGGTTCTTCCAGGGCATGCACGGCGACCGCGCCGGCCCCTCCGGCGGCACCAAAAACGTCACCCTCCCCGACGGCGAGGGCGGCAACCCCACCGACCACGAGTCGCTGCACGGCATGACCCTGCGCACCGTCACCTACGACAAGGTGGACGGCGCGGCGGTCAGCAAGTCCGTCACCAGCCCATGGCACCACCAGACCGCCAGCAAGTCCCGGCCGTGGGGCACGATGACGGCCAACCTCACCGGCACCAAGACGACCCGCACCTTCGCCCAGGCCGGCTCCTCCTGGCAGCAGACCCGCTCCACCGTGACCGACTTCGACCTCACCAACGGCACGGCGCTGGCCATCGACGACGAAGGCGAGGTCGGCGTCCCCGGTGACGAGGAATGCACCAGGACCGAGCTGACCGCCGACGGGTCGCGGGTGCTGAGGCTGGCGGCCCGGGTGATCACGGTGGCCCGGCGCTGCGCCGACACGCCGAACCTGACCACCGACCTGGTCGCCGACGTACGCAGCTACTACGACGACAAGGCGTTCAAGGCGGCGCCCGCGCACGGCGAGGTGACCAAGACCGAGCGGGCCGTCGCGGCCACCGCGACCGCGATCACCTCCTACCAGGTGATGGCCCGGTCGAGCTACGACGTCCTAGGCCGGCCGAAGACCGTGACCGACGCCGCCGGGCTGATCTCCTCCACCGACTACTCAGAACCGCACGGCGTCACCACCGAGGTGACCTCGACCACCCCGCGGGCCAGGGCCGGTGACCCAGAATCGGCCATGAGCACCACAAGGGTGCTGGATCCGGCGTGGGGCCTGGCGATCCGGGAGACCAATCCCAGCGGCAAGACGACCATCGCGGACCGTGACGCGCTGGGGCGCACCTCGAAGGTCTGGGGGCCCGGCCGTACGAAGAGCCAGGTTCCCGACAACGAGTACCAGTACCTGATGAACCCCGGCGCGATCGTGGCCGTGGGCGCCAGGACGCTGACCAACGACGGCGGCCAGCAACTCTCCTTCACGCTGTTCGACGGCTGGCTGCGGCCACGGCAGTCACAGGCTCCCGGCAAGAGCGGCGGCACCAAGGGCCGGATCATCTCCGACACCATCTACAACGGGGCCGGGCAGGTCCACTACACCTTCGCGCCCTACTACGCCGAAGGCGACCCGCGACCCGCCCGGTTCGGCGCGGCGGTCGTGGGCGCGGTGGAGAGCCAGCTCTGGAACACCTACGACGGCCGCGGCCGGCTGCTCACCGAACGGCTGCTGTCCGGCAACAGCGACGGCGCGGCCAACGAGCTGTGGAGCACCCGCTACGAGTACGGCGACGACTGGACCAAGGTCATCCCGCCGTCCGGCGGTACCCCGGTGACCACCTACACCGACGTGCACGGCCGTACCCGCGAAGTGCACCAGCACCGCGCGGCCGGACCGGTCGTCACGAAGTTCGGCTACAACCACCTCGGCCGGCCGGACTCGGTGACCGGTCCCGGCAACCAGGTCTGGACCTACACCTACGACCTGCTCGGCCGCCGGGTGCGGAGCGACGATCCCGACCGCGGCGTGGAAAAGGTCGCCTACGACGACCTCGACCGGCCGGTGCTCACCACCGACGCCCGCAACCACAAGATCGGCATTCAGTACGACGGCCTGGGCCGCCCGATCGCCAAGTACGACGCCACCACCTCCGCACCCGGCACCAAGATCGCCGAATGGGTGTACGACACCGTCCGCAAGGGCCAGCTGACCAGCTCTTCGCGCATCGTCGGCAACGACAGCTACACCACGCAGGTGGAGGAGTACGACAACCTGGACCGCCCCCAGCGCACCAGGGTGACGCTCCCCGCGGGCGAAGGGGCCCTGGCGCCGGCCGGCGGCTACGTCTTCGACACCGGCTACAACCTCGACGGCAGCGTGGCCGCGAGCAGCAGCCCCGCCGCCGGCGGCCTGCCCGCCGAGAACATCGCCTACACCTACGACGACCTCGGCCGCCTGGTTTCCACCAAGTCCCAGCTGTCCACCTATCTGATCGGCACCGACTACACCAAGACCGGCAGGCTCATCGGCCTGCGCATGCGGTCCGGCGCCGCCGGAAAGCAGATCGACCAGACCTTCGACTACGAGTTCGGCACCGGCCGCCTGGCCAAGGCCACCACCTGGCACTTCGGCATGCCCGGCACCGACCGCAGCACCCAGTACGCCTACCAGCCCGCCGGGAACATCACCCAGGTCAAGGACAGTTCCCGCGACGGCGTCGACAACCAGTGCTTCCGCTACGACGAGCTGTCGCGCCTGTCGGAGGCCTGGACCCAGCCCGACGACACGCCGTGCGCCGAGACCGGCGCGGACACCACCATCGGCGGCCCCGCCCCCTACCGGGCCGCCTACACCTACGACGACACCGGCAACCGCCGCAGCGAGTCCCTCTACGGTGCCGGCCCCTCCGGCGGCGCCCGGCAGTCCGACCGCACCTACGCCTACGACCCGGCCAAGGCCCACCGACTCACCACCGTCTCCGGAGCCGCCTCCTACGCCTACGACGCCTCCGGCAACACCACAGAACGCCACACCCAGGGCGGCAACCAGACCCTGACCTGGGACGCCGAAGGCGAACTCACCCAGGTCAACGACGACAAGAAGGGCGAAACCCGCTTCCTTCACACCGCCGACGGCGAGCGCCTCATCCGGCGCGACAAGGACGGCACCACCCTGTACCTGCCCGGCCTGGAAGTCCACCTGGCCAAGGGCGCCACCGCCACCACCGCGCGCCGCTTCGTCGGCAACGCCATGCGGACCACCGCCGGGGTCACCTACCTCATCGGCGACCACCAGGGCAGCTCCGAACTGGCCATCAACGCCGAAACCGGAGCCCTGGGCCAGCGCCGTTACGCCCCCTTCGGCCGCTTACGCGGCGCCCAGGGCGAATGGCCTCAGGAACACCAGCGCGGCTTCGTCGGCGGCATCACCGACGACAGCACCGACCTGACCACCCTCGGCGCCCGCGGCTACGACCCCGTCACCGGCCGCTTCATCTCCGTCGACCCCCTCATCCAGATGGGCGACTCGCAGCAGATGAACGGCTACAACTACGCCAGCAACAACCCCGTCACCCTGTCCGACCCGACCGGCATGGCCCCCTGCTGCAGCGGCATCGCCTGCACGAAGTCCCTCGATCCCCCCTGCAGAGACGACCAGCTGGACGACGACGACTGCGAGGGCCCCTGCGACTTCGACAGGGCCAGGAAGGGCCTGGAATCCGGGCGCGACAACGCGGAGAACGAGCGTCGGCAGCAACAGCAGATCGCCAAGCGGAACGCGGTGCTCGAAGCCTTGAAAGCCGCCGGCATCGGCTTCATCAAAGACTTCCTCAAGATCGAAGACATCAAGGGCTGCTTCAGCGGCAGCGTGGGCAAGTGCGTCAGCCTGCTCCTCGAAGTGGTGCCCGCCAAGAAAATCGGCGGCCTGATCTGGAAACTCTCCACCAGGGTCCGGATGGGCATCAAGATCTACAAGAAGGTCCAAGGCGCCGTCAAGGCCGCGCGGCAGGCCATCGAACAGCTCGACGCCAGAATCGAGGAGATCAACAAAAGGATCGCCGCCATCGACGGGCTGATGGCCCGCGCCGCGAAACGCAGCAAGAATCCCCGGGCGGCATCGCGTGGCTCGGGCGGTGGTTCCTGCACGTCCAACAGTTTCGCTCCGTCCACGAAGGTCCTGCTCGCCGACGGCTCCGGTAGACGCATAGACCAGCTCGACCTTGGTGACAAGGTCCTGGCCACCGACCCGGAGACCGGCCGCACCGAAGCCAAGGACGTCACCGCCACCATCGTCGGCGAAGGCGTCAAGAACCTCGTCACCATCACCGTGGTCTCCGGGGACATCATCGCCACAGAAGGTCATCCCTTCTGGGTGGAGAACGAGAAGGCCTGGCGCGACGCCAAGGACCTGCGGCCGGGCCAGCTCCTGCGCACCGCCGCCGGCACCTACGTCCAGATCACCGCGGTCAGGGCCTGGAGCGCCCAGGCCCGAGTGCACAACCTCACCGTCGCCGACCTCCACACCTACTACGTTCTCGCCGGCGCGACGTCCGCACTCGTCCACAACTGTGAAGTCAGCGACCTCAGGGTGATCTCAACGGATCAGTCCCTTCCGCACAACCGGGCCTCCGCGACCATCATGCAAGAGGGCTATGCATTCAGCGGTGTGTTCGATCCCGGCACAGGCCGTTTGGTGGCGCGGCTCAGCAGCGGCCCCCATGCCCTTGTCGCTCGCAACGGCGGGCATAGGCCCACCAACATGGAGTTCTTCGACGGATCCCGCGACACGGTCGCCTTCACGGCGTTCGTGCGAAACGGAGGTCTCGAAGTAGGCTGGAGGTCACTGGGCGTCAACATGCGTCACCATGGAGAACTAGAAGCGCCGATGGAATTCCGGGAGCCGATCCTCGCAGCGCTCCGAAGGGCCACGGGCCTCGAAGCATGGAGCCAACCTCAGTGACGGACCTCCTGATAGGAGGACTTCCACTTCCGCCCGCTCTGATCGCGCTGATCAGGGCGGGCAGGTGGGTGCCGCCACCATGTGAGCGCGTCTATCTGGACATTTTCGGAGCAGAGCCGGACCACCCCTATTTCTATGACCTGCCCGACATGAAACGACAGAACGAATTCTGGCAGCGCTCTGGCACCGAGGATGTCTACGGGTCACCGGTCGAGGGGCGAAGCGTCGGCATCGAGCCGTCCCTCTCCATTGTGATCGGCGACCTGGGCCCGGACATGCCCATCGCCTTGGACTATCGAGCCACATCCACGGTTCCGAGGGTGCTCCACCTGAGATTCTCCGGATCTCCGGAATGGGTGCACATCGCATCGAGCGTTGAGGAGCTCATCAGTCGCCTCTACGGCGATGATCCATGACGGAAGGTGACGTACCCCATTCCCCGAACATTGATCCGTATCATTCGCATATCGGCCGTGCCTCGGACACGCTAAGGTTTTTTCGGGAAATAGTGGGATTCGTCTCGGTTGAATATCCGTTGACGTCATTACTCGACGCCCGGTCAATCATGGACAGGTGATCAAGTCACCACGTGACGGCGTCCTGTTGCTCGGTCCGGTCGAGTTCCGGCGCGCGGGGGCGCCGGTGGCGCTGCCCAGGCGTCAGCAGCGGCTGCTGCTCGGCGTGCTGGCCCTTTCGGCCAACCGGATGGTTCCGCTGCAGCGGCTGGCCGAGGCGTTCTGGCCGGACGGGGCGCCGCAGGGCGGGCGCAGGCAGGTTCAGGTGCTCGTGTCCCGGCTGCGTGGGCTGCTCGCCGGGAGCGACGTGGAGGTTCTTGCCGCCGGGTCCGGCTACGGGTTGCGGATCGACCCCATGGCGGTGGACACGCATCGCTTCGCCGTACTGCGGGAACAGGCCGCCGCCAGCCTCGACGACGAGGAGAAGGCCGGGCTGCTGCGGCAGGCGCTGGACCTGTGGCGCGGTCCCGCCCTCGACGAGGCGGCGGTCGGCGGGGCGCGCGACCTGCTCTGCGTCAGGCTGGAGGAGGCGCGGCGCGAGGCGCTCGAAGATCTTGCCGAGGCGTCGTTGCGGCTCGGGCGCCACCGGCAGGTTCTCGGCGCGCTGGCCGAGGAGGTGGCGGCCGACCCGGCCCGTGAGCGGCCGGCCGGGCTGCTGATGCTCGCGCTGTACCGTTCCGGGCGCGTCGCCGAGGCGCTCGACGTCTTCGAGCGGGTCCGCGCGCGGCTGTCCGGGGAGCTCGGGCTCGACCCCGGTCCCGCCCTGGTACGGCTGCGCCAGGACATCCTGCGCGGCGACCCCCGCCTCGGCGGGCGCTCCGGCGGCCAGGAGGCCGTCGGGCGGACCGGCGATCTTGAGGGCGAGGGGCTGGTGATGCTGGGGCTGGGCCGGATGCGCTTCGCCCAGGACCGCTTCGCCGAGTCCGTGGCCGCCTACGAGGAGGCCAGGCGCGCCTTCCAGCGGCTCGGCGACCGGCGGCATCTGGCGGCCGCCCTGTCCGGGCTGGGGACCGTACGGGCCGAGGGCGGGTGGTTCGCGGAGGGGGAGTCCGACCTGCTGGAGGCGGCGTCGATCTTCGCCTCGCTCGGCGACCTGGCCGGGCACGCGCACGCCGTCTACATGCTCGGCTTCGTGGAACGCGAGCGGGGCGACGACGAACTGGCCCTGTGGCTGCTCGGGCGGGCGCTGCGGGCGTACCAGAAGATCGGCGACCGGCGCGGCGAGGCGCTGCTGCAGCGCAGCGTCGGTCTCGTGCACCGGGCCAGGGGCGAGTACGCGCCCGCGGCGGCCAGGACGCGGGAGTCGCGCCGGCTGTTCACCGCCCTGGCCGACCCGCACGGCGCCGCCTACGCCGACCAGTCGCTGGCCAAGATCCGGATCCGCGTGGGCGACCTCCCGCAGGCCGAGCGGGCACTCCAGGCGAGCCTGCGCGTCTTCGCCGGCCAGGGCGACCGCTTCGGCCGCGCGCTTGGCCTGCGCACGCTCGGCGAACTCCGCCTGGAGCAGGGCGCGACGGCCGAGGCCAGGGTCGCGCTGTCGGCGTCGCTCACCCTCTGGGAGGCGCTGGAGCTCCCGCTGTGGCGTGCCCGCACGCTCACCGTCCTGGCCCACCTGGAGCACCGGTACGGCGAAGCCGCCCAGGCCGGCGCCGCCCGCCGGGAGTCGAGCGCCATCTTCGGCCGGATCGGCAGCCGCGAGGGCCGCTGACGTCGCCGGCAACCGCGTGGCAACAGGGCCCGCCTACAGTGCGCACGAGCAGCGTGCCCTGCGCCGCGAAGGAGAGGCTCATGAGGCGATTAGCCATCGTCGCGGTGGCGTTCCTGCTGTCCTCGATCACCGTGGCGGCCGGCACGTCGAACGCGGCGGCGCGACCGTGGGTGGAGCCGGGACTGGCCGCGCGGCTCGCCGCGGGAGCCGAGCTGCGGGTCAACGTGGTGACGAGGGAACGCGCCGATCTGGCCGCCGCGTCCGGGACCGGGCAGGTGCTCCAGACGCTGGCGCGCCTGCCCGTGGTCACCCTGCGTACCGGCCAGGCTGGGCTCCGGCGGCTGACCGGCCTGCCGGGCGTGGTCAGCGTGTCCGAGGACCGGCCGGCGCCTCCGGTTCTCGGGCGGAGCGTTCCGCTGATCGGCGGTGACCGCACCAGGGCGGCCGGGCTGACCGGCGCGGGCGGCGTCGTGGCCGTGCTGGACACCGGGGTCGCCGCCGGGCATCCGTTCCTGGGCGGCCGGGTCGTGGCGGAGGCGTGCTTCTCGCCCGCCGACTTCGACTACTCCGCCTCCAGCCTGTGCCCGAACGGCGCCGCCCGGCAGGAGGGCGCGGGTTCCGCCGACGCCGAGAGCGGCCAGTGCGCCGACGAACTGCTCGACTGCTCGCACGGTACGCACGTGGCCGGGATCGTCGCCGGTGACGGCGAGGGGCTCGACGGCGACGACGGCAGCGGTGTGGCGCCCGGAGCGGGCATCGTGGCCATCCAGATCTTCAGCAGGTTCGACTCCGACGACTTCTGCGGCTCCGGCCGCGCGCCATGCGTGCTCAGCTTCCCCAGCGCCCAGCTCGCCGGGCTGGAGAAGGTCCAGGCGCTGAAGCAGACGCTGCCCATCGTCGCGGCCAACCTGAGCCTGGGCGCCGGCCGGCACACCGCACCCTGCGACGGCGACCCCCGCAAGGCCGTCATCGACACCCTGCTCGCCGCGGGCGTCGCCACGGTGGTCGCCGCGGGCAACGACGCCTACCCGGACGCGATCACCGCTCCGGCCTGCGTGTCCTCGGCGATCGCCGTGGGCAGCACCACCGACGCCGACACCCTGTCCTCCTTCGGCAACCGCGGCCCGCTCCTGGACCTCCTCGCCCCGGGCAGCGACATCATCTCCTCGGTGCCGGGGAACGGCTGGGCGCCGATGAGCGGCACCTCCATGGCCGCCCCGCACGTCTCCGGCGCGCTCGCCGTCCTGGGCCAGGCCTTCCCCGGGCTCGGCCCCGCCGCTCTGGAGGCCAGGCTGAAGGAGAGCGGGCGGGCCATCAGCTATCCGGGCGCCACCACGCCCCGCCTCCAGCTCGATGACGCCGCCCTGGACGCGACGCCCCGGCCGGGACCCGACCAGTACTTCCACTCCCGCGGCAGGCTCCTGGACAACGTCCAGATCAGCGCGAACTCCGCTATGGCCGTTCAGGTCGCGGGCGTGGCCGGACTGCCTGCCGAAGGTCTGCGGGCCATCTCGCTCAACGTCAGCGCCAAGGGCGAGGGATTCGGGTCGGGGGCGCTGGCCGTACACGCCTCGAACGAGCAGGAACCGGACGGAAAGGTCCTCGCCTACGACCACACCCGCTTCGCGTCCACGATGATCATCACCAGGGTCGGCGCGGACGGGAAGGTCAAGGTCGTCAACCGCGGCACGGGTGCGGTCAGGGTGACGCTCGACGCGCACGGTCACACTCTCGACCGCGCGGCGGCCTTCGTGGGCGGCACCTACGTCCCGATCACGCCGGCGCGGGTGGCCGACCGCACCGTCGTCCCCGCGTGGGGCAACCACCAGCTGTCCACCGCCGCCATGCCCGGACTGCCCGCGACCGGCGTGGCCCAGGTCGCGCTCACGGTCATCCTGAAGAGCCCCTCGACGGGCACGATGCGTGTCTACGCCGCCGGTGACGCCTTCCCCGCCGAGGCCAACGCCGACTACCCGGCGGGCGTCGCCACGCAGTTCCACACGATCGTCAGGCCCGGCCCCGACGGGAAGATCAACGTGCACAACCTCGGCTTCGACAACGTCGAGATCTCCGTGGACGTCGCCGGCTACTACACCGCCGGGCAACGGGCCTCGGTCGTCAAGGCGATCCGCCCTGCGCCCGCGGCCAGGGCGCTGGAGATTCCGGCGGGCGGCACCAGGACGCTGCGGTTCGCCGGCGTCACGGCGGTCGGGCTGACCGTCGCCGCCAGGGGCGCGGCGGCCGGGGTCGTCTCGGTGGTGCCGCAGAGCGGGCCCGCGACCTCGCGGGTGGTCGCGTATCCGGCGGGCAAGGACGCCGTCGGCTTCACCACCGCCGCCGTGCGCGCCGACGGGTCGGTGGTGCTGAAGAACGAGGGGACCGGACAGGTGAGTGTCGACGTCGATGCCTACGCCCACTTCGCGAGGGCCTAGAAGTGGTGGACGGGTTGCACGGCCGCAGACTCGCGGCGGAACTGCGTGTTCTCAAGGCCGCCTCCGGTCTGGGGCTGGTCCAGATGGCGGCGCGTACGCACTGCAGCAAGTCCTCACTGGAGCGCTACCTCAACGGCAAGCTGCTGCCCTCCCGGCAGGCCGTCGAGGCCATCAGCCAGGCGTGCCGCGGGGACACCGCGCGGCTGGTGGCGCTGTGGGAACTGGCCGTGGCCGATCCGCCCGCGTGGCGGCGCCCGGCCCAGTTGCCGCATGACGTGGCGGGCTTCACCGGCCGTTCCTCCGAGCTCGCCCGCCTGGCGGCCCTCGTGCCGGACGCGGGCGACGCCGTCGCGATCGCGGTGATCGACGGAGTGGCCGGCGTCGGCAAGAGCGCCTTGGCGGTGCACTTCGCGCACCGCGTGGCCGGCCGGTTCCCGGACGGCCAGCTGCACGTCGACCTGCGCGGTTCCGGCGCCGGCCCGATGCCGCCCGCAGAAGCGCAGGCCCGCTTCCTCCGTGCGCTCGCCCCGGACCTGCGGCACCTGCCCGCCGAGGTGGGCGAGCGGGCCGCCCTGCTGCGCAGCCTGATCGGCGAGCGGCGCCTGCTCGTCCTGCTGGACGACGCCGCCACCACCGACCAGGTCCGCGCCCTGCTGCCCGGCAACGCCGGATGCCTCGTCCTGGTCACCAGCCGGCACCGCCTGGGCGGTCTGGTCGCCCGCGACGGCGCCCACCACCTGGCCCTGAGCCCGCTCACCGCCGCCGAATCCGCCGATCTGCTGGCGGCCGCCGCCGGTGCCGGACGCGTCGCCGCGGAACCCGAGGCCGCCGCCCGCCTGACACGGCAGTGCGGATATCTCCCGCTGAACCTGCGTGTGGCGGCCGAACAGCTCATCGTGCGCCCGTCGCTCACGATCGCCGGCCTCCTCGCCGACCGGCGCCGATGGGCCGGCCGGGAGGCGGCACGGGCCCAGGCGGTATGGGCGTTCAACGTGCTGGGCCTGCGCGACGGCCCGGCCGAACTCGTGGAAACGCTGGCCATGGCCTACCTGATCGAGCACCAGGACCTCCCGTCAGGCCTGGTAGAGCCAGATCCAGTTGCCGCTCGGGTCGCGGACGGCCGAGCAGCGGGGCATGCCGTCGGGGTCGTGCGGGGGGACGGCCTCGGTCGCGCCGGCGGTGACGGCGAGGGCGTGGCAGGTGCCGAGGTCGTCGGTCAGCAGACCGAAGGTTGAGGCGCCGGGACGGTCCATGCGGTCCTGGGAGGCGCGGCGGCGGCTCCGGGGCGTCGGCGCCGCCCATGAGGCGGTCGAAGATGAGGCCGTCGACGCGGGCCACGTAGTCGCGGGCGCGCGCCCGCGGGCCGGGCGCTCCGGCCCGTTCCAGGAAGGCGCGCATCTGCTCGCGGGCCGCCTCCTCGTGCGGGGCCAGGATGGCACGCAGCCGCGGGTACTGCACTCCGCTCCCTGCATGCCTTCGGCCCTGGCCCTGGGTTAGATGGTCAGGCACGCCGGCTGGACCCCGCCCTCCATGCCCGCCAGGACCGAACGCCGCCAAGCACTCCCGCAATGGCTCCACACCTACAATCACCACCGCGGCGGCCAGCCGCGTACCCAACCTCTGAGGACGGAACAACTAGCCGGCCAGTTCGGCGAGGTCCTCGGCTTTCAGCCGCAGATCTGCGGCGGCGATGTTCTCCTCCAGGTGCGCGACCGACCCGGTGCCCGGTATCACCAGGATCGACGGCGACCGGGCCAGGAGCCAGGCCAGCGCGACCTGCGGCACGGTCGCGTCGTGCCGGGCGGCGACCTTGGCCAGGCGCGCGGTCACGGCCTCGTCGAACTCGCTGATGGGGAAGAACGGTACGAACGCGATCCCGGCCCGCGCGCAGGAGTCCACCATGGCCTCGTGCCGGCGGCGGCCGACGTTGTACAGGTTCTGCACGCACACGATCGGCGCGATGGCCTGCGCCTGGGCCAGCTGGGGCGCTGACACGTTAGAGATGCCGAGGTGCCGGATCATTCCCTCGTCCCGCAGGCCGGACAGCGTCTCGAGCGCCGGCTCCATGGAGCCTTCCTCGGGTGTGACGGCGCCGTCCATCCGCAGGTTCACCAGGTCGAGCCGGTCGACTCCCAGCGATGACAGGTTCGCCTCGACGGCGCGGCGCAGCCCGTCGGGGGTGAGCCCGACGCGCGTGCCGGGCGCGCGGTCCTCCTCGCCTTCCATGATCGGCCCGACCTTGGTGGCGATCACCAGGCCGGCCGGGTACGGGTGCAGCGCCTCGCGGATGAGGTCGTTGGCGGCCACACCGTCGCGGCGGTAGTAGTAGCTGGTGTCGAGGTGGCCGACCCCGAGCTCCACCGCACGACGCAGGACGGCGAGCGCGGTGTCGTGATCCGGCCGCCGGGCGCCCTGCGGCCAGCCGGTCAGTTTCATGGAGCCATAGCCGATCCGGGTGAGGTCGAGGTCGCCGCCGATCGTGAGGTGTCCGGCAGACCTGGCGTCTGGCGTGCGTGCTGTGGTCATGGCGACAGCAAAGCAGACAGGGATATAACCCTATAAACAAGTAGGAAATATTGAACTTAAGGGGATCCCGGCCTAGCGTCGCTGGTATGAGCCAGGGTTTCCCGCTGACCAGGCGCTCGCACGTCGACCACGGTCACGTCGCCAGCGCCCGGTGTCGCTGATCACGGACCTGTAGCCACCTCACCGACGACTCCTCCTTCTCCGCGTCCCCCTGCGCGAGCATGCCCACTCTCGTGAGGAATCCCTCGTGGTCAAGCCAACGCCCACCTTCGGTCACCCCGACAGAACGAGCTCGCCCGCATGACCGACCCGCTGCCCGGCCGTTCCATCGCCGCCGACCAGTTCAGGCGGGCGCCGGCCGTGCACGCCGGCGGCGTCGTGGTCATCACCGCCCAGAGCGACGGCCTGCCCGTCGGCCTCACCACCACGTCCTTCTCCTCCGTCAGCCTCGAACCACCCCTGGTCTCCTTCTCCGTGGACCTTTCCTCTGCCACCTGGCCCCAGCTGGGCGCCGCCGACCACTTCGAGGTCGACATCCTCCCGCCTGGAACTCTCCGCCCTCTAGCCCGTCGAGGAACCCTCTACGCCGTCGAGGACGCCTGACGGGCGCGCAGGCGGGCCGTGCCGTCCGGGTCCGGGTGACCGTCGGCGTCGAGGGCGACCAGGTAGACCTCGCGTGCCCGCGCCGCCGTGATCCAGCCCTCGCGCACGTCGCGGGCGACCGCCCCGGGCGCGCGGGTGTGCGGGGGACCGTACCCGCCGCCTCCGCTCGTGCGGGCGAGCAGCCGCTCGCCGTCCTCGACGTGGACAGGGCCGCAGATGTCCACCGGGCGCAGTGTCCCGTCGCGCTCCCGCTTGAGCTGGGCCGAGGGCGCGCCGGGCAGGCCGCCTCTGGCGCCCATCATCGGGTTGATCGAGCCGTCGTTGGCGTAGATGGCCGCGATCGTGCCGCCGAGCGGGCCGTACTCGACCTCCAGGCCCGGGGCGCCGCGATGCCGGCCCGCTCCTTCGGTGTCGGGCGCCAGCCGCCGCCGGTGGATGACGATCGGCTGTTTGAGCTCGTCGATCTCCACGCTGTCCAGCAGCAGCGTGCCACCGCTGCCCAGGTCGCTCATGGTCAGCCAGCCGTCGGCGGCCGGTCCGCCGGCGCCGCCGTTGGGGCCGATGAAGATCTGGTTGACGAAGGGGGCGCCGGTACGCTCGTCGGTGCCGGACACGACGGCCTCGGACGGCGACATGCCGGAGCCGACCTCCGCCAGCCCCATGTCCGCCCCGATCTCGGCCATCGCGCGCTGGACGATGTTGCCCACCCGGTTGGCCAGGTTCGTGGTGGCCACCGAGCAGCTGAAGGGGTGGCGGGGGATGCCGACGACGCAGTTGTCGCGCAGGCGCACCCGCACGCGGCGGAAGCTGCCCTGGTTGTGCGGGACGGTGTGGTCGATGCTGTTGAACACGCCGATGAGCGCCGCCGTACGCGAGGACGCCTCGCTGAGGTTCAGGCCGGACGGCACGCAGTCGGGGTTGTCGCGCAGATCGACCTCGATGATGCCCGCCTCCGGCCGGACGGCGACCGTGGCCTGGATCGGCACGCCGTCGGGCACGCCGGGGAAGGGATCGTGCCGGGTCGCGGTGGTGGCCACGCCGGCGGGCAGCGCGCGGATCGCCGCCTCCATGCGGGCTTCGCCGTAGTCGAGCCAGTCGCGGGCGAATCCGGTCAGCGTGTCCCAGCCGACCTCGTCGGCGAGCTGGAGCAGCGCGCGTTCACCGATGCGGGCGCTGCCCAGGACCGCGAGGTAGTCGCCGCGCCACTGCTCGGGCACCCGGATGCGCATCTCGCACATGCGCAGGATGTCCGCGCAGTCGGCGTAGGCGTCCTGCACCCGGACGACCGGGAAGATCAGCGCCCCCTCCTCGTACACGTCGCGGGCGCTGGCCATGTAGGTGGTGGGCACCGAGTTGCCGCAGTCCGCCTGGTGGGCCTTGGCCAGCACGGTGAAGCGGTGCACGCCGTCGTCGTCCATGACCGGCACGAGGATGGAGTGGTCGGCCGCGTGCGTGTTGCCGTGGTAGGGCGAGTTGTGCAGGAAGGCGTCACCGGCCCGGGGCCGGGGATAGAACTCCAGCATCGACCGGGCCTGCAGGTCCGGGCCGCCCATCACGTGGATCGGCGGGCTGTCGCCGGTCATCAGCACCTCGCCGGCCGCGGTGAGCACGCAGCAGGAGAAGTCCCTGGCGGTGTTCAGCACGCCGGAGCGTCCCGACCGGGCAAGAGTGTTCGACATCCGGCGCACGATGGCCTCGAAGCGGTGGCTGAGCACCGCGAGCCGGGCTCCGTCCAGCCTCTCCCCGGTACGGCCCGGCGCTGGCGCTTCCACACTGGTCATGCGGCGTCACCTCTGTTGATGATCAGGGAGCCGGAGGGGCCCAGCTCCGCCGTGCTGATGGTGTCGGCGATCACCACCGTGGTGAACGGCGACTCGATGAGCACCGGTCCCGGCACCCGTTCGCCCGGCGCGATCGTGGCCAGGGGCCGTACGGGAACGTCGGCCATGCCGTGACCGGTCACGAAGGCCCGCCGTACCGACGGCCGCCGCGGATCGGTGAGCCGGGTCGTCAGCGTGCCCCCGGAGCCGGGCAGCGCGACGCGTACCCTCGCGTCCCAGCTCACCACCTCCACCGGCGAGGCCTCGTCGCTGATGCCGAGGATCTGCCGGTGCATGGCGTGGAAGTCGGTCTCGAACTCCCCGACGTCGCCGGGCTCGAAGGCGCGCACCCGCAACGGCACCTCCAGCTCCCAGATCTGCTGCGGGTAGCGCGCTTCGGCGTACAGGGTGATGGAGGCGCCGGAGCCCGGCATCCTGGCGACGAACTCCCGGCAGCGGCCGAGCAGGCCGGCGAGCGCGAGGTTGACCTTCCCGGTGTCGAAGGAGCTGGTCACGGCCGGGACCGTGGCGGAGTACACCGCGGTGAGGTCGGACATGAGCGCGCCCGCCGCGGCGAGGGCGGCGCCCACCGCGGGGACGACCAGGCTGCGGCTGCCCAGGCGGCTCGCCACCGCGACCGCGTTGAGCCCGGCGGCGCCGCCCCCGCCGACCAGGACGGCGCGGCCGGGATCGATGCCCTGCTGCAGCGTGATCTCCTCGATGGCGCGGACCATCTGCTCGGTGGTCAGCTCCAGGATCGCCTGGGCGGCGCCGACCGGATCGAGCCCGAGCGGCCCGGCGACGTCCCGGGTGACCGCGGCCACGGCGGCGGCCGGGTCCAGGGTCATCGAGCCGTTGGAGAAGGAGTCCGGGTCCAGGTAGCCCAGCACCAGCGCGGCGTCGGTCACCGTGGCCGCGGTGCCGCCGCGCCCGTAGCAGGCGGGGCCCGGCACCGAGCCCGCGCTGTGCGGACCGACGTGCAGCAGGCCGCCGGAGTCCACCCAGGCGATGCTGCCGCCGCCCGCGCCGACGCTCTTGACGTCGATGGACGCCAGGCCGGTCATGTGCCCGGTGCCCTCGGCGCCCACCCACGCCGAGCGGGTCGAGGGGATCTCGCCCTTGCGCACCAGCGTCACGTCGTAGGTGGTGCCGCCCGCGTCCGCGACGATCACCTCGTCCGCGCCCAGATCGGTGAAGGCGTAGGCGCGCCCGGCCACCGGCGCCATCGACGGGCCCGAGTTGATCGTGAGAATCGGCATGGCGATGGCGTCGTCCACGTCGGCGACGCCGCCGACGGAGGTGACCATCAGAACCCGGCCCGTCAGCCCGGCCGCGCGCAGCCGTGCGGTGAGCCCGTCGAAGTAGGCGCTCATCAACGGCTTGAGCGAGGCGTCGATGGCCGCCGAGGAGGCCCGGCGGTACTCGCGCAGGGACGGGTTGAGCGCGTGGGAGAGCGTGTGCGGCACCCCGGGCAGCCGGCGCCGGAGCACCTCGCCCACGGCCCGTTCATGCTCGGGGTTGACCGTGGCCCACAGCAGGCAGACCGCGACCGCCTCGATCTCCGCCTCGATCAGCCGGTCGCAGGTGCGTTCCAGCTCCGCCACGTCGAGCGGCCGCAGGACCGCGCCGGTGGCCGAGACGCGTTCGTCCACCTCGAAGGTGAGCGAGCGGGGGACGTACGGCTCGGGGAAGGGCGTGGTGAAGTCGAACGGGTCCCGCCTGCCGCCCTCGCGCAGCAGCAGGATGTCCGGATGACCGGCGGTGGTGAGCAGCGCCGTCCGGGCCGTGGTGCCGGTGAGGACGGCGTTCAGGCCGCGGGTGGTGGCGTGCACGAACGTCTCCACCCGGCCGAGGAACGCCTCCAGCGGCAGGCCGTCGGCCGCCGCGGCCATGCCCAGGACGTTCAGGATGCCGAGCACCGGGTCGTCCGGCACCGTCGGCGACTTGAACAGGCGCAGGCAGGCCTCGCGTTCCACCACCAGATCGGTGAAGGTCCCGCCGATGTCCACCGACACCCGCAGGGAGGCTTCAGAAGCCATAGCTGGACACGCTCTCTCGCTCGGCCTCGTCCGCGTCGCCGTTCAGCGGTACGGCCAGCCGTACCGCATCGCGGAGATCGTCGAGGAAGTGGGGGATCTGCCCATGGTTGTGCGGCATGGGCACCACGACGATGCCGACCGGGGCGGGCACCGCGCGGGCGGCGAACATCCACCCGCGCGCCCGCAGCTCGTCGGCCACCGGCCGCAGGTCCAGGGTGCCGGAGTGGATGAGCGACATGTTGATCCGCGACCCGGGATACACGCTCAGGCCGTCGATCTCGCCCACGCCCGCGGCCAGTTCGTCGCGCATGGCCATCGACGCCAGGGAGACGGCGGTGTACCCGGCCTCGCCCAGGAGCTTGACCATGGTCCAGGCGCCCGCGATGGGCCCGGTGCCGCGGGTGCCGGACATCGTGCCGTTGGGCGGGCAGATCTCCTTCGCCGCGGCGAGCAGGGAGGTGTCACGGAAGAACAACGTCCCGGCCGGCGGCGGGGCCATGCCGTTCTTGTGCAGGTCGGCGCTGATCGAGCACACGCCGGGCAGGCGGAAGTCCCAGGGCGGGATGCCGGGGTCGTAGCCGGAACGCTCCAGGAAGGGCAGGATGTAGCCGCCGAACGCGCCGTCGACGTGGAGGTAAAGGCCCCGCCTGCGCGCGATCTCGCTCATCGCCTCGATCGGGTCGACGCTGCCGTACGCCCACGTGCCGGCGGTCGCGATCAGGGCGATGGTGTCCGGGCGGATCGCCGCCTCGATCGCGGCCGGGTCCACCAGGTGCAGCCCCTCGGCGGGAGCGGGGACGGGCACCGGGTCGAGGCCGAACATCGCGCACAGCTTGGGCAGGGAGTAGTGGCCGTTGTCGGGATAGACGACGCTTCCGGTACGGCGCCCGGACAGCTGCCTGGCGGTCAGGATGGCGCACATGTTGGACTCCGAGCCGCCGGACGTCACGAAACCGGCCGGTTCCTCGGCGCCGAGCAGGCGGCCCATCCACCGCACGATCTCGGCTTCCATCTCGCGCGCGCCGCCCCCGGTGATCCAGGTTTCACCGTGGATGAAGCGGCGATACGCCTCCACCGACGCCTCGCGGACCGCGTCTCCCCAGGGCAGATCGGGTGTCGAGACCAGGTGCGGGCCTTCGTCGAAGAGGTTGCGCGCGGTCTCGGGGAATCGGGAGACCAGCTCCAGCCGGTCGAGTTCGCGGTGCCAGTCGGCGGATCCGACGCCACTGGGAAAACGGGTCATGCCAAACTCCTAGAAATCAGCTACTGGGCGATGAAGCCGCCGTCGATGGGCAGGCTCGCGCCGACCACGTACGCCGCGGCGTCGGAGGCCAGGAACACGACCGCCGGGCTGATGTCGTGCACCAGCCCGATGCGCCCGGCCGGGGTGGCGGCCACGATCTCCCGCTCCACCTCGGTGGTGATCAGCTCCCGGTTGATCGGGGTGTGCACGTTTCCCGGCGCGACCGCGTTGACCCGGATCCCCGCCGGCGCCAGCTCCGTGGCCAGGGCCTTGACCATGAGCTCCACGGCGCCCTTGGAGGCGCAGTACGCGCTGTCGCCGGGCGAGCCGACATGTCCTGACATGGAGGAGACGAAGATGATCGAGGCGCCGTGGCCGAGGTGGGGCAGGACCGCCCGGGTGAGCCGGAAGGGCGCCCGCACGTTGATCGTCCACTGGTCGTCGAACACCTCGTCGGTGGTCTCCGCCAGGGATGCCTGGGTGTAGATGCCGGCCGAGTGGATCAGGACGTCGATCCGGCCGAACCGGGCCAGCGCCGCCGCGACGATCGCCTCGGGCGCGTCGTCGGCGCGCAGGTCCACGGCCACGGTGGCCGCGTCGGCCCCGGCGGCGGTCACCGCCTTCGCGGCCTCCTCCAGCCGGGACTCGGAGCGGCCGGCCAGGACCACGCGGGCGCCCGCCGCGCCGGCCGCGCGGGCGATCTCCGCCCCGATGCCGGAGCTGGCGCCGGTGACCACGGCGACCTTGCCTGACAGGTCGAACATGCTGTCACGCCTTTCTGGTGAGTTCGGACAGCGCCGCGGCGATGTCCGGCCGCAGGAAGCGGGCACTGTGGAGGAACACGTATCCGGCGGCGAACGCCGAGATCGGCATGACCACCGTCAGCGCCATGCGCGGCCCGAAGGAGTCGGCGACGAATCCGGCGAAGACGGACCCGAGGAAGCCGCCCATGAGGAAGGTGAACACCGGCAGGATCGCGAACGCCTGGGTCCGCACCCGGGGCGGGGTGACCGAGGCGATCAGCGGGTTGACCGCGGTGAGGGCGACGCCGCTGCACATGCAGGCCAGCACGTAGAAGGTGAGCAGGGGCCAGACCGAGGGGAACCAGACGCCGGCCAGGACGAGCACGCCGAAGGCGAGCATGGCGAAGCCGGCCAGGTGCATGATCCGTTCGGGATGGCGCCGGTAGGAACGGTCGAAGTGGTGCCCGGTGATGATCATCGCGGCGATGACCGGGATCTGGGCCAGGGAGAAGACGACGCCGCGGGCGGAGGCGTCGAACCCGTACTCGTCGCCCAGCAGGATCGACATCTGGAGAGGGAGCGTGGCCAGCGCCAGGCCCAGGACGCCGATGCCCACGCACATGTGGACGAAGGTCTTCACCCGCATCATCTGGCGGAACGCCTGCGTGATCCCGACCGGCGGGCCCGCCGTACCGGAGAACGGCTGGTGCTCGGCCCGGCCGCGGCCGGGCTCCCTCAGGAAGACGGCCGCGGCGAGGGCGGCCAGCGCGTACGGCACGGCCAGTGCGAAGTAGGCCCACCGCCACGCCTGCGGTCCGCCCACCAGCCCGGCGACCCCGCCGGCCAGGGCCGGGCCCAGCGCCTGTCCCAGCGGAGTGGCCATGGCGTGCAGCGACAGGATCCGGCCGCGCCCCTGAACCGGGTAGGCGTCGGACAACATCGACAGGAAGACCGGGTTGGAGTACGCGGCGGCGACGCCGGTCAGCAGGTAGGCGACGAGCAGTTGCCAGGTGTCCTGCGCCAGGCCGGCCAGTGTCAGCGCGAACGTGCCCAGCGCGCCGGAGGCGACCACGAGATGCTTGCGGTTGACCCGGTCGGCCAGCCACGCCATGGGGATGCCGCCGACCGTCAGCGCGACGCCCGCCAGCCCGGCCATCGCGGTGAGGAAGGCGGCGGAGATGCCGAAGTAGTCCCTGATGTCCGGCGCGAGCGTGGTGGTCGCCTCGCGGGTGAGTTGTTCGAGGGCCACGAGCGGGATGGCGGTCGCGCAGATCGACCAGCCGCCGTGGCGGAGTGTGTCGAGCAGTCCCGGCTCCGTGGCTTCGGCACCGGGCAGCAGGTCGTCCGGCAGGACGACGGGTTCGGACGAATCCGGCACATCGGCGGCGGTCATGTGTCGCCCTCTTCCTTCAGGGCGCCGTTAGAGGTGCTCGTCCAGCCAGTCGAAGGTGAACTCGGCCGCCGTCGCGGTCCCGCCGGTCTGGCAGTGCAGCTGCGCGGTCGAGGTCGTGTCGAAGAGCAGGAAGTCCTTCGGGCAGGTCAGCGCGTCGTAGAGCTGCTCGGCGTGTCCCGCGGAGAACCGCTCTTCGGCGCCGTCCATGACCAGCGTGCGGCAGGTGATCTGCCCGGCCACGTCGGTCAGGTCGCAGGCGTCGAGCTCCTTGAACAGCTCGTACGGTGTCTGCACGCCGTGCTTCCAGGAGGCGTCGCGGATGAACCACTCGGCCAGCGGGGAGGCCTCGCAGAGGGCGCCCGCGGCGGCGTTGAACGCGCCGGGTCCCTCCTCCAGGGCGTGGCTGAGCGCCTCCGGCAGGTTCTCCTTGATGGAGGCGCCCCACTTCAGCACGCCCGGGTTGGCCACGCACACCTTCAGCCGGGACTCGAACGCCGCCGCCCGGGGCGCGAGGTAGCCGCCGAAGCTCAGTCCCATGAGGCCGATGCGCTCGCGGTCGACGCCGTCGAGCTTCTCGGCCACGTCCACGATGGGGGAGACGACGTTCTCCCAGTCGTGGCGGAAGTGGAGGTTGTTCACCCGCAGCGCCGCGCCCTGCCCCGGTCCCTGTACGGCGAGGCAGTGGTAACCGCGGCGGATCGCGTTGTCGTAGACCCAGCGGGTGTCCTCCGCCCAGGCGTCACGCCCCTGGAAGAAGATCAGCAGGGGCGCCGGCCCCTTGGCCAGCGGGGAACGGTAGAGGTAGGAGGGCAGGAAGCTGTCCTGGTAGGGGATCTTGAGCAGCTGCCCCGGATAGTCCGACAGCTCGAGGTAGCGGTCGTAGCAGGCGTAGGCCGCGACCGCGTTCGCCCTGACCCTGGGGTCGTCGGGGAAGCTGAAGTGCAGCAGCGAGGTGCGCCAGTACGTCGAGGCCCGCAGGTAGGCGCCGGCGGCGCTGACCAGCCGGCCCTTGCGCTCGGCCGCCTCGGCCCGCTGCTGCAGCCGCGAGGCCACGTCGGACCAGGCCGTGACCCAGCTCTCCTCGTCGTCGACCCGGATCTTCCCCGCGGCCTCCAGGCATTCGCCGAGGTCGGACATGCCGAAGAACATCATGCCGAGCGTGTGCTTGAGCTGGTCGTCCATCACCTCGTTGCCGATGAACACGTGGGAGGTCCAGTGGTCGCCGGGGAAGTACGGATTGGGCCGGGTGTCGGTGGACGTCGTCATGAGAACCTCTCTGCTTGGTGGGGAGCCCGCGCGGCCCAGGGGCGCGCGGCCTCGAGCTGGGCGGCGAGACGGAAGAGCATGCCTTCGTCGCCGTAGGGCGCGACGAAGTGGGCGCCGAGAGGGATCCCGGCGGCGTTCCAGTAGAGGGGGATCGACACGGCCGGCTGGCCGGTGATGTTGATGAGCGTGGTGAACTGCAGGAAGGCGCCCATGAGGGCGAGGCCGCCGGTGGCGAACGCGCCGAGCGGCGGGGCCGGGGCGGCGGTGGCGGGCGTGAGCCAGAGGTCGTAGGGCGCCTGGAAGGCGGCCAGGTCGTCGCACAGGGTCTGCAACTCGGCCAGGGCGTCCATGTAGGCGCTCAGGCTCGTCGAGCCGGACCGGCCCTGTTCGATCATGGCCCAGGTGGCCGCCTCGAAGTCCTCCGGCCGGGCCTTCTTGCCGGTGACGCGTTCGAGGTGGGCGATGTCCCAGGCCAGACCGCCCGCGGAGACGGTCGTGAACGGCCTGGCGAGGTCGGAGTCCAGCCGGGGCGTGCCCTCCTCCACGTGGTGGCCGAGGCTTTCGCACAGGCGGGCCGCGTCCTCCACGGCCGCGACGGCGTCCGGGTGGAGCGGCGCGCCGAGGAGCGGCTCCCTGGTGAAGACGATCCGCAGCCTGCCGGGGTCGGTTCTGGTCTCCTCCAGGTAGGGGCGCGGTGGCGGGGGTGCGACGAACGGGTCGCCGGGCAGCGGTCCGGCGGTGGCGTCGAGCAGGGCCGCGCAGTCGCGGACGCTGAGCGTGATCGCGTGTTCGCTCAGCACCGCGATGCGCATGGAGACCCCGGCCCGCCGGCGTGCGGAGGCGATGCGCAGCCGGGTCGGCTTCATGCCGAACACGCCGCAGCACGAGGCCGGCACCCGGATGGACCCGCCGCTGTCGCTGGCGTTGGCCATCGTGACCATGCGGGCCGCGACCGCCGCGGCGGCGCCGCCGCTGGAGCCGCCGGCCGACAGGTCCGGGTCCCAGGGGTTCCTGGTGGGGCCGAACAGCTCCGGTTCGGTGGTCGGCTGGAGCCCGAACTCGGGCAGGTTGGTCTTGCCGCAGACGACGAGCCCGGCGGCCTTGTACCTGCGGGTGAGCTCGCCGTCCCGGTCGGGGACGTAGCCGGCCAGGAACCTGCTGGCGGAGGTCATCGGAACGCCCGCGTAGGCCACGCCGCCGCCGTCCTTCAGCAGGAACGGCACGCCGGTGAACGGCCCTTCCGGCAGCGGGGCGGCCAGCGTCGCGCGGGCCTCGTCGTACATCGTGGTGACGACCGCGTTGATCGCCGGGTTCGTCTTCCCGATGCGGTCGATCGTGTCGTCCAGGAGTTCGGCCGGGGTGACCTGGCCGGTGCGGACGAGCTCGGCCTGGGCCAGTGCGTCCAGGCCGTCGGGCGCTACTCGGCCGCCCATGGCCAGAAGTAGTTAAGTGCTTTAATCATATGGGGAGTGTAGCCACTTTCTCGTCGTACGCAATGGGGCGGAGCGCCTCAATCCATTCAATTAGGCTGTGGCCGATCAAGGACGCAGTGTGAAGGAGAGACATGGACAAGGGTATGGACGCCGACCTGCTCGCCGCCGTCCGGACGATCGTCCGCCTGGCCCGCATCGCCCAGCAGGCGTGCGAGGAGGGCGGTCTGACCATGCCGCAGTACCGGGCCCTGACCAGCGCGGCGGCCGGCCGGCAGCGGGCCTACGAGCTGGCCAGGTACACGGCCGTCAGCCGGCCGGCCATCTCCGCCCTCACCAACGGCATGGTCAGGAGCGGCCTGATCGAGCGCGGAGGGCTGGCCTCCGACGGGCGCGGCGTGGTCTTCGACGTCACCCGGCATGGGCACGAGGTCCTGGACACCGTGAACCGCCTGCTCGTTGAGCGCTTCCAGGAAGTGCTCGGCGACGCCCGGGAGGTCCTCAAGGTGCTCAACAGCGAGGCGCTCGAGGAGGCGCTCGAACGTCAGGCGGACAAGGACTTCGGTCCTGCCAAGTAGTGCGTATGTCCATATAGTTAAAGCATGGAACTAGATGCTCCCCCCTCCCGGCTGTCCGAGCGCGAGATCCTGAAGGCACTGGCCGGGTTGCTGCTCGCCTTGTTCTCCGCCGTGTCCAGCACGCTGATCGTCACCAACGCGGTGCCGTCGATCGTGGCCGCGCTCGGCGGAAGCCAGGCGCAGTACACCTGGCTCGTGGCGACCTCCCTGCTCACGATGACCGTCAGCATCCCCCTGTGGGGGCGGCTGGCCGACCAGTTCGACAAGCGCAAGGTCGTTCAGGTGGCGCTCACGCTGTTCGCCGCCGGGTCGGTGGCCGCCGGGACGTCCCCCACCATCGAGATGCTCATCGGCATGCGCGCCGTCCAGGGCGTCGCGATGGGCGGGTTGCTGGCGACGGCCCAGGCCATCGTGGCCGGCATCGTCCCGCCGCGGCAGGGCGGGCGCTACGGCGGCTACATCGCCACCGTGATGGCCCTCGGCACCCTGTGCGGACCGCTGATCGGCGGCGCGATCGTCGACACCGCCTGGCTGGGCTGGCGCTGGTGCTTCTTCGTGGTGGTCCCCTTCGCGATCGTGAGCCTGGTCATCCTGAACCGGTACCTGCGCGTGCCCTGGATCCGGCGCGAGGCCCGCGTCGACTACCTCGGCGCGCTGCTGACCACCGTGACCGCCACGACCCCCGCGGTGTGGGTGACCTTCGCCGGCCGCGCCTACCCGTGGTGGTCCTGGCAGAGCGCCGCGTGCCTGGCGGGCACGCTCGTCGCCGGCGTCCTTCTCTGCCTCGCCGAACGGCGGCACCCCGACCCCGTCGTACCGTTGTCCCTGCTGCGCCTGCGCACCACGGCGCTGGCGATCGCCGGGAGCTCGGCGGTGGGGATGGTCATGTTCAGCTCGATCGTCTTCATCAGCCAGTACTTCCAGCTCGCCCGCGGCTACTCGCCGACCGAGGCCGGGCTGCTGTGCATGCCCATGATGGTGAGCACCACGCTCGCCTCGCTCGGCTCCGGTCATCTCATCACCCGGTTCGGACGCTGGAAGGGTTTTCTGGTGGGCGGCTCCGCCGCGCTGGCCACCGGCCTGGCGCTGCTGGCGGTCCTCGGCTCGGGGCCGCCCACCTGGTACGTCGTCGCATCGACCATCCTCGTCGGTCTCGGCATCGGGGTCGTGATGCAGAACTATGTGCTCGCCGTCCAGAACAGCGCGCCCGCCGACCGGGTCGGCGCGGCGAGCGCGTCGGTGTCGTTCTTCCGCTCGCTCGGCGGGGTGATGGGGATGTCCGTGCTGGGCGCGATCGTCACCCACGCCGTGGGCGCCGCCCAGGGGTACGGCCCGGCCGTACGGGACGCCTATGCCGGGGCGACGGGAACCGTCTTCGCCGTCTCGGCCGGGCTGGCGGTGGTCAGCCTGCTGGCCGCGCTGGCGATCAGGGCGGTCCCCCTGCGCACCTGATCAGGCGGTCAGCCCGGCGACCGCGGCGCCGAGGATCTCCAGGTGCAGATCGACGTCGGCCCCGGTGGTGTCCGGGCACATCAGGGCCATGTTGTGGAAGGGCGTCAGCATCACGCCCCGGTTGAGCAGGTACAGGTG
This sequence comes from Nonomuraea sp. NPDC050540, assembly GCF_044457485.1. Classification (NCBI taxonomy): domain Bacteria; kingdom Bacillati; phylum Actinomycetota; class Actinomycetes; order Streptosporangiales; family Streptosporangiaceae; genus Nonomuraea; species Nonomuraea sp. NPDC050540. Next base: position 137,647 of record NZ_JBITHA010000022.1, read on the forward strand.
GAGGTAGTCCTCAAGCTCGGCGTCGGTCGACAGGTAGGACTCGGTGCCGTTGCGCGGCCCGGGCGTCATGAACCGGTACTCCGAGCGCGCGCCGAGCTGGGTCACCACCCACGGCAGCCCGTGGGTGTCGATGAGCCGCTGGACGCCCTCGGTGTACCGGGCCGACAGGGCGATCATCCGGTCGTAGGCGCCCTCGGTGAGCACCTCGCCGAGGGTCGCCCGCGCCGCCGCCATCGACAGCGCGTTGCCGGCCAGCGTGCCGCCGACGCCGCCGGTGTCGACCAGGTCGAGGTCGCCGCGTCCCAGCAGCCGCTCGGCCAGCTCGCCGGTCAGCCCGTAGGCGCCGATGGGCAGTCCGCCGGCGATCGCCTTGCCCACGGTCACGACGTCGGGCCGCAGCCCCCACGCCCTGGTGCAGCCGCCCGGTCCCGCCGAGACGGTGTGCGTCTCGTCGTTGATCAGCAGTGTCCCGGCCCGCCTGGTCAGCTCGCGGACCGCGGCCAGGTAGCCCGGCTCCGGCAGGACGATGCCCATGTTGGTCATGGCCGGCTCCATCAGCACGGCGGCCACGTCGCAGGGAGCCAGCTCCCGCTCCAGCGCCTCCACGTCGTTGAACTCCACCACCCGGCTGGTCCGCGTGACGTCGTAGGGCGCGCCGACGTTGCCCGGCCGCGACACCGGGCCGTCCGGCCCGGTCACGATGAACGACTCGTCGACGCTGCCGTGGTAGCTGAAGCTCATCACCAGCACCCGCGGCCGCTCGGTGACCGCGCGGGCCAGCCGCAACGCCCACCGGTTCGCGTCGGTGGCGGTCAGGGCGAAGCTCCACCGGCTGAGGCCGAACCTCCGGGACAGCTCCTCGGCCACGGCCGCGGCGTCCTCGGTCGGCATCATCGTGGTGGCGCCGCCGAGCTGGGCGTAGCGCCTGCTCACCGCCTCGACCGTGGCCGGGGGCGAGTGCCCGGCCATCGCCCCGGTGTCTCCCAGGCAGAAGTCGGCGAGCTCATGGCCGTCGGCGTCCCACACCCGCGCCCCGGAGGCACGATCCAGGTACAGCGGGAACTCCGCCGCCGACTTGGCCATCCAGGTCATCGGCACCCGGCCCAGCAGATGGTCCGCGCGCTCGTGCGCCGCGCGCGATCGGGGGTTGCGGGCGGCGTAGGCGGCCCGCTCCTTGGCCAGAAGTTCGCTCAACAGGTCGCTCATCGTGACTGCCTCCTATGGATGAGACAGTCATTCTGTACACCGGTTCGCGCTGTTTTCAAGCTTTTCGTTGGCTCTTTAAGTCTGAGCAAGCTAATCGCTCGCCATGTTCGGTATCGGGAAGCGATACGATCGAGGGGCCGACGTGGCGGCCGGGTGCCGTACGGTGGGACCCGCCGCAGTAAAGATCAGCGTGGGAGGCGCCGCGTGGCCGAGGACATCCGGGCACACCAGGTCGAACTCGACGAGATCGACAAGTCGATCATCCGGGTTCTCCAGGTGGACGGCCGCATGCCGTACTCCAAGCTGGGGCCGGAGGTCGGGCTGTCGCGCGCCGCCGTACGCCAGCGGGTGCAACGGCTCCTCGACAGCGGCGTCATCGAGGTGGTCGCCGTCTCCGAGCCGTTCAAGATGGGCTTCAACGTCCAGGCCATGATCGGGATCAACGCGGACGGGGACCTGCGGGCGGTCGCCGCGGCGTTGTCGGACGTCGACCAGATCGTGTACGTGGTGCTGTCCTCCGGGCGCTACGACATCCTCGTCGAGGTCATCGGGCGCGACTCGGGCGAACTGCTGGCCATCCTGAACGACGTCGTCCGGCGCATTCCCGGTGTGCGCAGCACGGAGTTGTTCACCTACATGAAGATCGAGAAGGTCACGTACTCCTGGGGCGCGCTGTGACGGAGACGCCCGCCACCTGACCTCACCCCTCCATCAGCGCCGCCGCCTCCTCCTCCGAGAGCTGGTCGATCTCCGCCGCCAGGTGCGCCTCCACCGCCGCCGCCAGCCGGCGGACCGTCCGGGTCAGGAAGAGCGTGTTGAGCGGCAGCTCGATCTCCAGCTCCGAGCAGATCCTGGCCACGACCCGGGTGCCGAGCATCGAGTGGCCGCCGAGGTCGAAGAAGTCGTCGTCGACGCCGAACGCGTCCCTGCCCAGGACGTCGGTCCAGACGTCGTGGACCAGTTCCTCCGCGGCCGTCTCCGGGGTGGCGGGTGCGGCGGTGGCGGGAGTGGCCTGGGGGGAGGGGAGGGCGGCGCGGTCGAGTTTGCCGTTGGGGAGTCTCGGGAACCGGTCCACCGGCACGTAGAGGCTGGGGACCATGGTGGGCGGCAGCCGGTCCTGGAGGTAGGCGCGCAGCTCGGCCAGCGGGGCCCGGTCGTCCACGTAGGCGACGAGGGCGCGACCGCCGGGGGCGTCGTCGCGGACGGCGGCCACGGCGCGGGTGACGCCGGGATGGGTGGCGAGGGCGGTTTCGACCTCGCCCAGTTCGATGCGGACGCCGCGGACCTTCACCTGGTCGTCCGCCCGGCCGACGAATTCGAGGGTGCCGTCGGGCCGGCGGCGGACCAGGTCGCCGGTGCGGTAGAGGCGGCCGCCGGCCGGACCGAAGGGGTCGGGGACGAAGCGGGCGGCGGTCAGGGACGGGCGGCGGTGGTAGCCGCGGGCCAGGGCGTCGCCGCCCAGGTAGAGCTCGCCGACCACGCCGGGCGGGAGCGGGTCCAGGCCGGGGCCCAGGACGTAGGACGTGGTGTTGGCCACGGGGCGGCCGATCGAGATGGCCGTGTCCTCCGGACGAACCCGGTGGGTGAGGGACCAGATGGTGGTCTCGGTGGGGCCGTACATGTTGTGGAGCTCTTTGGTCTTGCCCAGCAGGCGGCGGGCCAGGGGCAGGCCGAGGGGTTCGCCGCCGCTCAGGATCTTCGGCAGGCCGTCCGGGAGGTCGGCGATGATCTCCTCCAGGACGGACGGGGGCGCCTGGACGGTCGTCACCTCCGCCAGGGCCGGGGTGAGCTTGCCGTCCGGCGGGGCGACCACGACGGCCCCTCCCCGCAGCAGCGGCCCGAACAGTTCGAGCGCGGCGATGTCGAAGGAGAGCGGCGTCAGCAGCAGCACGCGCTCGGCCGCCGGGAACGCCAGGCTTTCGGCGAGGTTGACCACGCCCCGGTGCGGGACCATGACGCCCTTGGGCACGCCGGTGGAGCCGGAGGTGTAGATCACGTAGGCGAGGTGGTCGAGCGTGACGGCCGGCAGCGGGCGGTGATCCAGGACCTCCGCGGCCAGGTCGGTCAGCAGGGCGACGCCGGGCAGGCTGCTCGCCAGTCCCGGGGTGGTGATCGCGAGTTCGGTCCCGGAGTCCTCGAGCATGAAGCGCAGCCGGTCGGCCGGGTAGCGGGGGTCGAGGGGGACATAACAGGCACCGGACTTCAGGACGGCCAGCAGGGCGATCACGAGGTCGGCGCCGGGCGGGAGGCAGACCGCGACGGGGGACTCGACTCCCACGCCGCGGGAGACGAGCGTCCTGGCCAGGGCCTCGGCGCGGGCGTCCAGCTCGGCGTAGGTCAGGGTGCGGTCCTCGTGCGGGACGATCACCGCGGGGGCATCCGGGCTTTCGGCGGCGCGCGCCGCCACGAGGTCGTGAAGAGGCAGCGAGGGGTACGGCAGGCGCGGCCCGTGCCAGGCGCCGGCCACCTCGCAACGGCGGGAGGCGGGCATGAGCGGCAGGCGCGACAGCGGCAGCGACGGATCGGCGGTGGCCGCGTCGAGCAGGGCGAGATATCCCTCCGCGAGCCCGGCGATCGTGGCCGGGTCGTAGAGGCCGGTGCTGTACTCCAGCCACCCGCTCATGTCGCCCCGCGCGTTCTGCAGCTCCAGCGTGAGGTCGGTCTTGGTGGTCCCGGTGCCGATCTGGCCGCGGACGTCGAAGGGGAGCTGGTTGAAGGCGACCTGGTAGAGCGGGGTGCGGGCGGGGTCGCGGGGCGGGTTGAGCGCGCCGACGATGCGGGCGAAGGGCACGTCCTGGTGTTCGAGCGCCTCCAGGACGGTGGTGCGCACGCGGTCCAGTGCCTCGCCGAAGCCGGGGTCGCCGCCCAGGTCGGCGCGGAGGGGCAGGGTGTTGACGAACATGCCGATGAGCGGGTTGAGCTCGTCCTGCTCGCGGCCGGCCACGGGTGAGCCGATCACGACGTCGTTCCGGCCGCTCCAGCGGGCGAGCAGGGCGGCGAAGGCCGTGAACAGCACCATGAAGGGGGTGGCGCCGCGATGCCTGGCCAGCGCCGCCACCCGGGCCGTCAGTTCGGCCGGCACGGTGAACGGGTGGTTGGCTCCGGCGTAGCCGAGTTCGGCGGGGCGGGGGTGGTCGGCGGGCAGTTCGAGGGGGCTGGATCCGGCCAGGCGCCGCTTCCAGTACGCCAGGTCGTCCTCGAAGGGCTGCTCGCGCTGCCAGACGGCGTAGTCGGCGTACTGGACGGTCAGCTTGGCGAAGCGGGGGGCGCGTCGCTCGCGCAGCGACAGGTACGCCTCGGTCAGGTCGGCGCCGAAGATCTCCGCGGACCACGCGTCGTAAACGGCGTGGTGGAAGACCTGGACGAGCCGCCACCGGCCGCCGCCGAGCCTGACCAGCCTGGCCCGCCACAGCGGCGCCCGGTCGAGGGCGAACGGCTCCGCGGCGTCCCGCGCGGCCAGCGCTTCCAAAGCCCCCTCGTCGGCGGTCAGGTCCGTGTAGGCCAGCCGTACCGGGATCTCGGGTGCGATGAGCTGCATGACCTTCTCCTCGCGCAGCTCGAAGCGGGTGCGCATCGGCTCGTGCCGCTCGGCCACCATCCCGAGCGCCCGCTCCATGAGCGCGGGGTCGACCTCGCCGAGCCGTTCCAGCCGGGAGATGCCCGCGATGTTGTAGAGGGGCAGGCCGGGCAGAAGCGTGCTGAGAAACCAGACCCGTTCCTGTGCGGAGGAGGCGGGGAAGGCGTCTTCGGTCACAGGCATGCGCGAATCTCCCGGGTGATCGGCTCCAGCGCGCTGACCTCGCCGAGCGTGGCCAGCCAGTGCCATTGGTCCAGCGCGTGGTAGAGCCGGTAGAAGGCCAGCCGCTCGGCCCAGTCGCCGGGCAGCGTGCCGTACCCGTCCAGGAGGGCGCGGCGGCGGGCGGGGTCGTCCTGGACCGCGAAGTACTCGGTGCGGGCCAGGTCCATGAGGGGGTCGCCGGCGAGCGCGTTCTCGACGTCGATGACGCCGGTCAGCTCCCATCGGCCGTCGAGCTCGTCGACCATGACGTTGCGCTCGTGGAAGTCGTGGTGGAGCAGGACGGGGGAGGCGCAGCGCCCCAGCAGGTGGCGGTCGGCCCGCACGCGGGCGACGAGCGCCGCGTGCACGTCGGGGTCGCCGCCGAACTCGGCGAACTGGGCGACCTTGAGGTCGAACTGGCCGCCGAGGTAGGCGTCGTTCGTGGGCTCCTGAACGCCGTCCAGCGGGCCGTACGCGCTGAGTTCCACGCTGTGCACGGCCCGCAGCACGCGGCCCATCTCGTGGTAGAGCCGTTCGACGGTCTCGCCGTCGAGGGAGGCGGAGACCTGCGAGAGCGGCCGGCCGGGGATCTTCGTCATCACCAGGTACGCCTGGGGCAGGTCACGCTTGGAGTCGTCGGCCAGGACCACACCGGGCGCCGCCGCGCCGGTACGGCCGAGCAGCTCGTACACCCGCTGTTCCTTGCGCATGCGGTCGGTGAACAGGCCGGGGTACAGCTTGAAGATCAGCTCGCGGCTCGGCGTCCTGACCTCGTAGACCGCGCTGATCTCGCCGCCGGTGCGCAGCAGGACCCGCTCGACCGGCTCCCCGAGCAGGGCGGCCGCCGTGTCCGCGCTCAGCGGCATGGTCAGCGCCTTGGCGAAGGCGGGCGCGCTCCAGGCGAGGCTGACGGTGTTGCCCGCGCCGGCCTGCAGCGCCTGCGCGCCGACGAGGTCGTCGGGATCGGCCTCCGGCACCTCCCGGTCGAACCTGGCCAGGACCGGGATCCGCATCGACACCAGCGCGTGCACGGCGATGCCCAGGCCGAGCAGGACGTACATGAACCCGATCCCGCGCCCCGGCCCCACCCCGATCACCGCGCCGACGGTCGTGGCCAGCGCGCCGTCCGGCATGAGCAGCGGTTCCAGCACCCGCTCGCCCAGTGGCGCGACCACGGCCATGCCGACCGGCAGCGTGGACCAGGAGATCATCTGGTTGAACGCCATGACCCGGCCGTGGAAGCGCTGCGGCACCTTCACATGGATGATCGTCATGAAGACGCCGTTGACCACGGACAGGCTGCACCACAGCCCGAACGCGCCGAGACCGACGGTCAGCGGCGAGGCGTACGCCCCGGTGACGACGGCGAACAGGCTGAGCCCCAGGGTGCCCAGCAGCACGGCGCGCATGCGGCGCCGGCGCGGCCCGCCCCACAGCGCGACGATCATGCCGCCGAGCGTGGCGCCGAGGCCGCCGGCGAACGCGATGCGCCCGGCGGTGCCGAGGTCGGAGAACGACAGCACCAGCGGCGAGATCGACATCAGCACGGCGGCCAGCATGACGTTGAGCACGGCGAAGTAGAGCAGCGCGGCCCGCAGGTGCCGGTTGCCCAGCGACATGCGGAACCCGCCGGCGATCTCGGCGGCCAGCGTCTCGCGCCGCTCCAGCCCGAGGGTGGCGGGGAAGCGGATGACGGCCAGCGCGCCCAGCATCACGCAGAAGCCGGCGACGTTGATCGCCAGGATGCCGCTGAGGCCGACACCGGCCAGGAGCGCGACGGCCAGGAGCGGGGCGACGAACTGGGAGGTGCCGAGGAGCATCTGGACCACGCCCGCCGCGTGTCCGAGATAGCGCTTGGGCACGAGTTGCGGCAGCGCCGCGGAGTAGGCGAGCCGCTGGAAGACCATCATGACCGAGAGCGTCGCCACGAGCGGATAGATGTGCCAGGTGGCCAGGGCGCCGGTCCACAACAGCGCGCCGAAGATCAGCTGCACGCCGCCGGCGAGGCTGTTGCCCAGCGCCATCATCGCGCGTTTGCCCGACCGGTCGACGATCGCGCCGAGGAGCGGGGCGGCCAGGACGCCCGGCATGATCGCCAGGGCGACCAGGAGGGCGAAGTTCAGCAGGGATCCTGTCGTGGTGTAGACCCAGATCGGGATCGCGAAGTCGGTGATCGCGGTGCCGACCAGGGCGACGAGCTGGGCGGCCGACACGCTCAGGAAGCGCCGCATGCTCGGGGGCGGCGCCTGCCTCGCCGGCCGCTCCTGTTCCGTCTCCTCGACCCACCACCGGGCGGCCGGTCCTCTCGCGGAGCGGTTCAGCGCGGCGGACGAGCCGTACTCCATCGCGATGTGCGTGTTGGTGAGGATCTGGGCGAGGTCGTCGGCGCGGTACTTCAGGTAGTAGTGGCCGGCCTCGCTGAGCACGACGAGCGCGGTGGTGGGCGACAGGAACCGCCACTCCCGGTAACGCTCGCGGTAGTAGTCGGTCGCCGGGTCCTGCTCGCCGACGACCGCGATGACCGGGGCGCGCAGCGGCTCGGCGGGCTCGCCGAGCATGCGGGTGAACGACTCCTCCGCGATCAGCGTGTCCCGGCGCTGGTTGCGGACCATGAACCTGACCTGCTCCTCGTCCAGGCCGGAGATGTCGTTGCCCATGGCCTTCATGCGGTTCTCGTAGGTACGGTCGCCGCGCAGCCGGTCGGAGCGCAGCAGCCTGCCCAGGGGCCCGGCGACGCGGCCCTGCGGCCGGGCGAAGGGGAAGATGGCGCCGATGTAGACGGCCCGCAGCTCGCGGCCGGCGGCCTCCAGGCGCCGGGCGACCTCGGCCGTGACGGCGCCGCCGATGCCGCAGTGGCCGTACAGGGCGATCGGTCCCTCGATGCCGTCGAGGATCTCGCGCACGCACTGGCCGATGACCTCGTCCAGGGGCATCACCGGCTCGTCCGGGCGCCCGGGGTCGTGGCCGGGGAAGGCCATGGAGTACAGCGCGCACTCCTCCGGCAGGGCGTCGGCCAGCGGCTGGTAGACCAGGGCGCTCCCGCCGCCGTAGGGGAAGCAGACGAGGGTGAGCGCGGGCGTGGTGCGCGAGCGCGTGAGGCGGTGCAGGAGCTCGCGCGGCGTGTCCTCGGCCGGGGCGGGGCCCTCGATGAGCTCGGCCAGCGCCCGCACGGTGGAGTTCCGGAACAGGTCCATGACGCCGATCGAGCGTCCTTCGACCGGCGCGAGCAGTTTGCGCAGCCGGGCCACCACCTGGATGGCGACCAGGGAGTGCCCGCCGATCTCGAAGAAGTCGTCGTCGGCCCGGATGCCGGTCAGGCCGAGCAGTTCGCCCCAGATCCCGGCGACGGCGATCTCGGCCGGGGTGGTGGGCGGGGCGCCGTCCCCGGCGGTCCGGGTGGGGGCGGGCAGCGCGGCCCGGTCCACCTTGCCGTTGGGACCGAGGGGCAGCGCGTCCATGGTCACGTAGGCGCCGGGCACCATGTGGTCGGGCAGGATCTCCTTCAGCGCCGCCCGGAGGCCGGTGTCCGGGACGTCGGTGACGACGTAGGCCACCAGGCCGTCCGCGCCGGCGACGACGAGCGCCTCGCGCACGCCCGCCTGCTCGCGCAGCACGGCCTCGATCTCCCCCAGCTCCACCCGCTGGCCGCGGATCTTGACCTGGTCGTCCAGCCGGCCGAGGAACTCCACGGCGCCGTCGCGCCGTACCCGGGCCAGGTCGCCGGTGCGGTACAGGCGTGAGCCGGGCGGGCCGTAAGGGTCGGGCACGAAGCGGTCGGCGGTCAGCGCGGGGCGGTCGTGGTAGCCGAGGGCGACCTGGACGCCGCCGATGTGCAGCTCACCGGGCACGCCGGACGGCACCGGCCGCAGCCGCGCGTCGAGGACGTGGATGCGGGTGTTCTGCACCGGATGGCCGATCGGGATCCGGCTCTCGCCGGGCGCGCACCGCCAGGCGGTGACGTCGACGGCGGCCTCGGTGGGGCCGTAGAGGTTGTGCAGTTCGGTGTCCGGCAGACGCTCGAAGAACCGGGCGGCGACCGCCGGCGGCAGTTCCTCGCCACTGCAGATGACCCTCTTGAGCGAGGTACAGCCCTCGACGCCCTCCTCCTCCAGGAAGGCGGCGAGCATCGACGGCACGAAGTGCACGGTCGTCACGCCGCTGCCGATGATCAGGTCACGCAGGTAGGCGGTGTCCCGGTGCCCGCCCGGCTCGGCCACCACGAGACGGGCCCCGGTGACGATCGGCCAGAAGAACTCCCAGACGGAGACGTCGAAGCCCGCGGGCGTCTTCTGCACGACCGCGTCCGCGCCGGTCAGGCCGAAGCGGCGCTGCATCCAGTCCAGGCGGTTGACGATGGCTGCGTGCGTGTTGGGCACGCCCTTGGGGCGGCCGGTCGAGCCGGAGGTGTAGATCATGTAGGCCGGGTGGGCCGAGGCCGGCGGCGTGTCCGCCGCCGGGCTCGGCGCGCGGACCGTCTCCTGCGGCAGCAGGATCGCGGCCCGCGCGTCCTCCAGCATGAAGTCCAGGCGCTCCCGCGGGTAGTCGGGGTCCAGCGGCACGTACGCGGCGCCCGACCTGACCACGGCCAGCAGGCTCACGACCAGCTCCAGCGAACGTTCCATGCCCACCGCGACCCGGACTCCCGGTCCGGCGCCCCGTTCGCGTAATCGCCCGGCCAGCAGGCCCGAGCGCCGCTCCAGCTCGGCGTAGGTGAGGCGCTGCCGGCCGTACTCCAGGGCGACGGCGCCGGGCGTGCGGGCGGCCTGCTCCTCGAACAGCCCGCCCAGCGTCTTCTCTCCGGGGTACGGCTCGTGCGGCCCCTCGGCCAGCGCCAGGAGGTGTTCGTGTTCCGGCGGGGTCAGCATCTCCAGGTCCGACACCCGTACGTCCGGCCCGGCGACGGCGGCGCGCAGGAGCGCGGCGAACCGGGTGCCGAGTTCCTCGACCGTGACCGGGTCCAGCAGGTTCCGGTTGTAGACGAACAGCGCGTCGAGCCCGTCCTCGCGTTCGGTGAGGAACAACTCCAGCTCGTACGGCGCGGCCCGCGCGGTCAGCGGGTACGGCTCGGCCGCCAGCCCCGGCCAGGCGAAGCTGTCCTCGTCGTAGCTCTGCAGGGCGAGCGCGGCCTGGAAGACGGCGGTGCGCGAGACGTCCCGGGCGTGCCCGAGCTCCCCGACGAACTGCTCGAACGGCAGCCGCTGGTGGGTGAAGGCGTCCAGCGTGTTCTGCCTGACCCGGGTGAGCAGTTCGGTGAAGGTGGGGTCGCCTTCGAGGTCGGCGCGCATGGCCAGCATGTTGACGAACATGCCGATGAGGGGTTCGAGCTCGCTGCGCGGGCGCCCGCCGACCGGCGTGCCGACGGCGAAGTCGGTCTGCCCGCTGTGGCGGCCGAGCAGCACCTGGTAGGCGGCCAGCACGACCATGTAGAGCGTCGCGTCGTGCTTCCTGGCCAGGCGGTTGGCGGCGGCCAGCAGGCCGGGGCCGAGCCGGAAGGAGTGGGAGGCGCCGTCGAAGGTGGCCACGGCGCCGCGCCGGCCGTCGAGGGGCAGGTCGATGGGTGGCACGCCGGCCAGCCGTTCGCGCCAGTAGGCCAGGTCGGCCTGGTCGGCCGGGCGGGTGCGCTGCCAGAGGGCGAAGTCGGCGTACTGCAGGGCCAGTTCGGGCGGGGTCTCGCCGGCGTAGAGCGTGCGCAGTTCCCCGGCCAGGATCTCCAGTGACCATCCGTCACCGGCGATGTGGTGGAGCGTCACCAGCAGGATGTGGTCGTCGTCGGCCAGGCGGACGAGCGCGGCGCGTACGGGCAGCTCGGTGGCGATCACGAAGGGGCGGGCGAGTTCGGCGCCCAGGAGGTCGCGGGCGTGCGCCTCGTCGGTGGCGGTCAGCCGCCGCAACTCGACGTGTCCGGTATCGGACACCTCCACGCGGGGCCTGCCGTCCGCGTCGGCCGGAAATCGGGTGCGCAAAATCTCGTGCCTGGACACGACCGTTTCAAGCGCTTGGTGAAGTCGTTCACCATCGAGGCCTCCGCGCAGCCGGAGGACGAAAGGGATGGTGTAGGCGGCTGTGCCCGGAGCGAATTGCTCCATGAACCACAGGCCCTCCTGGGCATAGGACAAGGGGATCTCGGCATCCGGCTCCCGCCGCGGGATGCCCGCTGACTTGCCGGTGGACCGGCGGCGGAGGCGTTGCTCCAGCAGAGCTCGCTTGGTGTCGGAAAGCTGGATTTCGTCTGAGGACAGCCCCGCCGAGGATGTCACCACTGCCTCACTTTCTCGGTGAACGCCACATTAAACGAGATTCATACACATTCACCACAGGGCTGACAATCACTACTTTCTGTCACGCTCTTTATCGGTTTTGTATACGCCCGAAATCGGCGTTGACTCGGAATTATGTCCTTGGCTATAAGGATTTATCCGGACTCTAGTGAATGCCTGGTGAACCATTGAGTATGGCGTTCCCGTCGCCAGCCGACGTCCAGCTCTTCCGCCTCCCCCACGCGGGCGGCGGCGCGAACGCCCACCGGCCGCCCACCCCGACGGCCGCAGCACCACCCCCGGTTCCGGCCGCGCCGCTCGGCGGATCGCCGCAAGCCGCGCCCGGACCAGGCCCACAAGGAAAGAGTGAGACATGACCGAACCGACGGTCGAGCCCATCGCAGTCGTCGGGCTGGCCTGCCGGCTGCCCGGCGCGGGGGATGTGCCGCAGTTCTGGCGCAACCTCGTGGACGGCGTGGAGTCTGTGCGTTTCTACAGCCGGGAGGAGCAGGCCGAACTCGGCGTGCCCGGCTACCTGCTGGACGACCCGAACTTCGTCCGGGCCTCGTCCATCGCCGCCGAGTACGGCGCCCTCGACGCCGCCTTCTTCGGCATGTCCCCACGGGAGGCCGAGCTGCGCGACCCGCAGCAGCGCCTCTTCCTGGAACTGGCGCACACCGCTCTGGAGGACGCGGGCTACGACCCGGCCCGCTACGACGGCGAGATCGGCGTGTACGGGGCCATCGGCTCCGACGAGTACCAGTGGGTCTACATCCGGCGCGACCGCAAGACCCACGCCTCGGCCGGCAACCTCGCCGTCTACGTGGGCAACCACCCCGACTACCTGGCCACGTTCGTCTCCTACAAGCTCGACCTGCGTGGCCCCAGCCTCACCCTGCACACCGCCTGCTCCTCCTCGCTGGTGGCCGTGCACGTGGCGTGCGAGGCGCTACGGGGCGGGGAGTGCGACATGGCGCTGACCGGCGGCGCCTCCTTCGAGCTGCCGCCGGAGTGGGGGTATCTGTACCACCAGGACGGCATCTACTCGCCCGACGGCCACTGCCGCGCCTTCGACGCCTCGGCCCAGGGCACCATCTGGGGCGGCGGGGGCGGCGTCGCCGTACTCAAGAGACTGTCCGACGCGGTCGCCGACGGCGACCACATCCGCGCGGTCATCCGCGGCAACGCCATCAACAACGACGGCTCCTCGAAGGCCGGCTTCTCCGCGCCCAGCTCCGAGGGACAGGCCGGGGCGGTCGCGGGCGCGCTCGCGGTCGCCGGCATCGACCCGCGCACGATCACCTACGTGGAGGCGCACGGCACCGGCACCTCCGTCGGCGACCCGATCGAGGTGAGCGGGCTGAGCTCGGTGTTCGGCCGGGACACCGACGACGCGGGCTGGTGCGCGATCGGGTCGGTCAAGACCAACATCGGCCACCTGGGCCCGGCCGCCGGCATCGCCGGGCTGACCAAGACCGTCCTGGCGATCGAGCACGGCCAGATCCCGCCCACGCTCAACTACGAGCGGCCCAACCCGCGCATCCCCTTCGGCGCCAACCCGTTCCACGTGGCGGCCGAGCTGACCGAGTGGAAGTCGAACGGCGTGCCCCGCCGGGCGGGCGTCAGCTCCTTCGGCATCGGCGGCACCAACGCCCACATCGTGGTCGAGGAGGCGCCACCGCTTCCTCCGGCCGTGCGTGAGCACCGCGGTCAGCACCTGCTGCGGCTGTCGGCCCGCACGCCGTCCGCGCTGGCCGCCATGACGGAACGGCTGGCCGCCCGGCTCGCCACCGACGACCTCGACCTGGCCGACGTCGCGCAGACCCTGCGAACCGGCCGCCGCCGGTTCAAGCACCGCGCGGTCGTGGTGGCGGGCAGCCACGAGGAGGCCGTACGGGCGCTCGCCGACCAGCGGCGCCTGGTCAAGGGCGTGGCCGGCAATCCGCGCGTGGCCTGGCTGTTCCCCGGCCAGGGCGCCCAGTACGAGGGCATGGGCCGGGAGCTTTACCAGACGGAAGCGGTCTTCCGCGACGCCGTCGACGAGTGCGCCCGGCTGCTCGGCTTCGACCCGCTCACCCACGACGCCGAAGCACTGCGGCGCACCGAGCTCACCCAGCCCGCGCTGTTCACCATCGAGTACGCGCTGGCCCGGCTCTGGCGCTCGTGGGGCATCGAGCCGGCCGCGATGATCGGCCACAGCATCGGCGAGTACGTCGCCGCCACCGTCGCGGGCGTCTTCGACCTGCCCGGCGCGATCCGCCTGGTCGCCGCCCGCGGGCGGCTGATGCAGACCATGCCGGCCGGCTCGATGCTGGCCGTCCGCCTCGACGAGCACGACGTACGGCCCGGCCTGCCCGACGGCCTGGTGATCGCCACCGTCAACGGCCCCGGCACCTGCGTGGTCGCGGGGCCGGAGAGCCTGGTCGCCGAGTACCACGACCGGCTCACCGGGCAGGGCGTCACCTCGACCGCGTTACGCACCTCACACGCCTTCCACTCGCCGATGATGGACCCGATCGTGGGTGAGTTCCACGAGCTCGTCGCCGCCACCGAGCGGCGTGCGCCGGCGCTGCCGTTCCTGTCCAACGTGAGCGGCACCTGGATCACCCCCGGGGAAGCGGTCGATCCGGCCTACTGGGCCCGCCACCTGCGCGAACCGGTCAGGTTCGGCGACTGCGTGGCCGCGCTGGCGGCCGAGGGCGAGTGGCAGCTCGTCGAGTGCGGCCCCGGCCGGCAGCTCTCCGGCCTGGTCAGGAGCCAGCTCCCGAAGAGCGCGCCGAAGCCGCTGCCCAGCCTGCCCGGTCCCGCCGACTCCGGCTCCGACCTGCGGGTGCTGTACGCGGCGGCGGGCGCGCTCTGGGTCGCCGGGGCGCCGCTGGAGGCCCCCGGCGAGCCCGGCCGCCGCGTCCCGCTGCCCACCTACCCCTTCGAGCGCACCCGCCACTGGGTGCCGATCACGGCCGACCCCGAGCTGATCTACCCCAGGTCGCCCCGGACCGGCGCGCTGCCGATCGAGCAGTGGTTCAACCTGCCCGCCTGGCGGCAGACCCCGAGGCCCGTCGCCGGCGCACCGCTGACGGAGCGCGTGCTCGTGTTCGCCGGACCCGCGAGCGAGCCGCTGACGGCCGCGCTGCGCTCGGCCGGCGCCGACGTGGTGACCGTCCGCAAGGGCGAGGCGTACGGCGCCGCCGACGGCTCGTTCACCCTGCGCCCGGGATCGCGGGAGGACTGCGAGCGTCTGCTGGCGGAGATCGGGACACCCGGGCACGTCGTCCACGCCTGGGCCCTGGACCCGGGCACCGCGGAGGAGGACGGCTTCTACACCCTGCTGGCGTTGTTCCAGGCGCTGGCCCAGTCCGAACGGGAGAACGAGGTCCGGCTCGACGTCCTCACCGAAGGCGTACAGAACGTGCTCGGCCACGACGTTCGCCGTCCGGAGCACGCCACCGTGACCGGCATCGCGAACGTGCTGCCGCTGGAGGCGCCGTGGTTGTCGGTGCGCCACATCGACGTGGAGTCGGCCGCCGGCGACCTGGACGCGCTGGTGGCCGAGCTGACCGGCGCCACGACCACACCGGTCGTCCTGCGTTCGGGGCGCCGGTGGACGCTGCACCACGAGGCCGTCGAACTGCCGCCGTCCCCCGACCCGATGGCCGGGCTGCGCGAAGGCGGCGTCTACGTCATCACCGGCGGCCTGGGCGGCATCGGCCTCACCCTGGCCGAGGACCTGGCCACGCGCACGCGCGGCGCGGTGGTCCTGCTCAGCCGCACCGGCACGCCCGGACCGCGGGCGCGGGCGGCCGTCGCGCGCATGGAGGCGGCCGGAGCCGGGGTACTCGTGCTGGCGGCCGACGTCACCGACCCGGAGGCGCTGCGCCGCGTGCGCGCGAGCGCGCTGGAGCGCTTCGGCCGCGTGGACGGCCTGGTCCACGCCGCCGGACTGCCCGGTGGCGGCATGGCCGAGGTCAAGGATCGCGCCGACGCCGAGCGCGTCATGGCCCCGAAGATCGCCGGGACGCGGGCGCTGCGCGACGTCTTCGGCGACCTGGACCTCGACTTCGTCATGCTCTGCTCGTCCGTCACCGCCGTGGCGGGCGGCTTCGGCCAGGTCGACTACTGCGCGGCCAACGCCTTCCTCGACGCCTACGCCGCCACCTGGCCCGGCCGGGTGCTGTCGGTCAACTGGGGCGCCTGGCTGGAAGTGGGCATGGCCGCCGAGGTCGAGGCGCCCAAGGTCTTCCGCGCGCTCCAGCGCGGCGACCGGACCAGCCCCCTGGCGCATCCGCTGCTCACCGAGCTGCACGAGCCGGGCGACGGCCGCCCGGCCTGGTGCGGCGGCAGGCTCGCACCCGCCACCCACTGGGTGCTGGACGAGCACCGCCTGGCCGGCGTCCCCGTCATGCCCGGCACCGGCTACCTCGAATGCGCCCGCTTCGCCTTCACCTCCGTGGTGCCCGCCCCCGGCCCGGAGCACGTGGTCGAACTGCGCGACGTGGCCTTCACCGCGCCGCTGCCGGTGACCACCTCCGCCGAGCTGCGGGTGCTGTTCACCGCGACCGGCGAGGGCGCCGACTTCGAGGTGGTCAGCGTCGCCGGCGGCGCCCCGCGCACCCACGCGAGAGGCAGCGCCGCCTGGGTGGCCGGCGCCGCCGCGAGCACGGCCGACCTCGCCGGGATCCGTGCCCGCTGCTCGTACGGCACGCGCACGGAGAACATGTTCGCCTCCGCCTCCGGCCTGGTCACCTTCGGCCCCCGCTGGCGCAGCCTGCGCTCGGTCGATCAGGGCGCGGGGGAGGAGATCGCCCTGCTGGAGGCGGCGCCGGAGACCGCCGCCGAGCTCGACCGCTACGGCCTGCATCCGGCACTGCTCGACGAGGCCACCGCGTTCGTCAGCGCCGCCGGCGAGCACAGCCATCTCCCGCTCGGGTACGGCCGGCTGACCGTGCGCGCGCCGCTGCCGGCCAAGGTGTGGAGCCACGCCGTACACCGGGAGGGCGGCGGCGAGATCATCGCCGTGGACCTCACGATGTACGACGACACCGGGCGGCCGGTCGTGGAGATCTCGGAGTTCGTGTTGCGGCGGGTCGACGTCGAGTCGGTCACCCAGAGCGTGGGGGAGGACGACGGGCAGCCGGAGGTGCCGGAGAAGTCGGCGGCGGCCGGTGTCGCGCTCGACCGCGAGGGCGCCCAGGCCGGCATCCTGCCCGCGCTGGGCGCCGACGCCTTCCGCCGCCTGCTCGCGCACGCGGTCGGCACCCAGGTGGTGGTCAACGCCACGCCGCTGGCCGAGTTCGTGACCGGCGTGCGTACGCTGACCAAGGAGACCCTGGAGTCCGCGCTTCCCGCGGGCGCCGCCGCCGAGGGCGGCGAGCAGGACGGCACCGGCTACGTCGCGCCGCGGGACGGGGTGGAGGCCGCCATGGCCGCGCTGTGGTCGGAGGTGCTGGGCACGCCGCGGGTCGGCGTCGAGGACGACTTCTTCGAGCTGGGCGGCAACTCGCTGGTCGCGGTCCAGCTCATCTCGCTCATCCGCAAGAAGCTGGGTGTCCGGCTGCCGATGCGCAGCCTTTTCAGGGAGGCGACGGTCACCGGGATGGCCGCCCTGGTGGCACAGGCGAGAGCGGAGGGCACGGCGCCGCCGTCCACCGGCATCACACCCCAGCCCAGGAACGCCCGCGCCTGAGCACCGGTCTCCGCAAGACATTCGCCGGGCGATGCAACATCGTCGTCCCTTCGGTCGTCTGGGACATGACGACCGAAGGGACGACACGTGGATGACGAACCCGGCTTCGACGACTTCGTGGCCGAGCCGAGACCGGGGAACGGCGCGACGCCGTGGTCAAGGCCGGCGAGGAGGTCAGGTGCGGCGTCGAGCGGTGCGCGGGCGTGCTGGTGCGCAACAAGACCGTCAAGGTCGAACGCCCCCGTGACCGCTCCGGCAAGGAGATCCGGTGCGGAACGCGCCGGTGCCCGGACACGGTTCAGTCCCAGACCATCCTGCGATGGTTCGTCCGCGATCGCGATGGTTCCCGGGAACGCGAACTGCCGAGCACCTTCCAGTTCGGCGACGACGCCGGCTTGGAGCGCTTCTTCAAGGTCACGCTGCGAGGACCGGGAGACCGGTCCGTCCTGACCCTGTACGACGCCGACACCGGCAGATCCGCCGATCTCGGCGTCCGCCCGGACGCGCGGGGCAGCATGGCGATCCCCGACGGCGGCCTGGACCGTCTGATGACCTATCCGATCAAGAACGAGATGTACGTCCTGGGCCTGGCCGCGATCAAGTAGGCCGGCCGGGTCTGCGGCCCGCTACAGGGTGCTTGACGCCGGCGGCGGCGGGTCGGCGTCGCCGGTGCGGGAGCCGAGAAACGCGGCGATCGCACGATGAAGGCCCGCAGCCCCGCTGCCGGGATCGGTGCCGGCGGCGATGGCGTCGGCTTCCCTGCGCAGCACGGAGGCGATCGCGCTCCACTGGCCGCGAGCCAGCGTGAGCGTCACGGTCTGGCCGAGGCGCGGCCGGCACCGTACGCCTTCGGCGTCGACGGGCCGCTCAGGCAGCGCGGCCCAGCCGAGAGCGCGCAGCTCACGCAGGCTCCGGCCGTGGTCGTCGGCGAGGACGGCGCTCTCGTTGTCCAGCGCGGTGTCGATGACCAGCCAGTGATCGACCGACATCGTGATCGCGATCAGGTCGCCCCCGCTGGTCGTCATGGCGGCGATACTGCCCCATTCCGGCTGGGAACGCCATGACCTCAGGAGCCCGCACAAGGTGGGCTCCTGAGCTCGTTTCACGATGGCGTCGGTATCGGACGGACGTCGCCGTGGTCGAGGACAACGCCGAGGAGGCGCCGGCGCTCCTCCCGTGACGTCACGGTGGCTACCAGGCGGGGCCGGCGTAGGGCTGCGACCACAGGGCGATCTGCAGGGTGACGGCCTTGAACCAGGCCTGGAACATGGCCTCGACCTGGTCCTCGTCGTGCCCGTCCGCGGCCAGGAAGGGCCGGATCGTCGCGGTGATCGGGTAGATGAACGCGATGAGGTAGCGCAGCGGGATGTCGGGCACGGAGCCGGCCCGATCGGTGTGGTTCTTCTTCTCCCGGGTGTGGCGCAGGGCGATCTCGTGCTGGTAGGCCAGCCAGCGCTGGTCGTAGGGCCGGGTGCAGGTGTCGACGATCCAGCGGCCGAAGCGCGCCCGCACGCGCGTCAGGTAGTCGCCGATCGGCTCGCCGCCGGGCGTGGAGAAGTAGGCGAGCAGATGCGGGTGCGAGCCGACGAAGCCGTACCAGACGTCGAGGATTTGCTCGATCTGCCCGCCGAGGACGTCTCCGGCGGTCTTCAGCGCGGCCTGGTCGTCGGGGCCGAACAGCACACTGGCCTGCAGCTTGGCGAGGTCGTCCAGGGTGACCGGTGACGCGGCGAGCGTCGGGTCGTCGTGGGCGTATCCGGGGATCGGGCTTGTGGTGCTCATGTCGCTCCTTGGTCGTGTCGTGGATTGGGCGTGGATGAGGTTTCGGCCGCGTGGAGCGAGCCGTGCAGGCGTTCCGCCTGGTCGTCGAGATGCCCGTCGAGGCGGTCGCGGAGCACGCCCGCCCAGGAGGTGGGCAGCACCTGCGGGTGGTCGAGCAGCCGCCGGGCGGCCGCCCGGTCGGCGCGGTCGACGTTGAGTACGCGGTGCGCCTCGGCCGCGGTGACGCCGTGTCCGGGACGGGAGAGCAGACGGATGTGGTCGCCGGCGGCCAGGTGGCCGGGGCGCAGGACGCGGCAGTAGAACCCGGTCCTGCCGCTGCGCTGGGTCAGGACGGCCAGGTCGCGGACGCCGTGGTGGGCGGCCAGCTTGTAGCAGGGCCGGCGCGGCTGGGTCACCTGCAGGACGACGGTTCCGACGGCGTAGACCGATCCCAGCACCGCGTCGCTCTCGACGATGCCGGAGATGGTGAGGTTCTCGCCGAACGCCGGCGGGGTGATCGGGCCGAGCCGCGGTGCCCAGGCCCGGTAGTGCTCGCCGGGGTAGAGGAGGACCGCCTTGTCCGGTCCGCCGTGATGTTTGCGGTCGGCCTGCTCGTCACCGGTCAAGCCCAGCCTGGTGACCTCGACCGGGCCGTGGACGGGAGTCTTCTCGATGCCCGACGGCACGGTACGGCCGCGCCAGGACAGCGGCCGCACGGCGCCGGTGGACACGACCAGTACGCGTCCGCCGGTCATGACCAGGACTTCCGCGACTCGAACGAGACGTGCTGAACCACCATGGGCCTCCTGTCGGTTGTGGCGCCTTCAGGAAGCATGCCACAATCTTGTTAGGAGTCCTACCTACTTGCGGGCAAGCAGCGGCGGGCGTTGTTCGGCGACACCGCGCGCGGACCGGCGGGCTACGCCGTGGCCGGCTCGTGTTCGGGGCAGTCGATACGCAGGTCGGCCAGGGGCAGCGGCGCCCTTAGCAGGTGGCAGTGGTGTGGCGCGGCGGGGTCGGCGTGGGCGTCGGACTCGAAGAAGCGGCAGGTCGTACACGTGCGCACGACGCTCACCACGCCCCGGCGCTGCAGGTCCGCGATCACCCGCAGCAGGCTGTGCAGCGTCGTGGCCCGGTCGGCGTCCGGCAGCCTCGCGAACGCCTCCAGCAGCGGCCCGTCCCATGGCGCGAGCCGCCGCGCGACCTCCTGGCCGTCGTCGGTCAGGCTGAGCAGCCGCCGGCGCCCGTCGGGGCCGGGCGAGCGCGTCACGAGCCCCTTGCGCTGCAGCGCGGCGACGGCGTCGGACAAGGTCGGCGAGGTGACGTCGAACTCCGCCGCCAGCGCGCTCACCTCCCGGCGGGCCGCCGGCATGCGGACGAGGGCGAGCACCGCCTGCTGCTGCAGCGGAGACAACCCGTGCTCGCGGGCGCTGCTCTGGGCGAGCGAGCGCAAACCGTGCCCGAGGCGCTCGACGGCGTCGGCCAGCCGCCGTTCCAGGTCGTCTCCCGCGCCATGCTCCAGGCTGCCCACGCCGTCCGTCTCCGTCATGTACCCGCCCGTAAAGATAGGACTCCTAACCCAACCAGACTACAGCCCCGGCGCTCCGGGCCGGAGTCAGGTGGTGCGGCGGGTCCGGGCCGCGGCCACGCCGCCGAGAACCAGGG
Organism: Nonomuraea sp. NPDC050540; assembly: GCF_044457485.1. NCBI lineage: Bacteria > Bacillati > Actinomycetota > Actinomycetes > Streptosporangiales > Streptosporangiaceae > Nonomuraea > Nonomuraea sp. NPDC050540. The sequence continues at coordinate 157,997 of NZ_JBITHA010000022.1, forward strand.
CGACCAGCCCGACCGCCAGGTCCACGAAGCCTCCGACGATGCCGTAGCCGGTGCCGGGCCCACCCTTGGCGGCGGCCACCACCAGGGCGCCGATGACCATGCAGGCGGCCCCCGCCACCAGCGCCACCACAGCCCCTCTCCTCCGAGGAGCGGTGGATCGGGCCAGAGCCAGCCCGCCGACGACCACGCCGGCCAGCCCTATCACTGCGGCGATCACCGACCAGAGCCGGCCGGAGGTCAGGTCGTATGCGCCCACGGGCTGCGCGAGAACGGTTGCGGTCAAGGGGTGGACGGACATGGGGATCCTTTCGGGGGCGTGGTGCGCTACTCGCGACGATTCGATCGTCTCCGCGTCGAAGCGGCGGCGCCTGCGGCAGGGGATGGCGGCCTCTACGCCCTCCGGCGCGGCCGGCGGTGACCCGTCTACGCTCGTTGTCGTAGGCGCTCGCGCTCTGGGGCGGAGTGTTCCGGCGGGCGGCGACCATAGGATCGCGGCATGGAACACCGCGGCGTGCCGTTGCGCCCGCCCGCATGGGCGCAGGAGGCGCTGCTCGCGCTGTTCGTCACCGTGATGCAGGTTCAGGGCACGGTCGTCCGCAATGCCGGCGAGGTGGTGCAGCGGCCGCTCACCGACCTGGGATACGCGGGGTACGGCCTGCTGATCGCCGGCGGCCTGGCCCTCGTGGTGCGCCGCCGGTGGCCGGTGCCGGTGTTCCTCACCACGGCGCTGGCCAGCCTGGTGTACTACGGCCTGGACTTCCCCGACGGACCCGGCTGGCTCGCCCTTTTCGTCGCCCTGTATACCCTCACGGCCTACGGTGACGGGCGGCGGTCGCTGGTGATCGCCGGTGCGGGCATCACGGTGCTCACCGTCGTCTGGCTGGCCGCCGCGGCCGACATCGAGCCGCGCGCCGCCATCGGCTGGGTGTTCTTCCGCATCGGCGCCTCGGTGATGAGCGCGGCCCTGGGCGAGTCCGTCCGTTCCCGGCGGGTGATCGCGGCCGAGGCTCAGCAGCGCGCCGAGCGTGCCGAACGGACCCGTGAGGAGGAGGCGCGGGCGCGCGTCGACGCCGAGCGGCTGCGGATCGCCCGCGAGGTGCACGACACGGTCGCGCACGCCGTAGCGATCATCAACGTGCAGTCCGGTGTCAGCGCGCACGTGCTCGACAGGCGGCCGGAGGTGGCGCGCGAGGCGCTGCGGGTCATCGAGCAGACGAGTTCGCGGGCGCTGGGGGAGATGCGGGCCATTCTCGGGGTCCTGCGCGGCGACGACGGGGACCACGACGGGCGCGCGCCGTACCCCGGACTGGGACAGATCGGCGAACTGGCCGCCAAGGCGCGCGCGGCCGGACTCGACCTCGAGCTTGAGGAGATCTCACCCGCGGTGCCGGTGCCGAGCGCGGTGAGCGGCGCCGCCTACCGCATCCTGCAGGAATCGATCACCAACGTGATCCGGCACGCCGGCCCGACCCGGGTGACGGTGGCGCTGACCGCCGGCGCGGAGGCCCTGGAGGTGCGCGTGCGCGACGAAGGGCGCCGGGCCGTCGCGGGCCCGGACGGCGGGCCCGGAAGGGGCATCCTCGGCATGCGCGAGCGCTGCCTGCTGCTGGGCGGGGAGCTCGAGGCCGGTCCGCTTCCCGGCGGCGGGTTCGAGGTCCATGCCCGGCTGCCTCTCCTCCCGAGCGGTTCACGCGCGTGAGCGCGGCGGACCACGCTCCGATCCGGGTGCTGCTCGCCGACGACGAAGGTCTGGTGCGGTCGGGCTTCAAGGTGCTGCTCGACCTTGAAGACGACATCACGGTCGTGGGCGAGGCCACCACCGGCGCCGAAGCGGTCGAGCGGGCCCGCGCCCTGCGTCCCGACATCGTCCTGATGGACATCCGCATGCCGGGGCTGGACGGCATCCAAGCCACCGCCCAGATCGCCCGGACGCGCGGCCTGGAAGAGGTTCGTGTCCTCATCCTCACCACCTACGACACCGACGAGCACGTCTTCGACGCTTTGCAGGCCGGGGCCAGCGGCTTCCTGCTCAAGGACGCGGGACCGGCCGAACTCCTGCACGCCATCCGGGTGATCGTCGCCGGGCAGGCGCTGCTCGCGCCACGGATCACCCGGCGCCTCATCGGCCAGTTCACCGCGCGGCGCCGAGCCGCCCAGGCCGCCGAGGAACGGCTCGCCGTGCTGACCGACCGCGAACGCGAGGTGCTGGCCCTGGTGGGCCGGGGCCTGAACAACGACGAGATCGGCAGGGAACTGTTTCTCAGCCCGGCCACCGCGCGCACCCACGTCAGCCACGCGATGACCAAACTCGGCGCCCGCGACCGCGCGCAACTGGTCGTCATCGCCTACCAGACGGGCCTGGCCGACCGCTGACGCCCGAACCGCCGGCGGCCTCGCTCAGGTCCAGGTGAGCCGCTCGGTCAGCAGCGCCTGCTGGGCGGGGTTGGTGGTCAGCTCCAGTGCCCGCTCGTCGCAGGCCCGCGCCTGCCCGGCCCGGCCCAGCTCGCGTAGCAGCTCGGCGCGGGTGGCGTGCCAGAGCGCGTAGGTGGCCAGGCCGTGCTCCAGCGCGTCGACCTCGGTCAGCGCCACCGCCGCGCCGTGCACCTGGCGTACCGCGATCGCCCGGTGCAACCGGGTGATGGGCGAGGGAGCGAAGTGCGCAAGCATGTCGTAGAGCACCAGGATCTGCGCCCAGTCGGTGTCGGCGAACGACGGCGCCTCGGCGTGGCAGGCCGCGATCGCCGCCTGCAGCTGGTACGGCCCCGGCCGCCGGTGCGCCCGCGCCGCCCGTGTCAGCAGCGTGGCCGCCTGCTCGATCGCCTGGTGGTCCCAGCGGGAGCGGTCCTGGTCGGCCAGCAGCACCAGCCGGCCGCGGTCGTCGAACCGGGCCGGGCCGCGGGCCCGGTGCAGCCGGATCAGCGCCAGCAGCCCGGCCACCTCCGGCTCGCCGGGCACCAGGTTGGCCAGCAGCGCGGCCAGCCATTCGGCGTCGTCGACCAGGTCACGCGCCTGGGCCCGCTCGGGAGTGCTGGACAGGTAGCCTTCGTTGAACAACAGATAGACGACCGACAGCACCGAGGCCAGCCGCTCCGGCAGTTCCTCGGCCTCGGGGACACGGTAGGGGATGCCGGCCTCGCCGATCTTCTTCTTCGCCCGGGTGATCCGCTGGGCGACCGTCGCCTCCGGCACGACGAACGCCGCGGCGATCTGGGGCACCGACAGCCCGCACACCACCCGCAGGGTGAGGGCGATCCTGGCCTCCGGGGCCAGCGCCGGATGACAGCAGGTGAAGATCAGCCGCAGCCGGTCATCGGCCTCCTGCGGCTCCGGCCAGCGCAGCTGAGCCAGCTTGGCCCGGTAGTTCGACTCGCGCCGCAGCACGTCCAGGCCCCGCCGCCGGGCGACCGTGTACAGCCACGCCTGCGGCCGGTCGGGAACCCCCTCCACCGGCCAGCGGCGCAGCGCCGTCTCCACCGCGTCCTGCACCAGATCCTCGGCGGCCGAGAAGTCGCCCAGCAGCGAGATCAGGCTCGCCGCCAGCCGGCCCGCGTGCTCACGCAGCACCTGCGCGAGCACGCGCCCGCTGTCGCCGTCCGGGTACTCCCCGGTACGTGCGGGCGGGTCGTCGGGGCCGGTCATGAGACGGGGCGGATCTCCACGATCGGGCACGCCGGCCACGAGCGGGCCAGCTTCAGCACCTCGTCCAGGTCGGCCACCTCGACCTCGGCGAACCCGCTCACCACCTCCTTGCCCTCCATGTACGGCCCGTCGGTGACGACCGGCTCGGCACCGTCCAGGCGCATGGTGGTGGCGGTGTGCACCGGCGCCAGATGCACATGGTGGGTGATCACGGCGGCGTTGTCGGCGAACCACCGGCCCACCGCCTCATACGCCTCGCGCTGCTCCAGCTCGCCCATCTCCTCCAGTTGCCGGGCGAACCGCTCGGTCTCGATGAACATCAGCACATACTTCATCTCTGTTTCCTCCCGCTTGTCGATGATGTACCCGTGAGCGCTCAGCCGGCCGGCAACGTGGCGTACAGGTCGACGCCGCACCCGTCCGGGTCGGCCACCGTGGCATAGCGCATGCCCCAGAAGGCGTCGAACGGCTCGGCGATCCCCCGGTACCCGGCCTCGGCGAGCTCGCGGTACTTGGCGTCCACCCCGGCCGGGGTCTCGAACTCGAAGCACAGCAGCGTGCGCGGCCCGCCGGACGGCTTGCTCCAGCCGGGCAGGAACGGGGTGCGAAATCCCTCGGTGTCGAGCATCACGTGCAACACGCTGGGCAGGTCACAGCCGGCGTGCTCCGGCGAGTACTCGTCGATCTTGAACTCCAGCCCGAGCCGGCCATAGAAGGCGATCGAGGCCCGCAGATCGGACACCACGATGCCGATGATGTTGAGCGTCGGATTCATGACGCGCGCTCCCTGTGTGCTCCCGGGGGGCCTGTGGACCGGCCCCTTCACCAGGACGACGATCGGCGGGATCCTCGATACGACACCTGCGCACGTGTTCCGGGCGGCCGGGATCTCCGCTCGCTACGGCCGGACCAGGATGACGTTGCCAAGCGAGCGCTGGCCCGCCGCGTCCGAGGGACGGTTGACGATGCCGGTTCCGGCGGTGGCCATGACGCTGGAGCCGCCGCCGTCGAGGTTCATGGCCTCCACCGCGCCGAGCCGCTTCATCAGCTCGGCGGTCTGCGCGATGCCGAGCCCTTCGCTGTAGCCGGCCTGGCGGCCGTCGACCACCACGAGCATCAACCGGCCGCGCGCGTCGACGCCGATCATGGAGCGCGGGTTGGCGCGCACGGTCCAGTTGTAGGTGAACGTCTGGTCCGCGCCCTCACGGATCAGGCCGTCGGCCCCGGCGTTGACCGACGTCCGCCCGTCGCGGACCAGAGTGGGTCCGACCTGCAGGATCGTGGTGCCGGGGGTGAGGGGGACGCGGTGTCCCCGGCTGTCCTCGACGCGTTCCGAGACGGTCAGCCGCCGTCCCGGCCTGGCGTGTTCGAGCAGCCAGGCCGTGCTGTCGCCGATGGCCTGGATGACCGACCCGCCGGGCGGGACGCTCGCACCGCGCGTGGTGTTGACCGCGAGGACCCTGCCACGCGCGTCGAGTAGGGCTTCGGCGCCGTCACCCTGCGGGGGAACGCCCCACTCGGGGGTGAAGCGCACCAGCTCGCTGGCGTCGGTGCACTTCAGGTCGTGCTGCGGCTTCTGCGTGGGCTGGTCGCCGCCGACGCCGCCGCAGTTCCAGATCTCGCCCGGCACCCGGTTGACCCCGTCGAGCTCGATCGACTCCCTGCCCGCGCGCAGGGTCACGCGTGCGGTGTACGCGTCGACGTCGACCCTCCGGCCGCCATGGGTGATCTTGATGCCGCCGCGGCCCTGAGTGGCGGAGCCGAGAAGCCTGCCGTCCTTGACGTACAGCCCGCCCGGGGCGCTGTTGTAGAACCACTGGGCGTTGATCCCGGCCGCGGCGCCGCTCGCCGCCATCAGGTCCGTCAACGTCTCCGCGCCCTTCAGCGCCGGACCGAAGTCGGTGTCCACGGTGCCGCGGAACCGGCGGAAGTCGACGCGCAGCACATGGACCTTCTGCGGCGCGCCCGGGTCGGCGCCGTCCTGCGCGGTGTAGCGGGTGCCGCCGGCGAAGCCCGCCGCCTTGACCTGGGCCAGCGCCGTCGCCGCCGCGCCGCTGGTGGGGTAGCGGCCCAGCCGTACGATCCAGCCGAGCACGCCCGCCGGACGGTCGGCGAACTCGGGCAGGTCAACCTGCTCCAGGCGGGGTTCGAAGCCCTTGTCCCGCAGCGCGGCGGCGACCCGGTCGGCGATCTCCTTCGAGCCGAGCGCGGTCGCGGCCGTGCCGAGTGGGCCGTCGATGGTGGCGGGGAGGTAGACGTGCACCGTCCAGACGTCGTCGGTGTCCTGCGCGCCCAGCGAGAGCGTGCTCAGCGTCACGCCCGGAGGGAGCGGCGCGGGGGCCGCCGCCGCGGGTGCCGCCGCGGCGGCGGGCAGCAGGACGGCGAGCGCCGCCAGGCACGTCAAGGCGGGTCCAACTCTGTGCTGCATGGGCGTCCTTCTGGTCTCTGGCCGTCGTGAGGCCTCATTGACTACCGGTCTCTCGGAGCTGCCGTCAAGACGATGTACGGGGGCTGCGCCGTACCGCCGCCGCCGAGACTGATCGCGTACACGCGCCGTTCACCCCATCTGACCTGCGCGGTCGCTGACGCTTGACGACGGCGCCACACGACCTTATTCTTCCGGGTCAATTAATAAATGTCATTAAATAAAGCCTCTCGCCCCCGGAGGACCCCCATGAAGAACCCGCTTCGCCTGGCCGCCGCGGCGCTCACGGCGCTGCCGCTGGCCGCGTGCTCCGCCGGGAGCGAGGGCCCCGTCACGCTCACCTGGTGGCAGGGCCCCAACGCCGAAACCCCCACCCAGGCAGCCGTGGCCGCCTGCACCCGCGACGGCAAGTACGCGATCAAGGTCGAGACCCTGCCCGAAGGGTCGGACAAGCAGCGCGAGCAGCTCGTTCGGCGGCTGTCGGCGAAGGACAGGGCGGTGAACCTGGTCACCATGGACGTCGTCTGGACGGCCGAGTTCGCCGAGGCCGGCTGGATTCTGCCGCTCCCCGCCGCCACCGCCGACACCGTCACGCGGGGCACGCTGGAGGGCGCGCTCAAGTCCGCGACGTGGAAGGACAAGCTGTACGCCGCGCCGCTGCTGTCCGGTTCGCAACTGCTCTGGTACCGCAAGTCGCGCGCCCAGCGGGCGGGCATCGACCTGGCCAAGGGCGAGCCGACCTGGGAACAGCTGCTCGCGGCCGCCGCCCGGTTGCCCGAGGGCGAGCGCGGCGTGGCCACGCCCGGCAACCGCTACGAGGGCTACACCGTCTTCGTCAACGCGCTCGTCGCCTCGGCGGGCGGTCAGATCGTCGACGCCGGCGGCAGGCCCGCTCTCGACAGCGACGCCGGACGGGCGGCGGCGGCCGTCATCGGATCCCTGGCCACCGGCCCGTCCGCGCTCAAGGGCATGAGCACCCTGGACGAGGAGACCATGCGCGCCGCCTTCGAGAAGGGCGAGGCCTCGTTCATGACGAACTGGGGCTACGTCTACGCCGCCGCCGCCGAACGCGCCCGGAAGGAGCCGGCGTTCAAGAAGGTCTTCGACGACTACGGCTGGGCCCGCTACCCGAGGGTCACGGCCGGGCAGGCCAGCGCACCCCCTCTCGGCGGTTCCAACATCGCCGTCGGGGCCGGCACCCCCGAGGACCAGCGCGGCAACGCCTTCGCCGCCCTGACCTGCCTGACCTCCGAGCAGGCGCAGAAGGGCTTCATGACGCGGGCGGGCATCCCCGCCGCGCGCGCGGCGGTCTACGACGACGCGGAGATCCGCGCCGCGTTCCCGTTCGCCGACGTGATGCGCGACTCGATCGCCGAGGCCGCGCCCCGTCCGATGGTCCGCAAGTACAACGCCCTGTCCACCGCCGTCCAGACGGCCTTCCACCCGCCCGCGTCGGTGTCCGCGGAGACCGCGGCCAAGGCGAACGCGGCCGTCACCGAGGCGGTGGGGAGCTGAACGGGGCGCGCGCCGAGCGGCGGCTGGGCCGGCTCATGGCCGGGCCCGCGCTGCTGCTCATGACGGCGGTGACGGTCGTGCCGATCCTGCGCACCGCCGGGCTGTCGCTGGAGCGCTACTCGCTGAGCGCCCCGGACGAGCGCGCGTTCGCCGGGCTGGACAACTTCCGCGAGATCCTCACCGCACGGGACTGGTGGCAGGACCTCGCCGCCACGATCGTGCTGACCGTGACCAGCGTGGGCGTCGAGTTCGTGCTGGGCTTCGCCCTCGCGATGGCCATGCACAAGGTCCTGTGGGGCAGGCGGCTGCTGCGCACGGTCGTGCTCGTGCCGTACGCGGTGCTCACGGTGGTGTCCGCCTTCGCCTTCCGCTTCGCCTTCCAGCCGTCGGTGGGGTTCGTCGGCGGCGACTTCAACTGGTTCGGCGAGACCTGGTCGGCCTACACCGTGATCGTGCTCACCGAAGTCTGGAAGACCACGCCGTTCATGGCGCTGATGCTGCTGGCCGGGCTGGTCACCGTGCCCGGCGAGGTGTATGAGGCCGCGAAGGTGGACGGGGCGGGCGCCTGGCAGCGGTTCTGGCGTGTGACGGTCCCGTGCGTACGGCCGGCGATCATGGTCGCCCTGTTGTTCCGCACCATGGACGCCTTCCGGATCTTCGACACCGTCTACATCCAGACCCAGGGCGCGGTCGGCACCGAGACGTTGTCGTTCCTGAGCTACCGCTTCCTGATCAGGGACCTGGAGGTCGGGCTGGGCTCGGCCGTGTCGGTGCTGCTGTTCGTGTGCGTCGCGCTGATCGCGAGCGGCTTCGTCAGGGCGTTCCGATCCGAGCTGGGAGGCGGGCGATGAGCCGTCGCGTCGGCGACCCGCTGGTCACCTTCGTCGTCGCGGTCTGGACGCTGGCCCCGCTGGCCTGGGTGGTCAGCCTGTCGCTGAAGCCGCCCGCGCTGCAGAACGACGGCCGCTTCCTGCCCGCCTCGCCCACGCTGGACAACTACACCGGGCTGTTCACCAAGCCGGTGTTCACCAGCGCGCTGGGCAACTCCGTGGGCATCTCGCTGGTGGCCACGGGCGTGTCGGTGCTCGTCGCGGTGCTGGCCGCGTACGCGATCGCCCGCCTGCGCTTCCGGGGCGGACGCCTGGTGCTCGGCGTCGCGCTGAGCCTGACGATGTTCCCGGCGATCGCGCTGGTGGGCCCGCTGTTCACGCTGTGGACGGACATCGGCCTGTTCGACACGTGGCTCGGGCTGATCATCCCCTACGTGTCGTTCTCCCTGCCGCTGGCGATCTGGCTGATGACCGCCTTCTTCCGTACCATCCCGTGGGATCTGGAGGAATCCGCGCAGATGGACGGCGCCACCCGCCTCCAGGCGCTGGTCAGGGTGATCCTTCCGGTCGCCGCGCCGGGGGTGGTCACCACGTTCCTGCTCACTTTCCTGGCCTGCTGGGGCGAGTTCCTGTTCGCGATCTCGCTCACCTCGACGGAGTCCTCCCGTACGGTGCCCGCCGCCCTGGCCTTCTTCACCGGGGACTCGGAGTTCCAGCAGCCGTACGGCGCCATCGCCGCGGCCGCCCTTCTGGTGACCGTGCCCGTCGTGATTCTCGTGCTGCTCAGCCAGCGCCGCATCGTCGCCGGGCTCACCTCCGGCGCGGTCAAGGGGTGATCTCATGCGGGAACTCGCCGATCTTGCCAGAATCACCGGTGTCTACCCGAAGGTGTATCCATGACCGCTTCCGCGACCGCCCCCCTGCTTCGCCGGCTCAACGCCGAACGAGTCCTCGACGTGCTCAGGGAGGTCGAGGCGATCCGGCACACCGAACTCGCCGACGCCGCGGGACTGTCCCGGCCGACGGTCGACGCGGTGATCGAGGACCTGCGGCGGATCGGGCTGATCGCCGAGGTGGAGGACGACACTCCCGGACGGCGCGGCCGTCCCGCCCGGCTCGTCCGGCTGAAGGCGGAGAACGGGCATGTCGTCGGCATCGACATCGGGGTCCACAAGTGCATGGTCTCGGTGGCGGACCTGCGCGGGACCGTCCTGGCCACCGAGGTGCGGGCACTCGGTCAGGAACTGGGCCGCAAGGCGCGGCTGGACGGGGTCCGCCGTGCCGTACGTGACACCCTGAAGCGGGCCGGCGTCGAGCGCTCGGCCGTACTGGCCGCCTGCACGGCGACGCCCGGCATCGTCGACCCCCGCACCGGGGTGGTGCTGACCTGCGACGTCCTGCCCGAATGGACGGGCATGAACCTGCGGGCCGAACTGGGACGCTCCTTCGCCGCGCCCGTGCTGGCCGACAACGACGCCAACCTCGCCGTGGTCGGCGAGCGCTGGCGCGGCGTCGCGGCCGAGAGCCAGGACGTCATCTACGTGCTGGCCGGTGAACGGCTGGGCGCGGGCATCGTCTCGGGCGGCCAGGTTTTCCGCGGCCATGACGGGGGAGCGGGGGAAATGGCCTTCCTCAGCCTGCTGGAGCACACACCCGGAGCCGAGGGCATCGGCGCGCTGGCCACCAACATCGGCAAGGAGGTCGTGGCCCGGCTGCGCGAGCACACCCACGAGCTGACCGGTGACGCCGCGCTCCTGCTGGCCGCCGCCCGTGACGGCGACGCCGAGGCCCAGCAGGTGCTCGAACAGATCCTCGCCCGCATGGCCAGGGCGGTCGGCACCCTGGCACTGCTCCTGAACCCCGAGCTGATCGTCATCGGAGGCGGTGTGGCGGCGGCCGGTGAGCAGATAGCCGAGCCGATCCGGCGCAGGCTGCCGCAGATGACCTCCCTGCCACCCCAGTTGAGGGTCTCGCTGCTGGGCGACCGGGCGGTCACCGCCGGCGCGCTGCGCACCGCGCTGGACGCGGTCGAGAGTTCCCTGCTGGACGACCTGAACACCTGAGTGGAGAAGCATGTCACCCGTGTCCTTGGCCATCGCCGGAGCCGGAGACCGCGGCACCGGATACGCCCGGTGGGCGCTGGCGCGGCCCGAGCAGGCGCGGATCGTGGCCGTCGCCGACCCGGCGGCGGAGCGGGGCCCGGCCCTGGCCGCCGAGAGCGGCGCCGAGCACTTCACCGACTGGCGGCACCTGGCCGGGCGGGGCAGGATCGCCGACGCCGTGGTGATCGCCACCCAGGACGGTGAGCATGCCGAGCCCGCCAAGGCCTTCGCCGAGCTCGGCTACCACATCCTGGTGGAGAAGCCGCTGGCGCCGACCGAGGCCGAGTGCCGTGACATCGTCGCGGCCGTCGAGAAGGCCGGCGTGATCTTCGCCGTCTGTCACGTCCTGCGGTACGCGCCCTACACCGACACCGTCAAGGCGGTGCTGGACTCCGGGCGCATCGGGGAGATCGTGTCGGTCCAGCACCTCGAGCCCGTGGGCTTCTGGCACCAGGCGCACTCCTACGTGCGCGGCAACTGGCGCCGCGCGGACCGGTCGGCGTTCATGCTGCTGGCCAAGTCGTGCCACGACCTCGACTGGCTGCAGTACGTCGTGGGCCGCCGCATCCGGCGGGTCTCCAGCTTCGGCGGGCTCCAGCACTTCCGCGCGGGCAATCGTCCGGAAGGGGCCACCGCGCGATGCCTGGACTGCGGCGTCGAGCCGGAATGCCCCTATTCGGCCCCGCGGCTGTACTTCGGCCGGTTGCGCGAGGGGCGGCACGGGTGGCCGCTGAGCGTGGTCACGCCCACCTTTACCGAGGAGGCACTCAGCGGCGCGCTCCGGGACGGTCCATACGGCAGATGCGTCTACGACTGCGACAACGACGTCGTCGATCACCAGGTCGTCGCCATGGAGTTCGACGGCGGGGCCAGCGCGACGTTCACCATGACCGCCTTCACCACCGGGGGGCACCGCCGTACCCGGATCTTCGGAACGCACGGCGAGCTGTCGTGCGACGGCGAGCACGTGCGGGTCGACGACTTCCGCACGGGCGCCTCGGCGGTCATCGCGGTGACGCCGGACGGGGACGCGACGGCGGGCGGCGGCCACGCGGGCGGCGACGAGCGCCTCATGGCCGCGTTCGTCGCCGCGGTCGCCACCGGCGAGCACGACCGGATCCGCTCCGGCCCCGCCGAATCCCTCGCCTCCCACCTCGCGGTCTTCGCCGCCGAACGAGCCAGGCTCACCGGCAGGACCGTCACGGTGGAGTGAGTTTCCCGGCCCGCCGTCCCACAGGGAGATCTCGCCGCTCTCGGCGCAGGTGGCCAGGAGCGAGCCGCCGGCGGAGAAGGACAGAGCGTTGCGCCGGCCCTGGGCCGTGTCAGCCGGTCGCCGCGGAGGCGGTCGCCCCTCGCGTCGCGAGACGTACGAGCTGGGACAGGTGGCCGGCGGCGCGCAGGAGGGGAAGGTCGTCGCGCCGGACCCGGCTGAGCAGTTCGGCGCCCTCCAGCGTGCTGATGACGGTGCTGGCCAGCTCGTCCGCCGTCTCTGCGGGGACTCCCGAGGCCTGGATCGAGGTGCTGACGAGCTGCTGCCAGTGGGCGAGCGCCTCCTCGGCCGCCTGCTGGATGCCCGGCACCCGTCCCACGGTCTCCAGCGCCGTGACCGCCACCGGGCAGCCGTCGACCCAGGACGAGGTCTTGAGCGAGGACACCATCAGATGGGCGCAGGCGGCGACGCCCTCCGCCGGATCGGCGCTGGTGGCCATGCCCTGGCTGAGCAGGTCGGCGTACTCGGCCGCGCCGTGGCGCAGGGCCTCGACCGCGAGCTCCTGCTTACCGCCGGGGAAGAAGTGGTATACCGAGCTCACCGAGGCTCCGGCCGCCTTCGCGATGGGCTTGACGGAGGCGCCCTCGTAACCCTGCCGCTGCAGCAGTTCGGCGGCGGCCCGCACGATCCGCGTGCGCGTGTCCTGGGAGTGCATGATTTCACCCTACCTGGTTGGAACGTTCGACCCAATCCAGCTATGCTCTGGATCGAACGTTCCAACCAGAAGGGGATGTCATGAGTGACCGAACCGCCCACGTCGGCTTCGACCGCATGTTCGCGAACGGCCGGCTGACAGTCGGGCTGTTCCTGCCGTTGTGGCCCTACACCGGTGACATGGCGGCGTTGCACGGGCAGAGCAAGCTGGTCCAGGAAGCCGAACGGTCGGGCTTCGCCGCCGCGTGGGTCAGGGACATCCCGCTGGCGGACGCGAGCTTCGGGGACGTCGGGCAGGTGTACGACCCCTGGTCCGCGCTGACCTGGCTGGCCGCGCACACCTCGCGGATCACCCTGGCGACCGGCAGCGTGATCTTCAGCCTGCGGCACCCCATCGACCTGGCCAAGCAGGCGGCCTCCATCGACCACCTGTCCGGAGGCCGGTTGGTGCTCGGCGCCGCCTCGGGCGACCGGCCCAGCGAGTTCCCCGCCTATGGCGTCGACTACGAGGGCCGCGGCCTCCGCTTCCGGGAGGCGGTGAACGCGTTCCGCGACCTCCTCCGGCCCTCCGCCTCCGGCGTGGACCTGCTTCCCAAGCCGGTGCACGGGCACATTCCGGTGCTGGTGACGGGCTCATCCCAGCAGCCTCTGGAGTGGATCGCCGAGCACGCCGACGGATGGCTGGTCTACCCCGGCGCCAGCGTCGTCCCCGAAGGCCCGATCGCGCTGGGCAAGAAGGCGGCGGGCTGGCGCGGCCTGATCCCCGGCGGCGCGTTCAAGCCCGTGGCCACCAACGAATGGATCGACCTGGCCGAGGACCCGCGCCACCCGCCCACCCCGCTGCGTGGCGGCTTCATCCTGCGCACCGGCAGCCAGGGCCTGCTGGAACTCCTCGGACGCTGGCAGGACGCCGGCATCAACCACGCCGCCCTGGGCGTCCAGCACGGCAGGCGGCCCGCCCACGAGGTCATCGCCCAGCTCGGCGAGGAGGTACTGCCGCACTTCCCGGCCATCGAGACCGCCGCGCCCCTGGTGCCCGCGTGGTGAGCACCAGGATGCGGGCCGTGATGCGCCAGTGGCCCACCGGGGTCGCCGTCGTCACCACCCGCTCCGCCACGGGGCCGCACGGCGTCACGATCAACAGCCTGCTGTCGGTGTCGCTGGAGCCGCCGACGCTCCTCGTGTCACTGAGCCGGCGCAGCCGTACCCATCAGCTCATCATGGAGAACCGGAGCTTCACCGCCAATCTCCTGGCCGCCGGGCAGAGCGGCCTCGCCGCGCACTTCGCCGGCGAGCGTCCCGTCGGGGAGAGCGAGTTCCTGGGCGTGGGCTGGTCGCCCTCCCCGTGTTCCGGCAACGCGGTCCTGGCCGGGGCGCTGGCCGCGATGGACTGCACGATCACCGCGACCGTCCCGGCCGCCGACCACACCCTGTTCGTCGGCGCCGTCGAGGAGGTGCACCACCTGCGTACGTCCGAGGAGCCGCTGGTGTACGCCAGACGCGTCTACCACAGGCTCGCCGAACCGTAGCGAAGGACCCGGACCGACCACCAAGGACCAGGCTCCCCCTCGCCGCCCTGGCGCTGGGCTCCATCGCCTAGCAGCACGGCGGAGCGTCCGCTCGCGCCGCGGTTCGGTCGCGGAGGGCCGGGCCGAGCGCTTGCTGGGCGGCGAAGAGAGCGAGCCCGGCGATCGCACCCGCCGCTCCCAGGGCGGTCCGTCCGGCATGGTCGAGCAGGGCGGTGCCGGCCAGCGGGCCGAACACGGCGCCGGCACTCCATGTGGCGGAGGCCACGCCCATGTAGCCGCCGCGCAGGTCGGCCGGCGCGAGGGCGGCGAAGGTGGCGCCGAACATGACGGCGACGCCGATCTGGCCGAGGGTCCAGACCAGGACCGATCCCGCGTAGCCGGCACCACTCTCCACGAGCGCGGTCAGGCCGACGCCGGCGCCGACCAAGAGCATCGAGGCTCCCAGCACCGCGCTGGGGTCGCGACCGGCGAGCAGCCGTACCGCCGGCGGCTGGCCTATCACGATGAGAAGCCCGTTCAGGGCCAGCACCGCGCCGTACGTCGCGGGGCCGTGACCATCCGCCGTCATGACCAGCGGCAGCGTCGCGAACGTCTGCAGGAACAGGGTGAAGTACGCGACATTGAGCACCACCATGGCCATCATCGGCCGGTCGCGCAGGAGAACCGGCAGCAGCGCCCGGCGGCGCTGTAGCGGTGTCGCCGGCCGGGTCTCGGGAATCCGGCGCCAGACGATCAGCGCCGCGATGACCGAGGCCGCGGCATTGATCCAGAACAGGAGTCCGTACCCGTACCGGGCCAGGACCCCGGCGCTGACCGTGGCGACCGAGAAACCGAGGTTGGCCGCCCAGAACAGCAGCCCGAAGGCCCGCACCCGCTGCCTCGGATGCAGGTCGGCCACCACGGCCGACCCGACCGGGCGGAACAGGTCCCCCATCAGCCCGACGCCGAGTGCCGCCGCCCAGATCGCCGGTACCGTCCCGGCCGAGCCGAGCGCGATCAGCATCACAGCGGTTCCCAGGAAGCCCACCAGCATGGTGTGCCGCCGGCCGATCCGGTCGCCCAGCCAGCCGCCGAGCATCTGGGAGGCGATGCCTCCGGCTCCGATCGCCGCTACCACCGCACCCGCGGTCGTCGGCGCCAGATGCTGCTCCTGCGTCAGATAAAGCACGAGGAACGACTGCGCGACTCCGCCGGCCCGGCTCACGAAATGCGTCGCCGCCAGGGCCCAGACCAGGCGGGGAAGGTCCGGTCGCAGGCGGGACGGCGGCTTGCCGGGCGCTGCCGTACCGGAAAGGGAGGGGCCGCAGGTCGTCATGTCAACGACCCTAGAATCACCGGACATATTACGAAAAGCGATGAAATATGATTAAGTCAATCGCTATGTGCGATGTACGCCCCATGAGGGCGGTGGCCGGCCCGGGACCGCGGGAGATCTCCTAGGGAGGACGAGGGCGTTCGCCTGGTGGTGGAGGTCGCCCACGGTCAGCGGCCGCTCCAGGCCCGGTCTCACGAGTGCGGCCAGGACGTCGGCTCTCGGCGTGGAAACCGTGTTCCCGTCCTGTCGAGCCTCATCATGCCCCGAGTGCGATCACGGTCAGCGGCTGGGTGGTGGGCTGCCGGGAGCCGCCCTGGGGTTCCAGGGTGATGCCCAGTTTGTCGCCTGTGCGGACCGGTCCGGCCAGCATCGGCGCGGGTCGTTCCGGCATCAGTCCCGCCGGCCTGATCGCGTCCGGGCCGATGAGCCACACCTGGTAGTCGTGGGCCGGCGGCGGCGTGGGCATGCCCGCGGTGACGAGTACCACCGACGCCTGGGCGGGGGAGTAGATCGCCGTGACGGTCGCCGCGCCGACGCGGGTGGACACCTGGCGGGCGTCGGGTGCGGCCAGCAGGGCGGCGATCCGGTCAGCCTGGGCGCGTTCCTCGGTCAGCCGGTCGTTGGTGCGTACGAGCAGCACTCCCAGCACCAGCGCGGCCGCCACCAGGAGAGCGGCGGCGGCCCGCCCGGCGAGCAGCCGCGCGTGCGGGTGGCCGGCTCGGCCCACCACGGCGGGGACGATCGGAGCGGCTTGGCGGACGGCGCCGATCTCCTCCAGCACACGGGCCTTGAGGGCGGACGGCGGCTCGTGCCGGACGGCCGCGGCCATCCGGGCCGTGGTCTCGCACAGCCCTCGGGTCTCCTCGGCGCAGTCGGGGCAGCGGGCCAGATGGCGTTCGAACTCGCGGGCCTGTTCCGCGGGCAACGCGTTGAGCGCGTACGCGCCCGACAGCGTGTGGGTGTTCTCCTTCACGTCGTCACCCCCAGGCAGTCGCGCAGCCGGATGAGCCCGTCGCGCATGCGTGTCTTGATCGTGCCCAGCGGCGTGGCCAGCAGCTGGGCCACCTCGGGGTAGGAATGGCCGCCGTAGAAGGCCAGCGTCACGGCCTGGTGCTGCAGGTCGGTCAGGCCGTCGAGGCAGCGCCGCACCCGCTCGCGCTCCAGCCGGTCCTCGACCGCCTCGGCGACGGTGTCGTAGTCGCCTCCGGCCGCCTCGCGCCGTCCCGCCGCGGCCTCACGGTCGGCGCCGGCCTGGGCGGAGCGGACCCGGTCGACCGCGCGCCGGTGCGCGATGGTCGTCATCCACGCCATCGCGCCGCCGCGTGCGCCGTCGTACCGGGGAGCCTGCCGCCAGATCTCCAGCAGCACCTCCTGGACGACCTCCTCGCTCTGGCCGCGATCGCGTACGACGCGGAGCACGAGCCCGTACAGCACCCCCGAGACCTGGTCGTAGAGCCGGGCGAAGGCGTCGCGGTCGCCCCGGCCGCTCCGCCGCAGCAGTTCCTGCACCGGGGGCGCCGGCCCGGGACCTGTCGGGTGCTGATCGGGGTCGTTCCGCTCGCGGCTGTGGGTCACGTCCCTGTATTCGGAGCGGCGCCGTTCACGGATTGGGCGGTGCCCGACCAAGCCGCTCGGTGCCCGGCTCCGAATACCGGCCGTGAGACGAGAACCGCACCACGTCATCCGCGCAGCTCGCGCCGGGCTGCTGAGCGTGGCCGCCGCACTGGCGGTCGCGGAGCTCGTCGCGCGCTTCACCGGCGGGCAGAGCTCGCCGGTGGTGACGATCGGGTCGGCCGCGATCGATCTGGCGCCGGCGCCGGTCAAGGAGTTCGCGGTACGCACGTTCGGCACCGCGGACAAGGCCGTGCTGGTGGGCGGCATCCTGCTGGTCCTGATGGCCATCTCGGCGGGGCTGGGCATCCTGGCCGCCCACCGGCGCGGCCTCGCGGTGACGGCTGTCGCCGGACTCGGCGTCCTGGGCGCGCTCGCGGCGGCGACCCGGCCCGCGATGGTGGCGACGGACCTGCTGCCCGCCCTGGTCGCGGTCCTGATCGGGGCGTTCACCCTCACCGCGCTGACCCGCCCGGCCGCCGAGGAGGCGGCAGGACGGCGCCGAGTCCTCCGGGCGGGGCTCGGCGTGGTCGCGCTGGCGAGCCTGGGCGGGCTGGCCACGCGGTTGCTGCCCGCCGAACCCCTTCGTGCCCGTTTCACCCTGCCCAGACCCGCGAGCCCGGCCAGACCCCTGCCGGCCGGGACCGATCTGCGCATCCCCGGACTGACCCCCTTCACCACGCCGAAGGCGGACTTCTACCGCGTCGACACCGCCCTGTCCGTCCCCCGGCTCGACGCCGCCACCTGGACCCTGCGCGTGCTCGGCGCATCGACGATCGAGCTCACCATGGCGGACCTGCTCGGGCGGGGACTGATCGAACGCGACATCACCCTCACCTGCGTCTCCAACGAGGTCGGCGGCCCGTACGCGGGCCATGCCCGCTGGCTGGGCGTGCCGCTCGCCACCCTGCTGCGCGAGGCCGGCATCCCGCCCGGCGCCGACCAGTTGTTCAGCCGCTCGGCCGACGGATGGACCGCCGGCACCCCGCTCGCCGCGATCCTGGACGGCCGCGACGCCATGCTGGCCGTCGGCATGAACGGCGAGCCGCTCCCGGCCGAACGCGGCCACCCCGCCCGCCTCGTCGTCCCCGGCCTGTACGGCTACGTCTCCGCCACCAAATGGGTGGTCGAACTCCACCTGACCCGCTACGACCGGCGGCAGGCCTACTGGACCGAGCGCGGCTGGGCCACCGACGCGCCGATCAAGACCGCCTCCAGGATCGACGTACCCGTCCCGCTCGCCACCCTCCGCCCGGGCCCGGTGACGGTGGCCGGCGTCGCCTGGGCCCAGCACCGCGGCGTCGCCGCCGTGGAGGTCCGCGTCGGCGACGACCCCTGGCAGCGGGTACGGCTGGCCGCCACGCCCAGCGCCGACACCTGGGTCCAGTGGAGCTGGACCTGGCAGGCGGCCCCCGGCACCCACACCCTCCAGGTCCGCGCGACCGACACCACCGGCCGCACCCAGCCGCCCTCCCGTGTCCCGCCCTTCCCGGACGGCGCCACTGGCCGGCACTCGATCGTGGTCACCGTCGCGTGACCGCCGACCCCTCACCGCGGTAATTCCGTCACCAAGGAGATGAACCCCATGAAGTACCTCGGCATCCTCGCCACCTCCGTCACCGCCCTGGTCGTGGCCACCGGCTGCGGCTCCGGCGCCACCGATTCGGCCGCGTCCGGCGCGCCCGCCGCCACCGCGGCCACGACGGCCACCACCCAGCCCGCCCCGGCCACCGGTTCCGCCATGGCCGACGGGCCGTTCGGGGCGGCCTGCTCCGCCGTACCTGCTGATGGGGAGGGCAGTTTCACCGGCATGGCCGACGACCCGGTCGCGACCGCGGCCTCGAACAACCCGGTCCTGTCCACACTGGTCACGGCGGTCAAGAAGGCGGGCCTGGTCGACACGCTCAACTCGGCCAAGGACATCACCGTCTTCGCGCCGACCAACGACGCCTTCGCCGCCATCCCGAAGGCCACCCTGGACAAGGTCCTGGCCGACAAGGAGACGCTGACCAAGATCCTCACCTACCACGTCGTGGCCGGGAAGAACGCGCCCGCCGACCTTGCCGGCGCCGAGCTCGCCACCCTGCAGGGCGGCAAGCTGACGACCAAGGGTGCCGACGAGGCGTACACCGTCAACGACGCCAAGGTCGTCTGCGGCAACGTCCCCACCGCCAACGCCACGGTCTACATCATCGACAAGGTCCTCATGCCCCAGTAGCCGCGGGCGTGGAGGTGGAATTCCACCGCGCCCCTCCGGTACCGGGTCAGACAGGCATCTGGGCTTTCGCGAAGCGGGCCAGCCGGGCGGTGCCCTCGGCGATCTGGTCGTGGGTGAGGTAGCTGATCGACAGCCGAATGCTGTGGGTACCGCCGCCCTGGGGATAGAAGTACGACATGGGGGTCCAGATGACGCCGAACTCCTCGGCCGAGCGTTTCAGGGCCGCGGCGTCGGCGGCGAAGGGGACGCGGAGGGTCAGGAAGAAGCCGCCGGACGGTTCGTTCCAGCGGATTCCGAGGTCCTCGGAGAAGGACTCACGCAGGCACCGGAGCATGACCCGCATCGACGCCCCGTAGTGCGCGGCGGCGTCGCCCGCCAGGCCGGCGGCGCGCCCGCCGGCGGACAGGAGCATGCCGGCCACGACCGCCTGGCTGAGTGACGACGTGTTCACCGTCACCATGCTCTTGATCTTGGCGAGTTCGCCGGCCAGCAGTCCGCCGCCGCGCACGGGCTGGTCGGCGATCGCGAAGCCGACCCGGGCCCCGGGGAACAGCGTCTTGGAGAACGAGCCCAGATGGACGACCCTGCGCTCGCGGTCCAGCGCCTTCAGGGTCGGGTGCCGCTCTCCGGGGCTGACCAGCCGGTACGGGCTGTCCTCCAGGATCAGGATGTCCTCCCGTTCCGCCAGGTCCAGCAGTTCCCGCCGGGTGTGGAGCGGCATCGTGGCACCGGTGGGATTGGAGTGATCGGGGACGACGTAGAAGGCGCGGGGGCGGCGGCCGCGCGACCGTTCGGTGGCGATGGCGGCCGCCAGGTCGGCGCAGCGGAACCCCCCTTCCGCCTCCTCGACCGGGGTGGGGACGACGTCGAGCAGGCGGGCGGCGCCGGTGATGCCGACATAGCAGGGGCTGGAGACCAGGAGCGCGTCCCGGGGGCCGGCGATGAGCGCGCGTACCGCGAGGAGCATCGCCTCCTGGGCGCCGACGGTGACCACGATGGACTCGGGCGGCACGTCCATGCCCTCGTCCTTGCGCAGCGAGTCGGCGATCAGGTCACGGATCTGGCCGCTGGTGGGGCCGTACTGGTACAGCGCGGCGCGGACCTGTTCCCGGGTGGCTCCCGACGTCTCCAGGTGGTCGAGGTAGCGGCGGATGTGCGGGTAGATCGCCTCATTGTCGAAGAACCCGTCGTACGGCCGGCCGGGCGCGAACGAGATGGCCTCCGGGTAGCGCTGGGTGATCTCGTTGAGGAAGTTCATCGTGTCCAGCAGCGGGTCGGCGAGGCTGGCGTGCAGGTCCTCCATCCGCAGCCCGCCACCGTCGGGAGGCGGGACGGCGGGCGGCGGAGTGACGGGCACGTGGCCGGGCGGGCGTACCAGCTCGGGGGACGCGGCGGCGGGCGAGGCGGTGCCGGTGAGCGCCATCGCTTCGGTGAGCTCGTCGGCGACGATGTCCAGAACCCCGCTCACGCCGCGTTCGCCGGCCACGGCCAGGCCGTGCAGCACCGGGCGGCCCAGCAGCACCGCGTCGGCGCCCAGCGCGAGCGCGGCCAGGACGTCGGCGCCGCGCCGGACACCGCCGTCGAGCATGACCGGGCAGGCGCCCGCGACCTCGGCGGTGATCTCCGGCAGCACCTCCAGCGTGGCGGGCACTCCGTCGAGCTGGCGGCCCCCGTGGTTGGACACCACGATGCCGTCCACGCCGCAGGCCAGGGCCCGCCGCGCGTCCGGTGCGCCGAGCACGCCCTTGACCAGCAGGGGCAGCGGGCTGACCGACCGCAGCCACTCGATCACCGGCCAGGCCAGCGCGGGGTCGAACGCGGTCAGGGCGTGCCCCATGGGCGAGCCGTACCCGGTCCCGGTGAGGTTGGCGGGTTCGATCCCGGGCGGCAGCCGGAACCCGTTGCGCAGGTCGCGCAGCCGCCGCCCGAGCCGAGGCGCGTCCACGGTGAGCACCAGCGCCTCGAACCCGGCCCGCGCCGCCCGCTCGATGAGCCGCCGGGTGGTGTCGCGGTCGCGGAAGCAGTACACCTGCAGCCACAGGGGCCCGGCGGCGGCCGCGGCGATGTCCTCGAAGGTACGGCCGGCGAAGGTGCTGACGACGAACGGAACCCCGGCCGCGCCGGCGGCACGGGCGGTGGCGACCTCGCCCTCGGGGTGGGCCAGCGTGTGGTAGGCGAGCGGCGCGATGCCGAGCGGAAGCGTCCAGGTCCGGCCGAGGACGGTGACCTCGGTGTCGTGCCGTGCCAGGCCGGACAGGACGCGCGGGCGCAGCCGGGTCTCCTCGAAGGCGCGCAGATTGGCCGCGAGAGTGCGTTCCCCGCCCGCGCCGCCTTCGAGGAAGTCCCAGACGGCCGGCTCGAACCGGGCCCGCGCCCCGGCCGCGTAGTCCGCCGTGGTCAGCGGCTCGGCGGGGACGGAGCCGTTGGCGACGGCGTCGGTGAGGCTCATTCCGAGGTCATCCGCTCGCGTTCCACGGCCTCGTACAGTGCGCGGATGTTGGCGCTGCCGAACCCGCGGGAGCCGCGGCGCTGGATGAGCTCGTAGAACAGGGTGTTGCGCGGGTGCGGCGAGCGGGTGAACACCTGCAGCAGGTCGCCCCATTCGTCCTGGTCGGCGAGCACCTGCGCCTTGCGCAGCTCGGCCACCTGGTCGCGCATGCTCTCCAAGCGCTCGGCGAGCAGGTCGTAGTAGGTGTCGGGGGTGTTGAGGAACTCCACGCCGCGCTCGCGGAACACCTCGACCGCCGAGACGATGTCCTCGACGAGGAACGCCAGGTGCTGCACGGCCTCGCCGTCGTTGCGGGCCAGGAAGTCGTCGAGCTGGCCGGGTTCCTTGCCGGGATCGGGGGCGACGAGAGTCAGCGTGACCCGGCCCGACGCGCTGCGGACGACGATGGAGTCCATGGCCTGGCCGCCGAGCGTGACGTACTCGGAGGAGTAGCGGGTGAGCCCGAAGACGTCCTGGTAGTAGCCGGCGTAGTGATCCAGGCTGCCGCCCTCCACGCAGACCGCCAGATGGTCGAGGTTCCGGACCCGGTGGGCCGCGGGGACGTGCTGCCCGGGCGTGGGAATCCAGGTGCGGCCGTGGGGCGCCCGCGTGCCCGGGTCGGGGGCGTCCGGCAGGAGGGTGTGGGTGACGTCGCCGAAGCCGGGCAGGACCGTGACGTTGCGCGGTGAGGGGATGAGGGCGATGCCGGCCGCCTTCGCCCGCGTCACGGTCTCGGTCACGTCGTCACAGGTCAGGCCGATGTCCGCGACGCCGTCCCCATGCCTGCTGAGGAAACGGGCGACCCCGGGGCCAGAAGTGATCACCACCTGCGCCGAGCCCTGCCGGAGCAGGACGGAGCTCCTGCCCGGCTCCACGGATTCCGCCACCCGCGTGAACCCCATGGCCGCGACGAAATAGTTGACGATGGACATCTGGTCTCTCGCGTAGATCTCCACATACGCGATGTCACGCACGGTCATGGAACCTTCTCCTCATGGTGAGGTTCTGAGTCGAGCAGGGCCTTCACGTCGACCTTGCCGTTGGGGGTCAGCGGCAACGCGCCGACCAGGGCGAACGCGGCGGGAATCATGTACGCGGGCAGCAGCCCCCCGGCGTGCTCGCGGACCTCGCCCAGATCGAGCCCCGGACACCCGGGCACGACGTGGGCGACCAGCTGACGCTCCCCTGACGGCGTGGTCCGCACGACGACCGCCACGTCGCGCACCCCCGGATGGCCGGCGATGGCCGCGGCGACCTCCGCGGGCTCGACGCGGAACCCACGGACCTTGATCTGGTCGTCCGTACGCCCGGCGAACTCCAGCTCTCCGGTGGGCAGCCGCCGCGCCAGATCGCCCGTGCGGTACATCCGCGCGCCGTCACCGGCGAACGGGTCCGGCAGAAAACGCTCCTGCGTCCGAACGGGGTCGCCCAGGTAGCCGCGCGCCACGCCGGGGCCGCCGATGTACATCTCGCCGAGCTCGCCGTCCGGCACCGAACGCAGGCCCGGGCCGAGCACGTACACGCGGGCCGCCGCGATGGGTCGCCCGATCGGCACCGTCGCGCCGACCTCGCCGGATGCCCTCATGACATGGTGCGTGGCGAACAGCGTGGTCTCCGTCGGGCCGTACATCGCGCGGACCACCACGCCGGGACAGGCCTCGAGCACGCGTCGCACGGCAGGGGCGGAGACGACGTCGCCGCCCGTCATCACCTCACGCACGGCGGCGAAGACCTCCGGCGCCTCCTCCGCCACGACACGGAAGAGCCCGGCGGTCAGGTGAACGGCGGTGACCCGCCCCCCGGCGAGCTCCGCAGGCAGCATGGTGGCGTCGAAGTCATCCGCGGGCGCGAGCACCACCGTCCCCCCGCGCAGCAGCGGGACCCACAGCTCGTACGTGGACACGTCGAACGCGTGCGGCGCCAGCATCAGCACCCGTTCGTGGCGTCCCCCCTCCCAGCACGGGTCGAGCACGAGCTGGAGCACGTTGGCATGGGTGACGGCGACGCCCTTCGGCTCTCCGGTCGAACCGGAGGTGAACATCACATACGCCAGCTGTCCGGCGGCGACGTCGACCCCGGGATCGTCCTCCCTGGCTCCCGCGAGTTCGCCGGCGAACAGGACGTGCCTGGTCACCGGGGCATCCGCCCCGTAGCTCGCCCTGTCGGTGACGAGCACCGTCGATCCGATGCGATCCACCGCCCGCTGCCTCCGCTCACGCGGATACGCGTCATGCAACGGCGCATAGCAGGCGCCGGCCTTGAGTATGCCGATCAGGACGGCGACGAGATCGGGGGAGCGGCGCATGAGCACGGTCACCGGATCCTCCCGTCCGATGCCCAGCTCCATGAGCCGGTGGGCGACGCGGTTCGACTGGACGTCCAGTTGCCGGTAGCTCACCTGAAGGTCTCCCATGCGTACCGCTGTCGCGTCCTGAGCACGGGAAACCTGAGAGGAGTATGCCTGGCCAATTGACTCGGGTGTCATCGAATCTTCCCATTGAAGAGACCACTCCGGTGCCAAATGCCGAGCTTCACATCCACCCGTCAGGGCGTCAATACTTTATCGATCAACTTTGCATCAAGTAAACTAAGCGACCATTAAGGACGCGAATGCGACGGCGAAGTGCGGTCCAATTCCGGCACGTCTCGCAGTGGAAGGATTGCCGAGAGTAGTCGCGCAATTGCTCGGGGAGTGAGCGCCATCACAAAGGGGGTCAAATATGTTGACATACTGGTTTTTCGCTGGTTAGCTACCATCGAAGTTAGCCCTGTGCGGATCGCGGCTAATGGCCCAGCCGTACACGGCTTCGATTCTGAACGGACTCGACCGTCGGGGGGCGAGAGACTCGAAATGCGCGTCCTCGTGGTTATGCACCAAGACGAGCCCGTGGAAACGCTGCTGTTCGGCCTGGACGTGTACGGCCACCAGGCCATATACGTCTCCGGAGGTGCGGAAGCGCTCCATCGCCAGGCCGCGGCGGACGTGATCCTTCTGGGCGCCCGCCTGCCGGATATGGACGGATACGAAGTCTGCCGGAAAATCAGGACGACTTCAGATATTCCGATTATCATGGTCAGCGCTGAGGGCGCGGAGTTCGACCGGGTGCTCGGCCTCAGGCTCGGCGCCGATGATTATGTGGTCCAGCCCTACAGCATGCGTGAGCTGAGCGCCAGGATTGAAGCCGTGGCCCGTCGTGCGCTGAGCGACCCGTATAAGGGAAGCGCCGTCAGGAAAGTCGGCGCATTGCGAATCGATCAGCGCCAGCGCTTGGTCAGCGTGCACGCCGTCGAGATCCAGCTCACCCGTAAGGAGTTCGAGCTTCTCACCTTTCTCGCGTCCGAGCCCGGAAAGGTGTTCAGCCGGGCCGACATTATGCGGGAGGTATGGGAGCGCAACGACGCTGACGACACCAGGACTTTGGGTGTGCATATTTCCTGGCTGCGCCGCAAGCTCGCCAATCCCGGCCTCATTCAGACCGTGCGCGGGGTCGGCTTTCGTCTGGTGCCCTGACACGCACGGTCACGGAGAGTGACGTTCAGCAGCTCGCGATCCGGCAGATCTTGGCGAGCATCGTGCCGGCGTCCTTCTTCTGCTGGGCGAAGTCCGCCTCCTTCGGCGCGCCGAACGTGCCCGCGCGGGCATAGACGATCACGGCGTTGCCCCGGCGGGTGAGAACCGCCCGGTCACCACCGACCTTGGCCTTGCCGTGGTCGTAGAGCTGCCCGGTCACGGCCAGGCCCTCGTCGCCCAGGCGCAGGGCCTGGCCGGAGTACCGGAAGACGAGCGGCCCGCTCTGGAACGGCGGGCATCGCGGCAGATCGTTCTTCACTTCGCCGAGCGCCGCCGCGGCCTCCTTGGCCGAGGAGTAGAGGATCACCTGCTCGGCCCGCCGGTCGCTGGGCGGCCGGTGGTAAAGGATGGTTCTGGCGGCGGTTCTGCCCTTGGTGCCGAGCTTGTCGTTCAGGCATGGGTTGATCGCCAACCTGGCGCCCTTCTGCTTGTTGATCGACCACAGGCCCTTCCCCTCGATGGCGGCCATCTCGTACAGCAGGAAGCCGTCGGGGACGGCGGTGGCGGCGGTGGAGACCGTGGCGCAGGTGCCGACGCCGGTCAACGTGAGGGCGGCGACTAGGGCGATACGCATGGAGACGTCCCTCCGCGGTGAGTGACATTGCGTTAGACGACGGTACACCCTAAAGAAAGCTTGCGTAAGGTTTCTTGCTCTCGGATAATGGACGCATGAACGAGGACCGCACCATCGCCGACCCGCGCGCGCTGCGCGCCCTGGCCCACCCCATCCGGCTGGCCCTGCTGGAGACCCTCGGAGTAGTCGGCTCCGCGACTGCGACCCGGTGCGCGGAGCTCATCGGGGAGAGCGTGGCGAGTTGTTCCTTCCATCTGCGGACGCTCGCCGAGTACGGGTTCATCGAGCGCGTGTCCTCGTCCACCAGAGAGAAGCCGTGGCGGCTGGCCCGTCCGGTCCAGGCCGTCGACACGGCCGCCGAGGTCACGCCGATGGGGCTGGCGCTGACCGAGGTGTTCCTGGAGAAGGAGTTCAACCGGGTGCGCACCTGGCGGCGCACGATGGCGGCCGAGAGCGAGGAATGGCAGGAAGCCAACCTGATCATGGGCGCCACCCTCTGGATGAGCTCCGCCGAGCTGACCGAGGTGCGCGAACTCGTCCAGTCACTGATCGTCAACTACCTGGAAAGGGGTGAGAAGGCGGATCTGCGACCAGAAGGGGCCCGGCCGGTGCGCCTGTTCGTGGCCAGCAGCACCGACGACGCACCGGACGACGACCCAGGCGACGCTCCATGAGCGCCCTGGCCGATCCGCGGTTCCGCCGGCTGCTGACCGGGCAGTCCATGAGCAGCTTCGGCGACACCGCCTTATACCTGTCGCTGGGCATCTGGGCCAAGGACTTGACCGGGCAGAACGCGGCGGCCGGCGCGGTCTTCCTGTGCCTGTCCCTGCCGGTCCTGTTCAGCCCGCTGTCGGGGCACCTGGTCGATCGATGGCGCAGGCGCCGGACGCTGATCGTGGTCAACCTGGTGACCGGCGTGGGCGTCCTGGCCCTGCTCGGGGTGCACTCCGCCGCCGACCTGTGGATCATCTACGCCGTCGCCTTCGGCTACGGCCTGTCCTTCACCCTGCGCCGGCCCGCCCAGGCGAGTCTGATCAAGATGATCCTGCCCGGTGATGATCTGGCCGGGGCCAACGCCGCGGTACGCACGATCGGCGAGGCGATCAGGCTGCTCAGCCCGCTGGCGGGGTCGGCGCTCTACTCCGCGATCGGCGGCCGGGCCCTGGTCGGCCTGACCTCGGTCACCTTCGCCGTCGCCATCGTCATGCTGCTCAGCATCAGCCTCCGCGAGCCCCGCCCCATCCCCGCCAAGGGCAACACGCTGCGGGAGATCACGGCCGGCGCCGCCCATCTCGCGCGTACCCCGCTGCTGGCCTTCACCAGCGTGGCCGTGGCCGTCAGCTTCGCCGTGCTCGGGCTGCTGGACAGCGTCGACTTCGCGGTCATCGACGAGGGCCTGGGCCGCCCCGCCTCGTTCTTCGGCGTCCTGATGGCGATCCAGGGCGCGGGCGGGATCTGCGGCGGCCTGCTGGCGACGCGGTTGATCCAGCGGTACGGCGAGGCCAGGACGGTGGGCGTGGGCCAGCTGTCCGTGGCGATCGGCACGGCGCTGCTCGCCGCACCGAATCTGCCGGTCGTCATCGGTGGTTTCGTGTCCATCGGCTTCGGGCTGCCGTGGCTGATGGTGGGCTACATGACCGCGTGGCAGCGGTACGCGTCCCAGGAGATCGTCGGCCGGGTGGCGGCCGCCGCGGATCTGTGCACGGTGGGACCGCAGACGGTCTCCATCGCGCTGGGCGTGGTGCTGATCTCGGTCGTGGACTATCGCGTGCTGCTCGGTGTCTGCTTCGTGGTGCTGACGGCCTGCGGCGTGGTGCTCATCCGGGCGGCCACCCGGATCGCGATCAAGCAGCCGGTGGAGTGAGCGTCACCAGCACCGGCATGACCTCGGCGATGCCACGCGCGCGCAGCCGTCCGATGAGGCGTTCCGCGTCTCGCGCGTCGGCGGCCAGCACACTGCCGAAAGCGAGCCTGCCCGTGTCCATCGCCGCGCGGGAGCAGGCCAGCGGAGAGCCGGGCAGCTCGGTCGCCGATGCCTGCCAGCCGTCGGGGATCCAGCCGCGAACCAGGTCGGCGGCCGATGGCCGGTCCGCGGGCACCTCGACGATCAGCAGCACGTAGGCCAGGGCGCCGGAGCGCAGCACCCCCGTCGCCGAGGTGACCAGGTCGAGCGCGCGCCGGGCGGTCATCTGCCCCACTTCCGCCAGCGACCTGTGCCCCGGCCCCGTGGGGGTGTTGAACACCAGCGCGTCCGCGGGACCGGCCGGCTCGAACCCCGGGCCGAAAGCGGCGTGGCGGAACTCGGCCCTGAGACCGTTCACGCGGGCATTGAGCTGGGAGAACTCGACCGATCGCGGGTTGAGGTCGATCCCGGTGACCGCCGAGCACCGATCCATCAGCGACAACGCCAGGACACCGCAGCCGGATCCGACGTCCAGCAGCCTCCCGCGCACCTCGCCCAGGTTGTGCAGCAGCGCGAACGTCGACGCGTGCGGCGGCATGACCAGCGCCGGCTCCGCCGAAAGCTTGATCGCTCCGTCACTGCTGAACAGGGGGTCCGACAGGAAGTACAGGGAACCGGCCGGAGAGATCGAGACGGAGCCGGCGACCGTGCCTTCCCCCGGCGTGACCAGCCCGTGCTCGTCCAGCAGTCCGCGCAGCGAAGCGGGCAGCATCCGCGCGTACACCTCCCTGCGC
Source organism: Nonomuraea sp. NPDC050540 (assembly GCF_044457485.1). Classification (NCBI taxonomy): domain Bacteria; kingdom Bacillati; phylum Actinomycetota; class Actinomycetes; order Streptosporangiales; family Streptosporangiaceae; genus Nonomuraea; species Nonomuraea sp. NPDC050540. Next base: position 186,435 of record NZ_JBITHA010000022.1, read on the forward strand.
ACCGGCCCGTTGCGCACGAACAACTGCGTCAGCACGCCGGCCGGACTGGTCAGCAGGTCGTCGACCCGCTCCGCCGACACATACGCGTACAGCGCGGCATGGCTCAGCAGATCCGCGTCATCCTCCGCGCCCAGGAGCGCCACCGCTCGCGCCGCGGTGAACCCGGCGTCGCGCAGCCCGTCGGCCAGCGATTCGAGCCTCATCGCGGGCGCAGCCGTACGGGGAAGGAATCAAGACCGAAGTTGATGATGGACTGGTTGTGCCGGTACGCGCCCAGCGGCTCGATCTCCGCGACGAGGCGGGACAGCGCGCCGAACAGCTCCCGGAGCTCGGCGCGTGCCAGCGGCCCGCCGATGCAGTAGTGCGTGCCCCAGCCGAAGGCGAGGTGCCGGTTGGGATGGCGTTCCAGGTCGAGCCGGTGGGGCCGGTCGAAGACGGAGGCGTCCCTGTTGGCGGCGGGCGTCCACACCACCACCCGGTCGCCCTCGCGCACCTTCTGCCCGCCGAGCTCGACGTCCCTGGTCGCGGTGCGCAGGACGTGCAGGCCGACCGAGGTCCAGCGCAGCAGTTCGTCGGTGGCGCGGGTGAGGTCGGCGCACTCGCCCAGCGCGCGCCAGGCCCCGGGCCGCTCCATCAGCGTCAGGGTCGCCATGGCGGCGGTGTGCCGGACCGTCTGGATGCCGCCGACGATGATGTTGTCGGCGTTCAGCACCACTTCGTCGAGGTCGAGCGTGGCGGCGAACGCGCTGACGAGGTCCGCGCCCGGGGTGTCACGCCGGGCCAGCGCGAGCTGCAGCAGGTACGGCAGCAGCGCCTGGTGAGCCGCCCTGCGCTCGGCCGGGGTGACCCCGAGGAAGGCCCGGTCGCACAGGCCGACCACCATGTCCCGGTCCTGATCGGGAATGTCCATGAGGTCGCACATGATGGTCAGCGGGACCTTCGCGCCGATCTCTCTGACGAAGTCGATCTCTTCGTGCTCCAGGGCCCGCCGTACCACCCGCTCGGTCAGCTCGCGCAGGCGTCCCCGGAGACCGGAGGCGTACCTGGTGGTGAAGAAGGGCGCGACCGGTTCACGGTAGCCGCGGTGCCTGGGCGGGTCGGTGAGCGCCATCATCCGGCCGGAGCCCGCGGGCGGGCTCTGGCCGGTGCCCAGCAGCGAGCCGCCACGTGAGCTGAACGTCTGGGCGTCGCCGAGGACCTCAAGCGCCTCCCGATGAGTGAGCACCGCCCACAGCGGGCCCTCGGCGGCCGACTCGTGCCGCTGGACCGCGCCTTGCCCGCGCAGGTCGTCGACCAGCTCGTGGGGGTTGCCCGCGGCCCAGAACGCGGGGTCGGTCAGGTCGTGGGCGCCGAGCGGTATCACGATTCCTCCTCGCGTCCGGCGGTCGCGTGGTCGATGTGGGCGGCCAGCTCACGCAGGATCGGACGGTCGAACACGGCACGCACCGATAGGTCCGCTCCGAGCCGTTCCAGCACCTCGGCCGTCACCTGCGGGACGAGCAGCGAGTAGCCGCCGATCGCGAAGAAGTCGTCATCCGGTCCCGCCCGCTCGCAGCCGATCACCTCGCACCAGATCCGCGCCAGCGCGCGTTCGGTGTCGGTGCCGAACTCGACCGGCCGGGTGTCACGCTCGGGGTCGGGCAGCCGCCGCCGGTCGACCTTGCCGCTGGCGGTCAGCGGCATCTCGGCCAGGACGACGTACGCGGCCGGGACCATGTAGGTGGGCAGAGCCAGAGCGAGCCGCCGGTGCAGGGCGGGCGTGTCGATGACCGCCTCGGGACGCGCCACCACGTACGCCGCGGGCCGCAGCGACTCCTGGCTTTCCCCGTAGACCTTGACCGCCGCCTGCGCGACGGCGGGATCACGGGCCAGCGCCGCCTCGATCTCGCCCAGGTCCACCCGCGCGCCCCGGATCTTGAGCTGGTCGTCGCTCCTGCCAACGAACACCAACCGTCCGTCCGGCGTACGGCGGGCAAGGTCGCCGGTCCGGTAGACGTCACCCTGCCGGAAGGCACGCTCGGTCTCCCACGGCCGGTTGAGATACCCGTGCGCGAGAAACACGCTGCGCACCCGGATCTCTCCGACCTCGCCTTCGCCGACCTCGGCGCCGTCGTCGCCGGTCAACAGGATCTGGCGTCCCGGGATGGCCTCGCCCAGCGAGATCGGGTCGGCGGCCGGTACGGGCACGCGCTGCCAGGTGGCGAGAATGCACTCGGTGGGTCCATAGAAGTTGTGCACGACCGCGTTGGGGAAGCGCGCCCGGCCCTCGTCGACCAGGCCGGCCCGCAGCGACTCGCCGAACAGGCTCAGGGCCCGCACGCCGCCGGCCGCGCCGGCGTCCACGTTCAGCAGATGACGGAGCAGGCTCGGCACCGTCTGCACGTGCGTCACCCCGTGGTGGGTGATCCACTCGTGCAGCCGCGTCGCGTCGCCCTTGACCTCGCCCGGCGGCACGACCACCGCCGCGCCCGCGTGCAGCCCGGTGAGGATCTCGACGTACGCGGCGTCGTAGCCGAGCCGTGCCCACTGCAGCACCCGCGACGTCTCATCGGCCCCGATCGCGGTGCCCAGCCAGCGCGTGAGCTGGTCGAGGTTGCCCGACCGCTGCGCGATCCCTTTGGGCAGGCCGGTCGAGCCCGAGGTGTACACCAGGTACTCGGTGTTCTTGGGCACCTCGGCGGCACCCGGGGCCGGCGCCTGCCGTACGACATCGGTGTCGTCACCCAGGACGTGGACGACGGGAAGGCCGGCGTAGTGCGTGCCGGGACAGGTGAGGACGGCGCGCGGCGCGCAGTCGGCGATGATGGCGTCCTGGCGTTCGGCGGGCAGGTCGGCGGTCAGCCAGGTGAAGGGCGTGCCGGAGCGCAGGGCGGCCAGCAGCGCGGCGACGGCGTCCTGGCCGTCGGGCAGGGCGATGGCCACCACGTCGCCGGCGCCGAGCCCGGCCTGGGCGAGCGCGCTTCGATAGCGCTCGGCTCGCTGGTGAAGCCCGCGATAGGTCAGGACGCCGGTGGCCGAGATCACGGCCGTCGCGTGGCGGTTCATGCCATGCCTTCCGGATGGGGGGTCAATGCCGTGTCGTGCAGGAACTCGGCCACGGTCCGGGTGAGCGCGCCGTTCGCGCTCTGGAGGACCAGGTGCCCTCCCGGCAGCGTGCGCTGGGCGAAGGGGCCGGTCGTGCCGTGCGACCACCCGGTCATCTGCTCGCTGGTCACCAGCGGATCGTCGGCGCCGACCACGGCGAGCACCGGGCACTCCAGCAGCGGCTCGTGCCGGTGGAGGTAGGTCGCGCACAGGTTGAGATCGGCCTGGACGACCGACAGCAGGAGCGCGCTCAGCTCCGGGTGCTGCAGGATCTCGCTCACCGAGTCGTCGATGGAGCGGACGAAGTCGGCGGTCTGGCCCGGGTCGGTGGGTCCCGGCGGTCCCTGCCACAGCGCCGGCGGAACCAGCCCGGCCAGCACGCAGGCGGCGGGGGAGAGCCGCCTGCCGACGTTGTAGGCGAGGAGCGAGCCGAAGCTCTGCCCGAGCAGCGCGTACGTGCCGGACAGGTGGGGGCGCATCGCGTCGCAGATCCAGTCGACCAGCTGCTCCACGTCATCGGCGTGCGCCTCGTTGAACCTGCCGCCGCGGCCGGGCAGGCGGAGGGCCCACACCTCGATGTCGGGCGGCAACGACCGGCCGAACTCGGCGAAGGCGGGCGCGTCGCCGCCCGCGTGCGGGAAGCAGAACAGCCTGAGCCCGGCCTGGGGCCGGGGGTTCGGCAGCCAGAACCACTCGGTCACCAGCCTGGGGGGCGCCATCAGCCGTTCCCGATCTCGGCGAGCAGCGCCTGGTAGTCCGCGGAGAGGCGCTCGGCCGTGGCGGCGTCGAACAGGTCGGTGCGATAGCACCACAGGGTCTCGATCACCTCCGGCGCGCTGTCGAGCAGGTGGAGTTCGAGGTCCAGCCGGGTGACGCGCTCGCTGACCCCCTGCCAGTCGCCGACCTCGAGGTCGTGCCAGCGAACCCGGCCGGCGCGGCGCGGCGTCGGCAGGAGCTGGAACCCGACCTGGACCAGCGGGTTGCAGCCCGGGGTGCGCGGCACGCCGAGCCGGTCGACCAGCAGGTCGAAGGGGACCATGTCGTGTTCGAGCGCCTCCAGCACGGCGGTCCTGACACGCTCCACCGCCCGCCCCGGTTCGGGGTCGTCGGACAGGTCGACGCGCAACGGCAGGGTGTTGACGAAGAAGCCGACCGTGTCCTGGAACTCGGGCTTGGCCCTGCCCGCGACCGGCACCGCGACGACCGTGCCGCCGGTCCTGGACCGGCGGGCCAGCATCAGCAGGAACGCGGTCAAGGTCAGGACGAACATCGTGCAGCGCAGCTCTCCCGCCACCCGCCGCAGGCTCTTGGCCACCTGGGCGGGCACGGGCGTCAGCAGTTCCTCGCCCGCGGGCGAGCGTTCCGGGCTCCGCGGCCGATCGGTGGGGAGGTCAGGAACGGCCGGGGCGTCCTTGAGACGTTCGCGCCAGTAGGCCAGCGCCTGGTCCAGACGGCCGCCGCTCAGCTGATCGCGCTGCCAGGCGGTGTAGTCGGCGTAGCGCGCGGCGGGGAGGGGCAGGCCGGCCTCGCGTCCGCGCGCCGCGGCGTCGTACATCGTGCCGAGTTCGGCGAAGATGATCTGGACGGACCACATGTCGGCCACGATGTGGTGCAGGTTCAGCAGCAGGATGTGCCGGGCGGGGTCCAGGCGGATCAGGTCGGCGCGGAACAGCGGGTCGCGGGCCAGGTCGAAAGGCCGCGCCACCCGCTCGGCGGCCAGGTCCGCCGCTCGCGCGCCGGCGTCGGGCAGGCCCGACAGGTCGGTGAGGGGCAGGGGGAGGGGTTCCCCCCGTGGCCTGATGCGCGCCGCCGGCCGTCCGCGCTCGGCGGGGAAGGTGGTCCGCAGCGCGTCGTGGCGGTCCGTGACGGCGCTCAGCGATCGGCGCAGCGCGGCGACGTCGAGCCGGCCGTCGAGCTCGTAGCCCACGCACACGTTGTACTCCGTGGCCTGCGGATCGAGCAGCTGGAGAAACCAGAGCCGCTGCTGGGTGGGGGAGAGGCGCCCGGTCATGGACGGCGCCGCTCGACCAGCTCGGCCAGAGCCGCCAGGTCGGCGGTCTCGTGCAGATCCCGCATCGTCAGCTCGGCCGCCAGCCGCTCGCGCGCCTTGAACAGCATGCGCACCGCCGACAGCGAGTGGCCGCCCAGGGCGAAGAAGTTGTCGTCCGGTTTCACCTGCGGCACGTCCAGGACCTCCTGCCAGATCTGGGCGAGGACCTCCTGCGTGGTGGGGGCGGGGTTGATGGGCAGGTTGGGGTTGGTGTCGTCGTGGTGGCCGGTGTCGAGTTGGTCGAGGTTGAGTACCGGGGTGTCGGTGTGGGTCCAGTCGTGGCCGGTGGTGGTGAGGATGAGGCGGGCGCCGCTGTCGGTGGCCATGTGGATCAGTCGTTGTTCGGGTAGGCCGGGTTCGAGGGGGACGTAGGCGGCGCCGGCTTTGATGACGGCCAGGATGGCGACGACTTCGGTGGCGCTGTGGCGTAGTCGCAGGCCGACCAGGCTTCCGCGGCCGATGCCGCGCCGGCCCAGCTCGCGGGCCAGTTGGTTGGCGCGGGCGTTCAGCTGCCGGTAGGTGAGCGAGACACCATCGGGTTCGACCACCGCGACCGCGTCGGGACACACACCCACCCGCCACTCGAACACCTCATGC
>NZ_JBITHA010000023.1:0-143340 GCF_044457485.1 Nonomuraea sp. NPDC050540
AGCACGACATTGCGCCCCTTGGGACCAAGGGTCACCTTCACGGCGTCAGCGAGCTGGTTCATGCCGCGCTCGAGACCGCGCCGGGCGTCCTCGTCGAACGCGATCATTTTTGACGTCATTCCGCACTCCTGACCTGTCTGTGGAGGGACGGCACCCGCGACTGCGCCGTCCCGGCTCGCTGGCACTCTACAGAGAATTTGCGTGTCACGCACATGATGCGCGACGCGCAATCTCGCGGTATCGTATCGGCATGACCGACGAGACCGCAGACCTACGGACACGCAACAGCCAGGCCACCAGGGAGGCGATCGGCCATGCGGCGCTGCGCCTGGCCATCGAGCAGGGGCCCAACGGGCTGGCACTCGTGCGTGTTCACGACATCGCCGCGGCCGCCGGGGTGTCGCCCCGCACGTACAACAACTATTTCTCCAGCAGAGGCGAGGCGATCTGCGCCTTCCAGGCCGACCAGTCAAAACGCGCGGGCAAGGCCCTGCGCGCCCGCCCGGCCGGCGAGTCGCTGACCGAGGCCATCACCGCCGCCGTGATCGAGCTCTACACAGAACCCGAGCCAGACCGGGCCGGGCTGAGCATGATCATGCTGACGCCCGAGCTGGAAGGCGAGGCGCTCAAGGCGTTCACCATGGCCGAGGGCCCGCTCGCCGACGCGATCGCGGACCGCACCGATGGCGACGGCGACCTTTTCCCCGCCGTTACGGCTGCCGCCGTCGCGGGCGCGGTTCGGGTGGCGGGGCGGAGGTGGCTGGAACCGGGCACCGCAGAACCCTTCGCCGCCATCCTCCGCCGCGCGCTGTCCCACGTCCTGCCCGGCTAGACCCCCCGCCGTTGACCCTGCTCACGTGAGGAGTGCTCCGTGCTTCCCTGGTCCGCCGACCTCGCCGGTCGCATCGACCGCCATGTCATCGACAGCGATGTCCTGCGCGGCAACCCGCTGGGCGATCCGCACGAGCGGCCTTTGTGGGTGTACGTCCCGCCCGGCTACGACGACGAACCCACCAGGCGCTACCCCACGGTCTACGTCATCCAGGGCTATACCGGGCACCTCGCCATGTGGAGCAACCGGACCCCGTTCCGCCGGCCGTTCCCCGAACTGGCCGACGAGGTGTTCGCGGCCGGTCAGACGCCCCCGGCGATCGTCGTCTACGTCGACGCGTGGACGGCCTACGGAGGCAGCCAGTTCCTCGACTCCCCCGGGACCGGCCGCTATCACACCTACCTGTGCAGGGAGGTCGTGCCGTGGGTGGACGGCCACTACCGCACGCTGCCCCACCGGGACATGCGGGCGATCACCGGCAAGTCGAGCGGCGGCTATGGCGCCATGGTCACCGCGATGATGCGGCCCGACGTGTTCGGGTTGTTCGCCACGCATGCCGGTGACGCGCTGTTCGAGACCTGTTATCTGCCGGAGTTTCCGCGGGCGGCCCGGACGCTGCGTGACCTCTATGACGGGTCGTACGACGCGTTCCTGGCCGACTTCCGCGGGCGGATCGCCATGACCAGGCCGGGCGACGACGTCCTCATCGAACTCTACGGCTATGCGGCCGCCTACTCGGCCGACGAGGACGGGACGGTCCGGTTGCCGTTCGACGGGAATGGGGCGTTGGTTCCGGAGGTCTGGGAGAGGTGGCTGGCCAGAGATCCCGTCCGTATGGCCAGGCAGGAGCAGTATGCCGGGTCGCTCAAAAGCATGCGGGGTGTCTGGATCGACGCGGGCACCAGGGACGAGTGGTACCTGGACCTGGGTGCGGCCGCCTTTCATCAGGCGGTTCTTGACGCTGGGCTGCGGAGTGAGCGGACGCGGTTCGAGCTGTTCGACGCCACGCATATGGCGATCGAGTACCGGTATCCGCTGGCGCTGGCGTGGTTGTGTGAGCGGTTCGCCGCCTGACCGCCCCTCTTCTCGGTCGGGCTCGCCTGTCAGCGGTGCTCGCGTGTCGGTCGGGGGTTGTGGCGGTCGGGGGTTGTGGCGGTCGGGGGTTGTGGCGGTCGGGGGTTGTGGCGGTCGGGGGTTGTGGCGGTCGGGGGTTGTGGCGGTCGGGGTTGTGTGCCGGTCGGGGTTGTGTGCCGGTCGTTCTCGTCTCTCGGGCGCGCTCAGCTGTCGGTCGCGCTCCAGGGGTTGGGTGGGCTTGCGGGCGCGGGTGCTTTCGGGCCACGGGCATGAGCCGGGTGGACGGCGTAGCTGTCCAGTGGGCACGCGGCGACGACCACCGAGGGCTGAGGTTGGGCGCCGGCAGGGGCCAAGGTTGGGTGGCGGCTGGGACATGTTGGGCTGGGTGTATCGAGTCGGTTGATTTGGGGCGTGGTGCAGGGAGGAGTTGCTCTTGGGGCGACGTCTCTGGGGCCGGGTAGCTGCTGGGATGTGGGGAATCCCGGGTGCGCGAGGGCGGCTGAGCCCTTACGGTGTCGTGGGTATGGGGGAAAGCATGATCTTAAGTCGGGTGGTCCGCGTCGCCGTACTCACTGCTCTGGCTGTTCCGGTTACGGCGGTGGCCATGAGTCCGCAGGCGGCGGCTGAACGGCGCGAACAGTCACAGGCCGGGTCTCTTCGGATGCTTGGGCAGCTGAAGGTTGCCAAGGCGTTGTCCGGCCGGGGCTACAGTCATCGGCGGTTCCAGCCTCGGTGGGCACATCACCGGGGGACCTGTGACGCGCGCGAAGTCGTGCTGGCGCGTGATGGGCGGGGTGTGCGGAGGAACAAGTACTGTCATCCGGTCAAGGGGACCTGGTACAGCCCTTATGACGGCAAGGTGCTGAAGAGCGAGAAGCTGGTGGACGTCGACCATGTGGTGCCGCTGGCGTACGCGTGGCGGTCGGGGGCCAAGCGGTGGAGTCAGGCCAAGCGGCGTGCGTTCGCCAATGACCTGACGCGGCCCGAGCTCAAGGTCGTCAGCCACTCGATCAACATCGCCAAGGGCGGCAAGGGGCCGCAGAGCTGGCGGCCGCCGCGCCGGGGCTACTGGTGCCGGTATGCCACCTCCTGGATCTCGGTGAAACATCATTACCGCCTCTTCGTCACCAAGCGGGAGAAGAAGGCGCTGATCAACATGCTCCGTACCTGCCGCTGACGGTCATTGGGGGCCTACGTGCGCGCGGAAGCGTTCGTGGGCCGCCTGCTTCGTGATGCCCATGGCCTCGCCGACATCGGCCCAGGAGGCACCGGCTGCCTTGGCCCCGGCCACGGCCTGGTCGAGCAACGTCCGCTGCCAGCTCTCCACCTGTGCCAGCAGGGTGAGGGCGGCCAGCGGGCGGTCGGCGGCGAGGTTGACGATCTGCTCGCACAGCAGGTTCGACTTGACGACCAGCCAGCTGGGTGGGGCTGCGGCCAGGAGCGGGGCGGCATGCGTGTACCAGCGGCCCTCCGCCTCCTTGACGCCTTCCGGGGTGGGCGGGAAGCGGCGGCGGTCGGCCCATCCGCAGGAGCAGGCGGCTTGGTAGCCGGTGAAGGCTCGGGTGAAGGCACTGGAGGAACGGGCCAGTTGCCCGTCGGGGAGGACGGGCGCGGCGAACCCCTCGTGGTCGGGGATGTCGGAAAGCTTCATCGTCATACCCGTCAAGATACCCTGACGACCAGCTTGCCGTGTTGCCGTCAGGACATCTTGACCCCAGGAGGTGCTCAAAGCGGACGGCAAGCAGGTCTCACCGGCCGACTTCGGCCCCCGACCCGGTCAACCAGCCCGCACGTCCTGCCGTGGCACAACTGATCGGGCTGGGTCTGTCGCAGTCGGTCCTGGCCGCGAACGACGTCCGCTTCGACGAGGGCGGTGACGCGCTGCTCATGCCCGTCGGCACCGCGGTCGTCGTCGCGGTCCCGGGCTCGCTCAACCTGGCGGGCAGACGCGCGGGCTGGATCCTCACCCTGATCGCGCAACCCCTGTTCCTCGTGATGGACGCGCTCGTCATCCTCAGCCGGCCGTCGAAGGTGGAGTACCCCCAGAACAGCGCGGACGCGCGGGCGGTCGTGGACGCGACCTCGGACGTCTACCCGGACTGGGTGCCGGTCCCGACCGGGGGCCGCATGTTCTTCACCCCGGTGGTCGTGCTGCTCCTCCTTCCGCCGGCCCGCGCCTACTTCCGCAGGTGAGCCACGCGGCGGACCACCACGTTGCCGTGCGTGGCCGAGGCGTGGATCACGAGGTTCTCCTCTGCCGGCTCGGGCGGCGGCTCCGCGTCCAGCAGGTCGCGTACGGCGCCGTAGGTGGAGCCGAGGCTCAGCACGGCGGCGCTGCCCTCCCTGACGCCCACGTCGACGGCCCCCGAGCCGGTCGTGAGCGTGACGAGGCCGCGGATCACCTCGCCGATCCTGATGTCGCCGTGCGCGGTCATCACCTCGACGTCGGCGTGGGCCCGTTCGACCACGATCCGCCCGTTGGCGGCGCGGACCCGCAGGCTGCCGGTGACCTCGCCGAGGCACAGGTCGCCGCTGGGCATCTTGATCACGGCCGGACCCTCGACCGCGGCGACGCACACGTGGCCCGACCCCGACTCCAGGTGGAGCCCGGCGGTCTGGTCGAGCTGGATCTCCCCGTGGGTGGTGCGGATCCTGGTCTCTCCGAGCCGGCCGTGGCTGCGTACTCCGCCGGTGGACAGGCCGACCTCCAGGCCGGAACCTTCGGGGAGCCGGATCTCCACCTCGACCGCGCCGGTGCGGCGCCCCCACAGGCGCGGCGTGCGCACCTTCAGGAGGCCGCCGGAGTACTCCACCTCGGTCAGACCGGCCGCGGTGGCGTCGTCGTCGCTGGCCGGGTCGAGCGGGTTCACCCTGACCAGCGTGTCGGCGCGGCGCTCCGCCACGAGCCGAACTTCTCCCGCCGCGAGGTCGACCGCGGCTTGGATGGGTTCCGGGGTGTCGAAGGAATTCACACCGTGCACCCTAAGCGAACAGTGTACTCGATGGCAATCACGCTGTGCACTACAATGGCCGCGACCAGGGAGAGAGCATGCAAGAACAGAGCCCGTCGGTGTGGACGCGCCCGCCCAAGAAATCGCCCGCGCTCACCCGCGAGCTGATCGTCGCCACCGCGATCCGCGTCCTGGACGCCGAAGGGCTGGAGGCGCTGAGCATGCGGCGTCTCGGCGCGGAGCTGGGCACCGCCGCCACCGCCTTCTACCGCCACGTGGCCAGCAAGGACGAGCTGATCGAACTGGTCGTCGACCAGATCTACGCCGAGATCGAGATCACCGAGAGCGGCGACCCGGCCGACTGGCGCACCCCCACGCTCGCCTGCGCCCACAGCCTGCGCGCGGCGATCCTGCGCCACCCCTGGTCCGCACAGCTCTTCGGCGCGGCCGGCCTGTCGTACCTCGGCCCGAACACCATGGAAAAGACCGATCGCATGATCGGCATCCTCGAGACCGCCGGCTTCCCGCTGGAGGCGGCCAACCGGGCGCTGAGCACCGTCGCGTCCTACGTCACCGGTGTCAGCACGGCCGAGGCGGCGGTGCTGTCGCTGATGGCCCGCAACGGCCTGAGCCAGGAGGATTGGGTGGCGCTCATGTGGCCGGTCGCCGAGCGGGCCGCCCAGCCGTACCCGCGACTGCGCCGTCTCTACACCGCCCAGCACGTCGCCGACGTCAGTGTCGATGCGGCGCGCGAGGACCAGTTCTCCTTCGGCCTGCGCCACATCCTCGCCAGCCTGGAGTCCGAGCGCACTACCGGATGATGCATGGCACCATTATGGTGTCTGTATGACACCATGAAAGGAGGTCGTCATGCCCCTGTCCGAGGCCGAGCGCGACCAGGCCGTCCAGAGGCTCCAGCACGCCTACGCGGAGGGCCATCTCGATTCCGCCGAGATGGAAGTGCGGCTGGAGCAGGCCCTCACCGCGCGCTCCCCCAGCACGCTCGCCACGGCGCTGGCGGAACTGCCCGACGAGCGGGTCGAGCTGGTCTCCACCGGAGCCCGCATCCGCCGCTCGGGCGCGTGGCGCGTCCCCCGCTCGCTGCGGATCATCGGCGAGTACGGCGGCGCCAACCTCGACCTGTCCGCGGCCGACATCCGCCACGCGGCCATCGAGATCGACTTCCAGCTGGCCTACGGCTCGGTCCTTCTCACCCTGCCGAAGCGGGCGAGCGTCGACTACGACCGGGTACGCCTCACCTGGGGCGGCGCCACCCACCGTCCACCCCGCAACCCGGGCCCGAGCACTCTGCACGTCCAGGTGAGCGGCGAACTCGGCTACGGCCGCCTCAAGATCCGCCACCGCTGAGGCCGCCTCAGCCGGCTTCCCCGGAACCACGGGCGCGCTGCCCGCGAACGGCCAGCACCATGTCCACGACCGTGGCCACGATCACCACCCCGGCCCCGGCGGCCAGCAGCGGGATGCCCAGCAGCAGGCTCGCCACGCCGAGCACGACGGCGAAGATCAGGATGAACGAACCCACCCTGATGTGCACCACGTCACGCGGGGTGGCACTGGCCATCGGCTTGCCCTCGGGCGAACGCTCGGGCGGACGGTAGTCCTCGTTGTGCGTCATGGTCATCAACTCGCAATCGCGCTCATCAGGTCCCCCACCGGGGCATCCGGCAGGGCGCGGGCGACGTCGGCCAGGGCGACGACGCCGACCAGGCGGTGGCCGTCGAGGACGGGCAGCCGCCGGACCTTGTACGCGGCCATCGTGCGCAGGATCTCCCTGGCGTCGTCGTCGGCGCCGACCGTGACCGGCCTGCCCCGGGCCAGCTCGCCCGTACGGCAGGAGTCCGGATCCTTGCCGATCGCCAGGACCTTGACCACGATGTCCCGGTCGGTCAGCATCCCCCGGAGCCGCTCGTCCGACCCGCAGACCGGCAGTGAGCCGACGTCGAGACTGGCCATCTTCTCCGCGGCCTCGGACACGCTGGCGTCGGCGGCGATGCACTCCGCGCCGGGTGTCATGATCTCTCGTGCGGTCGGCATGTCCCTCCTCGGACGGATCGGACGGATCGGACGGATCGGTAAGGGCCCTACCTACCCCCGCGCCGGCCCTCCACACCGGCCGCCGGTTCTCCGCCACGGCCAAGTCGCCGCTCGTGAACGGACAGCTACCCACGGTCACGCTGTCTAACGGAGCGCCCGCCAGCCCAGGAAGGCGGCGGCAGCGGCGCCGAGGGCGAGCGCGCCTCGGTGGCGAGAGAGCCAGACCTGCAGGCTGCGGGGGTGGCTGCGTTCGTCGAAGCGGCCGTGCGCCCCGTAGGACTGCTCGTCGTCGGCGGGTTTCCACAGGTTGTGGACACCGCTGGGCGCCTCGCCGGCGATCTGCTGCGCGTCGACTCCGGTGCGGGCCAGGTAGCGGTCCAGCGCTCCGGCGGCGAACTTCTGCGCCAGGATCGTGGCCGCCGTGGTGGCGCCGACCCAGTACTCGCGGCGGCGCGGGTGCTCGGCGGCGTAGACCATGGCTCGGGCGGCGACCTCGGGCTGGTAGATCGGCGGCACCGGCTGCGGATGGCGGCCCAGCCTGGCCAGCACCCAGTCGAACTGCGGGGTGTTGAGCGCGGGCAACTGCACCATCGTGATCTGGATGTCGCTCTTCTCGTGCAGCAGTTCGGTGCGGACGGACTCGGTGAAGCCCTTGATGGCGTGTTTTGCGCCACAGTAGGCGGACTGCAGGGGGATGGCCCGGTAGGTGAGCGCCGACCCGGCCTGGACGATGACGCCGTGGCCGCGGGGGCGCATGAGGTCGAGTGCCACGCGGGTGCCCCAGACGTAGCCGAGGTAGGTGACGCGAGTGGCGCGCTCGTACTCCTCGGGCTGGATGTCCCAGAACGTGGCGAACACCGAGGAGAAGGCGACGTTCATCCACACCTCGATCGGGCCGAGGTCGGCCTCGATCCGCTGTGCGGCCTGCCGTACCTGGTGATAGTCGGCGACGTCGGCCTCGTAGACGAGGCCCTCGCCGCCCGCGACGCCGACCTCCACCGACGCCTCGGCCAGGCCAGCCGTGCCACGCGCGATCAGCGCGACGGTGGCGCCGCGCGTGCCCAGTTCCCGCACCACGGCGCGGCCGACACCGCCGCTGGCGCCGGTCACCACGACCACCTTTCCTCGCAGATCCATGGAAACCTCCTCGGAGACCGGCCACGGGCAGGCCGCGAGGGCGGCCTGCCCGTGGGTTTCGCGTTTACAGAGGGCCGGGACCGTACGGGGGGAACTTCCCGTAGTAGGTGCCTATCTGGTCCCGGTAGACGGACTCCTTGTAGTTCGACGCGTCGAACTCGGGAGCGTCCTTGATCTCCTGCTTGGTGCGGGAGACGTGGACTCTCTTCTCCTGCGGATCCACCCTGGTGACGACGCTGGCCGGAAGCATGACCTTCTTGCCGAAGATCCACGGGCCGGTGTCGACGACGATGTAGCTCTCGCCGACCTCGTAAGTCGCCTCGTCGACCGAACCGATCTTGCCGTCGGTCGCCTCGACGGTGTATCCGGCGAGATCCATGGTGCCGCCGGTTCCGTACACGTCGTGGTGGTAGGCCCACAGGTTCGGGTCAGGCTGCATGACTGCTCCTTTCCTTTGGTTGCGGACGCACATCCGGCTACCCGGCGGCAGGCGGCTAAACGGGGAGCGTCACGGTCCGGGGCTCGGGGAGGGCCTCGAAGACGAGGACGTGCCGGTTCCAGACGACGGTCAGACCAGGCAGTTCGCGGCACGGGTCGGCGACCGTGAGCGTGGCGGTGCCGTCGCCTTTCTCCCTGACGAGGACCGCGCAGGGCGCGGAGGCGGTCAGCGGGCCGACGGTGCCGGGCCGCCAGAAGTTGGCCGCGGTCAGGCCCAGCCCCGGCACGTGTACGGCCTGCTGCCCGCTCGTGTTGGCCAGGACGTGCAGCCAGGTCGACGCGGCGGCACGGGCCCGCGTCCCGGCCTCGGAGGCGCCGGGCAGCAGGGCGTAGGCGTAACGGGCGTCCGCGGGGTCGGCGCCGTGGTCCAGCCAGAGCGTCACGTACCGCTCGTCGCGCCCGATCTTCGGCTGCGCCCCGTCCAGGACGACGTATCCGGCGTGGCCTTCCAGGTGGAACCAGCCCGCCCGGCGGTCCACGGCCAGGGCGGCGCCGGTCCTGCGGTTGTCCACGACGGTCTCGACGGGTACGCCGTCGCGGCACGCGATCCCGGCTCCCAGGCAGACCACGGCGTCGTCGAGGAAGAACCACGACTTGAACGCCTCAAGTGAGCTTTCCAGGCCGGACAGGTGATGGCCGACGGTGGCGTACGTGCCGTCGGTGGCGCCGCCGACCCAGCGCCACGGGGTGAGGGTCTCGCCCCACGCGGTCCCGGCGCCGTCGGGCAGGCGGCGGGTGGAGACCGTGGTGCCGGGCAGCCGGTAGGGGTCGACGCTCTGCCAGAAGCCGTCCGCGTACTGGGCGGGGTGCTCCGGGGTCCACCAGTAGAGCATTCCGGCGCCGGTGTGCCAGCCGCGCAGGTTCTCGCCGTTGCCGTGCTCGTAGTGGCCGATCCGGTGCGAGCTCATGCTGAGCGCCGCGCACCAGCCGGGCGCCCGGTGGACGGCGCGGGCGCTCATCGGCATCAGCACGTGGCCCGGCGGCTCGGGCCGCGCCGCGACCCTGTCGTCGTCGAGCAGGCCCCAGCCCTTGACCATGCCGCGCCACCGGGCCCGCTCGGCGGCGCCGGCCGTCTCGCCGAGCAGCAGCACGGCCTCGGCGATCTCGCGGGCTCTGCGCCGGGCGCCGTCCGGGTGCCTGCCGACGCTCCTGCCCCGGACGAGGTCCATGCACAGGCCCTGGTGGATGAAGGGGGCGAAGGAGCGCTCGACGCTGTCGTGGACGACCTGCCGGTCGGCGACCTCCCAGGGGGTGCCGCGCAGCACGGCGAAGATCCTGGCCAGGCCGGACAGCAGCACCGCGCCGTAGCCGCCCTGGTAAGGGACCCAGGAGTGCTGGATGAAGGAGCCGTCGCGGTAGAAGCCATCGCCTTCCGTGACATAGCGCAGGACCGGCGCGAGCCCGGCGACCGCTCTGGCCGCCCGTTCGCGGCCGGAGCGGCCGCCGCCGAGGACGGCGCGCAGCAGCAGCACCGTGCACAGGTCCACGCGGTTGGCGCCGGTGCTGGTGCCGTCGTAGTCGTCGAGCACGCTCTCCGGGACGAAGTGGTCGACGGCTTCCAGCAGCAGCGTGCCCCGGTAGCCGGTACGCATCGCGCTGTCGAGGAGCCGCTTGGGCACGCCGATCCGCCAGCGCCACCAGTTGCCCTCGGGGTCGGCGCCGGGGGCGTAGGCCCGCCGGATATATCCGTCGATGTCGTGGACAAGTGAGCCCGTGGCCAGCTCCCGCCAACGCCGCCCGACCAGCTCTAACGGGTCCTCGGCCGGGAGCAGCGCGGCTGCCCCCAGCAGGAGCATCGCGCGCCTGGACAGCATCGGCTACTCCGGGAAGGTCGCGGTCACGACCCAGCGCTCGCCGTCCCGGCCATAGGCGAGGGCGCCGCCGTACTCCTGGAGATCGGCGGCCAGGCTGCGCAGGCCGTAACCGCCGCTCCCGGCCCGCCGCGCGCGCACGGGGATGCTGACGATCGTCAGCACCCGCCCCTCGGCCAGGTACTCCACCCGCGCGCCCGGCCCGCCGTGCCGCAGCGCGTTGGTCGCCGCCTCCCCGACCAGGCGGTGGAAGACGTCCGCGAGCGGCGGCGCGAGATCCATCGACGGTACGGCGGGCACGTCCAGCCCCGCCGCCCGCAGCCGGCTGAGATGGGCGGAAAGCTCCGCCCCCGAGGCGTCCCGCCGGTCGAGATCGGCGATGGTGTCGCGGACCTCGGCCAGCGCCCTGCGCCCCGCCGACAGCACCCGATCCACCCGCTCGCGCTCCGGCGGCGCGAAGGCGGCCGTGTGCCGCAGCGCCTCGGTCTGGACGAGCATCACCGTGACGGTCCCGGCCAGCGTGTCGTGCAGCCGCCTGGCCAGCCGTTCGCGCTCGGCCGACTCCGCGCGCAGCCGCGCGTGCTCGGCGGCGGTGGCCGCCAGCGCGGCCCGCTCACGGGCGTGCTGGCCGCGCTCGACCCCGGTCACCCACACGACGGTGAACGACACGAGGCTGATCAGCCCGCCCTCGACCGGCCCGCGCAGGGTGGCGTCCGAGATCGACAGCGCCAGCGCCGCGGCCGCGCACAGCCAGATCCGCACGCTCCTGCTGCCGCTCCCGGCGGCGGCGTGCAGCGCGAGCATGGCGGGAAGACAGCCCACCACCCGCCACATCCCGAGCCGCAGGTGCACGAGCGTGGCCAGCGCGACCACGACGAGCACGAGCGCGGGGTACCTGCGCCGCCAGGCCAGCGGAAGAATCTGCGCCAGCCCGAGCGGCGCCGAGACGGCCGCGCCGCTGATCACGAAGAGCCCGGCGAGGAGTCCGGCGAGCGAGAGTTCCAGCCATAGCCGGGCATCTCGTAGCATCGGCCGCGTGATCAGGCTCGCCATCGTCGATGACCAGGCGCTCGTCCGGGAGGGCATGTCCCTCATTCTCGGGGCACAACCTGACATCGAGGTGGTCGCCGCGGTGGAAGACGGGCCGGAACTTCTCGCCTTCCTCGCGGCCGGCGAGGTGGACATGATCCTGCTGGACCTGTACCTGCCGGGCATGGACGGCATCACGCTGCTGCGCGAGCACCTGCCCAGGCCGCGGCCGCGCGTGCTGATGCTGACCACGGTCGGCAGGGCCGGGGAGATCCAGCGCGCCCTGGCCGCCGGGGCTGACGGCTTCGTGCTCAAGGACGCCACCGGCGAGGAACTGGCCGCGGCCGTCAGGGGCGCGCACGCCGGCGTCACCACGCTGAGCGCCTCGGCCGGCCGGCTGCTGGCCCGCGCCCGCCCGCCCGGCCTGGAGGCGCTCACCGCCAGGGAGCGGGAGGTCCTGGACCTGGTGGCCGAGGGCCTGTCGAACCAGGACATCGCCCGCACGCTGGGCCTGGCCGAGCGCACGGTCAAGGCGCACGTCAGCAACGTGCTTGCCAAGCTGGGCGTCACCAGCCGCACCCAGGCCGCGCGGCTCGTACCAAGGGACTAGTCCCTTCGCCGGTTGTGGGCCGGGCCGGCCGACGCGATCGTCGAGCGGTGTCGAAACGCCGCATCGCCCTCGTCGTGCTCCTGGGCCTCGTGCTCGTCTACGCGGGCAACCGCTCGTGGAGCGCCCCGGACGAGCCGCCGCTGCTGCTGGCCCACCGCGGGATGGCGCAGACGTTCGGGTTCGCCGGCCTGACCGGCGACACCTGTACGGCGGAGCGCATCCACCCACCGCGGCACCCCTACCTGGAGAACACCCTGGAGTCCATGCGCGCCGCCTTCGCGGCCGGAGCGGACATGGTCGAGTTCGACGTCCAGGTGACCAAGGACGACAGGATCGCCGTCTTCCACGACCACCTCCTGGAGTGCCGCACGGACGGAAGGGGCGCGGTCCGCGACCACACGATGGCCGAGCTGCGCCGCCTGGACGTCGGCCACGGCTACACACCCGACGGCGGCAGGACCTTCCCCTTCCGCGGCAAGGGCGTCGGCCTGATGCCGGCTCTGGATGAGGTCCTGGAAGCCTTCCCCGGCAGGGAACTGCTGCTGCACATCAAGAGCGACGACCCCGCCGACGGCGAGAAGGTGGCCGAAGCCCTGCCCCCCGAGCGCCGCGCGAAGATCACCGTCTACGGCGGCGACGCCTCGGTGGCCGCCTACGCCGCCAAGGCGCCCGGCGCCAGGGTCGGCTCCCGGGCCATCATGGAACGCTGCGGCCTGCGCTACGTCGCGACCGGCTGGACCGGCCTGGTCCCCGCGGTCTGCCAGAACATCCAGTTGCACCTCCCGGAGAGCTACGCCCCCTGGCTGTGGGGCTGGCCGCACAGGTTCGTCGAGCGGATGCGCGCCCACGGCACCCGCGTCGTCCTGGTCGCGGGCGACGGCGGCTGGTCGGAGGGCTTCGACACCCCCGCCGACCTGGAACGCCTGCCGGAAGGCTACGCGGGCGGCGTCTGGACGAACCGGATCGACGTGGTGGCCCCGCACCTGCGCTAAAGCTGCCCGGCCAGAAACCCGGTGAGCGGCTCGACGTGCCTGACCGGGTCGCGCCAGCGCGCCCGCAGATCCTCCAGCAGGTGTTTCTCCGCCACCAGGGCCCCGCCCCGCCACCGGCGCACGACCGGATGCAGGAAGGCGCTCTCCTCGGCCCGATCCGGCTCGGGATGCCGCTGGATGGCGAAGACGTCCGGCTGGTCGCGCGGCCCCCAGCGCAGCGTGAGCGTGAGCAGATCGTGGAACCGCCCGGTCGCGTAGTCCTCGGGCAGGTCCTCGTAGTGCTCGATCCGGCCGTCCTCGATCACGTAGGCGTCGCAGAGGTACTCGAACTGCGTCCACAGCGCCGAGCTCCAGTTCGCCCGGTCCAGCATGTACGCGCACAGCCCGCCCGCCTCCACCGGCGCCGGCCGGTGCTCCAGCGGCGCCCCGTCGAAGCGCTCGGCCAGCAGCCGGTCCAGCGTGCGCAGGTTGTAGCGGAAGCCGTCGATGAAGGCCGAGGAGGCGTGCTTGACGTCGCGCCCCTGCATCAGCGTCCCGGCGAAGTACAGCCCGTCGACGTTGGCCGACTGGAAGTCCGGCCCGATGGCCGGGATCCGCCCGTTCTCGTGCAGGTACGGCACGCTGCCATCACCGAACACCCCCTGGTCCATGGTGAACCCGGTGCACCGCAGCACAGCGTCGTAGTCGAGCAGCGCCCGCTCGCCGTCGGCCAGCGTGTAGGTGATGGCGACCTTGAAGACGTCGTCCTCCCGCCAGATCCGGTCGATCTCGCACTCCAGGACCGCGTGCAGGGTCTTGAACCAGTAGCTGTCGAGGAAGGCGCCGTACTGCCCGCGTACGTCGCCGGGGTGCTTGCTGCGCCAGGCCAGCCGTAAGGGGCGGGGGCTGGCCAGGTGGACGATGTCGGCGTGCGGCAGCAGCGCCTGCGCCGTCTCGAACGCCGAGTTGCCCTTGCCGATGACCAGCACCCGCTGCCCGGCGAAGCGCGCGCCGTCGGTCTCCATGTCCTCGTAGCCGACCGCGTGCTCGATCCCCGGGATCTCAGGGACGTACGGCCCGCCCCACCCGGTGGCCACGACGACGCACTCGGCCCGGTAGACGTGCTCGCCCGCCCGCACCACGAAGCCGTCCTCCTCGCGCCGGATCTCCGTGACCGGCGTGGAGTAGCGCACGTTGAGCGCGTGCTTGGCCGCGAAGTCGGCGAGGTAGCGGGTCAGGTCGTCGGCCGCGGGCAGGTACTCGGCCGAGTACGCGGGGAACAGCAGGTCCGGCGTGTCGTTGAGCAGCGAGTTCCAGTCCCAGCGCAGCCGGATCTCCGGATCGTCGTCGCCCACGTGGACCTTGTTGAGCGAGATCAGCCTGCGGTGGCGGGGATAGTGCCGGAAGAAGGCCCCCGGTCCCGCCTCCCGCTCCAGCGTCACGTAGTCCGCGCCGCGGCGGTGCAGGAAGTAGCTGAGCTGGAGTCCGCCGGGACCGGCGCCGACGACGAGATAGCGGTAGGTCTGCACACCCGTAGGTTCTGCGGGCCGCCCGGAGCGGTCAACCCCCTCAGGAGCGCACGTTTCTCCGCGATCCCCACAACCTGCGGATCTCCGCCCGCCAGAGCTGGTACTCCTCCGCCGTGTGGCCGCGGCCGCGCCTGGCCTGCTCGGCCCAGCCGGCCGCCCGCTCGGGTCCGGCTCCGGCCAGGATCTCGATGGCCTGCTCGGCGCGGGCGGGGACGAGGCCGGAGCGCACCCTGGCCGCGGCGGCCAAGGCGGCGCCCTGGGCGAGGTCGGCCCGGTTCTCGCCGGCGTGGCGGGCCAGCCGTACCAGGTCGTCGGGGGTGGCGCCGCCGGCGTGGACGGCGGCCAGGCCCGCGCCGCTCCACAGGTCGGCGTGCCGGTCGAGTGGGAAGGCGGCGATGGTGACGGCGAGGGCGTCCACGTCGGCGCACTCGCGAAACCACAGTGCCCGGCCGTAGCCCTGGTCGCGGATGGCTCGCCTGACCCCGTTGGTGGTCAGGCCCACGGGCTGGCGGAAGAAGGCCTGGTGGAAGCCGTAGCCGTCCCAGCTCAGCCAGCGCAGCAGCGGGTCCAGCGCCTTGCGCATGGGCCACGGCCGCAGCCGGAGCCTGGCGAAGGCCCATCCGGCGCCCAGATGGATCGGGTACGGGTGCTCGCGCCCCTGCCCGGCCAGCAGCGCGGCCAGCCGCCTGCCGCCGGAGAGGGTCAGGACGTCGTGCATGGCACACGCCATCCCGGCGCCTTCGTAGGCGAACCCCCGCATCTCCGGCGCGAGGCCGGAGACGTCCATCCCGCCGGGACCCGCGGCGTTGAACCCGGCCATGAAGGCCCGCCCGACGGCTTCCAGGTGGCCCCTCGCGGGCCCGAGCCGGAACCCGCGCCGCTCGAAATCGACCTGTCCGGCATCCTGATATAGGAGCTTTCTCATGCGTCCCCCCGCCAAGAAGGTAGGGACGTGACAGAGCGTGAACAAGCCTGCACACGACCGCATGAGGTGTTTATCGCCCCGGCATGAACCTTCCCGGACCATCACCCGACTGGACAGGCATGAGCGACGAGTTGCTGGTGGTCCGCTGCCAGCTCGGCGAGCGCGACGCGCTGGCCGAGCTGGTCAGAACATGGCACGGACCCGTCTGGACCTACGTCCATCGCATGCTGGACGCCGAGCGGGCCGACGACGTCACCCAGGAGGTCTGGGTGGCGGTGCTGCGCGGCCTGCCCCGGCTGAAGGAACCGGGCAGGTTCGCGCCGTGGCTGTTCACCATCGCGAGGCGGTCGGTCGCCGACCGGCTGCGCGCCGAGTACGCCCAGCCGCCACCGGAATCACAGCCGCCCGGCCCGCAGGGTGACGTCTTCGAGGCGGCGCTCGACCGGGCCGAGCTGGTCGACGCCCTGGCCGCGCTGCCCGTGCGGGAACGGGACGTGCTCGCGCTGTTCTACCTGGAGGACTTCTCCCTGGAGGACTGCGCGCAGATCTGCGGCGTACCGGTCGGCACCGTCAAGTCACGGCTCAACCGCGCCCGTCGCCTGCTGTCGGAACACCTCACGCGAAAGGGATACGGCCATGAACTCGCCTGATGACATCATCGCCACGTTGTCGCCCGTGCTGTCGCCGTGGCGGCGCGCCGGCGGGCTGGTCGCGCTGCTCGCCGGGCTCTCCGGCGCGGTCGCGCTGGGCTCGCTGTGGCTGACCGAGCCGGGACCGCTGCCGGACCGCCTGCACCTCGCCTTCGCCCTGCTCCTGGCCCTCTGCCTGGCCTGGGCCGGGTACGGCGGGTGGGTGCTGGCCCGGCGTACGCCCATGTTCGCGCTGGACCGAGTGGTCGCGGGCTGGCTCGCGGTCGCCGCCTCCACCATGACGGCGGTGCTGCTCGCCGTGCTCGCCGTCGTGCGCGACACTCCTGTCCTGTTCGTGGTGGGGCCGCTGTGCGTGGCGGTCGCGGCGGTGGTGACGTTCCTGGCTCACCGCCGGCGTAACGCCCTGCTGCGCAGGAAGGCCGAGCTCAGCTGAACAGGTGGGCCAGCTCGGTCCTGGTGGCCACGCCGAGCTTCGGGAAGGCCCGGTAGAGGTGGTGGCCGACCGTCTTCGGGCTCAGGAAGAGCTGGGCGCCGATCTCCTTGTTGGTGGCGCCCGTCGCGGCCAGCCGTACCACCTGCAGCTCTTGCGGGGTGAGGGCGGCCATCGCGTCGGGCGCGGCCCGCGCGGCGGTCTCACCCGCCGCGCGCAGTTCGGCGCGGGCGTGCTCGGCCCACGGGTGCGCGCCCGCGCGCTCGAACGTCTCCAGCGCGGCCCGCAGCTGCGTGCGGGCCTCGGCCTTGCGCCGCTCACGGCGCAGCCACTCCCCGAACAGCAGCCTGCTGCGGGCCTGCTCGAAGGGCCTGGCCCCATCCCGTACGGCCAGCGCGAACTGCTCCTCGGGATCCTCGGCCAGCAGGGCACGGCAGCGGGCGAGCACCGCGTCGGCCCAGGGCTGACCGGCGGCCCGCGCCCACCGCTCGAAGCGCTCAAGCGGCTCGGCGGCCCGCTCGGGACGGCCCAGCCTGACCGCCGCCTCGACCTGGTCGGGCGCGAAGTAGAGCGCGTGGTTCTGCCCGGTGAGCTGATCCATGCGCTCCAGCGCCGCCTCGAAGCGGCCGCGCCCCAGGTCGAGCAGCGCGCCCGCGCGCCCGGCCCACTCGCCCTCGCCCTTCTCCTCCTCGCCGCGTACCGCCGCCAGCACCGCGAGCAGGCCGCGCGCGTGCGCCTCGCGCCGGCGCTGTCCGGTGTCCACGGCGATGCGGATGGTCTCGTCGACGCTGGCCGCCGCCTCGTGGAAGCGGCCCAGGAAGAACTCGGCCTCGGCCAGCGTCCCCAGCACCCCGGCCAGCCAGCCGATCATGCCGCGCCGCCGGAACTCGCCCGCGAGCACCAGCATCGTCTCGCGCGATCGGGCGAAATCGCCGCTGAAGAAGTCCACCATCACGGTCGCGAGCCGCTCGCCGACCAGTCCCGCGCGACGCTGGGGCATCGCCGCCACGTTCTCGCGCAGGATCCGCAGGCCCTCACCGGGATCGCCGGACATCAGCTCGGCCGCCCCGCCGATGGCCGCCGCCAGGGACTCCTGCCCCGGCAGCTCGGCCAGCAGGCCGTGCGCGCGCCGCATGCCCTCGGGGTCGGCGCGCGTCCAGGCCGCCCTGGCCGCGTCGGTGAGCAGCCGTACCCGGGCCTCGCCCTCGGCCCGCCCGGCCGCCTCGATGAGGATCGTGTAGGCGGCGCCCGGGTCGCCGTCCTCGAAGGCGACCTTGGCGCGCAACGTGGCCAGCGCGTCCGGGTCACCGCTCAGCCGCAGCGCCTCCTCGACCAGGCCGCCCGCCCGCCCGTTCTGCCCGGCGTCCGTCGCCGTTTGCGCTGCCGCGGTCAGCCGGCGCAGCCGCCGCTCCGGGTCAGGGGTCAGGTGCGCGGCGCGTTCCAGGGCCGCCGCGGCGGCGGCGTACCCGGTGCGGTCGCGCGCCCGCTCCGCCGCCGCCTCCAGTCCCGCCGCGACCTCCTCGTCCGGCCCGGTCGCCGCCGCGGCCAGGTGCCACGCCCGCCGGTCCGGATCGGCCGCGGTCGCCGCCAGAGCCCGGTGTACGGCCAGCCGCTCGACGAACCCGGCGCTCTGGTAGGCCGCCGCCCTGGTCAGCGAGTGCCGGAACGAGACCGTGGAGCCCCGCACGCTCACCAGCCCCTCGGCCTGCGCCAGCGCGTCGTCGGGCAGCCCGAGCTCGCGCGTGGCGGCGAGGATCGTGCCCAGCTCGCCGGAGTCGGCCGCGGCGGCGACCACGAGCGCGCTGCGCGCCCGCGAGGGCAGGACGGCGATGCGCTTGCCGAAGGCCTCCTGCAGGCGGCGGGGCAGCGGCAGCGGCCCGACCTCCGCCGCCGCGGAGGCGGGCAGTTCGAGCAGGGCCAACGGGTTGCCGCCCGACTCCTCGACCACCCGGTCTCTGACGTGGGGCGGCAGGCCGGGAAGGTGGCGGGCCAGCAGCGCGTGGGCCGCCGCCCGGTCCAGCCCCTCGACCCGCAGCTCGGGCAGCCCGGCCAGCGACGCCTCGTCACGGGCCGAGACCAGCATCACCACGCCCTCGGCGTGCAGGCGGCGGGCGGCGAACAGCAGGGCCTCGGCGGAGGCCTGGTCGAGCCACTGGGCGTCGTCGATCAGGCAGAGCAGCGGCGCGTTCTCCGCGAGCAGCGTCAGCGTGGCCAGGCCGATCATGAACCGGTCGGCCACGCCGTCGGTGGCCAGGCCGAACGCGGTCCGTACGGCGGCGGCCTGCGGCTCCGGGAGGGCGTCGAGCTGGTCGAGGAGGGGGCGCAGGATCTGGTGAAGGGCGGCGAAGGGCAGCTCCGACTCGCTCTCCACCGCCGATCCGCTCAGGACCGCGAACCCGTCGGCCGCGCGGCCCGCGTGCTCCAGCAGGGCGCTCTTGCCCACGCCGGGCTCGCCGCGCAGGACCAGCGCGCCGCTGCCGCCCTCGCGGGCCGTGCCGAGCAGCCGCTCGATCGCGACCAGCTCGTTCTTCCTTCCCTGGAGCACGCCCCAGAACCTAGCAGGGGTCAGGGAGGCGTCTGGGCGGCGTAGGCGGTGGGCAGGAAGCAGGAGATCGTGCCCTGGCCCGGGTCGGTGACGCCGACGGCGACCGGCACGTCCGTGCGGGAGGTGTCGAACGTCATCATGAGCGCGTCGTGGTCGTGGAAGTTGGGGTCGTACAGGGCGAAGGTGACCCCGGTGCCGCTCACGTGGTAGCCCCAGACGAGCACCTGGTGGTTCCTGCCCAGGTCCGCGGGGTTGAGGCTCTTGGTCTTCACCAGGCAGATCGGCCGCGGGAAGCCCTGGTCGATCCAGTCCTTCACCTTCGGCCAGGAGTCCCTGACCATGATGGCCGAGCGGCCCGACATGAGCCCGATCGGCTCGAAGATGCCCTGGTCGGTGTCGGGGTAGGCCGGGTTCATCAGCTTGAGCAGGCTGAGCGGCAGGTCGGGCAGGTCGAAGGAGTCGAACAGCCGCGAGACGAAGTAGTCGAACAGCGGCACTCCTTCACCGGCGGGCGCGACGGTCTGCGCGGGCGCGAGCTGGTTGGACAGGAAGTAGTCCATGGCCGCGTAGACCATGCCGCCGCACAGCCCGTTGGTGGCGTCGCCGATCGGCAGGCTCACCACGCCGAGGTCGAGGTGCTTGAGCGTGGTGCCCTCCGGCCAGGAGTTGTTGAAGTGGAAGCCGTGCAGGCTGGGCCGGAACGCGGTGGTGTGCCACTGCGAGTTCTCCAGCACCCAGGACACCCGGGCGTTCTCGCCGTCGCCGCCGCTGCGCAGCAGCGCCTTGCCCGCGACGCACGCCTCGTTGAACGTGTTGGCCCCGACGAACGGGTTGCTCCAGTGCATCTCGATGATCGGCCCGCCGTCGCCCACGCGGTACTGCACGCGGCCCTCGGTGCCGGTGGCGATGCCGTCCGACTCGCTCTCCCAGCTCACGGTCTCGCCGGGCACGACGGTCTGCGGGGGCTCGATGCCGTTGGTCCAGACGCCGTGCATCAGCGCCTCGAAGTTCTTGCCGAGGATCTCTCCTGTGGTGTTGGTGAAGGTCACCGCCACACTTCTGGCCGCCATGGCCACCACCTCGCTTTTCCGCGGTCGCTTCCTTCGCACCCAGCGTGCGGCCGGTCACGGATGGTGTCGTGAGTACGCCCCTACTCAGGTTGGCGAACCGGACACACGGGCATGTACCTCCCATGCGTGCCATCGCCATCTCCGGCTTCGGGCAAGAACCCGAGCTCATGGAACTGCCGAAACCGACGCCGGGCCCCAACGGCGTCCTCGTGCGGCTCCACGCCGCCGGTCTCAACCCGGTCGACTGGAAGATCGCCGAAGGGGAGTTCAAGACCCCCGGCCAGGCCTTCCCGAAGGTGCTGGGCATCGACGGCGCCGGGGTCGTGGAGGCGGTCGGCCCCGCGGTGTCGGCGTTCCGTCCGGGGGACCAGGTCTACGGCCAGTTCAAGGGCAGCTACGCCGAGTACGCCCTGGCGAGCCCGGTCATCGCGCGCATGCCCGCCGGCATGATCTTCACCCAGGCCGCCGCGGTGCCCATCGCGACCACGACCGCCTACAACATGGTCGAGACGGCCAAGATCGACCAGGGCCGGGTGGTCCTGGTCTCCGGGGCCACGGGCGGCGTCGGCCAGCAGGCGGTGCAGTTCGCCGCCAACGCCGGCGCCAAGGTCGTCGCCACGGCCACCGCCGACATGGCCGAGCACATGCGCGGGATCGGCGCCGCCGAACTCGTCGACCACACCCTGCGCCCGGTCGCCGAGCAGGTGCTGCAGCTTCACCCCGGCGGCATCGACGTGGTGCTCGACACGGTGAGCACCGACCCGGCCGCGCTGGAACAACTCGCCCAGACGGTACGGCCCGGCGGCACGGTGGTCACCACGGTCTTCTCCGCGGACCCCGCGGCCCTGGCGGCCAGGGAGATCACCGGAGTCAACCTCGACAACAAGGCCTCGGCCGAACTCCTGGACCTGCTGGCCGACCTGATCGACGCGGGCCGGATCAAGGTCCACATCGACGACCTGGTGCCCCTGTCCGCCGCCGCGACGGCGCTGGCCAAGAACAAGGCCGGCCGTTCACGCGGCAAGACCGTGATCGAGATTCAGCCCCGATAAGCGGTCGTGCCGACCTGGAGCCCGAGACGCGAGAAGGCCGTGTCGCGCCGCCCGGTCCCTTCCCGGACGGCTGGCACACGGCTCCTTCGCACCCGCCTCAACGGGCGGGCTCGGACTCCTGGTCATGCGGTACGCCAGAGCCCTCATCATGCGACGTGTCCGCAGACAACTCCCTGCGCAACGCGTCGATGTCCATGTGTTGGCTGGTGTACTTCAGCTCGCGAGCGACCTTGGTCTGCTTCGCCTTCTGTCTTCCTCGGCCCATGGCAACTCCCTATTCCCCGGGTGTCATCCTAACCAACGACATTGCGACTTGAACAATTATGCAACTGCACTGGATTAGCCTGGACGCATGCCCGTCCCGCTCTACCAGGCCAAGGCCGACTTCTTCCGGACGCTCGGGCACCCCGCTCGCATAAGGGTGCTGGAACTTCTCCAGGAGGGGCCGCTTCCGGTCCGGGATCTCCTGGCCCAGATCGACATCGAGGCATCGAGCCTGTCACAGCAGCTCGCCGTACTCCGCAGGGCAGGGGTCGTGAGCGCCGAGAGGGAAGGCAGCACCGTCGTCTACTCCCTGGCCACGCCCGAACTGGCCGACCTGCTCGACGCGGTCCGCCGCATCCTCACCGAGATGCTGGTGGACCAGGGCGAACTGCTGGCCGAGCTGAGGGCGGAAGCGCACGGCTGAGCCGAACGTTCCACTTGAGATATGTCACTATAGGAACATGAGTCTTCGCCATGGTGTGCTGGGCCTGCTCTCCGAGGGGCCCGCGAGCGGATATGACCTGCTCAAGCTCTTCGACGCGTCCTTGGGCAACGTCTGGCCGGCCACGCAGAGCCAGCTCTACACCGAGCTCGGCAGGCTCGCCGAGGCCGGTCTGGTCAGCGTGTCGGCGGAGGGTCCGCGCGGCCGCAAGGAGTACTCCGTCACCGAAGAGGGCCTGGCCGAGCTGCGCCGGTGGATCACCGACGTGGAGCCGGTCGGGACCATCCGCAGCGACATGCTCCTGCGCGTCTTCTTCCTGGCCCAGGTCGACCCCGAGCAGGCGCGCGGCTACATCCGCCGCCAGGCCGAGATCGGCCGCAAGAACCTTGAGCACCTGGAGAGCATCCGCGAGTTCGTCGAGGGCGGCGCCGACAACCTCTCCGTGTACGGCCGGATCGCCCTGGAGTGGGGCCTGCGCTTCACCAGGACGCAGGAGGAGTGGGCCGAATGGGCCGAGAAACAGATCCGTTAGGCTCGCCGTCATGGTCTCCGAGCTGTTCGATCCCCAGGCGTGGAAGGAAGTCGAAGGCTTCGACTTCGCCGACATCACTTACCACCGCGCCGTCGACCAGGGCACGGTGCGGATCGCGTTCAACCGCCCCGAGGTGCGCAACGCCTTCCGCCCGCAGACCGTCGACGAGCTCTACCGCGCCTTCGACCACGCCCGCCAGAGCGTCGACGTGGGCTGCGTCCTGCTCACCGGCAACGGCCCCTCGCCCAAGGACGGCGGCTGGGCCTTCTGCTCCGGCGGCGACCAGCGCATCCGCGGCAAGGACGGCTACCAGTACGCCGACGGGACCCCGGCCACCGGCCGCCTGCACATCCTTGAGGTGCAGCGCCTCATCCGCTTCATGCCGAAGATCGTCATCTGCGTCGTCCCCGGCTGGGCCGCGGGCGGCGGGCACAGCCTGCACGTCGTGGCCGACCTGACGCTGGCCTCGCGCGAGCACGCCCGCTTCAAGCAGACCGACGCCGACGTGGCCAGCTTCGACGGCGGATTCGGCTCCGCCTACCTCGCCCGCCAGGTCGGGCAGAAGTTCGCCAGGGAGATCTTCTTCCTCGGCGACACCTACACCGCCGAGGACGCCCACCGCATGGGCATGGTCAACGCCGCCGTCCCCCACGCCGAGCTGGAGAGCACGGCCCTGGAGTGGGCGCGGAAAATCAATGGCAAGTCGCCCACCGCGCAGCGCATGCTGAAGTACTCCTTCAACCTCATCGACGACGGCCTGGTCGGACAGCAGGTCTTCGCGGGTGAGGCGACCCGGCTGGCGTACATGACGGACGAGGCGGCGGAGGGTCGCGATTCGTTCCTGGAGAAGCGCGAGCCCGACTGGTCGCCCTTCCCCTGGCATTTCTAGGACGTTTGTGACGAAGATCGAAATACCCGCCAAGCTCATCAGCAACCACGACGAGATCGGCGAGGGCGAGGAGGGCGGACCCACCTGGATCGCCGGACTGCCCGCCCTGGCCGGGCGTTACCTCGACGAGTGGGGGCTACGGCTCGACGGAGACCCGATGCACGGGTACGTCTCGCTGGTCCTCCCCGTGACCGGGCCCGACGGCGTACCGGCCGCGCTCAAGCTGCAGCCGGTCAACGACGAGAACGCCAGCGAGGCCATGGGCCTGAAGGTCTGGAACGGCGACGCCATGGTCCGCCTCCTGGATGAGGATCCCTCCACCGGCACGCTGCTGCTCGAACGGCTGGAGGGCCATCGCACCCTGGCGACGGTCGCCGACGACACCAAGGCCCTGACGATCCTGGCCGACCTGCTGGCCCGCCTCGTGGCCTACCCGGCGCCCGAGGGCATGCGCCGCCTGGCCGACATCGCCCAGGACATGATCGACGAGACCCCCGACGCGGTGGCCGCCCTGGCCAAGGAGAGCGACCGTGCGTGGCTGAAGACGTGCGCCTCGGTCGTCGCCGAACTGGTCACCGAGCCGGGTGATCGGCTGCTGCACTGGGACATGCACTACGAGAACGTCCTGGCCGCCGGGCGCGAGCCGTGGCTGGCCATCGACCCCAAGCCGCTGGCCGGCGACCCGGGCTTCGACCTGTGGCCCGCCCTGGACAACCGCTGGGAGGACGTCGTGGCCACCGGCGACGTGCACCGCGCCGTACGCCGGCGGTTCGACCTGCTGGTCGACCGGCTCGCGCTCGACCCCAAGCGAGCCGCCGGCTGGACGTACGGCCGGCTCCTGCAGAACGCCCTGTGGGACGTCCAGGACGGCGAGACCGAGCTGGACGAGGACCAGCTGGCGATCGCCGAGGCACTGCGCCCGCGCCTGTGACCTCACCTCCAGGAAGCCGGGTAGCTGTGGCCGGGTAGCAGCTTCCCGAGCACCACCCCACCGGCGATCACGACGGCGCTGGCGAGGATGACCGGGTTGAGCAGGTAGAGCGGCTCGGGAGCGGTGAGCCCGACCAGCGCCGCGGTCGCGCCGGCGGGCGGATGCGGCGCCTTGAGCAGCATCATCGGCGCCGTCGACAGGGCGGCGGCCACGGCCGCCGTCCACACCGAAGGCCCCGCGACCGACGTGATGAGCAGCGCCAGCGCCGTCGCGCTGACGTGCCCGAGCACGATGCTGCGCGGCTGCGCGAACGGCGCGGCCGGGGCCAGCGCCACGATCCCCGCCGTGGCCGCGAACGGCAGGGCGAACAACGCCAGGCCGGTGGCGCTGGTGATCCCGGCCAGCAACAGGAGCCCGGCCAGGGCCGCGGTCGTCGCGCTGACCACGTTCTTCAACGGCGGCATCAGTCCGACAGCCCGCGCAGGAAGTCGCGAATCAGGGCGGCGCTCTGGCTCAGCCGCGTCGTGAGCGGGAAATGCCCGGCGTCCAGCAGGTGGATGCGGGCCTCCTTCACGTCGCGGGCGTAGGCGCGGGCGCCGTCCGGGCCGAAGATCTCATCGCCCCTGCCCCAGACCGCCAGCAGCGGCGGCTGGTGGGTGCGCAGGTACTCCTGCCAGGACGGGTAGCGGCCGGGGTTGACGCCGTAGTCGAGGAAGAGCGCGAGCTGGATCTCCTGGTTGCCGGGCCGGTCGAGCAGCGCCTGGTCGAAGGCCTCATGGTCGGGGTTGACCAGGGAGGTGTCGGGGACGCCGTGGGTGTACTGCCAGTGGGTGGCCTCACGGGTCAGCAGGGCGCGCAGGGCGTCGCCGTTGTCCTTGGAGGGGTCGGCCCAGTAGGCGCGGATCTGGTCCCAGAACGGGGTCAGGCCCTCGTCGTAGGCGTTGCCGTTCTGGGTGACGATGCCGGTGATGCGCTCGGGGTGGCGCAGCGCGAGGCGGAAGCCGACCGGGGCGCCGTAGTCGTGCACGTAGATGGCGTACCGGTCGACGCCGATGGAGTCCAGGAGCTGGTCCACGACGTCGGCCAGGTGGTCGAAGGTGTAGTCCCAGGCGTCGGCGGCCGGGGCCGAGCTGTGGCCGAAGCCCGGGTAGTCGGGGGCGATCAGATGGAACTCCCCGGCCAGCTCGCCGATCAGCTCCTGGTAGGCGATCGACGAGGTCGGGAAGCCGTGCAGCAGGACGAGCGTGGGCGCCGACGGGTCTCCGGCCTCGCGGTAGAAGACGTTCAGTCCCTCGACGACTGCGGTGCGGTAGCGCATGGTCACTCCTTAACCATCAAAACGCGATTTGATGGTTAAGTGATAGCATGGCAATGATTAACCGGTCAAACTGATTTGAGAGGCTAGGATGAAGATCCGGCCGCTGCGCGGGGAGCCCGTCGGTCTTGACCTGGTCGACACCACCTGGATGTGGCAGGGGGAGCTGGTCGACCAGTTCGACACGGCCGAGGGGGTCGAGGCGTGGCTCGCCGACCACGGGCTGCCGGGCGGATCGGGCGCGCGGGAGCGGCTGGTCGAGGCGCGGGCCGCCATGCGCGACGCGCTCGAAGGGCGGGGGCACCAGCGGCTCAACGCGGTGCTGGCCCACGGGAGCGTGCGGCCCCAGGTCGGGGCGGGCGGGCCGTACGAGATGGTGGTCGTGGACGAGCCCGGGTGGCACGCGCCGTGGGTGGCGGCCGCCGACCTCGTGCGCGTCATGGGCGGGCGGGTCAAGCACTGCGCGAACCCGCGGTGCGTGCTGTGGTTCCTGGATGTGAGCAAGAACGGCAGCCGCCGCTGGTGCTCCATGGACGTGTGCGGCAACCGGGCCAAGGTCGGGCGCTTCAACGACCGCAAGCGCCCGACCGGCACCTCCTAAGGGATCACGATGGCGATCTTGCCGCGGCCGTGGCCGGTCTCCATCTCGCGGTGCGCGTCGGCGGCCTCGGACAGGTGGTAGGTGCTGCGGATGTGGTACTTGAACTCGCCCGCGGCCACCAGAGCGGCATAGCGGCCCAGGCGCTCGGCCAGCCGTTCGCCCACCGTCGTGCGGATGCCGAGCCCGGCGGCCTTGTCGTGCTCGAACAGGGTGAGGATGCGGTCGCGATCCGCCACCAGTTCCAGCGAGACCTCCAGCGCCTCGCCGCCGGCGCCGTCCAGGGCCGCGGTGACGCCGCCCGGGGCCAGCGCGCGCACCCGGTCGGCGAGGCCGGGGCCGTACTCGACCGGGATCGCGCCGAGGTCGCGCAGGTAGTCGTGGTTGACCGCGCGGGCGGTGCCGATGACCGTGGCGCCGCGCCGGCGGGCGATCTGCGTGGCGGCGCCGCCCACGGATCCGGCCGCGCCGTGGATCAGCAGCGTGTCCCCCGATCCGATCGCCAGGTTGTCGATGGCGATCTCGGCCGTCTGCACGCCCGCGGTCATCGCCCCCGCCACCTCCCAGGCGAGCCCGGCCGGCTTCGGCGTGACCGCGGCGGAGGGCACGACCGCGTACTCGGCGTAGGCGTTGAGCTGCGTGAAGCCCAGCACTTCCGCGCCGATCGCGAAGCCGGTCACGCCCTCGCCCACCTGGTCGATCACTCCGGCGAACTCGTTGCCGGGAATCCGCGGCAGGTCGCCGGCGATGCCCGGCGGGGTCCATCCGGCGCGTACCGCGGTGTCGTACGGCTGCACGCCCGCGGCCTTCACCCGCACCCGGACCTGTCCCGGGCCCGCCTGCGGCGCGGGCAGTTCCATGACCTTCAACACCTCTGGGCCGCCGAACTCGGCGAACGCCGCCGCCTTCATCACTTCGCTCATGCCGACGAGCCTGCATCCTCAACTTTGCTTGAGGTCAACCCCGTGACTTAAACTTCCCGCCAAAGGAAGGGCAAGCGACCATGCAGAAGATCGTCCACGTCAGACCCCTCGACGACGCCATCGGTCACGAGGAGTCGCACGACTGCCCGTGCGGCCCGACCGGTCAGGGCGTGCACAACTCCGCCACCAAGAAGATGGTCGGCGTGATCTTCCACCACCACGGGCTCCAGCCGTGCCACGAATGGGAAGCATCCGACCTCGCGTAGCCATCTGTGTACTATCGGTGAGGAGCTCATAGAAATCGGGGGACGGCATGAGCAACCTCATCGTCATCGACTATCCGGACGTCGCGACCGCGGAGACCGTGCGTACGCGGCTGTTCGAGCTGCAGAAGCAGAACCTCATCACGCTTGAGGACGCGGCCATCGTCGAGCGCAAGGACGACGGCAAGATCAAACTTCACCAGACCACCAGCACCACCGGCGTGGGCGCGGCCGGCGGCGCGCTGTGGGGCGGCCTCATCGGGCTGCTGTTCTTCATGCCACTGCTGGGCATGGCACTCGGCGCGGCCGCGGGCGCGGCGGGCGGCGCCCTCACCGACGTGGGCGTCAACGACGACTTCATGAAGGAACTCGGCGAGAAGATGCCCCCGGGCACCGCCGCCCTCTTCCTCCTGGTCCGCCAGAGCACGCCGGACAAGGTCATCGAGCAGATCGCGCAGTACGGCGGCGAGATCATCAAGACCTCGCTCAGCACCGAGGACGAGAAGCACCTCAAGGAGGCCGTCGCGGCCGCGCGCGCCTGACCTTCCGCCCAAGGAGCGACCGGGTTTCCGGTCGCTCTTTCGCATATACGGCGCGGCAAACCTGCCCATAACGGGAACTTTCCGCTTTACTTCGTCTTTACCTGTATAGAGTCCGACGGGGGATGTACCAGGGGGAAGATGTCTGAGTTCTTACAAGCCGTGCTGGGTTTTCCGACAGTCCTTTTCAGCTTTCTGCTCGTGATCGTCGTCGCCTACTGGGTGACCGCGCTCACCGGGCTTCTGGACCTGGACGACGTCGACGCCTCCTGGCTCGGACTGGCAGGTGCGCCCGCCGGAGTGACGCTGTCGATCGTGATCACGC
Source organism: Nonomuraea sp. NPDC050540 (assembly GCF_044457485.1). Taxonomy (NCBI): domain Bacteria; kingdom Bacillati; phylum Actinomycetota; class Actinomycetes; order Streptosporangiales; family Streptosporangiaceae; genus Nonomuraea; species Nonomuraea sp. NPDC050540. The sequence continues at coordinate 28,191 of NZ_JBITHA010000023.1, forward strand.
TGGGCTGGCTGCTCAGCCTGATCGGCGGCCAGCTCGTCTCCGCGCCGCACCTGCTGATCGCCGTGCTCATCGTGGCCCTGGCCGGCGGCTGGTTCGGCGCCCGCCTGCTGGTCGTGCCGCTTCGCCGCCTGTATCCCGACGAGCGCGGCCCCTCGCGCCACGACTTCGTCGGCCGGCACTGCGTGATCCGCACCGGACAGGTCACCTCCGACTTCGGCCAGGCCGAGGTCACCGCCGCCGACGGGTCCTCCGCCGTCGTCCAGGTCAGGACGACCGGCGACGACCGCCTCTCCCGCGGCGACAACGCCCTCATCTTCGACTATTCCTCCTCCGGGGAATTCTTCCTGGTCATGCCCTATGAAAGGGACCACTGATGGGTGTCATCTCCCTTGGCCTGGCGATCACGCTGGCCGCCGCCCTGCTCATCGTCATCGCGATCCTCGTGGTCATCAGCCGTCTCTTCCACAAGGTGGAGCAGGGCAAGGCGCTGATCATCTCGAAGGTCAACCGGGTCGACGTGACGTTCACGGGCGCCGTCGTGCTGCCCGTCGTGCACAAGTCCGAGACCATGGACATCTCGGTGAAGACGATGGAGATCGTCAGGTCCGGCCGTGAAGGACTGATCTGCCGCGACAACATCAGGGCCGACATCCGCATCACGTTCTTCGTCCGGGTCAACAAGACCGCCGAGGACGTCATCAAGGTGGCCCAGGCCATCGGCACCGCGCGGGCCAGCGGCGAGGAGACGTTGCAGGAGCTGTTCAACGCCAAGTTCTCCGAGGCGCTCAAGACCGCCGGCAAGCACCTGGACTTCGTCGACCTCTACACCAAGCGCGACGAGTTCCGCGACGAGATCCTCCGGCTCATCGGCACCGACCTCAACGGCTACAGCCTTGAGGACGCCGCGATCGACTACCTCGAGCAGACGCCCCTCCACAACCTGGACAAGTCCAACATCCTCGACGCGCAGGGCATCCGCAAGATCACCGAGCTCACGGCCATCGAGCACGTGCGGACCAACGAGTTCCAGCGCAACGAGGAGAAGGAGATCACCCGCCAGAACGTGGACGCCCGCGAGGCGATCCTGGAGCTGGAACGCCGCCAGGCCGACGCCGAGACCAAGCAGAAGCGCGAGATCGAGACCATGAGGGCGCGCGAGGAGGCCGAGACCGCCCGCGTGCAGGCCGAGGAGCGGCTCAAGGCCCAGGCCGCCAACATCAAGACGGACGAGCAGCTCGGCGTCCAGCACGAGAACCGCGCCCGCGAGGTCGCCGTCGCCGAGAAGAACAAGGAACGCGTGATCGCGATCGAGACCGAGCGGATCGAGAAGGACCGCATGCTGGAGGTCATCGCCCGCGAACGCGAGACCGAGCTGTCGCGCATCTCCAAGGACAAGGAGGTCGAGACCGAGAAGCGCTCGATCGCCGAGGTCGTGCGCGAGCGCATCGCGGTCGACAAGACCGTCGCCGAGCAGGAGGAGAACATCAAGCGGCTGCGCGCGGTCGAGGAGGCCGAGCGGCTGCGCCAGACCACGATCATCGCCGCCGAGGCGGAAGCCCAGGAGAACCTGGTCAAGGACATCAAGGCGGCCGAGGCCGCCGAGGCGGCCTCCAAGTTCCGCGCCCGCGAGGAGCTCGTGCTCGCCGAGGCCAGGCAGCAGGCCGCCGACCTCGACGCCCGCGCCAAGATCCGGCTCGCGGAAGGCGTCCAGGCCGAGAGCGCCGCGGCGGGGCTGGCCGACGTGCAGGTGAAGGAGCGCGACGCGGCGGCGATCGAGAAGGTCGGCCGCGCCGAGGCGATGGTGCTGAGCGAGCGGCTGCGCGCCGAGGCCGAAGGCGCCAAGGCGATGGCGCTGGTCGAGGGCGAGCGGCTCAAGGCCCGCGCCGAGGGCGAGCAGGCCCTCGCGCTCGCCGCCGCCGCGGCCGTCGGCGAGAAGCTCAAGGCCGAGGCCGAGGGTCTGACCGAGAAGGCCGCCGCGCTGGCCGCGCTGGACGAGGCCTCGCGTACGCACGAGGAGTACCGCCTGCGGCTGGAGGCCGACAAGGAGATCCACCTCAAGCGCATCGACGTGCAGGCGAAGGTCGCCGAGTCGCAGGCGAGCGTGCTGGCGGCGGGGCTGTCCAAGGCCGACATCGACATCGTGGGCGGCGACACGATGTTCTTCGACAGGGTCGTGGGCTCGATCACCGCGGGCAAGGCGGTCGACGGGTTCGTGGAGCACTCGGCCGTGGCCAGGACGCTGGCGGCGCCGTACCTCAACGGGTCGGCGAGCCTGCCCGCGGACCTCGCGGCGATCGTCGGCGGGATCGGCACCGAGGACCTCAAGAACGTCACCGTGTCCGCGCTGCTCATGCAGATGATCCAGAGCGGTGGGCCGGAGGCGAAGCTGAACGAGCTTCTGGAGACCGCGCGCAGACTCGGCGTCGCCGACTCCTCGGTCGCCGCGCTGAGGGCCTGAGCGCATGGCGGATCTTGAGGCGGGCACCTATGAGGTGCTCAGGAACCGCCTTCAGTCGCAGGCCAAGCTGCTGGCGCAGGCCGCGGAGGCGGTCAACGACGAGCGGCTGAAGGTCTTCGGCGGCGCCGAGCTCACGCTGCTCGGCACGGAACGGATCAGGACCGGGAACAACTGCGTGCCCAGGGACATCGTCTCCGTCGGGGAGGTGATGGTGTTCGGGTACAACGTTTTCATCGGACTCAAGCCGGAGACGGCTGTGGACGACGTGTTCTCCGTCCACAGGTTCACGCGCGACGGCGAAGCGTTCCGGTTCGATCCGGCACAGTGGGAGGCGCTCACCGACCCCGCCTTCCAGAAGGACTTCGCCGAGTTGTACCGGTACTACAAGGAGACCCGCCTGCAGACCCTGCGGCGGGTCGAGGGCAAGCTGCTGGCGGTCTTCCAGACCGGGCCGAGCGACAGCAAGGTCCTGCGCTGGGACCTGTCCGGCAAATACCTCGACAACCGGGGCGAGCGCGACCACGTGTTCCCGGCGTCCCATGACTTCGAGTGGACCGTCACCAACCGCGACGACCACGTCCTGGGCCGCCACCCGCACATCTCCATCGAGGGCGAGGTCTTCGTCGAGACCGTCGGCGGCGACCTGACCATCAAGGTCGAGGACAACACCGAGAGCGGCCACGGGATCTACTCCGAGCCGGTCACCGAGCCGCTGCAGTCGCTGGCCGACGCGGACGTCTCCTACGCGCGGGTCGGTCCGCTCATCCTGCTGCGCATCCGGCCGTACAAGGAGCCGGAGTGGCGGCACCTGGTGTTCAACACCCGGACCAAGACGGTGGTCAGGCTCGACGGCATCGGCCAGGCCTGCCAGCGGCTGCCGGAGGACCAGGGGCTGATCTTCCCCGGCGGCTACTACCTGGCGACCGGGGTCAGCAAGACGTTCGACCTCGACGTCAGCGAGCTGGAGTTCGAGCGCGTGGTCCGCTCGCCCAACGGGGAGGACGTGCTCTACGTCTTCCACGCCCGGGGCGACGGGAGGTCGTTGCTGCTGCCGTACAACGTGATCAGGAAGGAGGTGGCCAACCCCATCCCGTGCCACGGGTTCAGCCTGTTCGACGACGGCACGATGGTGGTCTTCCGCGCCACCTCCGACGAACCGACCCGGGTCCATCCCATGCAGGTGTGGCAGACGCCGTACGTCTCCGACACCTACGCCGCCGCCCAGCCCACCGGCTCGGGGCCACTGGAGCGCATCGGCAACGCCGAGCTGGTCCGCGGCATCTCCGACTGCCTGTCCGTGGCGCGCATGGTCGAGGAGATGTCGCCGTCAGCGGCGACCTTCGAGGCGCTGATCGCCGCCTGCGAGCGGGCCTTCGACCACTACCACTGGCTCGGTGAGCACGGGCTGCGCGCCCCGCTCACCGACGTACGCGCGACCGCCGGCCAGGTGCTCGACGAGTACGAGAACGTCGAGCAGCTGACCGCGCAGGCCGCGCGGACACTGGCCGCCACCGAGGAGGAGACCGTCACCCTCGTCCGGCAGGCCCGCGGCGACCTGCCGGCGAGCGCCGACGCCTGGGTCAGCCTGCTGGCCACGCTGCGCCGCGCGCAGGGGCGGCTGGTGACGCTGCGCGAGGTCCGCTACCTCGACCTCACCCGGCTCGACTCGCTGGCCGGCGAGCTGGCGGCCGAGCTGAAGGAGACCGGCACGCGCGCGGTCGCGTTCCTGCAGGGTCCCGACGCCTTCACCGGCTACCACGGCGCGGTCGAGCGGCTCGCCGCCGACGCGGGCGCGATCGCCACCGTGGCCGACGCCGTGCCGGTGTCGGAGCTGCTGGCCGACCAGGCCGAGGGGCTTGAGGTGGTCACCGAAGTGGTCGGTTCGCTCGACATCGCCGACGCCACCGTGCGCACCTCCATCCTGGAGCGCATCGCCGAGGTGCTCGGCGGCGTCAACCACGCCCGCGCGGTGCTGGAGGGCCGGCGCAGGGAGCTGCTGTCCAGCGAGGGGCGGGCCGCCTTCGCCGCCGAGTTCGCTCTGCTCGGGCAGGCGATCACCGGCGCGCTGGCCATGGCCGACACCCCGGAGCGCTGCGACGAGCAGCTCGGCAAGCTCATGCTGCAGCTGGAGGGGCTCGAATCCCGCTTCGGGGAGTTCGACGACTTCGCCGCCCAGCTCAGCACCAAGCGGGAGGACGTCTACGAGGCGTTCTCCGCGCGCAAGCAGGGCCAGCTCGACGAGCGTGCCCGCCGCGCCGACCGGGTCTTCGCCTCGGCCGAGCGCATCCTGGGCAGCGTCGCCAGGCGGGTGGCCGGGCTGGCCTCGCTCGACGAGGTCAACACCTACTTCGCCACCGACCCGATGGTCGCCAAGCTCCAGTCGGTCTCCGCCGAGCTGCGTACCCTGGGCGACCCGGTGCGCGCGGAAGAGCTCGACGGCCGGGTCAAGGCCGCCCAGCAGGAGGCCGGACGCTCGCTGCGCGACCGGCTCGACCTGTTCGACGCGGGCGGCGAGACGCTGCGGCTGGGGCGCCACCGCTTCGCGGTCAACACCCAGCCCGTCGACCTCACGCTGGTCCCCCACGACGGCACGATGCAGTTCGCCATCACCGGCACCGACTACCGGGCGGCGGTCCCGTCCGACTTCGCCGACACCCGCCCGTTCTGGGACCAGTTGCTCGTCTCGGAGACGCCCGAGGTCTACCGCGCCGAGCACCTGGCCGCCGCACTTCTCGACACCGCCGACCTCCCCTCGGCGGATCTCGTACGGCGGGCCGCCGAGGAACGCTACGACGAGGGCTACGAACGCGGCGTCCACGACCACGACGCCACCCTGATCCTCGACGCCCTGGTCCGCCTGCGCGACGGCGCCGGGCTGCTGCGCTACTCCCCCGCGGCCAGAGCGGCGGCGCAGCTCTTCTGGGCCTTCCACACGGACGAGGTTTCACGTAAAACATTCACCACCAGAGCGTCTTCCCTGGTCAGAGCGCGTGAGGCGTTCGGCGCTCACGAGGCCGTGGCCGCCCTGGCCGAGGAACTGTCGTCCCTGATCACCGCCGCCCCCGGCGTGGCCCGGCTGGCCGGGGAGTATCTCGTGGAGGAGCTGGCCACCACTCCGGCCGGCTTCGTCACCAGCAAGGCGGCCCGTTCGGTGATGGACAACTTCCGCGCCCGGCTGGGCCCGGCGGCGCAGCGCTCGTTCGAGGACGATCTCAGGTCCTTGGAGCCGCCCGCGCGCATCCAGCTCGCCGAGGCCTGGCTGGGCGCCTTCGACCGGTCACCCGAGCTGCCCGAGGCCATAGCCCTGCAGCTCTGCGGCGACCTGCCCCGCTACGACTCCAGCGCGAGCGTCAGCGCCGTGGTCGAGGGCCTGCTCGGCGCCCATCCGCGCATCACCGAGCGCACGCTGCCGCTCCGGCTCGACGAGATCCTCACCAGGACCAGGACGTTCGCCGCCGAACGTGTCCCCGCCTTCCGGGCGTACCAGAAGCGCCGCGTCGAGCTGGTCGCGGCCGAGCGCGATCGCCTGCGGCTGGACGAGTACAAGCCCAAGGTCATGAGCGCCTTCGTGCGCAACCGCCTGCTCGACGAGGTCTACCTGCCGCTCATCGGCGACAACCTGGCCAAGCAGCTCGGCGCGGCGGGAGCGGGCAAACGCACCGACCAGATGGGCCTCCTGCTGCTCATCTCACCGCCCGGCTACGGCAAGACCACCCTCATGGAGTACGTGGCCAGCCGCCTGGGCCTCGTCTTCGTCAAGGTCAACGGCCCGGCGCTGGGCCACGCCATCACCTCGCTCGACCCGGAGGAGGCCCCCGACGCCACCTCCAGGCAGGAGGTCGAGAAGATCTCCTTCGCGCTGGAGACCGGCAACAACACGCTCCTCTACCTCGACGACATCCAGCACACCTCGCCCGAACTGCTGCAGAAGTTCATCTCGCTGTGCGACGCCCAGCGCCGCATCGAAGGCGTCTGGAACGGCCGCACCCGCACCTACGACCTGCGCGGCAAGCGCTTCGCCGTGTGCATGGCCGGAAACCCGTACACCGAGTCCGGCAAGCGCTTCCGCATCCCCGACATGCTCGCCAACCGGGCCGACGTGTGGAACCTCGGCGACGTGCTCTCCGGCCGCGACGAGCTGTTCGCGCTCAGCTACGTGGACAACGCCCTCACCTCCAACCCCGTCCTGGCCCCGCTCTCCACCCGCGACCGCTCCGACGTCGAACTGCTCGTACGGCTGGCGCGCGGCGACCAGGCGGTCCGCTCCGACCAGCTCAAGCACCCCTACTCCAAGGTCGAGCTGGACCAGATCCTGTCCGTGCTGGCCAAGCTGGTGCGGGTGCAGGAGGTGGTGCTGGCCAACAACCAGGCGTACATCGCCTCGGCGGCGCAGTCGGACGACGCGCGCACCGAGCCGCCGTACAAGCTGCAGGGCTCCTACCGGAACATGAACAAGCTGGCCGAGCGGATCGTGCCCGCCATGAACGACGCCGAACTGGAGGCGGTGATCGACGACCACTACGTCGGCGAGGCCCAGACGCTCACCTCCGACGCCGAGGCCAACCTGCTCAAGCTCGCCGAGCTCAGGGGCCGCCTGACACCGGAACAGCAGGAGCGCTGGACCGCCATCAAGGCCGCGTACCTGCGTACGAGGGCGTTGGGCGGGGCCGAGGACGACCCGGTGACCCGGACAGTGGGCGCCATCGGCCTCCTGACGGACCGCGTCACCGACATCACCACCGCAATCCGCCAATCCACCCCCGAACCCTGACGATAAGCACCACGCCGCCTACGCCCCGCCGCCCCACCCACCCGGGCAACGGGGCAACGGGCGCGCGTGACCACGCGACTCCCCTTGTCCGACGCGTGAGCAGGTCATCCGTCAGCCCGCCTGGCTCGCCCCGGCCGCCCACCATGCCCCGCGCCCACCATGCCCCGCGCCCACCTTGCCCCGCGCTTGCCTTCCCCGTCTGGCGTGGGCCGCGGTGCCGCAGGTTGGGGACCAGTTCGCGAGCAGGTCGCGCGGACTGGCTGTCGGTGCCGTGTCTATCCACAGGGTGTGGATGGGCGTGGGTCAGGTGGTGGGGTGGCCGTCTTTGAGTTCCAGGCGTGAGCCCTGGAAGGCGGCCCGCATGCGGCGGTCGTGGGTGACGATCACCAAGGCGCCCTCGTAGACGGACAGGGCCTCCTCCAGTTGTTCGACGAGGAGAGGGGAGAGGTGGTTGGTGGGCTCGTCCAGGAGGAGCAGGTCGACGGGTCGGCTGACCAGGCGGGCGACGTCGATGCGGCGGCGCTGGCCGTACGACAGCTGACCCACCCGCAACCGCAGGTCCGCGGGACGGAACAGCCCCAGGGACTGCAGCGCGTCGGCGTGCTCGTCCATGCTGCCCGGCCGTCCCTCGGCGAACGCGCCCAGCACGGTCCGATCCATCCGCCCCGGCCGGTCCTCCTGCCGCAGGTATCCCACGCGGGGCGGGCGCTTGACCGTTCCGGCGTCGGGTACCAGCTCGCCGGCCAGGACCTGCATGAGCGTGCTCTTGCCCGCCCCGTTGGGCCCGGTGACCAGCAGCCGCTCGCCGGGCAGGATCCGCAGGAAGTCCAGCCTGAGCCGCTCCCCCACCCGAACCCCACCAAGCTCCACCATCCCAGCCCCCTCCACCCCACCGACCTGGCCCGATCCGGACGGCCGGTCCGCCCCAAGCGCTCGCTTCGTCCCGAACGCCCCGTCCCAGCCCAGGCCAGACACGGACAACCGGTCCGACCCGGCTACCGAGTCGGGACCAGACGCTTGTCTCGGCCCAGACGCCCCATCCCGGTCCGGCCCGGACACATACGGCCGGTCCGACCCGGACAGCCGGCCCGGTTGGGTAGCGGGGACCTGGGCGGGGGCGGCGGGCGGGGAGAACGGGGTGGGGGTGAAGCGGAGGGGGGCCGGTGGGGGTGGGACGGGGTGGGTGCGGAGCCAGTCCAGGCGTTGGTTGGACTGGCGGATGCGGCTCATCGCGCCATGTGCCCGGGAGCGGGCGCGCCAGGCGCCGGTGCCCATGCCGGCCTTGGCGACCTTGCGGGGGATGGCGCCGAGGCGGGAGGCGTTGGCGTCGACGAGGGTGGCGTGGCGGGCCAGCTCGTTCTTCCACTCCTCGTGCTCCAGCGCCCATGCCGCCCGCTCGGCCGCCTTCGCGGTGAGGTAGCCGGTGTAGCCGTTGCCGTAGCGGCGTACCTGGGACTGGTCGACCTCCAGGATCGTGGAGGTGATCCGGTCCAGGAACACCCGGTCGTGGGTGATGGCCACGACGGTGCCGCGGTGGGCGCGTAGGTGCTCTTCGAGCCAGGTGACGGCCTGGTCGTCCAGGTCGTTGGTGGGTTCGTCGAGCAGGAGCAGTTCGGGGGCCGCGGCGAGGGTGGCGGCCAGGGCGAGACGGGAGCGTTCGCCGCCGGACAGGGTGTCCAGCGGGCGTTCCCGATCGAGCCCCGGAAGCCCCAGTCCGTGCAGGGCCACCTCCACCCGCGCGTCGGCCTCGTATCCGCCCCGCGCCTCAAAGGCCGCCACCAGCTCCCCATAGGCAGCCAGCTCCACCTCCAGCTCGGCCACAGTCACCCCTCCGGTCCCGGCGCCCTGATCACCGGCTACGGCCCCGCCACCGGTGGTCCCGACGCCCGGGAACACGGAGCCCGTGGCCGACGGGACCGTGGGCGGGGTGGTGAAAGTGGGGGTGGGGTCGGCTTTGGCGAGGCGGGTTTCTGCTGTGCGGATGCGGGCCTCCAGGGTGCGTAGGTCGTGGAGGGCGCGGTCGATGGCGTCGCTCACCGTGGATCCGGCGGGCAGGTCGAGTGCCTGGGGCAGGTACCCGATGCCGCCCGGCGCCACGACGGTGAGTTCGCCGTTGTCGGGCCTCTCGGCCCCCGCGATCAACCGCAGCAACGTGGACTTGCCGGAGCCGTTGTCCCCGATGACGCCGACCTTCTCGCCGGGCTTCACGGTGAAGGTCACCCGGTCAAGGACGACGCGGTCTTCGTAACGCTTGGTGATGTCTGTGAGCGATAGTTGGGTAGCACGCATAAAGCAGCCACCTCCGATTCTCGGCACAAATGCCGCATCGAAAACGAACGGATCGATGGCGGGACGGATCGCGGAGCAGCGCTCTACGCGTCCGGTGCGAGAATCACAGGGAACCCATGCGGTTTAGGTTGGGGCGGATGTTGCTATATGTCAAGACCTAATCGTGGGATCGCCGGGGCTGGCGTTCGGTGAGGATGGTGGTCGCGGCGCGCTGGACCGCCGCCGCCTTGGTCACGTAGTCGAGGATCAGCTCCAACTGCTCGTCCGTGTACGCGTCGTACAGATCGGCCAGTCCCCGCATCAACGGCTCGAACACCTCGATCGCCTCGGCACTCGCCCCTGACAACTGCTCCGGGTTGATCTCGACGATGATCCGGCGCCGGTCCTTGAGGTCGCGGATGCGGCGTACCATCCACTTCGCCTCCAGCCGGTCCACCAGCCCGCTCACGGAGGCCGGAGCCAGTCCGGTGTGCTGCGACAGTTCGCCCGCGGTCAGCGGACCAAGGCGTTGGAGCAGGTCAAGGGCCTTCCATTCGGTCACACCGAGCCCGAGCAGCCCGCTCATGACGGTGTGGTACATGACCGCGGCGTTGCTGCTCTCCCGCCCCGCGTCGCCGAGCGCCTGGAGAAGATTCTTTCGGTGTTCCGAAATATCTCTGGACACACCCTCTCCTATCGTCATATATTTCGTTCGACCGAACGAAAGGTTATCACGATGAAGGCTCTCATCACAGGGTGCGGGATCGGCGGACCGGCGACCGCGATGGCGCTGCAGAAGGCAGGCATCGAGGCCGAGATCTTCGAGGCCTACGGCGCGACGGCGGAGGGCGTCGGCTCGTTCCTGAACGTCGCCTCCAACGGCCTGTCCGCCCTGCGCGTCCTCGACACGCACCGCGAGGTCATGGCCGCCGGAATCCCGACCCCGCGCATGGTCATGACCAGCGGCTCCGGCAAACGCCTCGGCGAGGTCGCCAACGGCCTGGCCCTCGACGACGGCACGGTCAGCCACACGATCCTGCGCTCCGACCTCTACCGCATCGTGCGCGACCAGGCCACCGCGCGCGGCATCAAGATCCGGTACGGCAAGCGCCTCGTCTCCCTGGACGACACCGGCGACCAGGTCGTCGCCCACTTCGACGACGGTACGCGGGCGACTGGCGACATCCTGATCTCGGCGGAAGGCGTGCACTCACGCACCCGCACCCTGATCGACGCGAACGCCCCCGCCCCCCGCTACTCCGGCCTGTACAGCTTCGGCGGTCTCACCACCTTCCCCGGCCTGACCGGCGAACCGGGCACGTACCACATGATCTTCGGCAAGAAGGCGTTCTTCGGCTACACGGTGGCCGCCTCGGGTGAGGTCTGGTGGTTCGCGAACCTGCCGCGCGAGGAGGGCGACGTGCCGGGCGACTGGCGGCCGCTGCTCGTCGAGGCCTTCCGCCACGACGGCAACCGCACCGCCGACCTCCTGCGCGACAGCCCGATCGGGGACGGCTTCCCGGTGTACGACCTGCCGCCCGTCCCCCTCTGGCACAAGGGCAGGGTCGTGCTGACCGGCGACGCCGCGCACGCCACCTCGCCCAGCGCCGGCCAGGGCGCCTCGCAGGCCATCGAGGACGCGATCGTGCTGGCCCGCTGCCTGCGTGACGCCCCTGACCACAGTGCGGCCTTCGCCGCGTTCGAGGCCGAGCGCCGCGAGCGGGCCGAGCGGGTGGTGTCGTACTCGCGGACCATCAGCAACAGCAAGGCCGCCGGACCGGTGGGGCGGGTGTTCCGCGACCTGATGATGCCGTTGTTCCTGAAGAAGACGGCCAGCCAGGAGTCCCTGTCCTGGCTGTACCGCCACCACGTCTCCTTGTGACGGGGTCAGCCCATGGTGGACAGGGCGGCGATGGCCTGGGTGACCGACTGGTCGCCGGCGGGCAGGAGCGGCAGCCGTACCTCCGCGGTGGGGATCAGCCCGCGCTCGTGCAGCACCCCCTTGATCACCGTGGGGTTGGGCTCGGCGAAGAGCGTCGCGGACAGGCGCGCCAGCCGATGTCCGAGCGAACGCCCGAGAACGGCGTCACCCGACTCCCAAGCCTCCACCAACGCGACGAACCGGTCCGTGGCCAGATGCGCGGAGGCCAGGATGCCGCCGGACGCCCCCAGCGCTAGCAGCGGCGAGATGAACGCGTCGTCCCCGCCCAGGACCTGGAACCCGGTCGGCAGATCGGCCAGAAGGTCGACGGCGTCCTGGTCGATGCCGCCCACCGCGTACTTGACCCCGGCGATCATCGGGTGCGCGCCCAGTTGCCGCAGCGTGGCGGCACAGACCGGCTGACCCGTCCGGTAGGGAATGTGGTAGATCACCAGCGGCACCGGCGACGCCTCGGCCAGCGCCTCGAAGTGCGCGATCACCCCGCGCTCCGACGGGCGCAGGAAGTACGGCACCGGCACCAGCGCCGCCGTCACCCCGGACGGCAAAGCGCGCAGGGCGGCGATCGTCGAGCGGGTGTCGTTGCCGGAAACGCCCACGATCAGCGGAACATCCCGCTCACCGGACACCCGCACGCAGTTCTCGATCACCGCGGCGCGCTCCTCGGCGCTCAACATCGCGACCTCGCCGGTCGTGCCGAGCGCCACGAGCCCGCTCGCGCCCTGGTCGAGCACGTGGTGCGCGAGCTTCTCGAACGCCTCCAGATCGACCTGATCGCCCGCGGTGAAGGGCGTGATCAGCGGTACGTAGATTCCTCTCAGCATGTTCCGAGCGTGCGGCACGATCATTGATTAGGTCCAGCGCCGATTCCTACGGTCGAGCTTAAGCTTGTCTTATGCTCGATCCTCGCAAGCTCCACCTCCTGCGCGAACTCGCCCAGCGCGGCACCATCGCCGCCGTCGCCGAAGCCGCCAACTTCACCCCGTCGGCCGTGTCACAGCAGCTCAGCGCCCTGGAAAGGGAGGCCGGGCTGCCCCTGCTCGAACGCACCGGCCGCACGGTCAGCCTGACCCCGGCGGCTCAGGTGCTGGTGACGCATGCGCATGCCGTACTCGAAGAGCTGGAGCGGGCGACGGCGGCGCTCGCCGCGCTCAGCGGCGGGCCGGGCGGGCCGTTGCGGATCGGCGCGTTCCCGTCCGCGGCCAGGGTGCTGCTGCCGCGCGCGCTCGCCGAGCTCGCGGCGGGTCACCCGGCGCTGGAGCCGATGGTGTCGGAGATCGACCCGGCGGACGTGTCGGCCGCGTTGCGGGCGGGCGAGCTGGACGTGGCGCTGGTGCACGAGTACGACTTCGTGCCGCCTGTCGTGGATCTGGGGATCTGCGCCGAGCCGTTGTTCGAGGAGCCGATGTACCTCACCGACCGGCCCTCGATCCGGGACGCCCGCGACGACCCGTGGATCATGAGCAAACCGGGCACGCTCTGCCACACGATGGCGATCCGGGCCTGCCAGGCGGCCGGGTTCGAGCCGCACGTGCGGCACCACGTGGACGACTTCGACACCGTCCTCGCCTTCGCCGCCGCGGGTCAGGGCGTCGCGCTGGTGCCCGGCCTGGCCACGCAGTCGCCGCCGCCGGGCGTGCGCCTGACCCCGCTGCCGCTGTCCCGCCGCACGCTCGTCGCCTTCCGCAAGGGGTACGGCCGGCACCCCGCGATCCTCGCCGCCGTGGCCGCCTTCAAGAGCGCCGTCACCCGCTGAGAACGGCGTCCATGACGGCGGAGGCGCTCGGCTGCTCGAAGTCGTTGTACTCGCCGGCCGCGGTCGCCACGACCAGGTTCTCGCCCGGCACGACGAAGAGCCGCTGCCCCCCGTTCCCGAACCCGCCGAACCACCCGTCGCCCAGATACCACTGGTACCCGTACCCCGACCCGTCCTCCCGCGCGACGTGCCGCGTGAGCGACCGCGTGATCCACTCCCCGGGCACGATGCCCCGCCCGCCCTCCAGCACAAGCTGCCCGACAGCCGCCAGATCGCGCGGCGCCAGGCGCAGACCGGAGGCGGCCGAGACCGCGCCGTCCTCACCCGCCATCCACTCGAACGAGATCCCGAGCGGATCGAACAGCGTGTCGCGGGCGAAGGCGTCCAGGGTGGTGCCGGCGCCCTTGACGATCAGACGGCCGATCAGCGCGGAGGCGCCGCCGCAGTAGTCCCAGCGGGTGCCGGGCTCCTCGACGACCGGACGTTCCAGGACGTAGCGATAGCGGTCCGGCGCCATCTCCATGGCGATCTCGCTGTTGGCCGGGCTGGTGTAGGGGACGCTCTCATCCCATTCGAGGCCCAGCGTCATGGTCAGCGCGTGGCCGATGGTGTGGTTCCGCTTGGATGCGGCCAGGTCGGGGTACTCGGAGAAGGCTGCCATCAGCGGCTCGTCCGGATCGGGCACCAAGCCCTTGCCCAGGGCGATGCCGTACACCAGAGCCGTGATGCTCTTCGTCACCGACCTGATGTCGTGCAGGGTGCCGCGGTCGAAGACCACGGTGCCGATCGAGTCGTTCCACTTGAAGTCTTCGCCCTGGCCATAGCGTTCAAGGACCGTCTCGCCGCCACGGATCACCACGAGCCCGTGCAGGCCGGGCGCGCGACCGTCGCGGATGACCTGGTCGACTCGTTCAGCAAGTTCCGTCATGCGGCATACGGTCCCATCTCACACGGTGTGAGGGTCAAGGCCGGTCATGATGGCAGACCGCCTCCAGCATGATCCCCGCCGGGTCCAGCCAGAACGTCGCGTAGTAGGGCGGCGGATATTCAGGGAAATTTCGTGGCTTCTGGAGGATCTGGCATTCCATTCCGATGGCCCAGTCATGCGCCGCCCGTACCGCCGACCGGCTCTTGACCATGAAGGCCAGGTGCTGCAACCCGGTCTGGTGCCTGCTGTAGAGGGTCTGCGTGAGCGCCGGATAGAAGAAGAGGTACGTGCCCGGTTTGCCCCCCGCCGGACGGAAAGCGAACTGATCGGCCATATCCAGGTGCTTCTCGAAGCCCAGCAAGGGCATCAACGCGTCGTAGTAGGTCCGCGCGCTTTCGAGGTCGGGAACGTTGACTCCGATATGACCGATCATCGGTAGATCATGGCCTATTTGGTGCGCAGCGCGTGGAGTGTTTCGTCGGCCCATTCGATCGTCGCGCGGGTCTGGGCCAGGCCGAGGCGCAGCGCGTACCTGCCGAACTTGGGGTTCTTCGCGACGGGCGGCAGGCATTTCAGTTCGTCCAGGCGTTTCTGCGCGCGGGCCTTGACTCGCTCGACCGCCGCGATGGCCTCGTCGGTGTCGAGAATCGGCAGGAGAAACGCCTGCAAAGCGGTCTCACTGCGGACGGTCGTGGTCGGCTCGCGATCGGCCAGCCACTCGTGCAACTGCCGCGCCCCCTCCTCCGCGATCGTGTAGATCTTGCGCCCTCTGGCGCCCTCGGCCTCGACCGCCAGGAGCCCGTCACCGGCCATCCTCACCAGCTCCGGATAGATCTGGGTGTGCCCGGCCTGCCAGACATGGTTGAGCGAACCCTCGAACAGTTTGGCCAGGTCGTAACCGCTCGCCGGGCCCTTGACGGCCAGCAGGCCGAGCAACGCGATCCGCAGGGACATGCTCCGGAGCATACCCAAGGCTTGACATGTAAAGCCTTACATATGAACCTTCACAGGTGCCGACTGACACAAAGCCTCAAAGCACCACCCTCCTCGTGGCCGCCGCGCTCGGCGGAATGTTCATCGCGATGCTGGACCAGACGATCGTGGGCACCGCTCTGCCCCGCATCACCGCGGAACTGGGCGGATCCGACCTCTACACGTGGGTCGTGACCGCCTACCTGCTCACCTCGACGGTGACGATGCCCCTGTACGGCAGGCTGTCCGACCAGCACGGCAGGAAACCGCTGTTGCTGATAGGCATGGTCATCTTCGTCCTGGGCTCGGCCCTGTGCGGCCTCGCGCAGGACATGACCCAGCTCATCGCGTTCCGCGCCATCCAGGGCCTGGGCGCGGGCGCGCTGGTCCCGTTGTCGCTCGCCCTGGCGCTCAGCCTCTTCCCGCCCACCCAGGGTGGCAGCCGGGTCCAGGGGGCCGTTGGCGGCGTCATGGCGCTGAGCTACCTGGCCGGGCCGTTCCTCGGCGGGCTGTTCACCGACCACGCGACCTGGCGCTGGGCCTTCTACGTCAACGTGCCGATCGGCCTGGTGCTGCTCGCCGTCGTCGCGCGCAACCTGCCCCACCAGCCCGGCACCGGCCGCGAACGCCCCGACTACCTGGGCATCTCGATCTTCAGCCTGGCGATCGGCGCGCTGCTGATCGGCCTGACCGAAAAGGGCCTCGACGGCAACACCTGGACCAGCCTCCCGGTGCTGGGGCCGATCGGGCTCGCGCTGGTCCTGCTCGCCGCCTTCGTCCTCGTGGAACGGCGGGCCGCCTCGCCGGTCATGCCCATGCACCTGTTCGCCGGCCGCAGCTACACGCTGGTCAACGTGACGTCGTTCTTCACCGCGTTCGTCATGTACACCGGCGTCGTCTTCCTGCCCCGCTACTTCCAGGAGGCGCTCGGCGAGGACGCGACCACCTCCGGCCTGCGCATCTACCCGCTGATGCTCGGCATGCTGGCGGGCAGCTGGATCATGGGCGTCCTCATGGCCAGAACCGCCGTCTACAAGCCCTGGCTCGTCGCCGCGCCCGCCCTGATGATCGCCGGCACCCTCCTCTGCCTGAACCTGACCGTCCACACCCCGAACTGGCTGCTCATCGTCTGGATGTCACTGATCGGGCTCGGCATGGGTCCCATGCTGTCCGGCCTGACGGTCGCCGCCCAAGCCTCCGTCGCGCCCCAGTACCTCGGCACCGCCTCCGCCAACCTGAACTTCTTCCGCCACATCGGCGGCTCCGTCGCCCTGGCCCTGGCCGGAACCACCTACACCTCCGTCCTGACCGAGCAGACCCCGCTCCACGGCCTGCCCGCCGCCCACGCCTCCGCCGCCGCCCTGATCATCCCCGTCCTGGGAGTGGCCGGCGCCCTGGTCGCCCTGGTGGCCCTGATCGCCCTCCCCAACACCCGCCTGACCTTCCCCTGAGACTGGTGGGTCTCCTGAGAAAAACCTCAGCGTCTCTCAGGTACGGCACAGCCACCGCGACGCAGTCTGGAGGTATGGATCAGTTGCTGCGAAACCCGGCGATCGTCAACGGCCTCCGCAAGGTGGAATCGCGCGTGGCGCGACTGAGCGGTTCTTCGGCGCTGCCGGGGATCAACGCCGGCGCCTCCCGTGTGATCAACTCCGGCGGCAAACGCCTGAGACCCGCGCTGACGCTCGCCACGGCGATGGCCTTGGGCAAGACCCCCGACAGAAGGGTCATCACCGCGGCGGCCTGCGTGGAACTGATCCACGCGGGCTCGCTGGTCCACGACGACCTGATGGACCGCGCGACGGAACGCCGGGGCGCGGCGACGCTCAACTCCGACCTGGGCGACGGCAAGGCCCTGGTCATCGGGGACTTCATGCTGGCCAGAGCGGGCCTGGCCGCGATCACCTCGGTCTCCCGCCCGGTCGCCGAGGTGCTGGCGGCCACGGTGGTGGAGCTGGCCGAAGGCCAGTACCTGGAGACGACGGACCTGTTCAACCCGCGCCGTACCGAGGCCAGCGCGCTGCGCTCGATCACCGGCAAGACCGCGGCGCTCTTCCGCGCCAGTTGCCTGGTGGCCGCCGTCTGCGCCCAGGCCTCCCCGGAGGACCGGGCGAGGATGGCCGCGTACGGCGAGCGGTTCGGCCTGATCTTCCAGATCCTCGACGACCTCCTCGACCTGACCGCCACCAGCGAGCAACTCGGCAAGCCCGCGGGCAACGACCTCAAGCAGGGCGTCTACAGCCTCCCGCTAATCCTCTCAAAAGCGAATTTCCTCACAAACGGTGATATATCACTACAAAGGGGAATTTCGGATGAGCAAGTAGCCGCGATCCTCGCCCAGCTTCGCCAGACCACGATGATCGAGACGACCATCGAATACTGCCGCGGACTTGCCGCCGAAGCCCTCGCCGCACTCCCCGAGATCGGCGACCACGAGATCGCCGGAATCCTCCGCTCTCTTCCCACCGCATACATCAACACAATCATCAGAACCATCAACCGACCTGCACTGACATCCACAAGTTGAGATTTGTTGGAATGATTGGCAGGAATGCCAGTCAAATTCCGGAAACTGTGCTCATACTGGATTCACCGGGCCATCCAGGAGCACGCCGATGCGGAAGTCATCCCCCTCACCGGGGCCGCTCGAAGCGACCCACTTCCTCCAACTCGCCGCCGTGGACTTCAACGGCATCTACCAGGTCCACCTGGCCGCGAAGGAAGAACGGCTCAAGATGACCAGGCTCGCGATGAGCCTGTTGTCGGTGCCGTTCCTCGCCACGATCGCGCTGACCAGTGCCAAGGTCGTCAATCCACATGATCTGACGACCTGGCAGAGCGTTCCCCCGTACCTCTTCGCGCTGGTGGCCGCCTTCGGCCTGCTGGGGGTGCTGCCGTTCCTGCGGCTGATCGAAGCGGTCAACGCGCACGGCAGGACGGCCAGGGCCATCAACAACTTCCGCCTGCTGTACACGGCGCAGCTGAAGGACGAGCTCGACTGGACGCCCAACCTGCCCGTCGACCCGCGCTTCCCGGAGACCTACGCGCCGCTGACCTGGCCGGGCATCAACGTGATGATGATGGCCCTGGTCAACTCGGCCTACCTGACGGTAGGGGTGACCGGGCTGTCCAGGACGTACCCGAATCTGCTCCTGCTGCTGACCAGCATCCTGCTCGTCGCCCTGGTGCACTACTCGATCTACTACGTGCGTTGCAACGTGACAAGACGGCGCCGGCTCCCCCACAACCCCTACAAGTTCCCGAATATGGAGACGTAAATGGACAGCCCAGTGCAATGGGCGTCATGTGGGGAGGCGTGGATCGGTCTGATCCGCCATGTCTGGATATCCGGGGTCCCGGCCGACGACGACCGCGGCCCCGTCATCGAAGGCCCGCCCGTGCTGGTCGAGATCACCCGCCCCAGCCCCGCCGACCCCATCGTCGAGCGGTACGGCGACGCCGCCAAGCTGGCCCTCTACACCAGAAAATTCACCGAGGACACGATCGTGGAGCCCTTCAAGTACAGCTACGGCGCCCGCATCAAGGGCCAGCTGACCTGGGCGGCGGAGTTGCTGCGGGCCAGGCCGTACAGCAAGAGCGGCTGGATCTCGCTGACCACGCCCGGCGAGCCGTATGACTCGGTCCCCTGCCTGACCGGCCTGGCCTTCCGGGCAAGGGACGACCGCCTGCTGATGACGGCCACCTTCCGCTCCCAGAACGCCTTCACCAGCTACCTGAACTACCTGCCGCTCGCGGACGTCCAGGCCGAGATGGCGCGGAATCTCGGCCTGGACCACGGCCCGATGCGCGTGTTCGTGGACGTCCCCCACCTTTACCTCGCCGACGCCGGCGCCGCCCTCCGCGTCATGCGCCCCGCCCTCCCCCGCCTCCTCTGACCGATCACCTCTTGTAGGCCTCCACCATCCGGGTGGCGAACCAGGGCCCGCCGTACCAGAACCGCCAGCCGAGGTCGCGCCGGCGCACGTCGGAGGCGCCGAGGCCGCGCAGGACCGCCTCGTACTCCTCGGTGCGCTGGAAGTCGGCGATCAGCAGCCGGCCGCCCGGCGCGAGCACGCGGTAGGCCTCGCGCACGGCCTCGGCGCGTCCCCCGGCCGTGCCGATGTTGTGGATCGCGAGGCTGGAGACGACCGCGTCGAAACTGTCGCTGACGAACGGCAGCGCCCGCATGTCGCCGGTGACCAGTTCGATCCGGTCGGCGACGCCCTCCGCCTCGGCGTTGGCCCGGGTGGCGGCGGCGTGGTTGCCCGACTGGTCCTTGGCGCGCCACAGGTCGAGGCCGGTCGCGTACCCCTTGGACAGCCGCCGCGCGGCGGCCATGAGCACCGCGCCCCGCCCGCAGCCGAGGTCGAGCACGCGTTCGCCGCCGTCGAGGTCGTCGAGCTCCCCCGCCCAGACCTCGAACTTTCCCCGGCGCGTGGTGTACGCGTAGCTGAACGCGCTGGCCAGGGTATATAGACCTCCGAGGAGGAACGCGAGGCCGGCGGGGACCACGTCATAGGCGAAGGAGACGATCGTGAGAGCCAGCAGCACAACGGCTCCCACGACCAGCCCCGCGAAGGGCAACGGCGCGTCGAATCCATATTTTCCACGTCTCACACTCACGTTATATCGCAAGTTTCCGTTGCCGTGAATTGACGCGCCACGAGCCGGATTTTGTCCCAATCATCCCAAAACCGTTACTAATCTGAGATGATCTGCTCGAAACGGGGGTTGGCAGGGGATGGCAGCCAGAGATCGCGACTTCAGCCTCGGCGCCAGCATCGCGCTGACCCTCGGCTCGGCCCTGCTGTGGGGCGTGGCCCATCTGGCCACCGGCCGGCGGCGTACCGGCCTGGCGCTGATGGCCGTCTACGCGCTGCTGCTCGCCTCCGTGCTGACCGTGGTCACCGTGCTGGGCAGCCACCTGCTGTCGCTGGCGGTTCAGCCGAGCTGGCTGACCACCCTGACGATCACGCTGATCGCGATCGCCGTCGCCTGGTCCACGGTGATCATCTGGTCCTATGCCCTGGTACGGCCGGCCGCCTCCGACACCGCCGCCCGCAAGGCCACCACGATCCTGGCCGTCGTCCTGTGCGTCCTGGTCGTCGCCCCGACCGCCTACGCCGCCCGCCTGGCCTATGTCTCGCGCGACGTGGTCACCAGCCTGTTCAACAACACGAACACCGCTCCCGTCGTCGCCGCCGACCCCTGGAGCGGGGCCGACCGGGTCAACATCCTGCTCATCGGCGCCGACGCCGCCGCCAACCGGCCGGGCGTGCGTACCGACAGCATGACCGTGGCCAGCGTGGACGTGGCCACCGGCGCCACCACCCTGCTCGGCCTGCCGCGCAACCTGGAGAACGTGCCCCTGCCCGCCGGCCCGGCCCGGCAGCGCTTCCCCTACGGCTTCACCGGCGAACCGCCGTACACGCCCGGCCTGCTCAACGAGGTCTTCCAGTACGCCGAGGACTACCCCGAGACGACCCCAGGCGTGCACAAGGGCCAGCGCGGCCCGGCCCTGCTCAAGCAGACGATCGGCGGCATCCTCGGCATCCCGGTCACCTACTACGCGATGGTCGACATGTATGGCTTCGCCCAGATCGTCGATGCGATGGGCGGAGTCAAGGTCACCATCAAGGAGCCCATCGTCTACGGCAAGTACCGCGAGGGCCTGCTGCCCGCCGGCACCCGCAAACTCTCCGGCGAGGAAGCGCTCTGGTACGGCCGTTCGCGCACCGACAGCGACGACTACGTCCGCATGGGCCGCCAGAAGTGCCTGCTCAACGCGGTCGCCAAGCAGGCCGACCCGATGACCGTGCTCAACAGTTTCGAGAGCCTGGCCACCGCCACCAAGCGGGCCATCTCCACCGACATCCCGCAGAGCCTGCTGCCTGCCCTGGTCGATCTGGCGCAGAAGGTCAAGGACACCAGGATCCGCAGCCTCAGCTTCGTGCCGCCGCTGATCAGCACCGCCTACCCCGACTGGCAGCTGATCAGGCGCAAGGTCCAGCAGGCGCTGGCCGAGCGCCCGGCGAACAAGACGGCCACCGCCCCCGGCGAGCGGCCGTCGCCCACGCCCACGCAGGAGCCGAGCGCCGACCGCCCGATCGCCCTCGACGAGACCTGCGGTTAGTCCACGACCAGATCGAGGTTGTCGGCGTAGTAGGCGAGCGCGCGGCCGTAACCACCGGCCTGCTCGCCCTCCGACACCAGCTTCAGCAGGGAGCTCACCGCCTCGCGGTGGGCTCCCTTGTTGTGCAGCGCCATGGCGTGGAAGGCGCGCAACGCCGGATCGCCCGGGAACTCGGCCAGCCCGCGCTCCAGTGTCGCCAACGCCTCGTCATAGCGCCCGAGCACGCGCAGCGTGCTGCCGAACCCGGTGAACACCCCGGCCCGGTCGTCCGCCCCCAGTTCGAGCGCCTTCTCGTAGTACGGCACCGCCTCGCTCTCCAAGCCGAGCCGGTCATGCGCGTAGGCCGTCTCCCGGGCCACGTCCGGATCACCCGGATACGCGGCCGACAACTCCAGCAGCGCCGCGCGCGCCTCCTCCAGCTTGCCTTCCCGGTTCAGTTCCGCGACTCGCGCCAAAGCCTCTTCTCTCATGGCCGCAGTGTGGCATGATGAGCCCACCCAAGAACGAAAACGGTTTTCAAAACCAAAGGAGGCTCCGGCGTGCGCGTGGCATTCGTGGGGAAGGGCGGCAGCGGCAAGACCACCATGTCCGCGCTGTTCGCCAGATACGTGGCCGGCCAGGGCAGCCCGGTCGTCGCCGTCGACGCCGACATCAACCAGCACCTCGCGCTCGTGCTCGGCCTCGACACCCAGCCGGAGCCACTCGGCGCCCGCCTCACCGAGATCAAGGAGCTGCTGCGCGGCGACAACCCGCGCATCCCCTCGGCCGCGGCCATGGTCAAGACCACTCCGCCGGGGCGCGGCTCGCGGCTGCTGACGTTCGAGGACCTGCCCTACTCCGTACCGACGCCCGAGGGCCCGCGGCTCATGGTGACCGGCCCGTTCGGCGAGGAGGACCTCGGCGTCGCCTGCTACCACTCCAAGGTCGGCGCGGTCGAGCTCCTGCTCAACCACCTGGTGGACGAGGCCGGCGAGTACGTCGTGGTCGACATGACCGCCGGCGCCGACTCCTTCGCCTCCGGGCTGTTCACCCGCTTCGACCTGACCGTGCTCGTCGCCGAGCCGACCCGGCAGGGCGTGAGCGTCTACCGGCAGTACCGCGACCACGCCGCCGACTTCGAGGTGCCGATCGCGGTCGTCGGCAACAAGGTGCAGGACCCCGGCGACGTCGCGTTCCTGCGCGAGCACGTGGGCGACGACCTGCTGACCTGGATGGAGCACTCGCCCGCCGTGCGCGCGCTGGAGCAGGGGCGGCCGTTCGCGCTGGCCGATCTGGAGACCGGCAACCTCGACGCGCTGGCCGTACTGCTGAAGCAGCTCGACGCGCAGCCCAAGGACTGGGCGCGGTTCGGCCGTCAGACGGCCGAGTTCCACCTGCGCAACGCCCGCGCGTGGGCCAACGAGCGCACCGGACTCGACCTCGCCACACAGATCGACCCCGGCTTCGTGTACGGCCCGGCCGCGCTGGCCCAGTAGACGACTGTCCCCCTCCCGCCATCTGGAGCCCTCCGGGGCTCTCACCTAGCGTCAGATAGATCCCTTTCTTCCATAGTGAGGAGACAGCATGTCGCTGACCGTTCCGAACGATCTGCTCGATCGGGCCCGTGCGGGCGACGTCGACGACGCGGCCTTCGTCGCCTGCGTACGCGACTCCCTGCCCTACGCCTGGTCGGTGATCAGCGAGCTGGTCCAGCAGCGTGGTCAGAGCGGCGCCGAGTTCGCCGACAACCAGGTACCGCCGCCGTCGGAGGAGGCGCGGGGACAGCTCCTGCGCTGCCTCGCGAGCGACTCGATGCGCGGCGCGCTGGAGCGCCACTTCGGGGTACGGCTCGCCTTCCAGAACTGCCACCGGGTCGCCGTCTTCGACCCGTCGGCCGAGAAGGCGCTCGCCGAGTTCGTGACCCCCAGGGCACAGATCCTCAACCAGAAGCCGGAGCTGGTGGACTGCTAGCCGGCGGCGCGGGGCCCGGCGGTGTCGGCCGCCGGGCCCTCGGCAGCACCTCCCGCCCGAGGCGGCGGATGTTGTCCAGAGTCCGGTCCGGCCCGCCGCCCTCGACCATGAGGATGAGGTGGCGCAGGCCGGTGACCTCGGCGGTGCGCCGGATCCGTTCGACGCAGAGATCGGCGTCGCCGACCGGGTGTGCCCGGCTCAAGAAGTCCACATATTTCGGGATATCGCGGGGCGGGCGGGCCCGGCCGTCCACCGGCACATATCCCGCCAGACCCGGCTCCAGCCAGCGCGGCATGGCCTCCTTGAGCTCCCTGACCGCCCGTTCGGTCGAGTCCCCCACGAACCCCACGGCGGCCGCCACATGCCCGCCGTCCCCGTCCGGCACGACGCCGCCCGACAGCGCCGCGTACTCGCGCAGCAGGTCCGCCTTCTCCTCGTCGCCGACGTGCATGCCCAGCAGCATCGGCAGCCCCCGCTCGGCCGCCAGCGCCACCGTCGCCCGCGACGTGCAGGCCACCACCGGCCGCATCCGGGCCGCCGGGACCATCTCCACCTCACGGAAGCGGAAGAACTCCCCGTCGGCCGCGACCCGCTCCCCCGACATCGCCGCGCACAGCAGGTCGAGCGACTCGGTGAACCCGCGCTCGTAGCGCTCCACGCCGGTGCCGAGCACCTCCAGCTCCAGCCACGGCCCACCGCGCCCGACCCCGAGCGTGAACCGGCCGCCGGACAGATGGTGCAGCATCGCCGCCTGCTCGGCCAGCGCCACCGGGTGCCAGGCCGACAGCACGCTGACCGCCGTGCCGACGCCGATGCGCCGGGTCCGTCCCAGGGCCAGCGCGGCGAGCGTGGTGGCTGACGGGCACACGCCGTACGACATGAAGTGGTGTTCGGCGATCCACACGTCGTCGAACCCGGCCTCCTCGGCGGCCTCGATCCACTCCACGGCCTGGGCCAGCGCCTGACCGGCGTCCTGTCCGGGGAACTGGGCCGCGATCAGAAAGATCCCGATACGCACCCCTCAGATGCTAACCGGGTTGCGCTTCCTATTCTGGAGGTCTAGTATCCAGAATATGCGGATGAACGAGGGCGTCGAGTGGGCGCTGCACAGCTGCGTCAACATGACGTGGCTCGACCCGGAAGAGGCGATCACGGCGAAGAAGCTCGCCGCCTTCTACGAGCTGCCCGCCGCCTACCTCAACAAACAGCTTCAGTCCCTGGTGAAGGCGGGCATCCTCACCTCCATCTCGGGCCCGCGCGGCGGCTTCAGGCTGGCCAGGCGGCCCGACCAGATCACTCTGCTCGACATCGTGACCGCGATCGAGGGCCGCGAGGACGCGTTCCGCTGCGAGGGCATCCTGCGCAAGGGTCCCGGCGGCCGCGACGATGTGGACTACCGCGCGCACTGTGAAATCTCGGTGGCCATGCGGCAGGCCGACCTCGCCTGGCGCACGTCGCTGGCGGGCAGGACCGTCGCCGACATCGCCGCGACCGTGCAGCGCAAGCATCCGCGCACCCGCGAGGGCACCCGTGCCCGTTTCGAGAGCCTGCGCACCTGAGCGGGCCTCTCCCGTCGTCAGATTCTAGATATCAAACATCCAGGAAAGCGAGAATAGCGCATGAGCGCCCGCATCAAGATCGCCACCGCCGGGTACCAGGGCCTGCTGGCCGTCGAGGCCCACCTGCGCCGCTGCGACGTCCCCCAGAGCACCCTGGAGCTGCTCCGCCTGCGGGTCAGCCAGATCAACGGCTGCGGCTACTGCGTCGACATGCACGCCCGCGACGCCAAGCGGGCCGGCGAGAGCGACGAGCGCCTCTGGTCCGTGGCCGCGTGGCGCGAGGCGCCGTACTACACCGACGAGGAGCGCGCCGCCCTGGCCCTGGCCGAGGCAGCCACCCGCCTGAGCGACAACCCGGCGGGCGTGCCCGACGACGTCTGGGACGCCGCCGCCGACCACTACACGGAAGAGCAACTGGCCGCCCTCGTCCTGGCCATCGCGAACATCAACGCCTGGAACCGCATCAACGTCACCATCCGCACCACCGCAGGAGCGTAAGACCATGAACATCGAGAACTTCGACGGCCTGATCCTGCGCCCCGGCGACGCCGCCTTCGAGCAGGCCACCAAGCCCTGGAACCTGGCGATCGAGCAGCCCGTCCTGGCCGTCGCCCACGCCGCGCACGCCGCCGACGTGGCCGCGCTCGTCCGCCACGCGGCCGGCAACGGCCTGACCGTCACCACCCAGCCGAGCGGCCACGGTGCCAGCGGCGACACCGAGGGCACGATCCTCCTGCGCACCTCCCGCCTGGACGAGGTCACCCTGGACGGTCGTGTGGCCAGGGTCGGCGCCGGCGTCAAGTGGGGCAGGCTCCTCGAAGCGGCCGGTCCCCGCGGGCTGACCGGCCTCGCCGGCAGCACCCCCGCCGTCAACGTGACCGCCTACACCCTGGGCGGCGGGCTGAGCTGGTTCAGCCGCGCGTGGGGCTGGGCCGCCGACAGCGTGCGCGCCTTCGAGATCGTCGACGCCGAAGGCGCGCCGCGCCGGGTGAGCGCCGAGTCCGACCCCGACCTGTTCTGGGCGCTGCGGGGTGGTGGCGGCGACTTCGCGGTGGTGACCGCCCTGGAGATCGACCTGCACCCCGCCCCCCAGCTGTACGGCGGGCGGCTGCTCTGGCCGGCCGAGCGGGCCCCCGAGGTGCTGGAGGCGTTCCGGCGGGTGACGGCCGTGGCGCCGGACGAGCTGACCCTGTGGCTGGATCTGCTGCAGTTCCCCGGCGCCCCGCCGTTCGTGGCGCTCGACTCCACCTACCTCGGCCCGGAGCGGGAGGCCAAGGCGTTGCTCGCGCCGTTCGGCAAGATCGCCGGCCTGATCTCCGACAGCCACGCCGAGCTGCCCGTGCACGAGCTCGGCTCCATCGAGCAGGAGCCGACCGACCCGGGCCCCGGCCAGTCGCACGCCGAGCTGCTGCCGAGCCTGGAACACGCGGCCGCGCTGCTGAGCGAGCCCATCGACCCGCTGCTCAGCGTGCAGATCCGGCACCTGGGCGGAGCGCTATCCCGGCCGTCGGACAGCGCGGCGGGGACGGTGGCCGATCCGTACCTGCTGTACATGTTCGGCATCCCGGGCACCGGTGACGTGGAAGGCAAGGAGATCGCGCTGGCCGCCGCGCTGGGCGGGGAGGGGCGCAAGCCGTACACCTTCCTGAAGCCTGGGGAGAAGGCGGCGCAGGCGTTCGGCGCGCTCGCCCACGAGCGGCTGCGGGAGATCAAGCGGCGGCGCGACCCCAACGGCGTCTTCCGCGCCAACTATCCGATCTAGCCGAACAGGGCCTCCTGGCCCTCGCCGGCGAGCGGGTCGCGGTGGCGCTTCAGGTGGCGCCACTTCGGCAGGTCGTCGAGGTAGGACCAGGACAGGCGGTGGTGGGGCGTGGGGCCGTGCTCGGCCAGTGCTGTCAGGTGGATGGGCGAGGGGTAGCCGGCGTTGTCGGCGAAGCCGTACTCGTCGCAGCCGATCGTGCCCATGTACGCGTCGCGGCGCACCTTGGCCAGCACCGAGGCGGCCGCCACCGAGACGCTCACCGCGTCCGCCTTGACCTCCAGGCGGACCGGCCAGGGCGGGCCGATGTAGTCGTGGGCGCCGTCGAGTATGACCGCGTCAGGGCGCACCGGCAGGGCTTCGAGCGCCCGCCTGGCCGCCCGCGAGAGCGCCTCTGTCATGCCCAGCGTGTCGATCTCCGCGTGGGACGCCTCGCCGAAGCCGATGCCGGCGGCCCAGGACTCCAGGTCGCCGATGAGGCCCTCGCGGCGGCGCTGGGTGAGCTGCTTGGAGTCGGTCAGCCCCGCCGGCGGCTCGGACAGGTCGCTCACCACGGCGCAGACCGTGACCGGCCCCGCCCAGGCGCCCCTGCCGACCTCGTCGACGCCGGCGACCAGGCGGATGCTGGGCAGGGCGAGCAGTTGCCGCTCGATGTCGTAGGTGGGCGCCATGCGGCAGAGGCTATCGCTCGGCCAGCCGCAACTGCTCCAGATCGGCCGCGATGTAGCGGGCGGCCACGTGGATGGCCCGCAGGGTCACCGACACCGACGGCCGGTGCACGCTGGAGGTACGGGCCACCGCGTGCACCTCCCTGCCGACCGGGTCGCCGGGGAAGGTGCGCACCGCGATGCCGCGCACGCCCGCGGCCAGCGCCAGGGACGGGACCGCGGCGATCCCGATGCCCTTGGCCACCAGCGACAGGATCGTCCCGAGGCCCTCGAACTCCCACGGCGTGGGCTTGGTGCCGCCCACGTCGACGAACAGCCGGTCCACGGCCAGGCGGGACGGCTCGCCGTCCGGGGTCGCCATCCACGGCTCGTCACGCAGTTCGGCCAGGTCGAGGGGGATGTCGGGGTCGGCCAGCCGGTGCTTGCGCGGCACCACGAGCACCAGGGGGTCGTGCAGGAGGGGGAAGACGCGGGTGCTGTCGCTGTCGCGGGCTCTGCCGTACCAGTCGTCGATGAGCGCGATGTCGACCTCTCCCGCCTGCACCTCGCGCATGCCGCGGCCCGAGCGGCTCTGCCCGAGCCGGAGCGACAGCTCGGTGTGGCGGCGCAGCGTACGGGCGAGCGCGGGCGCGAAGGCGACCGCGGCCGTCGGGAAGGCGGTCAGGACCACACGCCCGGTGGGGCTGCCCGCCTGGGCGGAAAGGTCGGACTCGGCTTCCTCGACCATGGCCAGGATGCGCTCGGCGTGGGCCACCAGACGGCGTCCGGCGTCGGTCAGCTCGGCGCTGCGCGCGGTCCGGTCGAGCAGCGCGGTGCCCGTCTCCCGCTCAAGCGCGACGAGTTGCTGGGACACCGCGGACGGGCTGTAGCCGAGCGCCGCGGCGGTCGCGGCGATGCTGCCGCGGCGGGCGAACTCGCAGATCAAGGTCAGACGGCGCAGATCGAGCATCGGACTTCCTTATGCCTACCCACATGAAGCCTCGCTTGTACTTATGCCTCTATCCAACCACGCTGGGAACGTGACAAACATGACGGTTACCCTCTCCGCCACGCTGGCGGCCAACGAGGACATCGAGCGAAGACGGCGCGCCGGGGAACGCGTGCTCAACCTCGCCTTCGGCGAGGCGGGGCTGCCCGTCCACCCGGCGCTGCGCGACAAGCTGGTCGCCGCATCCGAGCGCAACGGCTACGGGCCGGTCGCGGGGGCGGCCGAGCTGCGCGAGGCGGCGGCGGGCTACTGGAACCGGCGGGGACTGGCGACCGACCCCGACTACGTGGTGTGCGGGCCGGGCAGCAAGTCCCTCCTGTACGGCATGATCCTGGCGCTGGGCGGCGACATCGTGATGACCGCGCCGAGCTGGGTCAGCTACGCGGCCCAGGCCGACCTGGTCGGCGCCAAGCCCATCATGGTCCCGGCGCCCCCCGGCGAGGGTGGGGCGCCCGATCCCGACAAGCTCGTCTCAGCGGTGCTGCACGCGCGCACCCAGGGCAGGACCGTACGGTCGCTGCTGGTGACGCTGCCGGACAACCCCACCGGGCGGCTCGCGTCGCCGCGGACCATCCACCGCCTGGTGGAGGTCGCCCGCGAGCTCGACCTGGTCATCATCTCCGACGAGATCTACCGGGATCTGCTGCACGACACGGCGCTGCCGTACACCTCTCCGGCCGACCTCGCGCCCGAGCGGACGGTCATCACGACGGGGCTGAGCAAGAGCCTGGCGCTGGGCGGCTGGCGCATCGGCGTGGCGCGGCTGCCGGACGGCGCGACCCAGCTGCGCAGGCAGTTGCTCGCGGTGGCCAGCGAGATCTGGTCGGCGCCCGCCGCGCCGGTCCAGGACGCCGCGGCCTACGCCTTCACCGAGCCGCCGGAGCTGGTGGAACGTGTCAACCAGAGCCGCCGGCTGCACGCCAAGGTCTCGCGGGCGGTCTACGACCGGTTCGTCGAGGCGGGCTGCGCGGTGGCGAAGCCGCAGGGCGGCTTCTACCTCTACCCGGATCTCGGCCACCTGCGGCTGGGCGGCTCCGCGGAGGTCACGCGGATCCTGCTCGACGAGCACGGGATCGGCGTCCTGCCCGGCCACGCCTTCGGGGACGACCCCTCGGCGGCGCGCGTACGGGTGGCCACGAGCCTTCTCTACGGGGAGAGCACCGAGGAGCGGCTGACCGCCCTCACCTCGGCCGACCCGCTGTGCCTGCCGTGGATCTCCGGCAGCCTCGATCACCTGCTCATGGGGCTCAAAGAACTGTCGGTGCGGCGGCCACGTGAACGGCACCGCTCGCTGGTGTCACAGTTGGGCGAATCTTTGGGCTGATTCTCCAGGTTGACCTGCGAAAACACCCTGTTTTCCGCAACCCGAAAATGTTGACACGCGTCACGTGGTTACAGGTGGGCACAGCAGCCCTCATCATGTGCTCATGCCCGCTCTTGTCACCTTGTCCGGGCGCCTCGTGCGCCTGGAACCTCTCAGCCTCGCGGCGGTCGAAGACCTCGCCGCCGCGGCGAGTGAAGACCGCTCCACGTATGCCTTCACTCGCGTCCCGCATGGCCGGGACGAGGTTGCCTCCTATGTGGAGGCCGCCATGGCTGAGCAGGCGGAGGGCCGCACGATGCCCTTCGCCATCCGGTGGCTGCACACCGACCGTGTGGTCGGTGCCACCCGTCTGATGAACCTGGAGTACTGGCAGGGCCCCATGCCCTGGCCTCCGGGTGCTCGCGCGACGGTGGGCGACGTCCCGTCCGTGGCGGACATCGGTTACACCTGGCTGGCCGCTTCGGCCCAGGGCACAGGTGTGAACCGGGAGAGCAAGTTCCTGATGCTCTCACTCGCCTTCGAGACCTGGAACGTCCACCGCATCACGCTCAAAGCAGATGTAAGAAACGAACGGTCCCTGGCCGCCATCGAGGCCCTCGGCGCACACTTCGACGGGGTGCGGCGAGCGGAAAGCCGAGGCGCCGACGACACGGTCCGAGATACCGCGTTCTACTCGATCTTGAGCTCAGAATGGCCCGCGGTCCGAGAACGCCTCTCCGGCAGACTCGGGCTCGTCGAGGCCGCCGCATAGCAACCGTCCGCTAAGGCCCCGCCCGACATTTCAGGGCGGGGCCCCTCATATCTATGGGGACGGGCACGGCCGCCCCCGTATCGGGGCCATGCCCGCTGCACTATCAGCATCACCGGCCAGGCTCAACACCCGATCAACGGCGAATCAACGCTTCGGTTAACGAATTGGCTCATGCCTATGTGTTAGGCAAGTATGGATCTATCATTTGGTAACAAATCGTTCCATTGCCTGGGAGACACACGGCATGGCTGGTCACGCCATCGAAAGCGAACTGCGCTTCGCTGTGCTCGGTCCCGTTCGCGCATGGCGCGGCGGCCAGGAAGTCGATTTGGGTACCCCGTTGCAGCGCTCCATTCTGGGCATGCTCCTGTTGCGGGAAGGCCGGGCGGTCACGCCGACGGAGATGATCGACGCGGTGTGGGGCGAGGACGCGCCGCCGCGCGCGCTGGGCGCGCTGCGCACCTACGTCTCCCGGCTGCGCACCGTGCTGGAGCCCCACCGTCCCGCGCGCACCCGTCCCGAGCTGCTGACCTCCGTCGGCCGGGGGTACGCGCTGCGCCTGCCGGACGGCGCCCTTGACCTGACCCGTTTCGAACGCGGCATCGCCGAGGCCGAGGCCGCCCGCCGGGCGGGAAAGCCCGCGGAGGCGGCCGACGGCATGCGCGGCGCGCTGGCGTTGTTCGAAGGCGAGCCGCTGGCCGGCGCCGTCGGGCCGTACGCCGACCACCAGCGCGACCGGCTGATCGAGCGCCGGCTCAGCGTGGTCGAGACGCTCATGGACGTCGACCTCGAGCTCGGCAACCACCCCGCGATCGTCTCGGAGCTGGTCGCGCTGACCGCCGACCACCCGCTGCGCGAGCGGCTGCGCGCCCAGCTGATGCTGGCCCTGTACCGGTGCGGCCGGCAGGGTGACGCGCTGGCGGTGTTCACCGACACCCGCGAGGCGCTGATCGAGGAGCTGGGCGTGGAGCCCAGCCGCGAGCTGACCGTGCTGCACCAGCGCATCCTGGCCGCCGACCCGGCGCTGACGGTCTCGGTCGTGGTCGACCTCACCGACGACACCGACCACGTGGAGGAGCCGGCGCACGAACTGCCGCGCCCGGCGCAGCTGCCCGCCGCGGTCAACGACTTCACCGGCCGCAAGGAGATCGCCGGACGGCTGCGCACGCTGCTGTCCTCGGCCCAGAGCGGCACCCACGAGGGCGTCCCGGTCGCGGCGATCTGCGGCATCGGCGGTGTGGGCAAGACCGCGCTGGCCGTGCACGTGGCGCACCTGTCCGACGACCAGTTCCCCGACGGCCAGCTCTACGCCGACCTGCGCGGCTACACCGACGAGGCGACCGCGCCGGAGTCGGCGCTCGGCGCGTTCCTGCGCGCGCTGGGCATCCCGCCGGACGTGATCCCGGAAGGGCTGTCGGAGCGCTCGGCGCTGTACCGGTCGCTGCTGGCCGAGCGGCGCATCCTGGTGCTGCTCGACAACGCCCGCGACGCCAAGCAGGTCAGCCCGCTGCTGCCGGGCACGCCCGGGTGCGCGGCGATCGTCACCAGCCGGGTCAAGCTGGCCGATCTGCCCTCGGCCCGCCTGATCGACCTGGACGTGATGGAGCCGGACGAGGCGCTGTCGCTGTTCGCCACGGTGGCCGGGCCCGAACGGGTGGCCGCCGAGCACGGCGCGGCCATGGACGTGGTCGCCGCGTGCGGGTTCCTGCCGCTGGCGGTGCGGATCGTGGCCGCCCGGCTGGCCGCCCGCCCTTCCTGGACGGTCGCCTCGCTGGTGCCGCGGCTGGCCGACGAGCAGCGCCGCCTGGACGAGCTGCGGGTGGGCAACCTGGCCGTCGAGGCCACCTTCGCGCTCGGCTACGGCCAGCTCGACGCCGCCCAGTCGCAGGCCTTCCGGCTGCTGTCGCTGCCCAACGGCCCCGACATCTCGGCCGGGGCGGCCGCGGCGGTGCTGTCGATGAGCACGTTCGAGACCGAGGACCTGCTGGAGTCGCTGGTCGACGCCAGCCTGCTGGAGGCTCCGGCGCCTGGCCGCTACCGCTTCCACGATCTGCTCAAGCTGTTCGCCCGCCGTACCTTGGAGAAGTCGGAGCGGCCGCAGGCGCGCACGATGGCGTTGCGCCGGCTGCTCGGGTTCTATCTGGCCTCCTGCCAGTCGGCGCACCGGCTGGCGTACGAGGGCAGCATGATCTCCGACAATCTGGTCGTGGTCGGCAGCGGGCATGTCTTCACCTCGGCCGACGACGCGGTGGCGTGGCTGATCGCCGAGGGCGACGCGCTGTTCGCCGCGATCAACCAGGCCGCCTCGGCCTCGCGCACCGGCGAGCAGCTGCTGCCCGCGGCCGACATGTTGCTGGCGATGGAGCCGCTGCTGGAGTCGGGCACCCACACCCGCGAGTTCGACCTGGCCACCCGGGCCGTGCTGGCCACCGCGCAGCGCATCGGCGACGCCGGCAGCGAGCTGCGCGCCCGTTACGTGCTGGGTCGCGTGTTGTTCGCCGGCAACCAGCTGCAGCAGGCGGAAGAGCAGTTCAGGATCGTGCACGAGCTGTCGGTCGACCGCGAGGAGAAGGTCGTCACCGGCGAGGTGCGCAACGCCCTGGCCGTCGTCGTCGGCCGCCAGCGCCGCCACACCGAGGCGCTCAACTGGTTCGACGCCGCCATGGAGTTCTACCGCGAGAACGGCGTGCCCGCCGGCGAGGCGCTGGTCCTGTCGTACTCCGCCCGCGAGCACCTCGGTCTCGGCCGCCCCGAGGACGCCATCGCCGCGGCCGAGAAGGGCCTGGCCATCTTCACCGAGATCGGCAGCGGCGCCGGCACCGCCCGCGCCCGCTACCACCTCGGCATCGTCCTGTCGCGGGTCGGCCGCATCGCCGAGGCCGTCCATCACCACGCCGAATGCCTCTCCTTCTTCCGGGCGAGCAAGCAGCGGGTGTGGGAGCAGCGGGTCTGCTCGCGCCTGGCCGAGACGTTCATCACCGCCGAGCGCTACTCCGACGCCGTCCGCCACGCCGAACAGGCCCTCGTGGTCAGCAGGGAGATCGGCCACCCCTACGGCGAGGCCCTCTCGCTCGGGGTGCTGGGCAAGGCGCTGATGGGCCTGGGGAGCACGACCCGCAGCACCGACTGCCTACGTCAGGCCTTCGACATCTTCTCCAGGCTCGGCGCCCCCGAAGCCGGGGACATCAAGGCCCTCCTCGACAGCGCCCAGGTCGTCGAGACCTGAGTACAGCTCGTCGTCGAGTCGCGTCATCCATACGTGGTTGATCAAGGCTGCCCCTTGGTGGGAGCGGAAGGTTACAGCCCGGCCGGTCATCTACCGCCACGCTTCGCTAGGGGGCCCGGTTATCCGGATGCTCCACGTGACGGTTAGCCGCCTCACTTGACGACCGGCCGGACCAGACACGAACCTCGAACCCCCCAGGTCCGTGTCTGTGCGCTCAGCTTCTCCCGCCCCTGTCAACGTCCAATCAACGCGGAATCAATGTCCTTTTCCCTTGACGGCTCACACGTGGAAGAAGCCTTCCGCGATCAGCGGGCGCAGGGCGTCGGCGTCGAGTTGCTCGCCGTCTCCCACCAGTTCCGCGATCACGTTGAGCAGCGGGCCCAGGGCCAGGTCGCCGTCGCAGACCCCCGCCAGGGCCGCCTCCACCGTGCCGACGTCCCGTGTTCTGCGCAGGCCCCTCGTCTGGCGGAGCACGATCTTCATGGGATCCTCGGCGCCCGGCCGGCCGACGCGTTCGTCCAGCAGGCCCTCGACCGTACGCAGGCGGGCCTCCTCCAGGCCGCTGGCGCGGTGGGCGGCGGCGATCGCGTCGAGGACGCCGTCCACGTACTGGCCCACCGGGATCTCCACCTGATGGGTCAGTTGCTCGACCCTGACCACCGGGTCCAGGGTGCCGGAGTTGCGCAGGGTGATCCAGCCGAAGCCGATCCCCTCGACCTTGCGCTCGTCGAACCACGACAGCCACTGGTCGTAGTGCCGGGCGTAGCCGGGGGTGCCCTGTTCCGCCGCGTCCTTGAGCCACAGCTCCACGTACTCGGCCGGGTCCTGGACGTCGCGCTGCACCACCCAGCCGTCGCAGCCGGTCTCGCCCAGCCAGCCGCCCACGCGGTCGCGCCAGTCCTCGCCCTCGACGTGGAGCCAGTTGGCGAGGAAGTGGGCCTGGCCGTCGGGGTTGAGGTGGCGGGGGGCCTGCCGTACCAGAGCGCGGCAGAAGTCGTCGCCGCCCACCTCGCGGTAGGTGAGCTTGCCGGCGGGTGAGATCACGAACGGCGGGTTGGAGACGATCAGGTCGAACAACTCGTCCCGGACGGGCTCGAACATCGAGCCCGTCCTGGCGTCCACGCCGGTGATGCCGGACAGCGCCCAGCTCAGGCCCGCCAGTTCGACGGCGCGCGGGTTGACGTCGGTGGCGGTGATCCGCTCGGCGCGCCCGGCCAGGTGGAGCACCTGTACGCCGCAGCCGGTGCCCAGGTCGAGCGCGCGCTCCACCGGGCGGCGGGTGACGAGCTGGGCGAGGTTGGCCGAGGCGCCACCCGCGCCCACCACGTGGTCAGGGCTCAGCTCGGGGTCGCCGGGGCGTACCTTGCGGTCGGAGACGAGGTAGCCGTCGGTCTCCCACGGCTGCAGGTGGACGGTGGCCCGTACCTCGTCGTCGGCGGTCGTGACCAGGCCCGAGGCCAGCACCTCGGGGGTGACGCTCTTGACCGGGACGGGGACGCCCAGCCAGAACAGGCGGATCAGCGTGGCCAGCGGGTCGCGTTCGGCTGTGGTCCGCAGGGCGGGGACCAGTTCCTCACGCGCGAGCGCACCGGCCGCCACCGCGCCCAGTCGGTCGCGGACTCCGTCGATGGTGTAGCCGGTCTCCAGCAGATGCTCGCGCAGTCGTTCCACGGATCCCATCCTTCCACCGCGGACCGCAACTCACCCCAGACACCGACGCAAGATCAGAAACTCTGCGTAACCATACTGTTACGGAGCTACCCAAGCGTTCTGCAAGCGGGCAGTAAGCCGCCCGCGGTATCTGTAGGAGGTGCTGATCCCCTGCCTCGCCTGCGAGTCCCGGTTCAGGCCCGACGAGTACTTCCGCGCCTGCACCGACTACAACCGCGGCCTGGATCTGGTCTCGTGGATCTGCCCGAGCTGCGGCAACCACGACGACCTCAGGGTGCTGCCGGGCGAGCTGGGTTTCGGCTACCCCTATCGCGGGCGCTTCGCCGTGCACGACCGGCTGCGGGTGCCCGGACTGCGCAGGCAGCGCGGCGAACTCAGGCTCGACATCTCCCTCGACGCCCACAGCTGGCGGATCGCTACAAGAGTCCGGCTACCGGTATGACCGGCGGACAGAGGTAGGCGGGCTCCTCGCCGCGCAGAGTGCGCCCGATGTCGGCCACCAGCGCGTGCGCGTGTTCGACATGGCTCTCCCCGGTGGCCGCGCCGAGGTGCGGGGTGAGCACCACGTTCTGCAGCCGGGTCAGCGGGTGGGCGGGGTCCAGCCACTCCCCCTCGAAGTGGTCGAGGCCGGCGCCGCCGAGCTGCCCCCACCGCAGGGCGTCCACCAGGGCCGCCAGGTCGTGCAGGGCGCCGCGCGAGGTGTTGAGGTAGATCGCTCCCGGGCGCATGGCGGCGAACTCGGCCGGGCCCATGAAGCCGCGCGTCTCCTCGGTCACCGGCACGTGCAGGGAGACGATGTCGGCCTCGGCGATCAGCTCTTGCAGCGTGTGGGCGGCGTCGGGAGCGTAGGGGTCGCAGGCGATCACGTTCATGCCGAGGCCCTGGCCGCGCCAGCGCAGCGCCCTGCCGACCCGGCCCAGGCCGACGATGCCGAGCGTGCGTCCGGACAGGCGCAAGCCGCGGTGGCGCTCGGAAGGGGGGATTCTGCCCCGGTAGACGCGGCCGCGCCGTACCTCGCGATCGGCGGCCACCACGTGGCGGCTGACCGCGAACAGCAGCGCGATCGTGAGCTCCGCGACCGCGTCGGGGTCGCGGTCGGCGGCATGGAGTACGGCGACGCCGCGCTCGGCGGCCAGCGCCAGGTCGACGTTCGTCGGCGAGCCGACACAGGCCACGATGTCGAGCGGGAGGGACAGGACCGACGCGCGGACCTGGTCACCCTCCGTGACGATCACCGAGGCGCCGGTCCCGATGACGAGGTCGGCGAGTTGCTCGTCGGAGAAACCGAGGCTGGGCCGGGCGGGAACCTCGGCCAGGTCGGCGAACTCGCCCAGGCTGGCGAGAGCGGTCTCCGGCAGGGTGGGCAGGACCAGCGCCCGAGGTCGTCTCACATTTGTGACAATAACATCACAGAGGGTACTCGTCCCTATGCGTCCGGACGTTGGCGCAGGCTCTGCCACGCGGCCTCGCCCAGGCCCTTGATCTCCTCGTCGGTGGGCGTGTGGGCGCCGGCGAACCACAGGCGGCACATCTCCTGGGCCGGGCCGAGCCACAGCACGTAGCACATGGTCGCGTGGACGGGCTGGAGCAGGCCGTTCTTCATGTGCGGCTTCCACCAGTCGGAGACCTGGCGGAAGAAGGCGCGGCGGGCGTCGGCGACCTCCTGGCCGCCGGGCTCGTTCTTGCGCGGCGGGCGCTCGCTGACCAGGATGCGGGCGCGTTCGGGGTGCTCGCCGGCCCAGCGCATGTGGAAGGCCACGACCGCCTCGATGCCGTCGCGCGCCTCGGTCCGGCTGGTCAGCTCGGCCAGGAACTCGGCCTGGTAGACGGCGAGGATCTCGGAGTAGAGCACGCCGAAGACGTGTTCTTTGCTGGCGAAGTGGTGGTAGAAGCTGCCGACGCTGACGCCGCTCTCCTCACGGAGGCTGGCCAGCGTGGTGGCCGACACCCCGTCCTGGCTGAAGCGGCGGAGGGCACCCTCGATGATGCGGGTACGGCCGTCGCGTCCGTTCTTGACACTCTTCACGCAGTCAATGGTGAGCCAACAGAACCTTGTTCCGCAAATACCACCGCCTGCTTGATCATAGCGGTCACCTCGACCGAACCGGAAGAGACCGTCAATTTCGCGTCGGGCCAGGCCCTGCGGATCAGGCGCAGGGCCCGCCGGTTCTCGCCGAGAACGTCCATGGCGACGGTGGTCGCGCCGCGGATGGCGGCGCGTATCAGCAGCGTGTCGACCAGTTTCGGCCCGAGGCCGATCCCCTGCCACCGGTCGGTGACGACCACGGCGACCTCGACGTCGGTGCGGCAGCCCCGGTAGCTCATCGCGTGGGCGACGATCTCGCCCTCGTGCACGGCGACCAGAGCGTCCCTCAGCTCGTCGATCTTCATGAGAGCACCGATCAGGCCGGCCGACGGGCGGCTGAACCCCGTGAAGAACCGCAGCGTCTGCGTGTGCAGCGACAACCCCGCGAGGAAGCACCGGAGCGCGGCCTCGTCCCCCGTGCGTATCGGGCGAATCTGGGTTCCCTTCATAGACTCAGCGTCTCGCGGCGCACCTGAGTCTGTCAACTAGACTCAGGTATGATATGCGGCATGAACGTGCCCTTCCGGGTGAACAACTGCTCGATCGAGCGGACCCTGGACGTCGTCGGCGAGAAGTGGACCTTCCTGGTGCTGCGCGAGGCCTTCAGCGGCGTACGGCGCTTCGCCGACATGCAGGCCATGACCGGCGCGCCGCGCCAGGTGCTCAGCGCCCGCCTGGCCCGGCTCGTGGACGAGGGACTGCTGCGCAAGGTGCCCTACCGCGAGCCCGGCCAGCGCCAGCGTGACGAGTACCGGCTGACGGAGAAGGGGCGCGACCTCTATCCGCTGCTGGTCGCGCTCATGCACTTCGGTGACAAGTACCTGTCCGACGACGCCGGGCCGGCGGTCGAGCTCACCCACCGCGACTGCGGCGCCCCCATCGAGCAGTACTTCCGCTGCGCCGACGGCCACGAGGTCAGCGGACCCCGCGAGGTCACGCCGGAACCCGGCTCAGGCGCGGAGCTGAAGAGCGCGTAGGCAGCGGCGGAAGTCGAGCACCGAGGCCACGGCCATGGCCGTCATCAACAGGGCCACCAGCGACGTGCGCAGGGCCAGGAACGTCCCGATGCTCTGGCTGAGCAGGATCCACAGCGTGAGCGTGCCGTTGAGCAACTGCGCGCAGCCCCAGGCCAGCGACTGGCGGACGAAGAAACGCCGCATCACCGGGTGCCCCGCGACATGGCCGGGCAGCGGCACCAGGTCGAGCGTGATCCGCTCGGCCAGCGGCCTGCGCCCGCGCGCGGTGGCCAGGAACACCAGGCTCACCGCGAACACCCCGCACGTCGGCGGCAGGAAGAACCACCGCACGTCCCCCGCCGCCAGCGCGACCACCACGCGGGCCGTGATGCCCACCGCGGCCAGGATCACCGTGCCCGGCATCGGCTGACCGCGCACCAGGCGCACCGCCATGCCGCCGAACACCCAAGCCGCCGAAGCCGCCATGCCCGCCACCTCGCCGCCGGCCAGCATGCCCGCGTAGAAGAGCGCGACGGGCAGAATCATGCTCTCCAGTACGCGCGGTGCCGCGTGCAGCAGGAGCGTTCCCATGCGGGGCAACACGAAGGCGGTGGGCGCGGGTGGCGCGACAAGAAGGGTCATTCAGGACGTCTTGCTCTTGAGGGGCGGCACGAGTCCCGACCGTACGCGATCACTTGCGCTTTGGTAACCCGTTCGACCAGATCGGGCTGAGTGAGGAACCACCGCTCCCCGTGCCTACCCTTGAAGGGTGTACCGGTTCCTCCTGACCCCTCGATGGGTGGCGCTCCACATCGTGGTGCTGCTGGTCATCCCCGCCTTCGTCTTCCTGGGCAGGTGGCAGTTCGGGCGGTTCGAGGAGCGCTCGGCCAACAGCGAACGCGTCACCGCCAACATCACGACCGCGCCGGTGCCGCTGGACTCACTGACCGGGCCTGGCCGTGCGGTCAGCGAAGAGAACCGCTACCGGCTGGTGACCGCCTCAGGCACCTACGATCAGGCCCACACTCTGGTGGTACGGCGGCGGCCCCAGGAAGGGCGGCCGGGGTACTTCGTGCTGACCCCGCTCGTCACGGGCTCCGGCCAGGCCGTGCTGGTGAACCGGGGGTGGGTCAAGGCGGGGGCGAGCGCGGACGCGCCACCCGAGGTGCCTGCGCCGCCTGCCGGACAGGTGAATGTCACCGGGCGGCTACGGCTGACCGAGACCGAGGAGACCAGCGGGATCAAGGAGAGGGGCGGGTTGCCGGCTGGGCAGGTGCTCCTGATCAACCCCGGCAAGATCGGGGCGGCGCTGCCGTACCGGCTGGTGGACGGTTATGTGGAGCTGACCGAACAGCAGCCGTCGGCGGCCACGGCGCCGGAGCCGGTGCCCGCGCCGGACGTGGGGTCGGGTGGGGGGCTCAACCTGGCGTACGGCGTGCAGTGGTGGTTGTTCATCGGGCTGGCGATCGGCGGGTGGATCCTGCTGATCCGGCGCGAGGTGGCCGACAGGAAGGCCGAGCAGGAGACGCCTGTCACGGTCGAGGCATGAGGCAAGGTCTTGCACATCGGCGCGCTTCGCGCGTTCGTGGGTTCCAGGCGTTCCTCCAGTCGAGCTGAAGCTCGACCCCTGAAGGCCCTCCCTCCGGTCGGACGCTTTCCCGCCCACCCCTTGCCCAGCCAAGTGGTTGAGCAGTTGGAGCCCACCCCGATCACAATCGTGCTCCGCTATCGCTCCGCGCGCCCTCCGTCGGGCCAAGGCCCGACTACCCGCTTGCGCTCCCCTTAACAGGCAGCCTCAACCGCGTGCGCGCGGCGATCGATCGGATACGAGCCTGCGGGATGGGAGCCGGAGCACTGAGAAGGAGCTCTCAGCCGAAGCGCTTGGCCAGCGGGGAAGGGCTGGGGGTGCCTACGGACCAGATCGACCCTGCTGATCCGGCGCGAGGTGGCCGACAGGAAGGCCGAGCAGAAGACGCCGGCCACGGTCGAGGTGTGAGGCGAAACCCGCACGAGACGCCTGTCGCGGTCGAGGTGTGATTACGTTCTAGGTGTGACCCGCCATATCGAGTTCGCTAATATCCACAATTTTCGCGACGTCGGTGGATATGCCGCCCATGGCGGGCGGAGGGTGCGATGGCAGCGGCTCTACCGGGCCGACTCGCTCGGCTGGCTGGCCGGGCCGGACATCGCCACGTTCCGCTCCCTCAAGGTCAGGACCGTCATCGACCTGCGGCATCCCTCCGAGGTCGAGAAGCGCGGGCGCGTACCCGAGACCGAGGGGCTGCGCTACCACAACCTTCCCGTGGAGGGCCGCAGGTGGGACCTGGCCGCCTTCGACCCGTCGACCGGCGTGGAGCGCTTTCTCGCCGACCGCTACCTGGAGGTGGCCGAGGACGGCGTCCCGCTCCTGCGCTCGGCCATCGAGACCATAGCCGACGCCGACAACGCCCCTGTCGTCATCCACTGCGCCGCGGGCAAGGACCGCACCGGCATCCTCACCGCGCTGGTGCTGTCGCTGGCAGGCGTGGCGGCCACGGACATCGTCGCCGACTACGCCCTGACCGGATTGGCCACGCCCCGCTTCCTGGCGGACTGGCAGACCAGGAACAAGGACGCCCTCATGTGGGCCGGGTACGGGGCGGCACCGGCGGGGGCGATGGAGTTGTTCCTTACGGAGATGGACCGGCGGCACGGCTCCCTGCGGGCGTACTCCTCAGACGTCCTGGGCCTGGACCCCAGGACAATCACCAAACTGCACGCCCATCTCCTGACTGACCCGATCTCCCTCGGGTAGGAGGGGCCGGGGTCCGCGGTGAGCAGCACCCTCACAACGGCGGACCCTCCGGCCCGGGATCGCCACCCACCCCCCTTCAGGCGATCCCGGGTCCCAAGGGCAAGGTCTGGCACGTTGGCGCGCTACGCGCGTCCCAGGGTTCCAGGCGTTCCTCCAGACGAGCTGAAGCTCGACCCATGAAGGGTTTCCTCCGGTCGGACGCTTTCCGGCCCACCCAAGTGGTTGACCAGTTGGAGCCCGCCCCGGACAAAGGCGCTCCGCGCACCATCCCGTCGGGCAAGGCCCGACTCGCGCTTTCGCCCAGGATGTCGAAGCGGTAAGGGCGGAGACCCCCAGCAGCTCACATGCTTGGTTGACGACTGGCGCCAGGTCGAAGCATCCTCCGGACGCGCTCCTGGGCGGGGCAAGCACTGGGTGAGCCTGACCGCAACCGGACTCCGCCGCGCGGCCCTCACCGATGTAGAGGTGACCGCAGCTCGGGGGCACGACACCGACCCCGCACAGACCAAGGCGAGATGCCGGCTACGGCTGAGACGCGTCTACCGGGTCAAGCACGCGAGCATCCGGTCAAGGGCGGTGTCCACGTAACGTCCGAGTTCGGTAACCTCGCGTACCACCCGAGAACGCTCACCCTCCTCCCACGCTGTGATCGCCTCTGCGAGGGAGGCGAAGCCGGCCTTCCTGACCATGACGACGCCCCCGTCGATCGTGCGGGCCGCCAGCCCTCCGCTGAGGGTCGTCCATGCCGCGTAGGCCATCAGGAGACCGCCTCACGGGCAGCAGACTCAGGATCCCGGGTCAGCGCCGGGCCGGTTCTCGTGACCACCAGGAGCCCGCCACGCTCAGCGGTGACACGGCCGACGAGCTCAGGGCCCTTGCTGATCTCCAGTTCGGGCGCCAATCGCTGCGGCGACGCGGGCCGCGACCCATCAAGCTTGAGGCGTACCCGTTCGACCAGCAGGACCCGCAGGCCCTCAGCTCTCAGAAGCGCGGCGACCACGCTCAAGGCCGCCGCCGGCTCTCTGGCCATGTCCGTACCGTCGTGCGTCATACACTCAGCGTGCCGAGTCGTCCGGGGACGCGAAACCTCGGCCAAGTGCGCTTGAGGGACGTCTCCGGCGGCGTATAAACGTCCCATGGCCGGTAACGAGCGCCTCCGTTCCGCGTTGCTCACGGCGGGTTTGAACGTCCGGCAACTGGCCGAAGCGGTCGGTGTCGATCCCAAGACCGTGGAACGCTGGGTGAACACCGGCCGGACCCCGCATCCGCAGATGGCGCACCGGGCCGCAGGCGTCCTTCGAGAGGACCTCACCCATCTGTGGCTCGCGATCGAACAGCGCGGGCGCGGGCACCGCACCGGTCGCGAACTGATCGCGGCCTACCCGACCAGGGCGACAGCACCTTTGGAGCTATGGCGAGCCCTCTTCGAACAGGCGCGAACGCACATCGGCATCCTGGTCTACGCGGCCAATTTCCTGCACGAGTCGTGGCCCGGCTTCTCCGAACTGCCGGCCGCCAAGAGCGGCGACGGCTGCCGGGTGCGGGTGATGCTTGGAGATCCGGACTCTCCGGCGATCACGGCCAGGGGCGAGGAGGAGCGCTACGGCCACGGCATCGAAAGCCGGTGCCGCGTCGCGGTCATGCGCTACCGGCCCTTGGCCGCGTCGGGGGTCGAGGTCCGCCTACATGACACCACGCTCTACAACTCCCTGTTCGCCGGGGACGACCGCATGATCGTCAACGCCCACGTGTTCGGCATGAACGCTTACGGTGCGCCCGTTTACCATCTGCGGCGCGGCGGTGAAGGCGGGCTGTTCGACGTGTACGCGGCCAGCCTCGACGCGGTCTGGGAACGGTCGCGGCCTCTCGGGGAAGGCCCATGATGGCGCGTACGGAGTTCTTCGACGACCCGCACGCCCCTAAGCCCAACCGGCTCGTGGTGGGGGTCGCGGTAGCCGTCACCGATGACGCCGGGCGCATCTTGTTGCAGCGGCGTGCCGACAACGGGCTGTGGGCCCTGCCTGGTGGGGGGATGGATCTGACGGAGTCGGTCCCGCAGGCCGCCGTACGGGAGGTCAAAGAGGAGACTGGTCTGGAGGTCGAGATCACCGGCATTGTCGGGCTCTACACCGACGCGCGCCATGTGATCGCCTACACCGATGGCGAGGTGAGACGGCAGTTCGCGATCGTGTTGCGGGGGCGGATGATCGGGGGCGAACCGGTCGTCAGTGAGGAGTCCACCGAGGTGGCCTGGGTGCCGGGAAGCGATCTCGACAGCCTGCCCATGCATCACACACAGCGGCTCCGCCTCACACACGTGATCGAGGACAGGCCTGAGCCGTACATCGGGTGAGAGGCGTGGGCCCAGTCGTAATCCGCCTGCCGGCCCGGCAAGGCAGCTCAGGTCCTCCACCGTCAGCCATCCCGCTGGCCTGATCAGGCAACGGTCGCAAGGCAGGCTGGCGGCGTCGGGAGGAGGATTCCAGCCCCACGAAACACACGAACATCAGGCCGTCAAGGCCGGTTGTCAAGGAGTTCTGGGGGCGAATGCGGCGGTAGGGCGGGGTTTTGGGGCGGTTGACGGGGGCCTGGCAGCTTGTTCGAGGTCATGCCGTCGTCGTACGGTTACCTGCGTGACTACGCCGCTGCTCCCCGACCCCGAACCGAGGCGGCGCGACTACGTGATCATCTCCGCCGACGATCACCTGATCGAGCCGCCCGACCTCTTCGAGGACCGGCTTGCGGAGAAGTACACCGAGGTCGCGCCCAAGGTCGTGGAGACGGAGGCGGGTCACCAGGTCTGGCGGTACGGCGGAGCCACGTACCCGTGCGCCGGCATCGACGTGGGCGCCGGCCTGCCGCGCGAGCAATGGACCCTCGACCCGGTCAGGTTCGAGAACATGCGCCCCGGCTGCCACGACATCGAGGCCCGGATCCAGGACATGGACACGGCCGGCATCTGGGCCGCCCTCTGTTTTCCCGGGATGCTGGCCGGCCAGTCCGGCATGCCGTTCGCACGGACCAGAGACCAAGAACTGGGCCTGGCTCTCGTCAAGGCCTGGAACGACTGGCACATCGACGTCTGGGCCGGCACCTATCCCGAGCGGATCATCGGGCTTCAGCTCCCGTGGCTGCCGGACCCCGACGTGGCGGCGAAGGAGATCCGCGCCAACGCCGCCCGCGGCTTCAAGGCGGTCGTCTTCCCGGAGTTCCCGACGAGGCTGCGGCTGCCGTCGATCCATTCCGACCACTGGGACCCGTTCTTCGCCGCCTGTGAGGAGACCGGCACCGTCGTCTGCCTGCACACCGGGGACTCCAGCTGGTCGCCGGTGCCCTCCCCTGACACGCCCATCGAGGCGATCACCACGCTGATGCCGACGAGCGCCATGTTCGCCTGCGCCGACTGGCTGTGGTCGGGCATCCCG
This sequence comes from Nonomuraea sp. NPDC050540, assembly GCF_044457485.1. Classification (NCBI taxonomy): domain Bacteria; kingdom Bacillati; phylum Actinomycetota; class Actinomycetes; order Streptosporangiales; family Streptosporangiaceae; genus Nonomuraea; species Nonomuraea sp. NPDC050540. The sequence goes on from NZ_JBITHA010000023.1 coordinate 72,573, forward strand.
CTGCGGTTCCCGAACCTGCGGGTGCTCATCGTGGAGGGCGGGGTGGGCTGGCTGCCGATGCTGGCCGAGCGCGCCGACTACGCCCTCGACCACCCGGTCGCGGGCGAGGCGTCGTGGGAGGGCGGGCTCAAGCCGAGCGAGGTCCTGCGCCGCAACTTCTTCTTCGGGACGCTCGACGACCACGCCCTGTCAGGGGTACGGCTGGCGGTCGGCCTCGACCACGTGCTTCAGGAAAGCGGATACCCGCACTCCGACTCGACCTGGCCCGACACCCAGCAGGCCGTGGCCAGGAACCTCGGCCAGCTCCCGCCGGCCGACATCGCCAGGGTCGCGTACGGCAACGCCGCCCGGCTGTTCGGGCACCCGTTGCCGTCGCGAGCGTGGCTCAGGCGCGAGGAGCTGTAGGAGGAAGGTCGGGAGGAACGGCCGCGCCCTGGATGACCCTGCGCTCCCAGCCGATGTAGCGCCCGCTCTCCCCGATCAGGGAGCCCATCAGCCAGAGGAACACGCCGAAGTCGTCGGCCACGCCGACGAGCAGGAGGAAGTCGGGGATGACGTCGATGGGCGAGATCAGGTAGACCACGCCGAGCCCCATCAGGGCGAGCTTGCTCTTGCCCATGCCCGGGTACTGCCCCCGGGTCACGGCGCCGATCAGGCGCGGGATCGCCCTGACCCGCTTGAACAGCCCCGGGGAGCCGGGCTCGCTCACGTCGCGATATGTACGCCAGACCGCTGCCGCGCGGCTTGCTTTAGGCATAGGTGCGCCACCTCCTTCACGACATAACGTGTTACCCGCCCAGGTTGGTTCCTAACGATCAGCGCATGGCCGGATGTCCGAAGGGGCGGGCGGATTCGATCTGGGCGGCCAGCCGTACGAGAAGGTCCTCGCGGCCTGTGGCGGCGACCAGCTGGACGCCGACGGGAAGGCCCGCTGCGGTCCTGTGCAGGGGCAGGGAGATGCTGGGCTGGCCGGTGGCGTTGAAGGCGGTGGTGTAGGAGACGGCGTGGGAGGTGCGGCCGAAGCCGGTGCTGAGGTCGTCAGGGGGCAGCCAGCCCAGCGGGAACGGCGGCACGCCGAGCGAGGGCGCGAGCAGCACGTCGAAGCCGGAACGCCACCAGGCTGCCATGCGGCGGCGGAAGCCGTCCATCCACTGGACGGCGAGGACGTGCTCGACGGCGGTGCGTTTGGCGCCGGTCTCGGCCATGGCGCGGTTGCGTGGTTCCAATTCGTCCAGGGACACGGGGCGGCCGCGCCAGGCGCCGACGCTCTGGACTTCGGCGGCGACGTTCGCTGCGACGAGGGCGCCGAAGTGGTGGGGGAAGTCGGGGTTGCCGAGTTCGTCCGGGTGACCGGGTTCGACGTGGTGGCCCAGGGACGCCAGCAGGTTCGCGGCGCCGGTGACGGCGGCGGTCAGCTCCTCGTGCTCGGGTACGTCGCCGCGCGGGTGGCGGGTCACGAAGCCGACGCGCAGCCGTCCCGGATCGACGCCGACCTCCTCGGCCAGCGGGCGGGGCAGCGCGGGCGCGGTGTAGGGGTCGCCCTCCTCCAGGCCGGCGATCAGGTCGAGCACGGCGGCGGTGTCCCTGACGGTCCTGCTGACCATCCCGGCCACCGAGAACCCGCTCCAGCCCTCTCCGCCCGACGGCCCATAGCTGGTGCGGCCTTTGGTGGGTTTGAGCCCCACCAGGCCGCACAGGGAGGCGGGGATGCGGATCGAGCCGCCGCCGTCGCTGGCCGAGGCCACCGCGACCATCCCGGCCGCCACCGCGGCGGCGGAACCGCCGCTGGAGCCGCCCGCCGAGTACGCGGGGTCGTAGGGGTTGCGCGTGGGCCCGAACGCGGCCGGCTCCGTGGTGATCGTGGTGCCGAACTCCGGCGTGCTGGTCCTGCCGAGGATCACGAACCCGGCCGCCTTCAGCTTGGCCACGCTGTAGGCGTCCGCGGCGATCCTGACCCCGTCCAGCGTGCGCGAACCGGCGTTGTACGGCTCGCCCTTCTCCACCCAGCCGAGGTCCTTCAGCAGGATCGGCACCCCGCGAAACGGCGTGCCCCCGGGCAGTTCACGCGCCTCGGCCAGCGCGCGCTCGAACCGCCGGTGCACGACCGCGCCGATCTCCCCGTCGTGCTTTTCTATCTTCGCGATCGCCGCCTCGGCCAGCTCACGCGGCGATACCCGCCCATCCCGTACGGCCAGCGCCTGCCCGACCGCGTCCAGCCGGAGGATCTCGTCCACAGGTTCTCCCTTAGCTAGCTTTCGGCGCCAGCGCGCGTACCGCCTGGTCGATGGAGATCTCGCCGCCGGGGACCGGCGCGAGCACGGGGGTGTCGAGCCCGTTGGCGACATACTCGCCGATCCTGGCCCGGCAGGTCGCGGCGTCGCCGTGCACGATCAGCGCGTCGACCACCTCGTCGGGGATGGCCTTGAGCGCGGCCTGCCGGTCGCCCGCCGCCCACGCCTCGTGCATCGGCCGCAGCACCTCACCGCGCCCCAGCCAGTCGTGGAAGGCGGCGTACGCGGGCACGGTCAGATAGGCCGCCAGCATCCAGCGCCCCATCTCGCGCACCCTGTCGGCGTCCTCGCTCACGCAGACGAACAACCGGGCGATCAGCTCGGTCTCCCCGCCCAGCTCGGCGCGGACCTTGCGCACGTCCTCCGGCGCGAGCCAGTTGGTGATCGCGCCGTCGGCCTCGCTCGCCGCCAGGTGCAGCATCCGGGGCCGCAGTGCGGCCAGCACGATCTTCGGCGCCACACGGGGCGCCCGCTCCAGCTTGAAGCCCTTGACCTCGAACGTCTCGTACCGCTCCGACACCTTCTCCCCCGCGAGCGCCCTGCGCAGGAAGCGCAGCGTGTCCCGGGTGCGCTGGTACGGCCGCGCGAACTCCACCGCGTTCCACCGCCCCACGACGGCCGGAGAGGACGAACCGATGCCGAGCACGAAGCGGTCGGGGGCGAGATCGGCCAGCGTGGCCGCCGACATGGCCAGCAGCCCGGGGCCGCGGGTGAAGACCGGGACGATGGCGCTGCCCAGCCGCAGCCCCGGCGCCCACTCCCCTGCCATGGCCAGCGGCATGAACCCGTCGGTCCCGTTGACCTCCGCCGACCAGGCGTCGGTGTAGCCGAGCGCGGGCAGTTCGGCGATCAGCTCCTTCGACTCGGCCAGCGAGCGGTCGTAGAAGGGGATCGTCATGCCCCAGTTCTGTGTCATCGCACCCTCCAGCGTTTAAGGGCGACCATACCAACCAGCCGGTATGTACGCGCCACTTGATCGCGGTTAACCGCCTCCGACGCTCTGACGTGCTAAAACATCCCCGTGAGACGAACCCGGCTACTCGCGGCCGTAGTACTGACCGGAGGCCTGGCGGTCCCCTTCCTGGCCTCCGTGATCGCCGTGGCCGCGGAGGACACCGTCCCCACCTGCACGCTCCCCACCACGATGCTGCCGCTGTGCTCAGGCACGCCGGTCAAGCCCGCAGCTCATGCACGGCCCCGATGAAGTCCTTAGTGATCCCCCTCAACCCGGGCAGATGGGACAGGCCCACGAGCCGGTCCACGAGCGGCACCGTCACCTCGATCAGCCGGTACGTGCGCCGGCACCCCGGCGAGGTGTCGTGCACCCAGAACAGCACCATGCCCATCGACAGCAGCCACAGCAGCTCGGGCAGCTCCTCGCGCAGCTCGGAGTCCATCTTGTCCCGCGAGCCCTCGACCACCTGCCGGTAGATCGCGATGCCGGCCTCGCGCGCGGGTGAGGACTGGGCGCTGAACGGGCTGAGCGGGTTCGTCGGCTCCGCCGCGTGCTTGAAGAACTTCACCGCGAACTCGTGGTACGGCTCGGAGACGCGTACCCACTCACCGAGCACGCCGCTCAGCCGGGCCGCGAACGAGCGCTCCGTCGCGAGCAGCTCGCGGCAGGCCTCCTCGTGCTCCGTCTGGGCGCGGTCGTAGTAGGCCTGGATCAACGCCTCCTTGCTCGCGAAGTAGTAGTAGGCGTTACCCACGGATACCCCGGCCTCGGCCGCGATTGCCCGCATCGTCGTCGCATCGAAGCCGCGCTCCCGAAACAGTCTCAAGGCCGTCTCGACGATGACCTCTCGGGTGCTCTCCGATCCTCGGTTTCGGGGTTCGGACACCCTCGTCACTTTACGGGCAAGACCGCCTTTAGGTCATGGAGCCGCACGGTGATCGCCGCCACAAGGCAAAGATCGCTCTGAGGAAGGGGTCATCTGGTGTGAAGCGTGGGATTGATGTTTCTGGCGGGAGGGCTATTCCGCGAAAAGAGCATCGGCATGTGGATACGTGGCAAGGTGCGGCTGATGGTCGTCGCACTCCTCGGCCTTGAGATCTCGATAATCGCATTGGCATCGGCCGCATCCGCTGCTTCGACAGGAGGAGCACGGAAGTCGCCGCCACCGGTAACGCGCACGTACGCGATCGAAGGAGGCATTCAAACCGGACACTGGTTCACGATGGTCGACCCCCCGAAGGTGGACCTGAAGCGGGTGAAGACCCGGCAGGCCGCCGTACGCATCTCGCACAGCACGGCAGTGGGCCGCCTCAAGAGCGCCGGCCTGCGCTGGAAGTCGACGGGCGGCTGCGCCAACCGGCGGCTGCGGTACTGCACCTCGCTGGACTCCGTCCGCACGGCCACGATCGCCAAGATCATCGAGCTGAAGCGGGACAGCGGCTGCAAGATCATGGTGACCGGCGGCACCGAGGCGGGCCACATGCCCGGCCGCTACAGCCACGAGCACGGCTACAAGCTGGACATCTCCTTGAGCCCATGCGTCGACCGGCACATCGCCACCAGCCACGCCCGCGTGGGCACCCGCAGCGACGGCTCGCCCCTGTACCGCTCCTCAGACGGAACCGTCTTCGCCAAGGAGTCCGACCACTGGGACATCCTGTTCCGCTGACCCGCCCCAACGCCTGCCGGCGCCGGTACGGCGCCCGGCCGGTGCCCGCGGGAACCGGCCATGGAGGCCTTGTGACGGCGGGGACCACGTCCGACGTGAGAAGCGCCCGATGATCGGGGGCCACCCACGCCGGACGGAGGCGGATCCGGTGGCCTCGCCGTAACGTGAAGCGGCGAAAAGGGCCTCGCCGTAACAGATGGGTTAGAGCTCGGCGGCCACCAGTTCGGCGATTTCGGCGGCGTTCAGGGCCGCGCCCTTGCGCAGGTTGTCGCCGCAGACGAACAGGTCCAGCGTGTTGGGGAAGTCGATCGCCTGCCGGACCCGCCCCACATACGTGGGATCCGTGCCGACCACCTCAAGCGGCGTCGGCCACACCCCGTTGGCCGGGTCGTCCACCAGCACCACCGTCGGCGCCTCGGTGAGCACGCGGTGCGCGCCCGCCACCGTCACCTCGCGCTCGAAGCGCGCGTGCACCGCCAGCGAGTGCGTCGTGATCACCGGCACCCGCACGCAGGTCGCGGAGACCTTCAGCGAGGGGATGCCGAGGATCTTGCGGGACTCGTTGCGGAGCTTGAGCTCCTCGGAAGCCCAGCCGTCCTCCTTGAGCGAGCCCGCCCACGGCACCACGTTGAACGCGAGCGGCGCCGGGAACGGCGAGTCGGCGGGCAGCTTCTTGTCGAGGACCCGGCGTACGTCACCGGCCACCTGGCCGATGTTGCGGTCTCCGGCCAGCGCCTCGATCTCGTCGTAGAGGCGGGCCGAACCCGCCACTCCCGCGCCGGACGCGGCCTGGTAGGAGGCGACGACGAGCTCCTGGAGGCCGTACTCGGCGTGCAGGGCGCCCATCGCGGCCATCATCGACAGCGTGGTGCAGTTGGGGGTGGAGATGATGTTGCGCGGCCGCCGGCGGGCGTCGAGGGGGTTCACCTCGGGAACGACGAGCGGGACGTCGGCGTGCATGCGGAACGTGCCGGACTTGTCGATCGCGATCGCGCCGCGCTCGGCCGCGACCGGCACCCACTCGGCCGACACCTCGTCGGGCACGTCGAAGATGGCGATGTCGATGCCGTCGAAGACCTCGGGCGCCAGCGCCTGGACGACGACGTCCTCGCCGCGGACCTTCAGCACCTTTCCGGCGCTGCGCGGGGAGGCCACGAGGCGGATCTCGCCCCAGATGTCCGCCCGGTTGGAGACGATGTCGCGCATGACGGTGCCGACCGCACCCGTCGCGCCCACGAGTGCGAGATTGGGCCTGCTCATCTGCCGCTTCCTCCGTACACGACTGCTTCCACCTGGTCTGCGTCAAGGTCGAACGCCCGGTGGGCGGCTGCCACGGCCGCGTCCACACCTTCCTGCTCGACGATCACCGAGATGCGGATCTCCGACGTGGAGATCATCTCGATGTTGACCCCCGCGTCGGCGAGGGCCGCGAAGAACGTCGCGGTCACGCCGGGGTGCGAGCGCATGCCCGCGCCGATCAGCGAGACCTTGCCGATCTGGTCGTCGAACAGCAACGACTCGAAGCCGACCTTGTCCTGGATCTTCTTCAGCGACGTCAGCGCCGTGGAGGCGTCCGTCGTGGGAAGCGTGAAGGAGATGTCGGTACGGCCCGTCGCCGCGGCCGAGACGTTCTGCACGATCATGTCGATGTTGATCTCGGCGTCGGCCAGGGTTTTGAAGATGTGGGCAGCCTCGCCGACCTTGTCGGGAACCCCGACAACGGTGATCTTGGCCTCGCTCCGGTCGTGCGCGACGCCGGAGATGATCGGCTGCTCCATCTCGGTTCCTTCATTCGCTTCGTTCGGGGTGTAAGGGTCGGACACGACCCACGTGCCTTCCTTGGTGCTGAAAGAGCTGCGTACGTGGATCGGCAGGTTGAAGCGGCGAGCATACTCGACACACCGGAGGTGCAGGATCTTCGCGCCGCACGCCGCCATCTCCATCATCTCCTCGTAGGAGATCTTGGGGATCTTTCTGGCGGCGGGCACGATCCTGGGGTCGGCGGTGAAGATGCCGTCGACGTCGGTGTAGATCTCGCAGACGTCGGCCTCCAGGGAGGCCGCCAGCGCCACCGCGGTGGTGTCGGAGCCGCCCCTGCCGAGGGTGGTGATGTCCTTGGTGTCCTGCGAGACGCCCTGGAATCCGGCCACGATCGCGATGCGGCCGTGGTCGAGCGCCTCACGGATACGGCCCGGCGTCACGTCGATGATGCGCGCGTTGCCATGGGAGGAGGTGGTGATCACACCCGCCTGCGATCCGGTGAACGAACGCGCCTCATGTCCCAGGTTGGCGATCGCCATCGCCAGCAGGGCCATCGAGATGCGCTCGCCCGAGGTCAGCAGCATGTCGAGCTCACGGCCCGGCGGCAACGGCGACACCTGCTCGGCCAGGTCGAGCAGCTCATCCGTCGTGTCGCCCATGGCAGAAACGATCACGACCACGTCGTTGCCGGCTTTTTTCGTCGCGACGATCCGCTGCGCGACCCGCTTGATGCAGGACGCGTCGGCGACGGACGAACCACCGTACTTTTGCACAACGAGCGCCACGAGAGTCTCCCGGTCTGGACTGTGAGCTGCCAGTCTACCGACGAGCCTCCGTGACACCGCTGGGCCGGACCACTATGTGGACAGGGCCTCTTCCGCCACGTCCAGCCGCGTGTGCGCGGCGAGCGCCTGAAGTGCGCGCATGGCCGCGCCCGCGTGGTTGCCCCAGGTGTTGAAGTACGAGTACTGCCACCACCACAGCGCCTCGTGCGGACGGCCCGCCTCGAAGTGCCGCAGCCCGTGGATCAGGTCGGCCGCGACCGCGGTCAGGTCGTCCGAGAGCCGGTACGGCGTGACCGCCGTGTCCTTGTAAGGGTCGAAGACCTCGGCGTAGTCGTCGACCGCGCCCAGCAGCTCGGCCAGCGCCGTACGCACGCCGTCGATGTCCGGATCCTCGCTCAGCGGCGGCTCCCAGTTGCCGGCCAGGATCACGTCCTGGCTGGCCCCCAGCTTCGCGCCCGCGAGGCTCACCTGCGCCACTTCGACCAGCAGCAACGACCAGATGCCGTCGCCGCCCTCGCCGCCCGCGACCCTGGTCAGGCCGTCGACGTAGTTCTGTGCGTGTCCAGCGATCTCATCAGCGAGAGCGCTCCACTGGTCAGACATCCAGCAGCCTCCGTCCTTCGAACGCGCGGCCCAAGGTGACCTCGTCGGCGTACTCGAGATCACCGCCCACAGGCAGACCGCTGGCCAGTCGTGTCACCTTGATGCCCATCGGCTTGACCAGACGGGCGAGGTAGGTCGCCGTCGCCTCCCCCTCGAGGTTGGGGTCGGTGGCGAGGATGAGCTCGGTCACCCGGCCGTCGGCCAGGCGGGTCATGAGCTCACGGATGCGCAGATCGTCGGGGCCGACCCCGTCGATCGGGCTGATCGCGCCGCCCAGCACGTGGTAGGTGCCGCGGAACTCGCGCGTCTTCTCGATCGCGACGACGTCCTTGGACTCCTCCACCACGCAGATCACGTGGGTGTCCCGGCGGGGATCACGGCAGATGCGGCACTCTTCCTCGGCGGCGACGTTGCCGCACGTACTGCAGAAGCGCACCTTCTCCTTGACCTCGAGCAAGGCGTGCGCCAGCCGCTTCACGTCTGCGGGATCGGCCGCGAGCAGGTGGAAGGCGATCCGCTGCGCGCTTTTGGGACCGACGCCGGGTAGCAGCCCGAGCTCGTCGATCAGGTTCTGGACGACCCCTTCGTACATGGCCTAGAACCCCGGCAACTGTCCGAGACCGCCGCCGCCCAGTCCCTGGGCCAGCGGGCCGAGCTTCTCCTGCTGCAGCTCGTCGGCCGCGCGGAAGGCGTCACGGACGGCGGCGATCACCAGGTCCGCGATCGTGTCGGCGGTGTCCTGCGCGTCGCCGGCGTCGATGACGCTCGGGTCGATCTTCAGCTCGAGCAGCTCACGTGCCCCGTTGACCACGGCGGTGACCATGCCGCCACCCGCCGAGCCCTCGACCTGCGCGTCGTTGAGCTCCTGTTGGGCGCTCGCGAGCTGCTGCTGCATGAGCTGTGCCTGCTCCAGCAGCTGCTGCAGGTTGACATCCCCTGGATTCACCTTCGTGCGCTCCTCATGGCTCCGCGTCGTTGACTGCCACGAGCCTACGGTGTTTGGGCGCAGTCCCGCACTGCGGAGAGCAGGTGTTTCCGTTTGATGGCCGGGTCCCGGCCCCCCTCCAGCGTCCGGGACCCGGCCAGCACGCCGGCCGGAGCGGCCGCACCACGCCGACGTTTCAGTGGAGGACGCTAGCGGCGGCAACGTTGCACACAGGTTGCGATCGTTCAATCACCCTGTGCAATCCCCCGAACGGCTTGCGCTGGGAACCCTTGACCGCGAGGGTGATTCATAGGGGTTGACTACTTGGAGTGGCCGATGAGTTACGCCAGTCTCGATGCGTACTCCCGCAAACTGCGCGGGGCCCATGAAGCCGCATGGACGGGCGCCACCTTGCCGGAGGGCGCTCCACGCCGGCTCATCTCGGCGTCATGGGAGCGATCCATCGAAGCCGGCGTCGATCCGGAGAACGCCGCCGCGCCGCTCGTCTACGACGTGTCCCGCATCAACGACGTGCGCGAGTCGCACCCGCTGCAGCCGCTGCTGCCGCTCCTGGCCGGCACGCTCACCACCATGGCCGACGCGAGCGGGCACGTCGCCATCATCACCGACGGTGATGGCAACATCCTGTGGCGCGATGGCAACCGCACGATGATGCGCCGCGCCGACCGCGTCGGCCTCGCCGACGGGCACAAGTGGTCGGAAGGCAGCGTGGGCACCAACGGCATCGGCACCGCCCTCGCCGACCGCACGCCCGTTCACGTCTACTCGGAAGAGCACCTGATGCGGGTCCTGCACGTCTGGTCGTGCAGCGCCGCCCCGATCGTCGACCCCGACACCGACGAGGTGCTCGGCATCGTCGACATCAGCGGCACCGCCCCCAGCCTCCACCCCGCCACCGTCGCCCTGGTGACCGCCACGGCGAAGCTCGCCGAGTCACAGCTCACCGTCCGCATGTACGAACGCGACGAGCGCCTGCGCCGCCGCTTCGACGGGCTGCGCGACCACGCCGGCATCCTGGTCACCGCCACCGGCCGGGTCATCGCCGGCGACCCCGGCGGTCTGCTCGGCGAGCGCATCGCCCGGCCCGCCGCCGGCGGCCGCTACGTCCTTCCCGGCGGCCGCGCCGTACTCCTGGAGCCCTTCCACGACGGCTACCTCCTGCGCGTCACCACGGAGAGCGCGCCGCCCACGCTCCAGCTCACCTTCCTCGGCGAGGGGCAGCCCACCGCCCGCCTCGGCGGGCGCCACATCGCGCTGTCCCTGCGCCACGCCGAGATCCTCGCCCTGCTCGCGCTCCACCCCCGCGGCCTGACGGCCGAACAACTCTGCTTCTACCTGTACGGCGACGCCGGCAACCCGGTCACCATCCGTGCCGAGATCCACCGGCTCCGTTCCCAGCTCGGGTACACCGTCGGCGCGAAGCCGTACCGGCTGACCTCCCCCGTCGAAGCCGACTTCGTCGAACTGCGCAGCCTCCTGGCCTCCGGCGACCCCTCAGCCGTCGCCCGCGCCTACCCGGGGCCGCTGCTGCCGCGCTCGGAGTCCCCCGAACTGCGCCGGGCCCGGGACGAGCTCGAAGTCCAGGTACGCGCGAGCCTGCTCCGCAGCGGCTCACCGGAAGACCTGTGGATCTACGCGCAGACCGCGAACGGGCGCGACGACATGCAGATCCTGGAACGGCTCAGCACCACTTTGCCCACCACCGACCCCCGGGCGATCACCGCGCGGATCCGCCTGCGCTCGCCCTGACCGGTTACGTGTGGTCGATCTCGCCGATGACCTGGGCACCGAGTTCGCGCTGGAGCAGGGCCATGCCGCCCACGGCGTCGAGGTCGGCGTCGGCGTCGTTGAGCGGGTCCACCTCGTCGGAGTCGGCGCTCCTGCTCCGGCTCGGCACCGCGTCCGGCCAGGCGGAGGCACCGCCCTGGCGGGGCTTGGGGGCCCGCGGGCCCGACTGGGCCGCAGCCTGAGCCGCGGAACGGGCCGCGGCCATGCCGCCACCGGCCTTCGGCGCGGCCGCCTGTCCGGGATCGGGCATCGGCGGCGAACCCGGGCTCATGTCGTCGGGCGCGTCGGGCCACGACTCGTCGGTGGTCGCCGTCGCCGTCGCTCTCGCCGGGCCGGTGGCGTCCTCGGCTGTGGCTACTGGAGCCTGCGCCTGGGGCGGGTTGTCCGGCGCGGTGGGGCCCGGTGCGCTCTGCTCGGGGGCCGGCTGGTTGCCAGGGTTGCCCTGCTGGGTGGCAAGGGGACTCGGCGGGTTGCCGTCCTGCGGGCCCGGGTTGCCCTGCTGACCCGGATTGCCGCCCTGCGGACTCGGGTTGCCCTGCGGACTCGAGCCGGCGCCCTGTGGGCCGGGGCGGCCGCTCTGGGGGCCGCCACCGCGGCCGCCGGGGGCTGGTGAGCCGCCGACCACCGCTTCCACCCGCCACTTGCCACCGAGGACGTCGCCCAAGGCACTGGCGACGACGGCGTCCTTGCCACCGCCGGTGAAGTTCTTCATCGCGCCGACCTGGGCGAAGCCGAGCGTGACGATGTTGCCCTCGACGCCGACGACCTGCGCGTTGGTGCTGACGTTCGCCCAGACGACGATGCTCCGCTGCTTCAGCGCCGCCAGTACGGCAGGCCACTGCGACAGAATCGCCCCGGGCCCACCGGCAGCCACTTGCCCACCGGACGCTTGCCCGGCCGCCACGCCACCGGCGTCCGCGGCCCCCGGCCCGCCGACGGTCGCACCGGCGCCACCACCGGCCGTGCCGTCACCCGCAAGCCCACCGCCAGACCCACCAGACCCACTGACAGACCCGCCAGGCACTCCCGCCGACTCGCCAGGTACTCCCGCCGAACCGCCGGACCCGACCGCCGGGCCACCGGCCATGCCCGAACCACCGGCGCCGGGCCGCACCGCGTCAGGCCAATCGCCGCCCGCCGCGCCGCCCGGATTGCCTTGGGCCCCGGGGCCGCCCTGTGCAGCGGCGCCCGCGTCACCTGCCCCCACGCCACCGGAGACCGCTCCAGCGCCGCCGGAGGCACCCGGGTGACCGGAGGCGCCTGCCGTACCGGAGGAGAGAGGGGTGCGGGCGGCCATCTGGGCGACCACGCCGCCGCGCTCCAAGCGCTCCAGACGGGCCAGCAGCGCTTCCTCGCCCGCCGCCGCGCCCGGCAGCAGCACGCGCGCGCACATGAGCTCCAGCAGCAACCTCGGCGACGTGGCGCCGCGCATCTCGGTGAGGCCCGCGTTGAAGACCTCGGCGGCGCGGGTGAGCTCGGCCGGGCCCATGGAGGCTGCCTGGAGCACCAGGCGCTCGAGTTCGTCGGCGGGGCGGTCGAGCAGGCCGCTTGAGGCGGCTTCAGGAACGTTGGCGAGGATGACCAGGTCGCGGAAACGTTCGAGGAGGTCGGCGGCGAAGCGGCGCGGGTCGTGGCCGCCTTCGATGACGCGGTTGACCGCGCCGAAGACCTTGGCCCCGTCACGTTCCGCGAAGGCGCCGATGACCTCGTCGAGCAGGTCGCCGTCGGTGTAGCCGAGCAGGGAGACGGCCTTGGCGTAGGTGACGCCGTCGTCCTCGGCGCCCGAGAGCAACTGGTCGAGGATGGACAGCGAGTCACGCGCCGAGCCCGCGCCCGCGCGCACGACGAGCGGCAGCGCGGTGGGCTCGAAAGGAACGTTCTCGGAGCTGAGGATCTCCTCCAGCAGCGCCCGGAGCGTCGCGGGCGGCATCAGCCGGAAGGGATAGTGGTGGGTACGCGACTTGATCGTGCCGATGACCTTTTCCGGCTCGGTCGTCGCGAAGATGAACTTCAGGTGCGGCGGCGGCTCTTCGACGAGTTTCAGCAGCGCGTTGAAACCCTCGCGGGTCACCATGTGCGCCTCGTCGATGATGTAGATCTTGTAGCGCGCGGACACGGGGGCGAAGAACGCCCTCTCCCGCAGGTCGCGCGCGTCGTCCACGCCTCCGTGGGAGGCTGCGTCGATCTCGATCACGTCGAGGTGGCCGGGCCCGGTGGCCGACAGCGCCACACACGACTCGCATTCACCGCAGGGGTCGGGAGTCGGGCCCTTCTCGCAGTTGAGGCTTCTCGCCAGGATTCGGGCACTGGAGGTCTTGCCGCACCCGCGCGGCCCGCTGAACAGGTACGCGTGGTTGATGCGGCCCATGCGCAGCGCCTGGCGCAACGGCTCCGTGACGTGATCCTGCCCCTTGACCTCCGCGAAGGTCCCGGGGCGGTACTTGCGGTAAAGCGCAAGGCTCATGCGACCATCCCGCCTGCAGGGGGCTCCCAACGAAGAGACCCCCCGCACACCCGCCAGAGCCCGCTTATCCTTGCTGCCTTCCGGCCCTGGGGAGGTTCACAGGATGACGCCGCGCGAGGGGTCCTTGGACAGTCTAGCCACAACCGGCAGTGCTTGTTGCAGCGAAATCGTGGTCTCCAGACCGCCGGGAGTCCGGTAAGCTCATCCGCGGAGGATTCGCCTAGTGGCCGAGGGCGCACGCTTGGAAAGCGTGTATAGGGCAACCTATCAGGGGTTCAAATCCCCTATCCTCCGCTCAGCCTGGAGAGGTTGTGCCGTGATCAGCGGCACAACCTCTTTTTGCGTTCGGGGCGGACCCTTCAGATCTGGTTGATGCGCACCATGTTGCCCGCCGGGTCGCGGAAGGCGCAGTCGCGCAGGCCGTACGGCTGGTCGGCCGGTTCCTGGACGACGTCGGCCCCGGCGGCCTGGACGCGTTCGAAGGTGGCGTCCAGGTCCGAGGTGGCCAGGACGATGCCCGCGTAGCTGCCCTTGGCCATCAGCTCGGCGATCGTGCGGCGCTCGTCGTCGCTGAGGCCCGGGTCGCTGCCGGGCGGTTCGAGGACGATCGACGTCTCCGGCCGGCCCGGCGGCCCGACCGTGATCCAGCGCATGCCTTCGTAGCCCACGTCCTTGCGCACCTCGAAGCCCAGCGCGTCGCGGTAGAAGGCGAGCGACTTCTCAGGGTCGTCGGCGGGCAGGAATGTCAGGTGAATCGTGAGGTTCATGCACCTCACGGTAGGTCGGCACGCGCGGTGACCGCTTCTCGATTCCTGATCGGTCGCATGATCCGCTTGGCGACGCACGCGGGGATGCCGTCGGCGTCCTTGGCGGCCAGGCGGCGGTAGGTGCTCGGCGACATGCCGACCAGTTCGGAGAACCGGGTGCTGAACGTGCCCAGCGACGAACAGCCCACCGCGAAGCAGACCTCGGTGACCGACAGGTCGCCGCGCCGCAGAAGGGTCATGGCCCGTTCGATGCGCCGGGTCATCAGGTAGCTGTAGGGCGATTCGCCGTAGACGGCGCGGAACTCCCTGCTGAGATGCCCGGCCGAGATGTGCGCGCCGCGTGCCAGCGCCTCCACGTCCAGTGGCTGCGCGTAGTCCCGGTCGATCCGGTCACGTACGCGGCGCAGCAGGACGAGCTCGCGCAGGCGCGGGTCGGATCTGCCGGTCACGGCTCCCAGCCTGCCCTGCGGACCGGCGCGCTGTCCACGCCGTCCCCTTTGCGTGGGAGTGGTCTCCCCCGTCCGGGGGAGGGATCGCGCGGCCCGCCTGCCTACGTTCGGGGCATGGAAATGGCGCGCTGGCCGGCGTACACGATGACCGTGTTGTTCCTCGGGTACGGCGCCGGCAAGGCGGTGTTCGCGGCCCAGGGGAAGCTGGGGTTCCCCGGCGGGCCGGTGGTGCCGGCGGAGGAGTACGTGGCCTATGCCCGTGACGTGATGAACGTGACCACGGCCCAGTGGTTCGCCGCCGCGAACGGGCTGATCGGCGCGGCGCTCTTCCTGTCCACGGTGACCAGGGTGGGGCGCCGGGTGCCGCGTCCGCTGATGCTGGCGGTGCTCGGGGTCGCGTTCCTCGGCGTCGGGGCGGGCATGGTGGTCATGATCGCGGACGGGTTCTTCGGGCTGGGCGTGGGCTGGCGGTGGTACCACGGCGTGCTCGGGATCGTGGTGCTCGGCCTGATGGCCGCGACGGTCCGGTCCTACGCGCGGGCGACCCGGCGCGCGGGACCGGCCGGCTAGGCGTCCTCCGGCGCCAGGAAGCTCGGGGCGCCGGAGTCGCGCGCGGCGGCCGCGGCCGACAGCCGCGCGAAGGCGTGCGGACGGAGCAGCTCGGCGGCGGTCTCCATGGGGAAGAAGCCGTAGTCGTCGAGTTCCTCGGCCTGCAGGGTGATCGGGGTGCCGGGGTCGAGGGTGCCGCAGTCGAACATGAAGTGGACCGACGGCAGCGGGCAGGTGTCCAGGGGCATGAGCCACTGGGTCACCAGCAGGCTGCCGGGCGTGGTGGCGAGGCCGAGTTCCTCCGCCAGCTCGCGGGCGCAGGCCTGCGAGGGGTGCTCGCCCTCGTCGATCAGGCCTCCTGCGAAGTTCCAGTGGTCGCGGTAGTTGGGCTTGACCAGGAGTACGCGCCCCCGCGGGTCCGTGATGTAGGCCGCGGCGGCGGCGACGAGCTTGTTCACCGACATCCAGAAGTCATCCACGCGATCACCCTAGGCCTCAGGCGACGACCGCCTTGGTGCGGTCGGTGGCCATGTGGACGGCCATCGCGCCGAGGACGCTGCCGGTCACGTACCGCTGGACGCGCACCCAGCGCGGGTGCGTCGCGAGGAACGCCGCCAGCGCGCCCGCCGACAGCGCGATCAGCGCGTTGACCAGCGTGCCGATGAAGATCTGGACCGACCCCAGCGCGAGGCTCTGCAGGAGCACGTGCCCCATCGACGGGTCGATGAACTGCGGGAGCAGCGAGAGATACAGGATCGCGATCTTTGGATTGAGCAGGCAGGTGAGCAGACCCATGGCGAAGAGCCTGCGCGGCCGCTCGACGGGCAGCTCTCGGGCCTCGAACGCGGAGACGCCGCCGGGCTTGATGGTGTTCCAGGCCAGCCACAGCAGGTACGCCGCGCCGGCCAGCTTCAACGCCGTATAGGCGGCGGGCACGTAGGCGAACAGAGCGGTCAGTCCCAGGCACGTCGCCGTCAGGTAGACGGTGAAGCCGAGCGCCACGCCCGTGAGTGAGATCAGACCGGCACGCCGGCCTTGGGTGATCGACCGCGAGACCAGGTAGATCATGTTCGGGCCGGGCGTCAGCACCATGCCCAGCGAAACCAGTGCAATTCCCAACAAACCAGCTGTCACCCCGCAAGGGTAACCTGGTGCCAGAAATGGCCGATTACGGAGCGTAGTAGGGCCGCTACCCGGGAAGTCGTCTCACATGCAGTTCGACGATGACGCGAAGCTCGACCCGTCCGAGATCGAGGACGTACGAGCGACCGGCCCCAAGCAGGGCGGCGGCGGAGGGATGATGCCGGCCGGATGCGCGTCGCTGCCGATCAGCGGCAAGGGCGGCGGCTGCCTGCTGATCATCCTGGCGGTGGCGGCGCTGTTCGTGTTCAAGATCGTTCCGTCCCCGTTCACCGGCGACCAGCAGCAGCAACCGCAGGGAGGCGGTCAGGCGCCGCCCGCGCCGGCCGTCACGCCCAGCGGGAACCTGGCCGAGCGCTGCAAGACCGGCGCCGACGCCGACCAGTCCGAGGACTGCCGCGTCGTCGGCATCGTCAACAGCATCCAGACGTACTGGAAGCAGGCCTTCGCCGCGCGCGGCGGCAGCGCCTACACACCGGCCAAGACGGTGCTCTTCTCCCGTGCCGTCAACACCGCCTGTGGCGCGGCCGACTCCGCTGTCGGCCCCTTCTACTGCCCCAGGGACCGCAAGGTCTATCTCGACCTCACGTTCTTCAACACCCTCCAGCGCGACTACGGCGCCGAAGGCGGTCCCTTCGCCCAGGCCTATGTCATCGCCCACGAGTACGGTCACCACGTCCAGAACCTCCTCGGCACCATGAACCGGGTCGGCGACAGCCGCCAGGGCGCGAGCAGCGGAGCCGTACGCCTGGAACTGCAGGCCGACTGCTACGCCGGGGTCTGGGCGAACAACGCCGTCAAGACCGGCTTCTACAGCCAGCCGTTCACCCAGGCCGACATCGACCAGGCACTCAGCGCGGCCGCCGCGGTCGGCGACGACAGCATCCAGCGCAAGGCCCAGGGCCGGGTGACGCCCGACGCGTTCACCCACGGCACCTCGCAGCAGCGCGAGAAGTGGTTCACGGTCGGCTACCAGACCGGTGACCCCAAGCGTTGCGACACGTTCACCGGAGCGATCTGAGGGCTTTCCCCGGCGGCCACACCGCCGGTGTTCGCGGCGAATGCGACGCGGGCCGGCCTGGGCCGACGGCGGTGGAGAGCGCGAGAAATCGGATTCTCTCCTAAAATCAATGGGTGATCTTTAAGTTGGTCGGCGACGGACGTCCTTATCCCGAACATGGTCTGACGCACCGCGAGTGGGCGCAGATACCACCGCGGCAGGTCCGGCTCGACTCGCTGGTCACCACCAAAGCCATGCTCGACCTGCACTCGCTGCTGGCCGCCGACTCGACGTTCTACGGCGACCTGTTCCCGCACGTGGTCCAGTGGCAGGGCGAGCTCTACCTGGAGGACGGCCTGCACCGGGCACTGCGCGCCGCGCTGCACCAGCGGTCCATCCTGCACGCCAGGGTCCTCGAACTGCCCCCGAGCTGACGCTCAGCGACGGAAGTACGGCTTCGCCTTGACGCTCGCGTAGCGCTGCCAGAGGCCGCCGTCGTCCTGGAAGTCGTACCAGGCGTCCTCAAGGCGGTCGTCCACGACGTTGCAGGTGCTGGTGCGGGAGTGGCCGCGCTTGATCGGGCCCACGTAGATGGTGCCCTTGCCGACGTACCGGCCGTTGATGTGCAGGCGGCAGGTCCCTCCCACCCAGGCGATGTTGCGACGGCTGTTGTTGATCACCTTGATGCGGATCGCGCAGGCCGACTCGCACCATCCGAAACTGAGCTTCAGCCGCACCGGCGCGGCCGCCGCCTGGGCCGGCGCCGCGACCAGCGTCCCGGCCAGGGCCAGGCCGGAGACGAGCGCGATCAGACGTTTCACGGAAACCCCCGGTAAAGAAGCAGTCAAGTCGGCCCATGATCACACGTCATCGCGGACGGTCACAAGAAACGCGAAGAGCCGCCGGCCCGGTCCGGGTCGGCGGCTCTTGTGCCAGGCGGTGGTGGTGGGATTTGAACCCACGGATGAGTTGCCCCATCACACGCTTTCGAGGCGTGCGCCCTCGGCCACTAGGCGACACCACCGCCGACGAGCTTACCGGATCCGCCGAGTGGCGAAGAACTCCTTAAGTACCGCGGAACACTCATCCGCGAGCACGCCCATGACGACCTCGGGCCGGTGGTTGAGCCGGCGGTCCCTGACGACGTCCCACAGCGAGCCCACGGCGCCGCCCTTCGGATCCACCGCGCCGTACACGATCCGGTCCACCCGGGCCAGCACGGCGGCTCCCGCGCACATGGTGCACGGCTCCAGGGTGACCACGAGCGTGCAGCCGGTCAGGCGCCAGGCGCCGCGTGCGGTGGCGGCCCGCCGTACGGCGAGGATCTCGGCGTGGGCGGTGGGGTCGGCGCTCGCCTCGCGGTCGTTGCCCGCGCGGGACAGGACCTCGCCCTCGGCGGAGAGGATCACGGCGCCGACGGGGACCTCGCCGCGCGCCCCGGCCTGCCGGGCCTCCTGGAGCGCCAGGCGCATGGCGGCCGCGTGGGTCAACGCAGGCGGTCCAGTTCGTCGGCGAAGGCCAGGCGCTCGGCGATGACCGACAGGACGTCGGCGGGCAGCACGCCCTCCTCCATGCTGAGCTCCAGGAGTTCCTCGGAGCTGACGCCGAGGTCGCTCAGCAGCTCGAAGTCGCCGGACGGCTTCACGCCGAGCCCGTTGCCCTCCGTCTCCGGCGCGACACCGGCGAACTCGGCGAACAGCTCGCCGAGGGTGTCGGTCAGGCCGGCGTGCGCGTCGGACAGGAAGACGCGCGGCTCCTCCTCGCCGGTGTAGCGGGCGATGGCGAACCACTCGTCCTCGACCTCGACGCACAGCAGCGCCAGCTCGTCGCCGGTCAGGCCCAGACTCTCCTGTACGGCGTCGCCGAGATCGTCGACGAACTCGGCCGCGCTGAGGTCGACCTCGGCACCGCTCCAGCCGTCCTCGGTCCTGACGAACGCCGCAGAGAAGGTGTTAGAGGCCATCCCGAACTCCCGTGAGTCAGCCGAAGACCGATTCGATGGCGCGCTCGAACGGCTCGGAGAATCCGAGCCGCCCGGCGATGCTGGACAGGACGTCCTCGGGCAGCAGGTCGATGTCGCCGGACAGGATGCCCAGCTCCATCTCGTCGAGCCCGAGGTCGGCGAAGATCGACAGGTCGCCCGCGGGCAGCACCGTGTCCTCGTCCTGGAGGATCTCGTCGAGCTCATCCTCGTCGGGGATCGGGACGTCGATGTACTCGAGGACCTGCTGGGCGAGCGGGAAGTCCCAGGAGGCGGCGATGTCGGACAGGAAGACATCGACCCGCTCACCGAGAACGCGCAGCGCCACGAAGAACTCATCCCCCACGGCGACCAGGCCAATCGTGCCGCTCTCGCTCGGCTGCTGGCGTAGCGCGTGGATCAGGCCATGCAGGTCGGAGGTGAGCCCGATAGGAAGGAGCTCGGCGTCCCAGCAGCCGTCTTCGCGGTAGACCACGACGGCGAAATCAAGGGCGTCTTCGTCTGCCATCGTCCATCCACCCGATCCCTGACCTGACGGCCACTAGTAGGGCACCCAATCGTTCCAGACGTGCCTACCCGCCGTGGGCGGCTCCGACCAAATTGTGATCAAAACCAGTTCCGCGACGTGCCGGTACGTTCCACACAAGATAGCGTTGTCCCTTATGGAAACCCTCGTCGTCGATCATCCCTTGGTGGCGCACAAGCTCACCGCGCTGCGGGATGTCCGCACCGACTCGCCGACGTTCCGCAGGCTCGCGGACGAACTGGTGACTCTGCTCGCGTACGAGGCCACTCGTGACGTCCGGGTCACCGACGTCACGGTGCGCTCGCCCGTCGCCGAGGCTCACGGGGTACGGCTGGCGCGGCCGTACCCGCTGGTGGTCCCGATCCTGCGGGCCGGGCTCGGCATGCTGGAGGGCATGACGCGGCTGCTGCCCACGGCGGAGGTCGGGTTCCTGGGCATGATCCGCAACGAGTCGACGCTCCAGGCGGAGACCTACGCCACCCGGCTGCCCGACGACCTGTCCGGCCGGCAGTGCTACGTCGTGGACCCGATGCTGGCCACCGGCGGCACGCTGGCCGCGGCGATCCAGTTCCTGTTCGACCGGGGCGCGGTCGACGTGACGGCGCTCTGCCTCCTGGCGGCGCCGGAGGGCCTGGCGCACATGGACAAGGTGTTCGCCAATTCCGGCAAGCCCATCCGCGTGGTCACGGCCGCTCTTGACGAGCGGCTGAACGAGAACGGCTACATCGTGCCCGGCCTCGGGGACGCCGGCGACCGTCTCTACGGCGTGGTCTGAGAACCTCTTTCCCTCTCCATGGACCTGCCCTTCGTTACATACTGTGTTTGTGTGGGTACGAAGAGTAAGGAAGCCGTCCCATTTTCCGGGATGCGGGCGTGAGGGAGCACGATGAGCGATCGCACCGAAGCCGATCCGAGTCCGTACGCGGACGTCGAGACGGCGCTGCGCGACGAGTTCGCCGGCGTCCACTCCGCGACCACGGTCACACGCTGCGTCGAAGCCGCTCATTACGGTGCGCTAGAGGTGACCGGCTACGCCCATGCGGGCCTCGTCGAGCGGATCGCGCGCAAACACCTTCACGTCCTGGCGCTCGTGGCCAGCGAGCGCGGCTAAGAAGATCACAACTAACCGGCGCAGTTGCGCTTTACCCCGGCTAGGTAGTGGGTAACGTATACGGCGGGTGTAGTGGGTAAGTGGTACGGAGGCGACAGTGCAGGTCAAAAAAGTCCTCACCTACGGTGGTATCGCATTCGTTGCGTACTACCTGTTCGCGCGACCAGCGGACGCCGCTGACGCGGTCAGAGGGGCGTTCGACACGGTCTTCAACGCGGCCGACTCGCTGGCTCAATTTGTGAACAGCCTCGCATGAGACTTGTGACCCACGGGGACTCTGCTCCGTCGTCGGTCAACCGCTACCTACTCCCCCACGAACACCAGGTCATCATGGTGCGGCGTCACCCAGCCGTGCTGCTCCGTCCGGTCGCCGAGGTCTTCGGCGGCCTGATCATCGCCGGGCTGCTGAGCAAGTTCTTCGGCGACAAGGGGGGCGGCACGGCCCTCGTTGTCGTCTGGTGGCTCTGGTTGCTGCTCTTGATCCGTTTTGTATGGAAAGTCGCGGAGTGGTCGGTTGACTACTTTGTGGTTACTTCGAAGCGGATGCTGCTGACCACGGGTTTGATCACCCGTAAGGTCGCGATGATGCCGCTGCAGAAGGTCACGGACATGAGCTTCCAGCGGTCCCTGCTGGGGCGCATGCTCGGTTACGGGGAGTTCATCCTCGAGTCGGCGGGCCAGGACCAGGCCCTGTCCAACGTGGAGTACATTCCCTACCCCGAGACCCTGTATCTGGAGGTCTGCCAGATGCTTTTCCCCGGCAAGGACGAGGGGGACGATTAATCTCCACGTAGGGAATTCTTCAGGCGGGGATACCCGATTCGGCTACTTCATGCAATCATTTGCGTGTTGTTGACCCTTCCCCGCCTTGAGAGATGAGATGCCGAGTCAGGGAACCATCGGTGACCGCGTCCGAGGACTGCGGCTGAACAGGCGGATGTCCCAGGCCCAGCTGGCCGGGCCCGACCTGTCAGACAGTTACGTCTCACTCATCGAGTCAGGCAAGCGTACGCCGACTCCTGTCGTGGCCCGCCTTCTCGCCGAACGGCTGGGCTGCACCACCGAATTCCTTCTGCACGGCATCGAGCCAAGGCAGCGCATCGACACCGAGCTCGGGCTGAGACACGCCGAGCTTGAGCTGCAGCACGGCGACGCGGCCACGGCAGCCGAGCGCTTCACCGAGATCGTGAAGGCCGCGGACGAGGAAAACGCGATGCTCACCGCGCAGGCCCGCTTCGGCCGTGCGCGCGCACTCGAAGCACAGGGCCGCCTCGGGCAGGCCGTCGAGGCGTTCGAACGGCTGCGCCGCGAGGCCGCCGCTCATCCCGAGCGCCTGGCCGACCTGCCGCTGACCGTCGCGCTGAGCCGCTGCTACCAGCGGGCCGGCGACCGGCTGAGAGCACGCGACCTGGCCGCGAACGCGCTCGCGCAGGCGTCCAGGCTGGCGATCATGCAGGGTGAGCTCGCGGTGGACCTCGCCGCGGCGCTGATCGAGACGCAGGGGGAGGGCGACTCGGCGGCGATCACCTTCGTCAAGCAAGTGCTGGACGTGAGTGGCGTATCGCTTGTTGTGGACCGTTCCGGAGAGATCCACGCACTGTGGCAGGCGAGCATCGCCGCGGCCGCGGGCGAGGACTCCGCTCTGGCGGTCCGCCTGGCCGACGATGCCATCATGGCCGGTCGCGCCGGCCGGATCGGGCGCCAGCTCGCCGTCACCGCCATGCGGTGGGCGAAGCTGGAGACCTCTTCGGTCGACGAGGCCGAGGTACTCGCCGCCGCCGCGACGACCGTCTTCGCCGGGCTGCCCGGCACGACGGCCGAGCACGGCGAGAGCCTGGTCGCCCACGCCCAGGTACGCCTGCGCGCCGGCGAGCCCGCCAAGGCGGGCGAGCTGGCCGGAGCCGCGATCGACCTGCTCGCGAGCTCTCCGATCAAGGCCGAGGCGCACCTGGTGATCGCCAAGGTCTCGATGGGGCTGGGCGGCGACGCCTTCGTACACCTGGACGCCGCCCGCGACGTGCTCGCCGGGCTCGGCCGTCCGATGTACGGCTCCGACCGGCAGGCCGCGCGTTCCTGGCGTGAGCTCGGTGACCTCTACGGCGAGGCGAACGCGCCCGGCCAGCAGACGGCGGCCTACCGCAGGGCGCTCGAAGCGGCAGGCGTACGCTCGTTCATGGCGGGGGTTACAGCCGACGCCCAGATCACGCACGGCAGCAGTTAGCCGACTCCGCTGACCAGGGCCTTTCGGTGGAGGCCCTGGTGATGGTACCTGCCCGGCAGGCTTAGACTTGCGCCTCTCAGGCAGGAATAATTAGGGTCTACCAGTCATTGACTCATAGGATGATTGGTTTCCCCGGAGGAGGCAGACTGTGAGTCTGCGTACGGCACAGCGGGCATCGCTCGTGGACCAGGTGATCGATCAGCTCAAGGAGCAGATCACGTCAGGGTCGTGGCCGTTGAACGGCAAGATCCCGACAGAGACCGTTCTGGCCGAGCAGCTCGGGGTCGGTCGCAACACCGTCAGGGAAGCCGTACGCGCGCTCACTCACGCCGGCCTGCTCGACTGCCGCCAGGGCGACGGCACCTACGTACGGGCCACCAGCGAGCTGTCCGGGGCCATGCTGCGCCGGCTGCGGCAGGCGGAACAGCTGGAGATCCTCGAGGTACGCCGCGCGCTGGAGGTCGAGTCGGCGCGCCTGGCCGCCACCCGCCGCACCGACACCGACATCCTCAACATCGAGAGCCGTCTGGCCGAGCGCGACCGCGCCTGGGAGGCCGACGACCCCGACGCGTTCGTGGAGGCCGACCTGGCCTTCCACATGGCCGTCGCGCATGCCACGCACAACCTGGTGCTCATCGACCTGTACGAGGACTTCTCGGCCGCGCTGCGGGCCAGCATCACCGCCGCGGGCACCTCGCTCAACAAGAGCTACATCCCGCACGACGCGATCGCCCGCGCCATCGCCGCCGGCGACGCCGCCGCGGCGGAGCGGGCCGGGCACGCGTGCATGGAGCACATTCTCATCGCCCTCACCGACGAGAGCTGACCCTCCTCAGTCCTCACGGGTACCCTCCTCGGCCACCACAAGGGCGTCGATCGCGGCGAAGAAGGCCGCGATCCCGGGCAGGTTGGCGCCCTTCTCCCGCGAGGCGGCGAAGTCCGCGGGCGATCGCCATTCGACGACGTCCAGCCATTCGTCGCCGGGCAGGCGCACCAGGCGGGCGTTCAGGAACCCGGCACGGTCCTTCTCGAAGTCGGCCAGCATGGCGGAGCGCGCGGCCAGAAGCTCGTCGCCTCTGGCCGCCTTGAAACGGGTGAGTTCCACAGTTGTCGTCATGCGGCTAAGGTATAGTAAGGATTGATGATAGTCAATATTAGTGACTATATGGAGGTTGCCGTGCGGCGCAGCGAGCACAAGAAGATCGACCCCGACCTGGGGATTCTCGCCGGCCGGACGTTGTTCGCCTTCCAGCGGGAGCTGTTCTCCACCATCGCCAAGCAGGGACACAGCCGCATCAGGCCCCGGCACGGCGCCGTCCTCGCCTACCTGGATCCCGAAGGCAGCCGCGCCACCGACCTTTCCGCCCAGTCGGGGCAGCACAAGCAGGTCATCGGGACGCTGGTGGATGAGCTGGTGGAGCTGGGGTACGTGGAACGGCGGCCAGATCCGAAGGACCGGCGGGCCAAGCTGATCGTGCCCACGGAGCTGGGACTGGACCAGATGGCCAAGGCGGACGCACTGGTGAAACAGATCGAACACCGCCACGCGGCCAAGGTGGGGGACGCGGAGTGGGCGGCCTTCAAACGCGTGTTCCGCGAAATCACCGCCTGACCCTCCATCCCACCCAGGACCGCTCGCCGCCCGTTGAGCCGGGGCGGCGCCGCCTCGGCACTTCTCTGTCACACCCGCAAGACGGCACCGCCGACTTGAGCGGCGCTGGGGCTGCCTTGCGGGTGCTCGGGGATCGGGGGCTCGGGATCGTGGTTGTCGGAGGACCGTTGCGGTGGGGCATCCGTCCGACGTGAGAAGCGATCCCCCGATCGGCGCCCGCGCACGGCGGCGGGTGGCGTGGGGGTGGCTTCGCCGTAACGGATGGTGAGGGTTTATCCCTGGCGGAGGGACATCACGAGATAGCGGAACTCGGGCTCGGCGTCGCCGGGGACGTCCTGGATGAGGGCGGGGCGGGTGGAGGATTCCATGTTGATGCGGGCCAGCTCCGTCTCCACGCCGGTCAGGCCGTCGAGCAGGAAGTGGGACTGGAAGGCCATCTGGATGTCGTCGCCGCCGCGCAGTTCACATTCGACGACCTCGGTGCCGCGGCCGATGTCGCCGCCGCCCGCCTGGATCAGCACCTGGCTCTTGCTGAACGTCAGCCTGATCGCCGTGTTGCGCTCCGCCACCAGCGCCACGCGCTTGATCGCCTCCACGAACGGCGTCACGCGGACGTCGGCGCGGATGGACCAGTCGGCGGTCAGGCGGGTGCGGTAGTCGATGAACTGCTCGTCGAGCAGGCGTACGGTCGTGCTCCTGCCCACGCTCTCGAAGCCGGCCACGCCGTCGCCCATCGCGATCAGCACCTCACCGCCGCGCAACGACTTGGCCACCTCGACCAGCACCCGCGCGGGCACCATCGCGGAGACCGCCACGTCGGGCCGGGCCGGGCGCCAGGTGAAGTCGCGGGCGGCGATGCGGTAGCGGTCGGTGGCCGCCATCGCGACGTTCTCGCCCTCGATGTCGACGCGGATGCCGGTCAGCATGGGCAGCGTGTCGTCGCGGCTGGAGGCGGGCGCCACCTGCGTCACCGCACTGGCGAACACGCCTCCGCCGATGGCGCCGATGCCCGGCGGCATGGTGGGCAGGGTCGGGAAGTCGTCGACGGGCATCGTGATCAGGCCGAACTCGGCGCTGCCGCAGGTCAGGATGGCTTCGGCGCCCTCCGTCACGATCTGGACGTCCTCGGCGGGCAGGCTGCGGCTGATCTCGGCCAGCAGGCGGCCGGGGATGAGCACCTTGCCGGGCTCGGCCACGTCGGCCTCGACCCTGGCCTGGGCGGAGACGTCGTAGTCGAACGCCGCCAGGCTCAGCTCGTCGCTCGCCTCGATCAGCAGCCCGGACAGCACGGGGACGACAGGCCGGCTGGGCAACACCCTGGCCGCCCATGCCACCGCGTCTGCCAGCACATCACGGCTAACCCGGAATTTCACCTGATCTACCCTTTCGTGTCACCTGCCTCCTATGAAGGTATCCGGTGCCACCGACAAAGCGGCCCGTCACCGGCTGTTGAGGTAGGTGAGAACGGCCAGGACACGGCGGTTGTCGTCGTCCGACGGCGCCAGGTCGAGCTTGGCGAAGATGTTGGCCGTGTGCTTGGCCACCGCGCTCTCGCTCAGGTACAGGCGCTGCGCGATCGCCGCGTTGGAACGCCCCTCGGCCATGACCTCCAGGACCTCGCGTTCGCGCGGGGTGAGGGCGGTCAAGGGTTCGTTGCGGGCGTTGCTGGCCAGCAGCTTGGAGATGACCTCGGGGTCCATGGCGGTGCCGCCGGCCGCCACGCGGCGTACCGCGTCGACGAACTGGTCGGCGTTGAAGACGCGGTCCTTCAGCAGGTAGCCGATGCCGCCGGAGCCGTCGGCCAGGAGCTCGCGGGCGTAGAGCTGCTCGACGTGCTGGGACAGCACCAGGACCGGCAGGCCGGGGATCTTCCTGCGCGCCTCCAGGGAGGCCTTGATGCCCTCGTCGGTGAGGGTGGGCGGCAGCCGTACGTCCACGACGGAGACGTCGGGGCGCAGCTCGATCAGGGCCTTCAGCAGTTCGGGACCGGTCTCCACCGCGCCCACGACCGTGAAGCCGTGCGCCTGGAGAAGGCGGACGAGTCCGTCGCGGAGCAGGTACAGGTCTTCTGCTATGAGAACGCGGTTCAGCATCGGTTGAATGATAGGCGGGGAGGAGCCCACTGGCCCTTGTGGGAATGGGTCGCGGGGATCAGGACGGCCGCCACGTACATGCTGCCGCCGACCAGCATCATCAGGGCGATGACCGGCCACTGCCACGGCTCCGGCAGGTAGAGGGCGAGGAACCACGCCTTCTCGTCTATGGAGAAGATCTTGAAGATCGCGGCCACCAGGCCCTGCGGGAAGAACGGGCACCAGGCGGTCAGCCACAGGAAGACGACCACGCATGTCTTCCACAGCGGCATCTTGGGCAGGGCGCCGGACGACCACTTCTCCGGCAGGGAGCGCGGCAGCTCCATCGTGACCGTGGTGGGGCCGCCGGGCGGGCTGTGCAGGGCCAGGACGCCGTCGAAGGCGGCCAGCCTGCGTTCGATCCCGGCCAGTCCGCTGCCCTTGGCGGGGTCGGCGCCGCCCAGGCCGTCGTCCTCGACGGTGATGCGCAGGTCGCCGTCGTGCTGGCTGATGTCGACGTGGGCGCGCTCCGCCTGACCGTGGCGGGCGGCGTTCGACAGCAGCTCGCTGACGGCGAAGTACGCGGCCGCCTCCACGGGCGCCTCGGGGCGGTGCGGCAGGTCCACGTCCACCTCGACACGCAGCGGGCTGTCCATCGCCATCGCCCGTACGGCGTCGCCGATGCCCCGCTCGGCCAGCACGGGCGGATGGATGCCGCGCACCACGCGGCGCAGCTCGGTCAGCGTGTCGGCCGAGGCGTCGCGGGCCTTGGCCAGCAGGGCCTTGGCGGCCGCCGGGTCATTCTCGACGAGTTCCTCGACGGCGCCGAGCGTCATGCCGAGCGCCACCAGCCTGGCTTGGGTGCCGTCGTGCAGGTCCCGCTCGATCCTGCGCATCTCGGCGGCCTGCGTGTCGTTGGCCAGATTGCGCACCCTGTCCAGGTGGCGTACCCGCCCCGCCAGCAGGCTCGCCGCGGTGGGCGCCAGCAGGGCGCGCGCCCACAGGGCGTACAGCCGGACGCCCACGCGCGGCAGGAAGATGAGCAGCGGCGCGAGCGTGATCTTGACGATCGGGTCCCACAGCAGCCACAGCGAGTCCCGCCAGGAGGCCGCGTCGCTGATCAGCCACTTCCAGCGGTTGCTCCAGTCGGGAATCCGCGGAGTCTTGTAGAGCGTACGGTCGTGCCGGTACCAGCCGTCCGGCTGGGGTTGCGCCGGCGGCGGCTTCGGCAGGTACGGCGAGGCGATCTCGACCCCGGCCCACTCCCGAGCCCAGCGCCGGGTCAGCTCGGCCGCCCACCGGACCATCATGACCTGCGGCGGATAGAGGAACACCATGCCGAACGCGAAGGCCAGCGTGAGCATCGGCAACGCGACCAGCACCATGCCGACCTCGACGAACGCCATCGCGAGCAGGAGCATGGCGCGACCGAATCTCATGCCCTCAGTGTGCAGGAACCCGGCGAATCAGACACTGCATCTAAGTACACCCTTGCCTGGCAGCTAGCGCGATTCCGCCGTGGACCGGGTGTTTCTAGCGTCTGAGGCATGGACCTGATCGAAGTCACCAACCTCCGCAAGAGCTACAAAGACCATGTGGCCGTCGAGGACGTCTCGTTCTCCGTCGAGGAAGGCGAGATCTTCGGCATCCTCGGGCCCAACGGGGCCGGCAAGACCACCACCGTCGAGTGCGTCTCCGGCCTGCGCCGCCGCGACGGCGGCCAGATCAGCGTGGCTGGCATCGACCCCGGCCGCGACCGCGACCGGCTGCGCCGCATCCTCGGCGCCCAGTTGCAGAGCTCCCAGCTGCCCGAGCGCATCAAGGTGTGGGAGGCCATGGACCTGTACGCCTCCTTCTACCCCGACCCCGCCGACTGGCCGGAGCTGCTCGACCTGGTCGGCCTGACCGCCAAGCGGAACGCCACGTTCGCCAAGCTCTCCGGCGGCCAACGGCAACGGCTGTCGGTGGCGCTGGCGCTGGTGGGGCGGCCGCGCGTGGCCGTCCTGGACGAGCTGACCACCGGACTCGACCCGCAGGCGCGGCGCGACGTGTGGGAGCTCGTGGAGCGGATCCGCGCCGACGGCGTGACGGTCCTGCTGGTCACCCACTTCATGGAGGAGGCCGAACGGCTCTGCGACCGCGTGGCCCTCATCGACGGGGGCAAGGTGGCCGCGATCGACACCCCCGCCGGGCTGGTGGCGTCCGTGGACGGTGACCAGGAGGTCAGCTTCCGGCCCTCCTCCCCCGTGGACGAGGCGGTCCTGCTCGCCCTGCCCGAGGTGCGGTCGGTCGAGCGCAGCGGCGCCCGGCTCGTCGTCAGCGGCTCCGGCAACCTCGCGCCCGCCGTCACGCTCGCGCTGGCACAGCACCAGATCGTCCCGACCGACCTGCGCATCGAGCAGGCCAGCCTGGACGACGCCTTCCTCGCCATCACCGGAAAGAAGCTCATCCCATGATGAAGATCCTCGCCGTCGAGACCAAGCTCCAGCTGCGCGAATGGCCGGGCATCGCGTTCACCGTCGCGCTGCCGCTGGCGTTGCTGCTCGTCCTGGGCAGCATGCCGGGCTTCTCCGAGCGCAAGCCCGAGCTGAGCGGCCAGTCGCTCAACGACACCCAGATGCCGGCCATGATGACCATGCTCGCGCTGCTCACGCTGGCGTTCACCGTCCTGCCCTCGACCCTGACCGCCTACCGCGAGCGCGGCGTGCTGCGCAGGATGTCGACCACGCCCGTGCATCCGGCGCGCGTCCTGGCCGCCCAGCTCGTCATCAACCTCTCGATCGCCGCCCTGTCGACGTTGACGCTCATCGTCTGCGCCCGTCTCGTGCTCGGCACCGTGCCGCCGCGCGCCCCCGTCGCCTTCGCCCTCGTCTATCTCCTCGGTACGGCCGCGCTCCTGGCCATGGGCCTGGTGGTCGCGGCGATGCTGAAGAACAGCAAGGTGGCGGCGCCGGTCGGATCGGTGATCATGTTTCCGCTGATGTTCGTCGCGGGCATGTGGATCCCGCGCGAGCTCATGTCCCCGGTCCTGCGCACGATCGGCGACTTCTCCGTGGCCGGGCCGTTCGCCCAGGCCCTGCGCGACACCTGGGCGGGCAATGCGCCCCAGCTGCCGCACCTGGCCGTCATGGCCGGTGGGCTGCTGGTGTTCGGCGGGCTGGCCGTACGGCTGTTCCGGTGGGAGTGACTCAGCCCCAGACCGGGCGGGCGCCGCGTACCCCGGACAGGATCGAGTACAGCGACGAGGTGGCGGTGACGAACAGGCGGTTGCGCTTGGGGCCGCCGAAGACCAGGTTCGCCACCTGCTCGGGGAACTTCAGGCGGCCCAGCAGGGTGCCGTCGGGGTCGTAGCAGTTGACCGCCTTGCCGCAGGCCGCCCAGACCCGGCCGGTGTCGTCCAGGCGCAGGCCGTCGAAGCTGCCGTGCTCGGTGTCGGCGAAGACCTTCCCTCCGGACAGCCGGCCGTCCTCGTGCACGTCGAACAGGCGGATGTGGTTGGCCTGCGTGTCTGCGACGTACAGCTGCTTCTCGTCGGTGGAGAACGCGAGGCCGTTGGGGCGTTCGAAGTCGCCGGCCACGACGCTCACCTCGGCGGTGCCCGGGTCGACGCGGTAGACGTGGCAGCCGTCGATCTCCTGCTCGGCCCGGTGCCCCTCGTAGTCGCTGATGATGCCGTACGGCGGGTCGGTGAACCAGATGGAGCCGTCGGAGCGCACGACCACGTCGTTGGGGCTGTTGAGGCGCTTGCCCTTCCACCGGTCGGCGATCACGGTGACGCGCCCGTCGGCCTCGGTGCGGGTGACCCGGCGGGTGCCCTGCTCGCAGGAGATCAGCCGCCCGACCCGGTCGAGGGTGTTGCCGTTGACGTAGTCGGCCGGCTGGCGGAAGGGGCCGACGTGGCCGGTCATCTCGTCCCAGCGCAGCAGGCGGTCGTTGGGGATGTCGCTCCAGACCAGGAAGCGTCCGGCCGGGAAGTAGACCGGGCCCTCGGCCCAGCGGGTGCCGGTGTGCAACACCTCCGTCCACAGGTCCCCGCGGATCTCGGCGGCGCGCGGGTCGAACGGCTCGAACTCGGTGGGAATCACGGTCGTCATAGCAGAAGCAAACCTCATCCGGCAATGGAAGGCTACGGCCGACTACCATCCTGTTGTGGACAACATTGACAGGATGCTGATCGGTCAGCTCCAAGAGGACGCCACGCGTTCGTACGCCGCGCTCGGCAAGGCGGTGGGGCTGTCCAGCGGCGCCGCCCACGAGCGGGTCCGCAAACTCCGCGAACGCGGCGTCATCCGGCGCACCACCGTCGACGTGGACCCGGTCGCCACCGGACGGGGCGTACTCGCCTACGTCCTGGTCGACGGCAGCGTGTGGATGGGCGGCACGACCGAGCCGCTCAAGGCCATCGACGGCGTCGAGGAGGCCCACATCATCGCCGGCCCCGCCTCCGTCCTGGTCAAGGTCCGTACGGCCGGCACCGAGCAACTCCAGGAGGTGCTCCGCGAGATCTTCGACATCGACGGCGTCACCGGCACCCAGACCATCGTCGTGCTGGAGACCCTCTTCGATCGCCCGACACAGGTGACATAGGCTGCGCAGATGAGCAAGGCGCCGTGGAATTCCAAGGAGCTCACCGTCGGCCAGCTGTCCGAGCGCAGCGGGGTCGCCGTTTCCGCGCTGCACTTCTACGAGGCCAAGGGCCTGATCGACAGCCGCCGCACCACCGGCAACCAGCGCCGCTACTCGCGCGACACTCTGCGCAGGGTCGCCTTCATCCGGCTGGCCCAGCGCATCGGCATCCCGCTCAAGACCATCAAGGACGCCCTCGCCCAACTCCCCGAGGAGCGCACGCCCAACCGCGAGGACTGGGCCAAGCTCTCCGCCGCGTGGCGCACCGAGCTCGACGACCGCATCGAGCAGCTCCAGCGGCTGCGCGACGACCTGACCGACTGCATCGGCTGCGGGTGCCTGTCGCTCGACCGGTGCGTCCTGGCCAACCCCTTCGACCGCCTGGGCGACGAAGGGCCGGGAGCCAGGCGCATCGACACCCGGCTCTCCCCGGCCTCCAACTGCGCGGCCTGCTAGCTCTTCGCCGGAGGCACGATCAGCGTCGGGCGGTGCGCGTGGTGCAGCACGTGGTTGGACACGCTGCCCAGCAACACCGAGCGCACCCCGGCCAGACCCCGCGAACCGGTCACGATGAGCGAGGCGTCGATCTCGTCGGCCACGTCCACGATGGTCTTCCAGATCGACTCGCGGTCGGCCACCGCGCGCGCCGTCACGTCGTTCAGACCGGCCTTCACGGCCAGCTCCGCGCCCTCCTTGGCCTGCTGCTCGGCCAGTTCCTTCCACTCCTCGCCCTGGTCGGAAATCAGCGCGGGACCGGCGATCGGGTGCCGCTTCAGCTGGACGAGCAGCGGCTCCCACACCGTGATCACGACAGTCGACTCCCGGGCGAGGTGCTCGCCCGCGAACTCGATGGCCGCCTTCGCGTCGGCGGAACCGTCATAGGCGATCAAGATGGTCATGGCTTCTTCCCTTCGCTGTAGTCATCTGCTAAAGCACCGCGAAGATCAGCCCGATTCCGCCGCCGCGTGTCTACTGAGTCACACCGGCGGCCACGCCTCGCCCCACGCGGTGTCGCGGGCCGCGCGGTAGAGCTCGCCGTCGCGCTTGGAGACGTTCTGGTCGGAGACGCCGTCGCCGCACAACGTCAGCGTCACCAGCCCCTTGCGGGTACGCGGGTGGCGCAGCACCCGCGCTCCCGGCGGCGTGACCGGCGCCGACGTCGCCACGACATAGGAGAACTTCTCGTCCTCGAAGCCCAGCGAGCCCGCCTTGAGCCGCCGGTGCAGGCTCTCGCGCGGCAACCGGGCGGCGAAATGACACCAGTCGCCGGAAGCGAGCGGGCACGCCCCCTCATGGGGGCAGGGAGCCGCGATGTTCATGCCCAGCTCGACCAGGAGATCACGGACGGCCAGCACCCGCGCGAACCCGTCCGGCGAACCCGGCTCGACCACGGCCAGCATCCCGGCCCGCCCTGCCAGCCGCCTGATCAGCGGCAGCCGGGCCGCCTCCGGCAACTCCCCCAGCACGTACGACACGGTGACCAGGTCGGCCGGCTCCGTGGTGACGTCTTTCACCAGGTCGGCCTGGCGCCAGGTGGCCTGCCGTACCGCGGGATGGGCGGAACGGGCGGCCAGCGCGCGGCCGAGGCCGGCGGCCGCGCGGTCGCGCTCAAGGACGGTCACCTCGCGCAGGTAGGGCCAGCAGTCGGCGGCCGCCCAGACCGCCGCGCCGGTGCCACCCCCGACATCCAGATGGGTACGCGGGCCGAAACCCGGCGCCACGGCCGCCGCCTGGGCCAGGGCGGATCGGACGGCGGCGAAGGTGGCCGGCATGCGGACCGCCGCGTAGGCGGCCACGTCGGTCGCCGACCGCAGCGCGGGCCGGTCGATCGGACGGTGGTAACGCGCGGTGAGCTCGGCGGCCGAAGCGGCCAGGTCGTGCTCACGGTGGGACTCGAGCTCTTCGGTCAGGGCATGCCTGAGCTCGGCAGGCAGGACATACAAAAGGAGACTCCTCGGCTGGAGAAGGGACGCTGGGGCCGGATGACGTCCTTGTCCTGCATGGGCACCTCCTGGGGTCGCCAGGCAGGCTAACTCCGCGTCGGCAGGCGCGTCATCCGGTTTTTCGCGTCAGTGCTGGGCCATGTCGACGAAGCGGCTGTAGTGGCCCTGGAAGGCCACGGTGACCGTGGCGGTGGGACCGTTACGATGCTTGCCCACGATCAGGTCGGCTTCGCCGGCACGCGGCGACTCCTTCTCGTAGGCGTCCTCACGATGCAAGAGGATCACCATGTCCGCATCCTGCTCGATGGATCCGGACTCACGTAGGTCGCTGACCTGGGGGCGTTTGTCGGTGCGTTGCTCGGGGCCGCGGTTGAGCTGGGACATCGCGATGACCGGGACCTCAAGCTCCTTCGCCAGCAGCTTGATGCCTCGCGAGATCTCCGAGACCTCGTTCTGGCGGCTTTCCGTCTTCTTCGGCGAGCTCATCAGCTGGAGGTAGTCGATGATGACGAAGCGCAGGTCGTGGCGCTGTTTGAGGCGCCGGCACTTGGCCCGGATCTCCATCATGGACATGTTGGGCGAGTCGTCGATGAACAGCGGCGCCTCGGCCACCTCGCTCATCCGCCGGGCCAGCCGGGTCCAGTCGTCGTCGCTCATCATGCCGGAGCGCATCGCGTGCAGCGCGACCCGGGCCTCGGCGGAGAGCAGGCGCATGGTGATCTCGTTGCGCGACATTTCCAGCGAGAAGATGACCGTGGTCATCCCGTTCCTGATCGCCGCCGAGCGCGCGAAGTCCAGCCCGAGCGTGCTGTTGTGCGTGGGGATACAGGCTCTGCCGGCGAGGTACATGTGGTCGGCATTGTCGACCTCGACACATCGGACCGGGCGCGAGGCGATCGGGCGCACGTCGACGATGTAGCGGACACGTGTGGTGGCGTGTTCTGTCTCTACCTGCCGATCAGCCTTGCGGGACAGCCGGAAGACCCTTTCCGCAGTCGTGAAATCGATCATGTAGCAGGTCGAGGACTCCTCGGTCCTGCCTCGTACCGGCTTCGTCCGCATGGTCGCGCGATGACCGAGACTCAGGACCAGCTCCAGGGTGTCCTCGGCGAGCCGCCGATTGGTCACCGCGAACTGGATCTGCCCGCTGGGGCTCACGTAGCCGTCGGAGTCGAGAAGGCCGGCCAGCAAGTCGCGGCGCTGCCGCTCCGAGCCTCGCAGGTAGGCGAGAGGGATGTGCTTGTCGCCCAGCAGGGCGAGCTTGCGGAGGATGCCGGTGATCGTGCCATGATCGTTACGGCATGCCTGGCACTGACGCGGACCACTCGAAGGCCCCCCACAGTCAGGGCAGGTGGCAGCAGGCTCCGGGGGGGAGACGAACCTCGCGCGGCCACCACAACTCCGCCCACAGGTGCGAACCTGCGCCGTCTTTGGCACGAACTCCGTGCCACAAACGGCACACTCCCGGGCGGGCACAGCCGAAGGCACCGCTAGCGCCAGGCCATAGGACATCGAGTTGGCGACGGAAGTGACCCTCAGGCCCTCGCTTCGGAGGTTGGCCACGACCTCGGCGTCCATCGTGGTGATCCGCGCACTCGCGCTATGCCCGTCGCCGAGCCAGAGGCCGAGCGCGTAGGGGGGCAACGGCAGATCCTGTTCGGGGAGTTCGAAGGCGCCGGCCACCGCGACCGCATGGTTCGGACGCCGATCCGCCGACCCGCAGCGCAGCGTCGCGGCAATTTCCTCGGTGGTCACAATGGGCTCGTGTCGCGCGGTGGTGGCGGAGTTGATCGGACTGGTCACCCTGTCCAGCAGGGCCGCGAGTGGCCTGGCCGCCGGGTACACGGGCGAACGCCACTCGTAGGACCTGGCGGGCCCGCCCACCAGGACAGGCCTCTTGTCGCTGGAGTCGATCTCCTGCTGCACCGACGACAGGACATGGCGGAACTCCTCGCCCACTGTCGCGACGGCCTCGCGGTGGCTGAGGAGGCTCACGACATCACCCGCGTACGCGGCGTGCGCCTCCCGGACCCGGCGGACGGAACCGGCGGACCAGCGCATGGACCTCTTGGCCTCGGACGCCTGGCGGCGGGCGGCACGGGTCGTGGTCCGCCACTGATGCTGCGCGTCGGCGACGATCACCGTTCCGTCGCTGAACTCCACCTCGTAGCAGGGCCTGCCGTGCATGACCTCGGTGGCCGCCACGACACGGGTGGGCTTGCCGTCCGCTCCGATCAGAGCGTCACCGACGGCGACCTCCCCCATCGTCGTCCAGCCCGTGGGCGTGGGCAGCGGGGTGTCGAGCGCGAGGGCCTTGCCCATGGCGGGGCGGGCGGCCACGACGATCATCTGGCCCGGGTGCAGGCCGTTGGTGAGCTGGTCGAGGTCCTGGAAGCCGGTGGGTACGCCGACCATGTGGCCGCCGCGGCTGCCGATGGCCTCCAGTTCGTCGAGGGCGCCGGGCATGATCTCCGACAGGGGGCGGTAGTCCTCGGAGGTGCGGCGCTCGGTGACCTTGTAGATCTCGGCCTGGGCACGGTCGACCAGGTCGTCGACCTCTTCGTTCTGGCCGCCGTAGCCGTAGGAGACGATGCGGGTGCCGGCCTCGATGAGGCGGCGCAGGATGGCCTGTTCGCGGACGATCTTCGCGTAGTAGCCCGCGTTGGCGGCCGTCGGGACGACCGCGGTCAGCGTGTGGAGGTAGGCGGCGCCGCCGACCCTGGCCATCTCGCCGCGCTTCTGCAGTTCGTCGAAGACGGTGACGGCGTCGGCGGGCTCGCCTCTGCCGTAGAGGTCGGTGATGACGTCGTGGATGATCTGGTGGGCGGGCCGGTAGAAGTCGTCGGAACGCAGGATCTCGATGACGTCGGCGATGGCGTCCTTGGACAGCAGCATGCCGCCCAGGACCGACTGCTCCGCCTCGATGTTGTGGGGCGGGGTACGTTCGAAACTCGGGCCGCCACCGCCGCCCGGCTCTTCGTCGTCCATGCTCACCGCGCCCCCTCGAACTAGCAGGCGGTCGCACCACCCCCACTTGTAGCCGACCGGTCTGACAGTTTCGCGGGTTCCGCGAGGTACGGCAACGCGGCCTGTGGACAAGGCTGTGGTCAAGCTGTGCACGACGCGCCTCAGGGTGTGGGAGCACTGTGGACAGCCCTGGGGATAACTCTGGACAGCACTCCCGAACAGCATCTTGACCTGGGGAAACAATGTCCACCGACTGTGGAGGAAAGAAAGTTGCCGCGACACGCCGTGTAAGGCTCATACTAGACAAATGCCCATTACCTCCCAGGATCGGGAGATTCTCCGACTAGCCGTGCCCGCCTTCGGCGCGCTGGTCGCCGAACCGCTCTTCCTGCTCGCCGACTACGCCATCGTCGGCCACGGTCTGGGCACCACCGCGGTCGGCGCGCTGGGCGTCGCGGGCACCGTCCTCGCGACCGTGGTGAACCTCTGCGTCTTCCTCGCCTACGCCACCACCGCCTCCGTCGCCCGCCTCACCGGGGCCGGACAACACGCGCGCGCCATGCGCAGCGGCGTGGACGGCCTGTGGCTGGCGATCGGCATCGGCCTCGCCGTGATCCTCGTCGGCTGGCCGCTCGCGCCCGCCGTGGTCGGCCTGTTCGGCGCCGCCCCGGACCAGGCCGTGCAGGCCGTCGTCTATCTGCGCATCAGCCTGCTCGGCACCCCGGGCATGCTCGTGGTACTGGCCGGCACCGGCGTACTGCGTGGCCTGCAGAACACGCTCGCCCCGCTCGTCGTCGCGATCGGCTCCTTCGCGCTGAACGCCGCGCTCAACGCCTGGTTCGTCCTCGGGCTCCACTGGGGCATCGCCGGTTCGGCCTGGGGAACGGTCGCCGCCCAGACGGCGGGCGCCGCCGTCTACCTCGTGATCGTGGTCAGGGGCGCGCGGGCCCGCGGCGTCTCGCTGCGCCCCGACTGGGCGGGGATCGGGCAGGCGGGCACGGCCGGGTTCGCGCTCCTGGTGCGGACCGTCTGCCTGCGCGTGGTGCTGGTCGTCGCGACCGTGGTGGCCACCCGCATGGGCCGGCCGGAACTGGCCGCGTACGCCATCGCCACCCAGGTCTGGACGCTGCTGGCCTTCGCCCTCGACGCGATCGCCATCGCCGGGCAGGCGATCACCGGACGGGCGCTGGGCGCCGGGGACGTCGCCGCGGCCAGGGCTGCCACCACCCGGATGGTGCGCTGGGGCCTGTGGTCGGGGGTGGTGCTGGGCGGGCTGGTGCTGGTGACCAGGCCGTGGGTGCCGGGGCTGTTCGCCGCCGACCCGCAGGTCACCGCGGAGTTGCTGGCCGTGTTGTGGCCGGTCGCGCTCTTCCAGCCGATCTGCGGGATCGTGTTCGTCCTCGACGGCGTGCTCATCGGCGCGGGCGACCAGAAGTACCTGGCGTGGGCGGGGGTGTGGACGACGCTCGCCTACCTTCCGGCCGCGCTGTTCGCCGCCGGATGGGGCATTGTTGCACTTTGGTGCGCGCTAGGGGTATGGATGGTTGCACGACTGATCACGCTGGTACGGCGGGCCTCCGGCACTGCCTGGCTGGTGACCGGGGCGTAACCGTCCCGTGCTTGTCGTCGGATGAGCGGTGAGGCACTGTGAGCGGGTTCACAGAGCTGAGTGGGTTGCCTTTGTCCACGATCATGCGCCGTTTACCACCGTCCGAGGCCACCGGGTTACGCACCGGTGCCCGGCACCGCCTCGCGCAACTTTACCGCCCCGCCGACCTCGTGGTCCTCGGCCTGGGCGCGACGATCGGAGCCGGCATCTTCAGCGTCGCCGGCGTTCAGGCGGCGACCGCCGCCGGGCCGGGCGTCCTGCTGTCCTTCATGATCGCCGGCATCGCCTGCCTGCTGGCGGCCCTGTGCTACGCCGAGCTGTCGTCCACGATGCCGACCTCGGGCACCGCCTACACCTTCGCCTACGTCATCTTCGGCGAGGTCTGGGCGTGGGTCATCGGGTGGGCGCTCATCCTGGAGCTGCAGCTCGCCTCGGCGGTCGTGGCCAAGGCCTGGTCCCTGTACGCGGCGCAGCTGCTGACGGACTTCGGGATCCGCCTGCCGTACCCGGAGGCGTTCTCCAACGGGTTCGCCCTGTTCATCCTGCTGCTGCTGACCGGCATCGTCTCGCTGGGCGCGCACGTCGGGCTGCGGGCCTTGTGGGTGATCGTCAGCGCCAAACTGCTCGCCATCGCGGCGGTGCTGGTCGTGGGCGCGCTGCACATCGACGTGGCCAACTTCGGCGACTTCTTCGTCGAGGCCAAGCCCTCGCCGACGCCGCCGGACACGGTGCTGGAAGTGGTGTTCGGGCAGAGCCAGACGTTCGGCTGGTTCGGGGTGTTCGCCGCCGCCTCCGCGATCGCCTTCGCCTACATCGGCTTCGATCTGGTGACCACGGCCGCGGAGGAGACGGTCAACGCGCGGCGGGCCGTACCGAAAGGCGTCATCAGGAGCCTGGTGATCGCCACCGTCATCTATCTCGGCGTCGCGATCGTGATGATCGGCATGGTGCCGTACGCGCAGATCGACGTCGACGCGCCGCTCTCCGGAGCGTTCAAGATCGCGGGCGTCGACTGGATGGTGCACGTCATCGACATCGGCGCGGTGCTCGGGCTGACGACAGTCATCCTGGTCCTGCTGGTCGGGCAGACGCGCGTGATGTTCTCCATGGCCCGCGACGGCCTGCTCCCCCGCGGGCTGGCCACGATCAGCCGCCGCTTCCACACCCCGTCGCGGGTGACGTGGGTGATCGGCGTGATCGCGATGCTGCTCACCCAGTTCGTGCCGGTGTTCACGCTGCAGGAACTCGTGGTGCTGGGCGCGCTGTTCGCCTACCTGTTCGTGGCGGTGGGCGTGATCGTGATGCGCCGCCGCCTGCCCGACCTGGAGCGCGGTTTCACGGTTCCGCTCTCGCCGTGGCTGCCGGGCCTGTCGATCGTGGCGACCATCTGGCTGATGGTGAACCTCCAGGTGCTCACCTGGGGGTGGTTCGCGCTGTGGATGGCCTTCGGCCTCGTGGCCTATCTTCTGTACGGCAAGCGCCACAGCCTCCTGGCGGCCAACCACGCCAAGGTCGGCCGAGGCCGCCACAGACGCTAGACCGGCTCAGAACCGCCCCGGCTCCAGCACGGTGCTGAGAAACTCACGGGTGCGCGGATGGCCGGGATCGGTGAAGATCTTCTCCGGCGGGCCCTTCTCCACCAGCACGCCGTCGTCCAGGAAGCAGACCGTGTCGGCGATGTCGCGGCAGAAACCCATCTCGTGCGTGGTGAGGATCATCGTCATGCCCGTGTCCTTGAGCTCCCTGATGACCCCCAGCACCTCGCGGACCAGGGCCGGGTCCAGCGCCGAGGTCACCTCGTCCAGCAGCATCAGCCGTGGCTGCGTGGCCAGCGCCCGGATGATCGCCACGCGCTGCTGCTGGCCGCCGGAGAGCCGGTCGGGGTAGGCCTCGGCCTTGTCCGCCAGCCCGAACCTGCCCAGCAGCCCCCGCGCCTGCTCCTCCGCCTCCCCCCTGCCGACCCCGTGGACCTGCCGGGGCGCGAGCGTGATGTTGTCGAGCACGCTCATGTGCGGGAACAGGTTGTACGCCTGGAACACCGTCCCGATCCGCTTACGCACGTCGTCGACGTCCACGCGCGGATCGGTGATCTCCTGCCCCTCCAGGTACACGGCGCCGTCGTCGACCGTTTCCAGCAGGTTGACGCAGCGCAGCAGGGTCGACTTGCCGGAACCCGACGCCCCGATCAGGCAGACCACCTCGTGGGAGTGGACCTCCAGGTCGATGCCGCGCAGCACGTGGTGGCCGTCGAAGTTCTTCCAGACGCCCTCGATCGTCAGCACGCTCATGCCCCACGCCGCCTCTGGGTTCGGGCGGCCAGGTAGTCGGTGTACCTGGCCATCGGGATGGTCAGCAGGATGAACAGCAGCGCCGCCACCAGGTAGGAGGTGTAGTTGAACGTCTTGGCCGCGTGGATCTGCGCGGCGCGCAGCGCCTCGACCGCGCCGATGGTCGCGACCAGCGCCGTGTCCTTCTGCAGGGAGATGAAGTCGTTCAGCAGGGGCGGGACGACCCGCCGGGTGGCCTGCGGAATCACCACGAACCGCATCGTCTTCGCGTGGCTCAGGCCCAGCGACCTGGCCGAGGCCACCTGGCTCGGATGGATGGACTCGATGCCCGACCGGAACACCTCGGCCACGTACGCGCTGTAGGACAGCGTCAGCGCGATGATGCCCAGCGTCGTCGGGTCGGAGGGAATCCCCTGCAGGTTGAGCGCGGGCAGACCGAACCCGACCAGGTAGATCAGCAGCAGCGTGGGGATGCCGCGGAAGAAGTCGACGTAGAAGACCGCCAGTGCCCGCAACGGAAAGAAGACCGGGGCCTTCAACCCCCGCACCAGCGCCAGCAGCAGACCGATCACCAGGATCAGCGGCTCGGCGATCAGGAAGATCTTCACGTTGAGCAGGAAGCCTTCGAGCACGTCCGGCAGCGCCCTGAGGAAGTGCTCGGGGCTGAAGAAGGTCTCCTGGACCCGCGGCCACCCCGGCGCGTTGACCACCACTCCCGCGATCAGCAGCAGAATGATGATCGTCGAGGCCGTGGCCACGGACGCCGAACGACGGGCCCGCGACTTGCGGACCCGCTCGCGCTCGACCTGCCGACCGCTCTTGACCCAGGCGGTGGTCACTTCAGTTCCGGGGCCCCGGCGGCCGAGCCGAGCCACTGCTGCTCGATCTTGGCCAGCTCACCCTTGGACTTCAGCGTCTCCACGGCCTTGTCCACGCAGGGCTTCAGCGCGCTGCCCTTCTGCATGACCAGCCCGAACTCCTCCGGAGTGCCCCCGGTCGAGCTGAACTGGCCGACGATCTTGGACTTCTCGACCTGGGCGGCGGTCACGTAGAAGGCGGTCGGCAGGTCCACCACGAGGGCGTCGACCTGCTTGTTCTTCAGCGCGTTGACCGCGTCGATCTGCTCGTTGTAGACGTTGGGGTCGTCGGCGGGCTGGATGACGTCCTTCACCGCGTCCAGCGAGGTGGTGCCGACCTGGACGCCGATCTTGGCGTCCTTGAGCTCGGCCAGGCTCTTCGCCCCGGCGTACTTGCCGCCCTCGACGGCCACGATCGCCTGCTTGACCGTGTAGTAGCCCTTGGAGAAGTCGACGACGTTCGCGCGGTCGGGCGTGATGGAGACCTGGTTGACGTCGAAGTCGAATTTCTTCGGCCCCGGAGCGAACGCCGAGTCGAACTTCACCGTGCTCCACTGCACCTCGTCACGGTCGAACCCCAGCTCACCGGCTACGGCGAACGCCACCGCGCTCTCGAACCCCTGCCCGTTGGCCGGGTCGTCGTCCTTGAACCACGGGTCGTAGGCGGGCTTGTCGGTGCCGATGGTCAGCTTGCCGGCGGTGGTGAGCTTGAGCTGGTCCTTGGTGCAGGCGGTGGAGGCCGAGGGGGCAGCGGAGGCGCCCGTGGTGTTGTCTGCCGGGGCACAGGCGACTACGGCGGCCGCGAGCGCTCCGAGCGCGAACAGCATCGAGGGACGGACCATGGCTGAGCCTCCAGGGAACACACGGGGAAGAACGTTCCACATTCTACTAAGGCCAGCTAGGAAATAAGCCACGACCAGCCCTTACACCCCGTAACCCAACGACCCCCGATAGCCCGCCCCGATCACCGCCGCCCTAAGCCCAGCTCAAAGCGCCCCAGAGCGCGCTCACGCCCCGCGGAAGCACGGGACCCGGACAGACGCCACGTGGCCGACGGCGGAGGGCAGTGACCGAGCGGGCGCCGGGCGTGGAGGCTTGAGGGTGTGTGACGTCAGGGTGGCCGGATGCGTGGGCAGGGTGGGCCGTTGCGGTGGGGACCACGTCCGACGTGAGAAGCGACCCCCACGATCGGCGCTCGCCGACGTCGGCGGGTGGCGTGGGGAGGGCGGAGCCGTAACGGATGGAGGCGCGTTAACACGCCGAAGGCCCTCGACCGCGGAGCGGAGGAGGGCCTGGGGAACGCGACAGATCCGCCGTCAGCCGGCGATGACCTCCACGTCGATGGAGGCGGAGACCTCCGGGTGCAGCTTGACGCTGACCTTGTGGCTGCCGAGGCTCTTGATCGGGTTGACGATCTCGATGCGGCGGCGGTCGAGGATCGGGCCGCCGGCGGCCTTGACCGCGTCGGCGACGTCGCCCGTGGTGACCGAGCCGAACAGGCGGCCGCTGTCGCCGGCGCGGGTGGCCAGCTTGACCTTGAGGGCGCCGAGCTGGCCGGCGACCTCCTTGGCGGTGCCGAGGTCGCGGATCTCGCGGGCGTCACGAGCCTTCTTGATGGACTCGATCTGCTTCTCGCCGCCACGCGACCAGCGGATCGCGAAGCCGCGCGGGATCAGGTAGTTACGGCCGTAGCCGTCCTTGACCTCGACGACGTCGCCGGGGGCGCCGAGGCCGGAGACCTCGTTGGTGAGGATGAGCTTCATATCGACGAAACCTCCCTTAGCGCGCGGTGCTCGTGTAAGGCAGCAGAGCCACCTCACGCGCGTTCTTGATCGCGGTCGCCACGTCGCGCTGGTGCTGGGTGCAGTTGCCCGTCACCCGGCGGGCACGGATCTTGCCGCGGTCGGAGATGAACTTCCGCAGCAGAGCCGTGTCCTTGTAGTCGACGTAGGAGATCTTGTCGTGGCAGAACAGGCAAACCTTCTTCTTGGGCTTGCGCAGTGCCGGCTTAGCCATCGTGGTGCTCCTTTCAGAGCCCCGCAGTGATGCGGGAATGGACTCGGGCTTGTGGACTGGTGATTAGAAAGGCGGTTCGTCGCTGAAGTCGTTGCCGCCGCCGCCGAAGCCGCCGCCGCCCTGCTGCTGCTGGCCGCCGCCACCGCCGCCACCGAAACCGCCGCCCTGGGACGGGGCCGGGGACGCGGAGGCCCACGGGTCGTCGGCGGGACCGCCGCCGAAGCCGCCGCCGCCACCGCCGCCACCCTGACGGGAGGTGCGGTTGACCT
Organism: Nonomuraea sp. NPDC050540; assembly: GCF_044457485.1. Taxonomy (NCBI): domain Bacteria; kingdom Bacillati; phylum Actinomycetota; class Actinomycetes; order Streptosporangiales; family Streptosporangiaceae; genus Nonomuraea; species Nonomuraea sp. NPDC050540. Next base: position 115,838 of record NZ_JBITHA010000023.1, read on the forward strand.
TGGCGGTCGCGTTGCGCAGGGACGGGCCGACCTCGTCGACCTCGACCTCGTAAACCGTGCGCTTCTCGCCTTCCTTGGTCTCGTAAGACCGCTGCTTGAGCCGCCCCTGAACGATGACCCGCATGCCGCGCTGCAGCGACTCGGCGGCGTTCTCGGCCGCCTGACGCCACACGTTGCAGGTCAGGAAGAGGCTTTCGCCGTCCTTCCACTCATTGGTCTGGCGGTCCATGAACCGCGGAGTGGACGCGACTCGGAAACGAGCCACGGCTTGACCCGTAGGGGTGAAGCGCAGCTCCGGGTCGTCGACAAGGTTGCCGACGATGGTGATGACGGTGTCGCCTGCTGCCATGGCTAGGAGCCTTCCTGAACTTCTTGGGTTACCGGCTCAGAGTACGGCCGCCGCCCGACAAAAGCCGGGAGACAAGCTTGGTTAGTGCACGTCGGGGCGGAGAACCTTGGTGCGCATGATGCCCTCGTTGAGGTTCATCTGCCGGTCGAGCTCCTTGACCGTCGCGGGCTCCGCGGACAGGTCGATGACGGCGTAGATGCCTTCCGACTTCTTGTCGATGTCGTAGGCGAGGCGACGACGGCCCCAGACGTCGACCTTCTCCACGGTGCCGCCGTCGTTGCGGACGACGGTGAGGAACTGGTCGAGGGACGGTGCCACAGTACGCTCATCGAGCGAAGGGTCCAGGATGACCATTACTTCGTAACGACGCATGCGGGACTCCAACCTCCTCTGGACTCTTGCGGTCACGACGATCTGTCGTGACAGGAGGACGCTGACGTTTCTGCCCAGGCGCCCCTTTCGGCGCCAAAGGTCAATCACAACGCAGCCTGACCAGGTTACCAGCCGCTCACGGATGGGAAGGCCTGTAAGGACAAGGGGGTGGTCACCGTGCCACACATGCTGGAACCGTCCGACAGCGAACGCTCCATGCTCGCCCTCAACAGCGATGGACACGCGCATCCGCGTGAGAACGCCCTGGCCGTCGCGACCCTGGTCGTCGGCCTCGTGGCGTTCGTGGCGACGTTCTTCACCGGCGGGCACGCCGTGGCGTCGTGGGCGGGCGCGCTCGGCTTCGGCATGGGCCTGTACTCACAGTACGTCTCGGTGACCACGGGCGAGCGGGTTCTCAACATCATCGGCATCGTCGCGGCGTTCGTCGGCGTGGCGCTCGGCATCGCCCGGGGCGGCTTCCTTCCGTAGAAAGGTCTGAGGGGCCGCGAAGGCCCCGCAGACTCACCCGCCCAGGTGCAGATCGACACCGAGCAGGATCAGGAACCACAGGAATACGGCCAGCAGCGCCTCGGCCAGGTCTTTGAGCAGGGCCGGGGTGATGTAGTCGTGGATCCACGCGACGTAGATGCCGACGAGCACGTAGATCAGGAATATCAGGCTCACGCCTCTGCGATACAGCGCCATCACGCTCCTCAGGTGGTCGGGGGGCTCCTGGCGACTGCCCTGAGAACGTCGGACCAAACGGCTACCCTCGAAGCCATGGTGCTCATCGGTGCTCATGTCGACCAGGACGATCCCGCCGCCCACGCCGCCGAGGTCGGCGCCGAGGTGGTGCAGTTCTTCCTCGGTGATCCCCAGGGCTACAAGGGCCCGGTGCTGCCGGACAAGCCGGTCGAGGGAGTGGAGATCTACATCCACGCCCCGTACCTGGTCAACGTGGCCACCACCAACAACAAGATCAGGATTCCCAGCCGCAAGCTGCTCACCCAGCATCTGACGGCCGCCGCCGACCTGGGCGCCAAGGGCCTGATCGTGCACGGCGGCCACGTCGGCAACAGCGACGACCCCCAGGTCGGCTTCGACAACTGGCGCAAGGTGTTCGAGCGCCTGGAGGAGCGCCGCATCCCCGTCCTCATCGAGAACACCGCGGGCGGCGGCAACGCGATGGCCCGCAAGCTGGAGCGCATCGCCCGGCTGTGGGAGGCGCTCGACGGCTTCGACGTGGGCTTCTGCCTCGACACCTGCCACGCCCACGCCGGCGGCGAGGAGCTCGTCGACCTGGTCGACCGGGTCAAGGCCATCACCGGCCGCATCGACCTGGTCCACTGCAACGACTCGCGCGACGACTTCGACTCCGGCGCCGACCGGCACGCCAACCTCGGCGAGGGGAAGATCGACCCTGAGCTGATCCTCGCGGTCTGCCGGGCCGCCGACGCCCCCGTCATCGTCGAGACCCCCGCGGCGGGCCAGGCGGAGGACATCGCCTTCCTCCGCAAGAACCTCTGATACACAGCCTGTGGATAACTTCCCTGGATTACCGAGCCGCGGAAGTGGGTAAGGGGATCAGCCCGCCCACGCGCCCGTGAGGAACCGCACGGCGTTCAGCACCATCAGAGGCCCCGACACCATGGCGTACGCGGCGATCACCCACCGGTGCCGCAACCGGGCGATCGCCACCCACAGGGGAAACCACAGCAGCAACGAGCGCGGGATCGACAGGTAGTAGGCCGAGGTCATCAGCGCCCCGGCCTGCAACCCGCAGTAGACGACCTCGCTCCAGCGCCGCAGGGCGAGCAGCCACACCAGCCCCAGCACGGCCACGGCGACCCCGGCGATCTCCATCCGGAACGCGACCGCGAACTCGTCCTCGCCCAGGGCCGCGGCCCACGTCTTGGCGAACGACTCCCAGGGCCACACCATCTCCCGGCCCCAGCCGGCCTCCTGCGCGTGCTTCCACGCGAACCAGTCGCCCGAGCGCGTGTAGTGGAAATACGAATACCCCACCAACGGCAGAAACGGTACGGCCAGCCAAGGCGCCATCCGGAGCGAGGGCCGCGACGAGGCGAACTCCACCCACAGGGCGAGCGCCAGGAACAACCCGGTGATCCGCACACACGAGGCGCCCGCCGCCAGCACGACGGCCAGCGGCCAGCGCCGCTGCCTGGCGGCCAGCCACGCCGGCACCGCGAAGGCCAGGAAGAGCGACTCGCTGTAGCCGGCGGCCAGGAAGACGGCGGTGGGAAAGAGCAGCAGCGCGAGCACGGCCACCCAGCCGGCACCGCCCTCGAAGACGGCCAGCCGGGCCAGGAAGATCGTCGCCACCGCCCCCGCGACCAGCGAGATCAGCAGCCCGGCCAGCGCCCAGTCGGGTACGACCAGGTGCACCAGCCGAAGCGCCATCGGCAGCCCGGGGAAGAACGCGGGCAGCCCCGCGTCCGGCGGCCGGCCGGGTACGCCGTCGTAGCCATGCTCGGCGATGATGACGAACAACCCGGCGTCCCAGGCCCGCCACTTGCCCAGATAGTCCTGAAGCGAGATGCCGAGCAGCGTCGCCACGAGCAGTCCGGCGCGCGAGCCGAGCCAGAGCAGCAGCGCGTCACGATCGGCCGAACGAGTGATCATCGAGAGGCGGGCAGCAGGGTGTAACGGTCGCGGGCCTCGTCGAAGACGCCACCGATCTGGTCGTCGACGCCGCCCTGCCGTACCACGTCCTTGTCGGGACGGAGGATGTCGCGCACGACGAAGGCCATCATGATGCCGATGGTGATCACACGGCCCCACACCGCGGTGAAGTACGTGTCGTCACCGATGCCCAGGTCGGCCCGGTCCAGCGGCGGCTGGGCGAGCAGGTAGAGCCAGATGGCGAAGAAGTACCAGACCTCGGCCACCTGCCACAGGGCCAGCGGCTTCCAGTTGGGCCTGGCCAGCACGGCGAACGGCACCAGCCACAGCACGAACTGCGGCGACCACACCTTGTTCGTCATCATGAACGCGGCCAGCGCCAGGAAGCAGATCTGCGCCAGCCGGGGACGGCGCGGGGCGGCCAGCGTGAGCACGGCGATGCCGAGGCAGAGCACGGCCAGCGAGGCGGTGCCGAGCAGGCTCACGTCGGCGGTGCCGAGCACGGGCCAGCCCTTGTTCTGGAAGAACAGCCAGGGTGAGCCCCAGTCGACGCCGCGTTCCTGGGAGAAGACGTAGAAGCGGCGCCAGCCGTCCCAGGCGAAGATCATGAACGGCAGGTTGACCAGGAGCCAGGCGGTCACCGCCGCGGCCACCGTGACGATGAACGGCCGCCATCGCGCGGTGCGCACCGTGAGCAGGAAGAGCGCGCCCAGGAACATCAGCGGGTAGAACTTGGTCGCGATCGCCAGCCCGAGCAGGACTCCGGCCAGAACCTGCCGTTTCCTGGCCCAGGCCAGCAGCATGCCCATCGACAGCGCGCCGGCCACCAGGTCCCAGTTGATGTAGGCGGCCAGGATCACCGACGGCGCGAGCGCGTACCAGAGGGCGTCCCAGCGGCGGGTCGGGCCGGCCACCGCGGCCATCAGCAGCACGCCGATCACCAGGCAGACGCCGAGCAGGACGACGGTGATGTCGTAGAAGCGCACGCCCTGCGCGGCCACGTCGCCCGCGGACCTGACCAGCCAGGCGATGGCCTGCATGACCTCGCCCAGCACGACCGGGTACTCGACCTGCTTGTCGAACGGGACCTGGGCGAAGTAGGGGTTCTCGGTCGACAACTGCCGGTCGAAGTAGAGCGGGTAGATGTCGGTGTAGCAGAAGCTGGTGTAGGTGGTGACCTGGTCGTTCCACCCGCCGGTACGGCACGGCAGCCTGAACAGGTACGCCAGCGTCGCCCCCAGGGCGGCGAACAGCCCCAGGGGCAGATACGAAGCCGCCCTTATGTGGACAGGCGGCTTCATCCGTCCTCGCGGCGGCTCGGCATCGGATCGGGAACCGTCGCGCCGCCGCCCATCATGCCGTCGTCACCCTCGGGGAAGCCCTGCTCGTCGGGGTCGACGTTGACGTTGCCGTCGTCCTCACAGGCCGGGTCGAGGAGCGGGCAGTCGGTCGGGTCCTCGAACGGGTTCTCCGGGTCGATCGTGCGCGTGGGCGTCGGGGTGGGCTTGGGCGCCAGGTTCTCCGGCACGCCGTAGTCGGCGCGCGGCGGGAACTGCTCGACCTTGTCGTTCTTGGTGGCTTCCAGCATGAAGGTCTTCCAGATCGCCGCCGGGTAGGTGGCGCCCTGGTAGCCGCCGGGCAGCGGGGCCTCGAAGGGCGAGGAGTACGGCTTCTGCGGCGTGTACTTCTTCTCCTTGGCCGGGTCCTTGCCCCGGTACCAGGGGCAGTTGTCGTGCACGGGCCGCACGACCTTGCCCTTGCCGCCGTTGGTCTTGCACTGCTGGCGGTACATGCCGACCGCGGTGGAGACCTGCGGGGTGAAGCCGACGAACCAGACGTCCTTGTTGTTGTTGTTGGTACCGGTCTTGCCGGCCACCGGGCGGTTGTACAGGGCGGCGTTCCTGCCGGTGCCGCTCTTGACCACGGCCTGCAGGGCGACGGTGGCGTCGGCCGCGGCCTCTTCGGAGATCACCCTGACCGAGGGGTACTGCCGCTCGTCGAGGACGACCTGGCCGCCCCTCTTGGTGGCCTTGATGATCACGTGGTTCTCGATGTGCTTGCCGGCGTTGGCGAAGATCGAGTAGCCGCCCGCCTGCTCGACCGCGGTCACGCCGCTGGAGCCGATGGTGAGCAGGTACTTCTGCTCCGCCTTCACCGCCTCCAGCCTCTCCCTGTTGATGCCCGCGCGGGCCGCGATGTCCACCACGCTGTCGAGGCCGACCTTCTCCCCCATCTTCGCGAAGGCGGTGTTGACCGAGCTGGCCGTGGCCTTGACCACGTCGACGGAGGCGGCGCCCGAGGCGTGGTCGTTGTCGATCGGGGTGGTGCCCTCCAGCTTGATCGGCCCCTTGGCCGGCAGGTAGCTGCGCAGGCTGTAGCCCTGTTCGAGCCAGGCCGCGAGCACGTAGGGCTTGAAGGCGGAGGCGGCCTGCTTCACCGACTGGAAGGCGTCGTTCCACGCGTCGTACTGGTAGTCGTCGCCGCCGTAGAAGGCGATGACCCGCCCGTTGGTGGGGTTGACCGCGGCCAGCGTGGCCATGACCTCGTCGGGGGCGTTGCGGGTGTGCTGGTTGACCGCCCGCTTCGCGGCCTCCATGAGGTCCTTGTCGAAGGTGGTCCTGATGTCGTAGCCGCCGGTCTTGAGCTCGTCGAGGTCGATGCGGGTCTTGCGCTCCATCTCGTTGATGGCCGTCATGATCATGTAGCCGTCGACGCCGTTGAAGTAGTCGATCTGGCGGTCTTTGGTGCGCTTGGGCGCCTCGGGCGTCTTCGCCTTCAGGTTCCCGTAGTCCTTGGGGTTGAGCTTGGCCATCTGGTCGAGCACGTACGCGTAGCGGAACTGGGTGGCCCCCAGGTTGCCCGACTTCTCCGCGGCGTCGAAGGCGGAGGGGTTCTGGATACGGCCGGCGAGGTAGGCGCCCTGCTCCGGGGTGAGGTCGCTCACCTTCTTCTTGCCGAAGAAGGCCTCCGCCGCCGCGCCGATCCCGTAGGTGCCGCGGCCGAAGTAGATGGTGTTGAGGTACTGCAGGAGGATCTGGTCCTTGGCCAGCGACTTGTTCAGCTTGACGGCGACGAAGATCTCCTTGACCTTGCGCTGGAGCGAGCGCTCCTGGGACAGGCCGTCGTAGTAGTTGCGCGCCATCTGCTGGGTGATGGTCGAGGCGCCCTGGACCTGCTGGCCGGTGGCGGTGCTCCACAGCGAACGGACCATGCCGGAGAAGGAGATGCCGGAGTCCTCGCGGAAGGAGCTGTTCTCGGCGGCGATCACCGCGTCCTGGACGTGCTTGGGGATCTCGGACATGTTGCTGATCGGCTTGCGCTTGGTGCCGATCCGCGCGAGCACCTTGCCGTTCGCGTAGCGGATCACGCTGCCCTGGTCGTCCGCGTCGGCCTTCGCCTGCGCCTCGGTGGGCATGGGCGTGACGGAGTAGCCCACCATGATCATGCCGAACACGCCGGCGGCCACGACCACGACGCCGACCACGAGGATCTTCCAGCTGGGCAGGAACCGGCGCCAGTTGCGGCCCTCGCCGTCGTCCCTGCCGGGACCCGCGGGGGGCGGCGGGCCTTCCGGGCCGCCGCGTCCGCGTCCGCGGCGGGGTGGCGCCTGGCTCACGACGGTGTCCTGCTGCTCCTGCGGGCGACGGCGCGAGGTGCGCTGCGGGCCCGTTCCGGGCTGCTCGGGGTGCGCGCCGGACTGTCCGGGGTACGCCCCGGGCTGGCCCGGTTGGCCGGGTTGTCCAGGCTGACCGGGGCGCGGGCCGGGCCGGCCCTGCTGACCCGGTTGGCCCGGCTGACCGGGCGGGCCCTGCTGGCCCGGCTGACCGGGCTGGGCGCGGTGGGGCTGCGGCGGGTCGAAGCCCGGTCCCTGCCCCTGCTGCGCGGCCATCGCGCCGGTCTGCTCGTAGGCTGCCTCCGGACGACGTGGCGGCTGCGCCGTACCCCAGGAACCGGTCTGGGGGGTCTGCCCCTGAGAGGCAGCTGAACGGGGTGAGCTTGAGCGACGGCGCCTTCCTTGGCGTCCCGTCCCCTCGTTGCTGCTGTAACTCACACGTCCTCGCATCGTCGTCGGATGGCACGGCGGGTGGGCGTGAGGCTGCTCGCCGCCCTCGGTCTCACGGTTGGCCGACGAGGTCAGGCGGTCCGTTGCCGAGGACGTACGAGACCGCCAGGTGGTTCCAGGAACAACCTTGGCAGACCTCGACGACGTACACCCTGAACTCGTCGTAATCATGGGCCATGTCGACGAGTTCTGACGTGGCCTTTGCTTGACCAGCATGGCGACCCAGGGAATCCCCATAGACATAGGTCACGTTGGTGACGTTCTCCCTCTCGCATACCGGGCAGGTGCGCTCGGTGGGCTCGCCGAAGTGGCGCGCCGCGCGGAGGAGGTACGGCTGTGCGTCACAGACGTCACGGGGCACAGTGCGCCCTGAGCGCACCGAGCGGACCACCGCCCGCTTGGCGAGGCCGTAATCCACCACCCTTCGCTGTGACCACATGCGCGCCAGACTACGGCTTTTTACCGATTCCTCCCAACGCCTTGGGAAATCCATTAATTGCGGCCATATAGCGGAGCGACGTATCCTCAAGATGTATCGAGCCGATACATCGACGCGAGAGGAGGGCGGTTCCAATGGTCAGCGGACAGGGCAGAGTGCTGGAACTCGCCGTGCTCGGGTCGCTGCACGAGACGCCGCTTCATGGCTACGAGCTGCGCAAACGGCTCAACGAGCTGCTCGGCATGTTCCGTGCGTTCTCCTACGGTTCGCTGTACCCCTGCTTGAGGTCGCTCCTGGAGCAGGGTCTTATCGTGGAAGAGCAACCCACTCGGGTGAGCGGCAGATCGAAGATCGTCTACAAGCTCACCGCCGAAGGCAAGGAGCGGCTCCAGGAGCTGCTGACCCAGGCCGGGCCGTCCGCGTGGGAGGACGAGAGCTTCGGCATCCACTTCGCCTTCTTCCGCCATACCGAGGCCGAGGTGCGCCTGCGCATCCTCGAAGGCCGCCGCAGCCGGCTCGAGGAACGACTCGACGCCGTCCGCACCGCGCTCGCACGTACCAGGGAACGGCTCGATGCCTACACCCTGGAGTTGCAGCGTCACGGTCTGGAATCGGTCGAACGCGAGGTGCGTTGGCTGAATGAGCTGATCGCGACAGAGAGACGGGCCTTCGAGCCCGCGAGAAATAACACAGATGAGTAAGGGAGCGAGTGCGATGGGTTCGGTTCGCGTGGCCGTTGTCGGTGTCGGCAACTGCGCGGCATCGCTGGTCCAGGGCGTGCACTATTACAAGGACGCCGACCCGGACGCCAGGGTCCCCGGCCTGATGCACGTCAAGTTCGGCGAGTACCACGTCGGTGACGTCGAGTTCGTCGCCGCCTTCGACGTGGACGCCAAGAAGGTCGGGCGCGACCTGTCCGAGGCGATCGTGGCCAGTGAGAACAACACGATCAAGATCACGGATGTGCCGCCCACGGGTGTGATCGTGCAGAGGGGCCACACCTTCGACGGTCTCGGCGAGTTCTACCGCGAGATCATCGAGGAGTCCGACGAGGCTCCGGTGGACGTCGTGAAGGTCCTCAAGGAGAACCGGGTGGACGTCCTCGTCTCCTACCTGCCGGTCGGCTCGGAGGAGGCCGACCGCTTCTACGCGCAGTGCGCCATCGACGCCAAGGTCGCCTTCGTCAACGCGCTGCCGGTCTTCATCGCCTCCGACCCCGAGTGGGCGGAGAAGTTCGAGGAGGCGGGCGTCCCGATCATCGGCGACGACATCAAGTCGCAGGTCGGCGCCACGATCACGCACCGCGTCATGGCCAAGCTCTTCGAGGACCGCGGGGTCGAGCTGCTGCGCACGTACCAGCTCAACTTCGGTGGCAACATGGACTTCATGAACATGCTGGAGCGCAAGCGCCTCCAGTCCAAGAAGATCTCCAAGACGCAGTCGGTCACCTCGCAGATCCCGCACGAGATGGGCAAGGCCGACGTGCACATCGGCCCGTCCGACCACGTGCCGTGGCTCGACGACCGCAAGTGGGCCTACGTCCGCCTGGAGGGCCGCTCGTTCGGCGACACCCCGCTGAACCTGGAGTACAAGCTCGAGGTCTGGGACTCCCCCAACTCGGCCGGCATCATCATCGACGCCGTCCGCGCCGCCAAGATCGCCCTCGACCGGGGCATCGGCGGCCCGATCCTGAGCGCCTCCTCGTACTTCATGAAGTCCCCGCCCGTCCAGCACAGCGACGACGAGGCGCGCGACTACGTCGAGAAGTTCATCCGCGGCGAGGTGTCCCGGTAGGTCACGGCTGGGCGCCGTGACGGCGCCCAGCCGGCCGCGCGGCCGGAGGCAGCCCGTCCTCCGGCGCCGTCTCCCACGCCAGCGGATCGTCACCCCGGGCCGTGAGCAGCGGAACCTGCTCCCTGCACCACGGCGAGATCGCCAGCAGGCCGTTGCCCACGCCCTCGGCGAACTCCTTCCACGGCATCCAAAGGACCTCCCCCACCTCGTCGGGGTTGGCGTCGACCGGCCCCTTCACCGTGACCCGGTAGACCGGGCACAGCTCGTGCTCCACGACGCCGTTGGGCATGACCGCCCGGTAGGAGAAGGCCGGCAGCATCAGGTCGGCCCGCTCGGCGTCCAGGCCCAGTTCGTAGGAGAGCCTGCGCAGCACCGCGTGCTCGACGGCCTCGCCGGGCAGCGGATGGCCGCAGCAGCTGTTGGTCCAGACTCCCGGCCACGTCAGCTTGTGCCCGGCCCGCCTGGTCAGCAGGACCCGGCCGGCGGGGTCGAAGACGTAGCTGGAGAAGGCCAGGTGGAGAGGGGTGTCCCGGCCGTGTACCGACGTTTTGGGGGCGGCGCCGATCGCGTTTCCCTCGCCGTCGACCAACACCACGTGTTCCTCAGTCGTCACAGAACGAAGCGTACGGGAACCTTTCTCCCCGGAGAACGGGCAGAACCAGAAGCAGGTCGGCAGCCGGCGGCGGCTAGGCTGGCTGCGTGTCATTCGTCGCCGATCTCCGTGTGGTCCTGCAGGGCCGGGACTACCGACGGTTGTTCGGCACCCGCCTGGTCTCCCAGTTCTCCGACGGCATCTTCCAGTTCGGCGTGGCCGGATTCGCCTTCTTCAGCCCCGAGAAGCAGACCACCGCGCTGCAGGTGGCGGCGGGCATGGCGGTCCTGTTCCTGCCGTACAGCATCCTGGGGCCGTTCGTCGGCGTCTTCATCGACAGGTGGTCGCGCCGCCAGATCCTGGTGATCGCGCCGGTGGTCCGCGGGGTGCTGCTGCTGATCGCCGCCGCCCTCGTCGCCCTCGACACCCCTGACGAGTTCTTCTACGCGGCCGCGCTGGGCGTGCTCGGCGTCAACCGCTTCTTCCTGGCCGCGCTGGGCGCCTCCCTGCCGCACGTGGTGCCCAGGGACCAGCTGATGGCGGCCAACGCGGTCACGCCGACCTCCGGCACGGTCATCACGTTCGTCGGCGTCGGCGTCGCCACGCTGATGCGCGGCGTGTTCGGACCGGGCGACTCCGGCGTCGCCCTCGTGCTGGTCACCTCGGGCGTGCTGTTCAGCCTGAGCGCCCTGGTCGCCAGGACCATGCGCCGCGACCTGCTCGGCCCCGACTTCGACCCCAACCGCCCGCAGGTCAAGGAGGCCGTGCGCAACGTACTCAAGGGCCTGGTGGAGGGCGCCAAGCACCTCGCGCGCCGCCGCAGGGCCGCCGCGGCGATGGGCGCCATGGCCGCGCACCGCTTCATGTACGGCATGGCCACCGCGCTCGGCATCATCCTCTACCGCTACTACTTCACCAACGGCGACTCCGAGGCGGCCCTGAAGGGCATCGGCGTGGTCGTGGCCACCTCCGCCGTCGGCTACGCCCTGGCGGTGATCGTCACGCCCCTGGCCACCGAACGCATGCCCGTCGAGCGCTGGGTGCCGATGATGCTCATCACGGCCGGCGTCCTGTCCGCGATCCTGGTGACGCCCTTCCAGGAGTGGGGCCTGTGGATCTCCGGCTTCGTGCTGGGCCTGGCCGGGCAGAGCGTCAAGATCTGCGCCGACACCTCCGTCCAGCGCGACGTCGAGGACGCCTACCTGGGCCGGGCCTTCTCCCTCTACGACATGTTGTTCAACGGCATGTTCGTGCTGGCCGCCGGGCTCTCGGCGGCGATCCTGCCCGCCAACGGCAAGTCCTACCTGGCCGTCGGCATCATCGCCGGCGGCTACCTGGTCAGCGCGCTGGTGTACCGGCTGGTCACGGCGCCGTCGCGCGTCCCCTCCGCGCGCTGAGGAGAGGACGCGCCGGGCACTAGCCCTTCTGCTCCCGAGCCCACGTCAGCAACGCCTCCGTGACCGCTTCCTTGCCGAGCACGCCCTGGTCGAGGCGGAGGTCGAGCAGAAACTTGTAGGCCTTGCCCACCATCGGGCCCGGCCCGATGCCGAGGACCCGCTGGATCTCGTTGCCGTCGAGCTCCGGGCGGATCTTGGCCAGCTCCTCCTCGTCGGCCAGCCGGGCGATGCGCTCTTCGAGCTGGTCATAGGTACGCGAGAGGTGGGCCGCCTTCCGCTTGTTGCGTGTCGTGCAGTCGGCCCTGGTCAGCTTGTGGAGGCGGTCGAGCAGGTGACCGGCGTCGCGTACGTAGCGGCGTACGGCGCTGTCGGTCCACTCCCCCGAGCCGTAGCCGTGGAAGCGCAGGTGGAGCTCGACCAGGCGGGCCACGTCGGCCACCACGTCCTTGGGGAACCTGAGCTCGGTCATGCGCTTCTTGGTCATCTGCGCGCCGACGAGCTCGTGGTGGTGGAAGGAGACCCGGCCGCCGGCCTCGTGCCGCCTGGTCTTGGGCTTGCCCACGTCGTGCAGGAGCGCCGCCCAGCGCAGGATGCGGTCGGGCTTGGCGTCCTCCTCCTGGGCGATGGCCTGGTCGAGGACGGTCAGCGAGTGCTCGTAGACGTCCTTGTGCCGGTGGTGCTCGTCGATCTCCAGGCGGAGCATGGGCAGCTCGGGCAGCACGTGCGCGGCCAGACCCGTCTCGACCAGAAGCCCCAGCCCCTCACGCGGGTACGTGCCGCAGACCAGCTTGTCGAGCTCTTCGCGGATGCGCTCGGCGGAGACGATCTCGATCCGCTCGGCCATCTCGGTCATCGCCCTGAGCGCCTCGGGCGCCACCGTGAACCCCAGCTGGGAGGCGAAGCGGGCGGCGCGCAGCATGCGCAGCGGGTCGTCGTCGAAGGACTGCTCGGGTGTGCCCGGCGTGCGCAGCAGCTTCGCGGTCAGGTCGGAGACGCCGCCGTAGGGGTCGACGAACTCGTGGTCGGGCAGCCGCACCGCCATCGCGTTGATCGCGAAGTCACGGCGTTCCAGGTCGGCCTCGAGCGTGTCGCCGTAGACGACCTCGGGCTTGCGCGACTTGGGGTCGTAGGACTCGCTCCGGTAGGTGGTGATCTCCAGCAGCCAGTTGCCCTTGCGGACGCCGACCGTGCCGAAGTCGATCCCGATGGTCCAGACGGAGTCGGCCCAGTCCTTGACGATCTCGAGCACCCGCTCCGGCCGGGCCTCCGTCGTCAGGTCGAGGTCGTTGCCGATGCGTCCGAGGAGGATGTCGCGCACCGAGCCGCCCACCAGGGCCAGTTCGTGCCCTCGGGCGGCGAACAGCTCGCCGAGCTCGTCGGCGACCGGGGCGATCTTGTGAAAGTGCTGATTTGAGTCCGGCAAGCTGGGTAGGTCCTTCACGCATTACGGAACATATCCCCCGAGCCACACCAGGTCCGGGTTACCGTCGGTCAGAGACCGTCGGGGGCCATGGAACGAGGCTAGGAGCTCATCTATGAAGGACGCCCTCGCGATCCACCGCTGGCTCCTCGCACACCAGGTCCATCATGAGATCGTACGCCTTCCGCGCCCCATGACATGCGCGGACGAGCTGCCCGAGACGATCTCCGCAGCCCCCTCCCGCTGCGTGGCCGTGACGATGTTCGAGGCGGTCACCAGGCTGGGCCGGGAGGCCGTCGCCGTCGTGTCCACCGTCGCCGCACCGCCCAGGCCTGGAGTGGTCGGGGGACTGCTCGGGGCCAGGAAAGTACACCCTGCCCCGGCCTTCGTGGTCAACGAGGTTACCGACTACGCCGCCGGGCTGGTCTGCCCGCTGCTGCTGCCGCCCACCCTCGCCGTCCTCATCGACGACCGCATCAAGCCTGATCATCAGTCCGTCTTCCTGGCCACGGGTGAACGCCACACGGCCCTCACCTTGCGCGCGTACGACCTGCTGTCACTCATGTCTGGCAAGTCCATGGACCTTCGGGCGCCAAGGCCCAGAGGTTCCCGCCAGACGGTCGCGCTACGGCACTGAGCCCGTACCATTGCGGGCGTGCGCCGTACTCCACCCCGGACTGACGCGTGATCGGAAAGGCCACGCTTCTCGCAGTCCTCTCCGCCGCGTTGCTCGCCCCCGTGGTCGCGACAACGCCGGGTACGGCTGCCGCCATGACGGCCAAGCAGGAGCTGACCCTCAGCGTCAAGGCGATCACCCCTGAGCTGCCGACCAAGCCCACCGACCAGATCAAGCTGTCGGGCACCTTCCGCAACGGCACGGGGACGCCGCTGACCGGCGTGCGCGTGCGGGTGCGCTACGGCTTCCAGCGCATGACCGACCGCGCCGCCATGAAGGCCTTCGCCGAGGACCAGGCCGCACAACTCCCTCAGGCGTCCAACTCGTCGTTCATGGATTTTCCGCTGGTCAACAACGGCGCCAACACCGACTGGACGCTCACCGTCACCCCCATGCAGCTCGGCATGAACGCCTTCGGCGTCTACCCGATCACGGTCGAGGTCGTCCCGGTCGCGGCGTCCTGGCAGCCGCTGGCCAAGGCCCACACCTTCCTCACCTACATGCCGCCGGCCACGCCCAAGCTGCCGCGCAACCGGCTGTCGGTGGCGCTGCCGATCGTCGACGCGCCGCACCGCTCCGACGACGTCACGTTCGTCGACGACAAGCTCGCCGCCGCGCTCAAGCCCGGCGGGCGCCTGGCCGACCTCGCCGCCCTCGCCAAGACGGCGCCGAAGAACGTCACCTGGTTCGTCGAGCCCGGCCTGCTCGACGACGTTCAGGCGATGGCCAAGGGCTACACGCTCAGAAACGGCAAGAAGCAGCCCGCCGACCCGGCCGCCGCGCCGTGGCTGGACTCCCTGCGCACCTCGCTGACCGGCGCGCCCGTCGTGGCGATCCCCTACGGCGACCCCGACGTGGCCGCCCTGGCCCACCAAGGTCTCGACAACGGCGTGAAAACGGCGATCGCGGCCGCCGACGTGGCCGCCGCCCGGCACTTCAAGCGCGACATCCCCACCACGGTCAACTGGCCGGTGGCGGGCAAGCTCGACGACGACGCCCTCGACCTGCTGTCGGTCGGCAAGGTCGGCACCGTGCTGCTCAACCCGGCCAACGTTCCGCCCCAGACGCCGGCCACGACCACGCTCGACGCGGCCACCACGCTCGACAGCGTCTCGGGGCCGGTCACCGCGCTCCTGCCGGACGAGGAGCTGAGCCGCATGTTCGAGCTCGACTCGGCCGCGGGGCGCACCGCCGCACTCAACAAGCAGCGTTTCATCGCCGAGACGGCGATGATCGCCGCCGAGCCGGGCCAGGTGAGGCCGAGGAACCTGGTCGTGGCGCCGTCGCGGCGCTGGGACCCGGACCCGGCGTTCGTCTCGGCGCTGCTCAAGACCGCGGCCCGGCTGCCGTGGCTGGCCTCCGGTGAGCTCGGCTCGATCAAGCCGGCCAAGGTGCAGACGCCGCGTACCGGACTGGTCTACACCGAGCAGGACCGCAAGGAAGAGCTCAGCGCGAAGTACCTCGAACCGGTCAAGGAGGCCGCCGCCGAGGCCGATCTGGCCACGCGGATCACCACCGACAAGCGCTCGGCCGGCTTCGAGAACGCCGTGCTCCGCCTGACCTCCTCCGCCTGGCGCAACAGCACGCGGGCCGGGCGCTCGGCCACCAAGCAGATCGACGCCGCGCTGGGCAAGCGGC
This sequence comes from Nonomuraea sp. NPDC050540, assembly GCF_044457485.1. Classification (NCBI taxonomy): domain Bacteria; kingdom Bacillati; phylum Actinomycetota; class Actinomycetes; order Streptosporangiales; family Streptosporangiaceae; genus Nonomuraea; species Nonomuraea sp. NPDC050540. Next base: position 131,221 of record NZ_JBITHA010000023.1, read on the forward strand.
TCGGCCTCATCACGATCAGCGGGGCCAGCCGCGACCAGCCGCGCACGCTGGCCGGCGTCGACGGCCAGGTGCCCATCAGTGTGCGCAACGGGCTGAGCACGTCCGTCACCTTGATGGTCGACGTGTCCTCCAACAACCGCGAGCTGCTGCAGATCGACTCCAAGTACGTCAAGAAACGCATGACGATAGGCAAGGGCGAGATCGGCACCGTCCCGGTGCCGATGACGGTCAAGACCAGCGGCGACGCGACCATCACCGTTCAGCTGGAGACGGCCGACGGCGTGGCGTACGGTGATCCCGTCAAGCTGACCATCAGGACCACCGGCTACACCGGCATCGCCCTCGTCATCGTGGGCGGCGCGTTGTCGGTCATGCTCGCCGCCGTGGTCACCCGCATCCTGCGGCGGCGCTCGCAGAAGCGTCCGGCGCGAGCGGCGCAGGCCCGGGAGAGTGAGAAGGTATGAGCCGCCTGATGAGGGCGAGCGCGATCATGGCCGCCGGCACGATGGTCTCGCGCGTCACCGGCTTCGTACGCACGATGGTGCTGGCGTCGGCGGTCGGCACCGCGCTGCTCGGCGACGCCTACAACGTCGCCTACGCCATCCCGTACTCCATCCTCGACCTGCTCCTGCTGGGCGTGCTGAGCAGCGTCATCGTGCCGATGATCGTGCAGGCGCAGCAGCGCGACGCCGACGGCGGCCGGGCCTTCGAGCAACGGCTGCTGACGCTGGCCACGCTCGCGCTCATCGTGGTGGCGGCGCTCGCGGTGCTCGCCGCCCCCCTGCTCATCGACCTCTACACCAACTGGCGGCCCGGATCGCGGCAGTACGAGGTCGCGGTCCTGCTGGCCCGGCTGATCCTGCCACAGCTCGCCTTCTTCGGCCTCGGCGCGGTGGCCGGCGCCATCCTCAACACCCGCGACCGCTTCGCCGCCCCGATGTGGGCGCCGGTGCTCAACAACATCGTGGTCATCGGCGTGTTCCTCGCCTACTCCGGCGGCGACAACCTGGCGACCGTCAGCGACGGCCAGCTCGCGCTGCTCGGCCTGGGCACCACCGCCGGCATCGTCGCGCAGGCCACCGTCCTGGTCATCGCGCTCAAGCGGGCGCGCTTCCAGTTCCGTCCCCGCCTCGACGTGCGCAACGCCCGGCTCGGCGAGATGGCCAAGGCCGGCGGCTGGACGATCGGCTACGTCGTCATCACCCAGCTCGGCTTCATGCTGATCACCAATCTGGCCAGCGCCGCCGGCGACGCGGTGCCGAACCACGGCGTCAGCCCGTACACCTACGCCTTCCAGCTCTTCCAGCTGCCCTACGGCATCATCGGCGTCTCGGTGATCACCGCGATGCTGCCCAAGATGAGCCGCGCGGTCACCGACGGGCGCATGGACGACCTGCGGTCGGAGTTCGGCTCCGGGGTGCGGCTGATCTCGTGCGTGATGGTTCCGGCCTCGCTTCTGCTCATGGTGCTCGGTCCCGCGATCACCGTGCCGATCTACGCCCACGGCGAGACCGCCGTCGCCGACGCCGTCTACATCGGCAACGTCCTTCAGGTGTACGGCCTGGCCCTCATGCCCTTCGCCGTCTTCCAGCTCCTGCTCCGGGTCTTCTACAGCTTCGGCGACACCCGCACTCCGGTCTTCATCGGGGCCGGGACCACCGCCGCGGGCGCCGGGCTGATGCTGGTGGCCAACGCGCTGCTGCCTCCGGCCTACGTGGTCATGGGACTCGCGTTCGCCTACGCGTGCGCGTACGCGCTGGGCGCGGTGGTCGCCTGGATGATGGCCTCGCGGCGCGCGGCCGGGCTGGGCGGCTGGACCATCGGCACCGCGCTGACCCGCATGTATCTGGCCGCGATGCCCACCGCGGTGCTGGCGCTGGCCTCGGTCTGGGTCAGCCAGCAGGTCTTCGGCGAGCTCGCCTTCCTCAACTCGCTGATCATCCTGGCGGTCGGCGGCGGTCTCGGCGGGCTGCTCTATTTGGCCATTGCCCATAAGATGCGCATCCCCGAGGTCAACTCAATCGTTGGAATGGTCGCGGGACGGGTAGGCCGGTAAAGAACGCGGGCGTACACGGCGCGGCACTACGATGGTGCGGACACGCGCGAATGGCAGCAGGAGGGGCGTGGGCGGATCCACCCGACATAGCGTGCCTACGTGGGATTCCTCCACGAAGGTGTGTCGAGGCACGGACTCGCCCGATCGGCTGAGCGGAGAAGGTCAGTGAGCACGTCGGCGGTCGAACCGGGCACGCGCCTCGCTGAGCGTTTCCGGCTGGAGGACCGCGTGAGCGAGTCCGACGGTGCCACCTTGTGGAAGGCCATCGACGAGATCCTCGCCCGTCCCGTGGCCGTTCTGACCTTCGCCCCCGACTTCCCGCGTGTCCACGAGGTCGTCACCGCCGCCCGCGCCGCCAGCCGCCTCACCGATCCCCGGCTGACGCAGGTCTTCGACGCCGCCCAGGACGACGACCACGCGTACGTCGTGAGCGAGTGGGTGACCGGCGAGTCGCTGTCGGACCTGCTGGCCGCCGGGCCGCTGGACCCGGAGCGCGCCGCCGGCCTGGTCGCCGAGGCGGCCGAGGCCCTGGCCCACGCGCACGAGGCCGACCTCTACCACCTCTGCCTGCGCCCCGCCCACCTGGTGTGGACCACCGGCAGCACGGTCAAGGTGCTGGGCGTGGCGGTCGACGCCGCGCTGGCCGGGCTCACCGCCGACCACCCGGCCCACGAGGACGCCGAGGGTCTCGGCCGACTGCTGTACGCCGGTCTGACCGGGCACTGGCCGGGCGACGAGGACGAGGGCGGGCTGCCCGCCGCGCCCATGATCGACGGCCACTTCGCCACGCCCCGGCAGGTCACCGCGGGCCTGCCCGGCTACCTCGACATGATCACCGTCCGGGCGGTGCTGCCCGAGTCGCGCAAGGGCCATCCGGCGCTGACCACACCGGCCGAGGTCGCCGAGGAGTTGTCCGGCGTCCCGCGGCCCATGCCCATCTCCATCTCCTACGCCTCGCCCGCGCCGTCGGTCACCACGACCTCCCGCTCCGAGGGCCTCGACACGCGGCGCGAACCTCCGCCCCAGCAGACCGTGATCTCCAACCGCCCGCAGAACAGCGGCGGCAGCATGCTCAACCGGCTGCTGATGACCGTGGTCGTCCTCCTGGTCATCGCCGCCGTCGGCGTGGGCGCGTGGACGATCGGCCGCAGCCTCGGCAGCCCGTCGGCGCCCGAGGCGGGCGGCGGCGAGCCGAGCACGTCGAAGACGGCCGCGGCCGAGATCCAGCCGGTCAAGCCGGCCAAGGCCGACGGCTTCGACCCGCTCGGCGACGGCTCGGAGAAGCCGGACCGGGCCTCGGCGGCCATCGACGGCAAGCCCAGCACGTTCTGGAAGACCGAGAACTACAACGACGCCGACCTCGGCGGGCTCAAGGACGGCGTCGGCCTGCTGCTCGACATGGGCAAGCCGGTCCAGGTGAGCGACGTGGTGGCCACGCTGTCCGGGGCCTCGGGCGCCGACGTCGAGTTGAAGGTGGGCGACTCACGCGAGCTGGGTTCGCTGAAGACGGTGGCGCGTCACAAGGACGGCTCGGGAAAGATCACTCTGACGCCTGAGCAGCCCGCAAGCGGCCAGTACGTTTTGATCTGGTTTACGCGTCTTCCTGCGGACGATGGCGGGTTTCATGGCACCATCTATGACGTAGTAGTGCATTCTCCCGGATCAGCATAATCAGGAACCCCCTTGTGAACTCCCCACCCGAGACACCCTCAGGCGCAGAGCATTCCGATGCGGAGCTGCTCGCCGCGCACATCAACGGGGATCCACATGCGTTCAGCGAGATAGTCAAGAGGCACCGGGACCGCATGTGGGCGGTTGCCCTCCGCACCCTGGGCGACCCGGACGAAGCGGCCGACGCCGTCCAGGACGCCTTCGTCTCCGCATACCGCAAGGCCGCCACCTTCCGCGGCGAGGCCGCGGTCACCACCTGGCTCCACCGCATCGTGGTCAACGCGTGCCTCGACCGGATGCGCCGCAAGTCGGTCCGGCCGGTCGCCGACGACGAGCTCATCGAAGCCGCCGAACGTGACACACCGATGCCCGACCAGACCCTCGAACGTGAAGTTTCCATGGAGGTTTCGGCTGCTCTCAAACTCCTGCCCGCCGATCAGCGAGCTGCTCTTGTGCTGGTCGACATGATGGGCTATTCGGTCGAAGACGCAGCTCAAGTGCTCGAAGTCCCCAGCGGGACGGTGAAAAGCCGCTGTGCGCGGGGACGCGCGAAACTTGCCCCAATTCTTTCGCATCTGCGGAACCGTTCGGACCTCGGTCGCGTCTCATCCGCGAAGGGAGCAGAACTTCGTGACGGGTGATACGCACTACGACCTCGAGATCCTGGCCGAGCTGGCCGAGGGTCTTCTAGACGTCGGCACGGCGCGCCAAGTACGCGAACACCTCGCGGTGTGCACCCCCTGCGGGGCGCGACTCGCGGACTTGGCGGCGGTTCGCGAGGTGCTCGCGGCGACCCCAACACCGGCGATGCCGATGGGAGTCGCGCTACGCATCGACAAGGCGCTGGCGGCCGAGGCCTCCAGGGGCGGAGTCGGCCTGGCGGAAGCGCCCGACTGGGACGAGCTCATGCGGGACGCGCCGTGGGAAACGGCCGCCGAGACGCCGGTTCGCCTCGGGGTGGTCGCCGATGACGGCACGATCGTCCCTGCTCGGCCACGGGCCTCCCGACGGCGCCGGTGGGCTCTGCCCGCGGTCGCGTCGGCCGCTGCCGCTGTGGTGGTCGGCACCGCCGTACTGTCGAGTGGGATGCTCACGGCTTCGGGCGGGAACGGCGGTGGCGGCCTGCAGGCCGCTCAACCTTCTCCTCCTACGGCCACGCGCAACGAGGTCAAGAGCCGCGGCTACGCGCTGACCGACAGCAACCACAACTACAGTGACCAGGACCTGCGCCGGGAGATGGTCGGCTTCATGGGCAACGCCGAGGCACTGGGCGGCGGTGAGACGCCGACCGGCGTCTCCAAGTGCGTCAACCAGGTCTCCTCGCGCACGAAGCTCAAGCCGTTCGCGGTCGACCAGGGCCAGTACAACGGTCAGGAGGCGCTGATCGTCGCCTCCTGGAAGAACCAGCCGAAGAACAAGCTCAGGCTCGACGTTGTGGACCCGTTCAACTGCAAGAACCTTCGCAAGCCCACAGTCGGCCGCTGGTAAGCGAAACCCCACGTCAGAGCCCACTTCGGTGGGCTCTTTCGTTTTGTGGGCAGGGAAGGGAATCACGCGGGCCTAGGATCTGTTGACGCGACAGGCAACAGCAGACGAGGAAGGCGTGAGAGCGTTGAGCGACGTCCGTAACGTGATCATCATCGGGTCCGGCCCCGCTGGATACACCGCGGCCGTCTACTCCGCACGCGCCGAACTCAAGCCGCTGGTCTTCGAGGGGTCCGTCACCGCGGGCGGTGCGCTGATGAACACCACCGACGTGGAGAACTTCCCGGGCTTCCCGGACGGCATCATGGGCCCCGACCTCATGGACAACCTGCGCAAGCAGGCCGAACGCTTCGGCGCCGAGCTGGTCGCCGACGACGTGATCGAGGTCGACCTCGAAGCCAACCCCAAGGTCATCAAGACCTACACCGATACGTACTACGCCAAGTCGGTCATCCTGGCGATGGGCTCCGGTTACCGCGAGCTCGGTCTGGAGAACGAGAAGCGGCTGTCCGGACGCGGCGTGTCGTGGTGCGCCACCTGTGACGGGTTCTTCTTCCGGCAGAAGGACATCGTGGTCGTCGGCGGCGGTGACACCGCCATGGAGGAGGCCACGTTCCTGACCCGGTTCGGGCGGATGGTCACGGTCGTCCACCGTCGTGACGAGCTGCGCGCCAGCAAGATCATGCAGGAGCGCGCGTTCGCCAACGACAAGATCCGCTTCATCTGGGACACCGAGGTCGTGGACGTTCTCGGCGCCGACAAGGTCGAGGCCGTCAAGCTGCGCAACGTCAAGACCGGCGAGGAGAGCGAGCTGGCGACCGACGCGCTGTTCCTCGCGATCGGCCACGACCCGCGCACCGACCTGGTCAAGGGCCAGATCGACCTCGACGAGGACGGTTACGTCCAGGTCTCCGCGCCGACGACCGAGACCAACGTCGACGGCGTCTTCGCCGCGGGCGACGTCGTCGACCACATCTACCGCCAGGCCATCACCGCGGCCGGCACCGGTTGCTCGGCGTCCCTGGACTCCGAGCGCTGGCTGGCCACCCACGAGAACTAAGGAGCGCAATCGTGAAGGCTGTAACCGACGCCACCTTCGAGGCCGAGGTCCTCAAGAGCGACAAGCCGGTGCTGGTCGACTTCTGGGCCGAGTGGTGCGGGCCTTGCCGTCAGGTCGCGCCCATCCTCGAGGAGATCGCCAAGGAGCACGGCGACAAGCTGGAGATCGTCAAGCTGAACATCGACGAGAACCCCGAGGTCCCGCGCAACTACGGCGTGCTGCAGATCCCGACCCTGAACGTCTACAAGGGTGGTGAGGTGGTCAAGCAGATCATCGGCGCCAAGCCCAAGGCGATGCTGATGCGCGAGCTCGAAGGCATCATCTAACCCCTTCCGCTGTACGGCGAAGGCCCATTCGTTGGCCGGGCCTTCGCCGGGCCCCCAGAACGCCCTCAGACGGGACGCAATGCTCTTTCCGGGCTCATTGACCCGAGGAGCCTCTCCAGCGCCACCTCGACGTCCTCACGCCACGAGACGGCCGTCTTGAGCTCCAGCCGCAGCCGCGGAAAGCGGAGATGCGGCCTCACCGTTTTGAAGCCGACCGAAAGCAGATACTCGGCGGGCACCACACAGCCCGGCTTCTCCCACTTCAGGTCGCCGAACGCCTCGATGGCCTTGACCCCGCGCCGGGTGAGGTCCTTGGCCACGCCCTGGATCAGCATGCGCCCCAGCCCGCCCCCGGAGAACTCCGGAATGATGTGGGCCGTCATCAGCAACACCGCGTCCGCGCTGACCGGCGAGGTGGGGAAGGCCACGGAGCGCGGGCTGTAGAGCGGCGGGCTGTAGAGCACGAACCCCGCCGGAACCCCGTCGACATAAAGAATCTTCCCGCAGCTGCCCCACTCCAGGAGCGTTCCGGAGATCCACGCTTCCTTCTCAAGCCCAGGGTCGCCCGCGTCGGCCGCGCGCTCCCCGCTGACCGGGTCAAGCTCCCAGAAAACACACCGCCGGCAACGGCGCGGCAGATCGTCGAGATTGTCCAGGGTGATGTTGACCAGCCGACGCGACAACTACGGCCCCAATCGTTGACCCGGAAAAACGCGCGAAATCCGCGTCCCCAGCTGGCATCGTAGCCCAGTGACGAAGCGGGGAGCGGGTGCACGGCGATCGTGGCCCGTCACGTACTCTGGTCTCTCGGCTCCATTTGACACCTAGGAGGTGGACCGTGACAGAAGAGACGGATCACGGTCAGACGCCCGCGACCCAAGGGTCGCGTATCGACGCCTACGTCGATCGGTACGCCGCGCGAGCTACCGGGATGGTCGCCTCCGAGATCCGAGCTCTTTTCGCCGTCGCATCGAGGCCCGAGGTGGTCTCGCTGGCCGGCGGCATGCCGTACGTCACGGCCCTCCCGCTCGACATGGTCGGCGAGCTGGTCTCCGATCTGGTCACCAGGCGTGGCCCGGTCGCGCTCCAGTACGGCTCCGGCCAGGGCGACCCGCATCTGCGCGAGCAGATCTGCGAGGTCATGCGCCTGGAGGGGATCGAGGCCGGTGCGGACGACGTGGTCGTCACGGTCGGTTCCCAGCAGGCCCTCGATCTGATCACCCGCATCTTCATCGACCCGGGTGACGTGGTGCTGGCCGAGGGACCCTCGTATGTGGGCGCTCTGGGGACATTCAGCGCGTACCAGGCGAAAGTCGTCCATATCACCATGGACGATCAGGGTCTCGTGCCCGAATCTCTGGCCCAGACCATCTACGCGCTGCAGGCCGCCGGCAACACGATCAAATTCCTCTACACGATCCCAACCTTCCACAACCCCGGCGGCGTCACACTCAACGCCGCCCGCCGCCAGCAGGTGCTCGACATCTGCCAGCGCGCCGGGGTACTGATCGTCGAGGACAACCCGTACGGACTGCTCGGCTTCGACGGCGAGCCCATGCGCGCCCTGCGTGCCGACAACCCCGACGGGGTCGTGTATCTGGGCTCGTTCTCCAAGACTCTGGCTCCGGGCTTTCGCGTGGGCTGGGCCCTGGCCCCGCACGCCATCCGCGACAAACTGGTCCTCGCCATGGAGTCGGCCGTGCTCTCCCACTCGTCCTTCACCCAGCTTGCCGTGGGCCAGTACCTGGCCACGCAGCCGTGGCGTGAGCAGATCAAGACGTTCAAGGAGCTCTATCGCGAACGCCGCGACGCCCTCCTGAACGCGCTGACCGACCTCATGCCCTCCGGCGTCACCTGGACCCGGCCCGCGGGCGGCTTCTTCGTCTGGGCCAGCCTTCCCGAAGGCCTCGACTCGAAGGCGATTCTGCCTCGGGCGGTGGCTGAGCGGGTGGCGTTCGTCCCCGGCACCGGCTTCTTCTCCGACGGCAGCGGCAGCCGTCAGATGCGTCTGTCGTACTGCTATCCGGAACCGGACCGGATCCGGGAAGGGGTGCGACGGCTGGCCGGCGTCATCGAAGACGAACTCCAGCTCCGCGACACCTTCGGCACCACCTCACCACCCGGCCACCCCGGAGTGGACACCCCGGGCCCGGACCTCGCCTGACCTCACCCGTTCCTCACCGGGGCCGAGCCACCCGTTTCCCGGTACCTCGGCCCCACCTTCTTTCCGCCCACCCACCTCAGCGCCGGCGCGCTCCCCCGCTTCCCCTCCCCTCGCCGTCGCCATCCTCCCTGCGCGCGTCCGTGCCAGCGCTCCGCGATGCTCCTCCCCCACCGCTTTCGTGAGCGCCTCTGCCTCAGCGCTCGCTGTCCCGTCGATTTGCTCGCTGCCCGCTCGTGCCCGCTCCTGGCGCCGCATCTCCCCGCCCTTCCCTGCCTCGGCGAGCCCTCGCGCGTGCTGCTGACACGAGATCGAGCCGCCGAGCGTCAGAAATGAGCGGATGGCCCGCCGTCGCGAGGAAACGAATGGCGGAGCCGAACCGGTACGGTTGGACGGCGTGCTTTTCGGCAGAGGGGAAAGAGATGGGCGAACTGGGTCACGTGCTCGTGCTGGCCGGTGGACTCTCCTATGAGCGGGAGGTGTCCCTGCGCTCCGGTCGCCGGGTGAGTGAGGTGCTGCGGGCGGCGGGTGTCGACGTCGAGACCCGTGACACCGATTCCTCCCTGGTGCCGACCGTGCTGGCGGACCGGCCGGACGCCGTGTTCGTCACCCTGCATGGCGGAGCCGGCGAGGACGGCGCGATCCGTTCTGTCCTGGAACTGCTGAACGTCCCCTACGTAGGCGCCGATCCTGACGCGTGCCGGGTGGCGTTCGACAAGCCGACGGCCAAAGCCGTGGTACGTTCCGTCGGCCTGCGCACCCCCGACTCCATCACGCTGCCCAAGGAGACCTTCCACGACCTGGGCGCCACCGTGGTCCTGGGACGCATCGTCGACCGCCTCGGCCTGCCCCTGTTCGTCAAGCCCGCGAGGGGCGGTTCCGCGCTGGGCGCCTCGATCGTGCGTACCGCCGAGGAACTGCCGGCGGCGATGGTCGGCTGCTTCGCCTACGGCGACACCGCGCTCATCGAGCGCTGCATCGAAGGCGTCGAGGTGGCCGTCTCAGTGGTGGACCTGGGCGACGGCCCGGTGGCGCTGCCCGCCGTGGAGATCGTCCCAGACGAAGGCGTCTACGACTACGCCGCCCGCTACACCGCCGGCCACACCGAGTTCTTCGCCCCGGCCCGCCTGTCAGAAGCGGCGGCCACCGCCTGCGCGAAGACCGCCGTCACCGCCCACACCGCCCTGGGCCTGCGCGACATCTCCCGCACCGACCTGATCGTCGACGCCACCGGCGCCCCCCACTTCCTCGAAGTGAACGTCGCCCCCGGCATGACCGAGACCTCCCTCCTCCCGATGGCCGTCGAATCCGCCGGCCGCGACCTCGGCACCCTATGCCGCGGCCTCCTGGAAATAGCCGCCACCCGCCACACCTCTTCCTGACCCTCGCACCCCATCCCCCTGCCCCCTGCGATCCACCTCCCCCTGACCCTCGCACCCCACCTCCCCCTGGTCCTCGCACTACATCTCCCGCCGGGCCCCAACCCACCTCCCTTGACCTCGCACCCCCACCTCTCCCGGGCAAACTTGCTCACCGCGCTCCCTCACCCCGCGCGACGCCTCCCCGGCATACTCGCCCTGTCCTCCTCTGCTCGCCCTTCTGCCCGCTCTCTCCTCCCTCCCCCACTCAGCCCCAGCGACCGTAGCTAGGTGAATCCACGCGGACCTCCCGGAGCGGAGAGAACAAGCGCCGCCCCCACGGCGCAGAGTGTCGACCCTCGCGCGCGGCTGCGCGTGCCGAGTTCACCAGGACCGTCTGAGTAGCCTTGCCGTGTGCTGATCGACACGACCTACCCCAAGAGTTTCGCCAGCGACAACCACGCGGGCGTCCACCCGGCCGTCCTGGAGGCGATGGCATCCGCCAACGCGGGCGACGCCCCCGCCTACGGTGGCGACGACTGGACCTCCGCCTTCGAGCGTCAGATCAAACACATCTTCGGTGAGCAGGCGAACGGCTTCGCCGTGCTGAACGGAGCGGGCGCCAACCTGATCGGCCTGGCGCTGTCCCTGGGCCGATACGACAGCATCATCTGTCCTGAGAGCGCCCACATCGCCACCCACGAGACCGGCGCCGCCGAACGTCTCCTAGGCGTCAAGCTAACCCCCGTACCCACCGCCGACGGCAAGCTCCGCCCGAACGACATCACCGACCGCCTCCACGTACTCGGCGCCCACCACGAGGTCCAACCGACAGTCGTCTCCATCTCCCAGGTGACCGAACTGGGCACGTGCTACACCCCCGACGAGATCGCCGCCCTGGCCGAAGCCGCACACAGCGCGAACCTGCGCCTCCACGTAGACGGCGCCCGCCTGTCCAACGCGGCCGCCCACCTCGGCTGCGACCTTCGCACGATCACCACGGACGCCGGTGTGGACATCTTCAGCTTCGGCGGCACCAAGAACGGCGCGATGGCCGCCGAGGCGATCATCCTTCTCGACCCCTCACTGAGCAACGCCGTCCCATACCTCCGAAGGCAGTCCCTGCAACTGGCCTCGAAGATGCGCTTCATCTCCGCCCAGCTAACCGCTCTCTTGACCGACGACCTCTGGCACCGGAACGCCACCCACGCGAACACTATGGCCCACCGCCTGGCCGACGGCGTAAGGGACCTCCCGGAGATCGGCATCGCCTTCCCCGTAGAGTCGAACGCCGTCTTCGCCACACTCCCCCGCGACGCCGTACGGACACTCAAGGAGCGCTTCCGCTTCGAGTACTGGGACGAGAACCTCAACCTCGTCCGCTGGATGACCGCCTTCGACACGACCCCAGATCACGTGGACGACTTCCTAGCAGCCATCCGCAAAGCCGTCACCCGCTAATCCCCGGACAGCTCCCCAGCCACCGCGCCGCGCCCACCGCTCCCCGTTTCACGTGAAACAGCGCCGGTCCTCCACTCCATGTTTCACGTGAAACGACCCCCGCAATGCGCCAGTCACTCGCCCTGTTTCACGTGAAACCAAGCACCAGCGCGGAGCCATGGCGGCCCTCTGGCGAGGTTCAGCCACAAGGGCATCGAGGAATACCCTCGTAGGAATCGGCTCGCTCAGTGCCGGCCTCGCTCGTGGTTTCACGTGAAACAGCGCATCAACATAACGAGTTGCCTCCCGCAGACGCTCTCTGCATACACGAGGTAGCGGAGACCAAGACTCGCGATTCCTGTCAGGCGTCCATCGGCGACGCACTCAGGCGGCGGCGAGATCCGCATGGCCGTCGGCGCGCAGAGCCGGACAGCGCGTCGAGCGGCGGCTAGCGCTGGTTCGCGGGAGCGCTGGTTCGCGGGAGCGCTGGTTCGCGGGAGCGCTGGTTCGCGGGAGCGCTGGTTCGCGGGAGCGCTGGTTCGCGGGAGCGCTGGTTCGCGGGA
>NZ_JBITHA010000023.1:143437-163989 GCF_044457485.1 Nonomuraea sp. NPDC050540
GGAGCGCTCGTGGAGACTGGGAGTTGCGAGCGGGCTGTTAGGACTCGTGGTCGCGGATGGCGCGAGCGGCTTCTGGTGCCATCGTGCCGATGATGCGCTCCAGGTCGTCGATCGTGGCGAACTCGACCACGATGCGCCCCTTCCGACGCCCCAGGTCGACCTTGACCTTGGTCTCGAAGTGGTCGGAGAGGCGGTCGGCCAGATGCGTCAGGCCGGGGGCGGTCGGCTTGTTGGGCTGGCGTTCGCGGGGAGCCTTGCCGGATCCCTTGGAGCCGCCCAGGGCGACGATCTCTTCGACCGCGCGGACCGACAGGAGCTCCGCCACGATTCGCTTGGCCAGCTGGATCTGCTCGTCGGCGCTGTCGAGGCCGAGAAGCGCGCGTGCGTGGCCCGCGCTGACCGTGCCGGCGGCGACCTTCAGCTGAACGTCCGGCGGGAGGTTCAGGAGGCGCAGGGTGTTGGTGATGTGGGAGCGGGAGCGTCCGACTTTCTGGGCCAGTTGTTCGTGCGTGGCCTGGAAGTCGTCCAGGAGCTGTTGGTAGGCGGCGGCCTCTTCGAGAGCGTTGAGCTGCTCGCGCTGAAGGTTCTCGATGAGGGCGTCACGGAGGAGCTCGTTGTCCTGGGTGTTCCGGACGATGGCGGGGACGAGCTCCAAACCGGCCAGCTTGGATGCGCGCCAGCGCCGTTCTCCCATGATCAGCTCGTAGCGGCCACCACCGACCGAACGGACCACGATCGGCTGGAGCAGTCCGACCTCTTTGATGGAGGCGGCCAGCTCTTCCAGACGTTCCTCGTCGAAGACCTCACGCGGCTGACGCGGGTTGCGGACGATGACGGTAAGAGCGATCTCCTTGAAGTACGCGCCCGCGATCGGCCTCGGACCGGACTCCGGAGCCGTCCCGTTGTCGGCCGCCACAGCTCCGGTGCCGTCAACGATGGGACCGGTCGGGATCAGCGCCCCGAGCCCCTTGCCCAATCCCCGCCGCTGCTGACTCACTGCGTCTCCTCACCGTCCCGGCCGTTTCCGGTCACACCACGAGAGGTTACCGGTGCGAACGCCGCACGGTGTCCTGTCGCCACACGCGCTTCACCGCATTTACTCCCGAAGCCCCCAGATTTCCCTCCACCGCTCTCCTGTCCGCCCCTGCTCCTCCTTCCCACCCGCCTGCCCACCTCTTGCTCCCCCTCCACTGACGCTCGCGCCTGACTCGTGCCGGGCGTCCAGTATCTAGACGGCTGGTCGCCGTGCGCCTGTAGCCCCATACGTCTCTACAGTCCCCTTCACGCATCTCATTCGCTCCCCTGCACCCACGGTTGCCCGTTTGCGCGTGTCGGCCCTCTGCTTGCGCCTCGTGGTCTCCTGTGGGCGCTCTTGAGACAGCGAAGCCACCCATAGCGGAGTGAAGCGCACCCCTGGATAGGGCATGCACGATGGGCGAAGCGCGCATGACAGGACGAGCTGCGTGGCGGGAGGTCGCCGTGGGTGAGTGGACACCGGCTCCCGAAGAGCGGCGAGCGTCAGGGCGGCCGCAGGGTGGGCAGTGCGCGAGTGGAAGCGACCACGGAGTGGGAGGTGCCGGGGGGTGAGAGCGATCACAGGTTGGGGGTGCGGGGATGGGACGCGTGGTGGGGGTGCGCCGGGTGCGACTGCGGGCGGAGGTGCAGTGGCTGGTGGGGTGACGGCGTGGCGGGGCCGCGGGGGTGGGGTGACGGCGTGGCGGGGCGTGGGGTGACGGGTTCGCGAGGCTCGCGGGTGGGGGGTGCGGGCGTGGGGCGAAGGCGGGGCTTGGGGGTTTAGACCTTGCTGGCGCGGTAGGCGATCTCGCGGCTGGCGTCCATGTAGGCCATCGCGCCGCTGGAGCCCGGGTCGTACGTCATGACGGACTGGCCATAGCTGGGCGCCTCGGACAGTCGGACGCTGCGCGGGATGACGGTGTTGAGGACCGTTTCGCCGAAGTGGGCGCGGACCTCGTCCGCCACCTGTGAAGCCAGGCGGGTGCGGCCGTCGTACATCGTCAGCAGGATGGTGGAGAGGTTGAGCGTCGGGTTGAGGTGGGCCTTGATGAGGTCGACGTTGCGGAGCAACTGACCGAGGCCCTCCAGGGCGTAGTACTCGCACTGGATCGGGATCATCACCTCGTCCGCCGCCACGAGCGCGTTGACGGTCAGGAGGCCGAGCGACGGCGGGCAGTCGATGATGATGTAGTCGAACTCGAGGGCGTCGTACGCGGCCAGCGCGCGGCGGAGGCGGGCCTCGCGGGCGACGAGCGAGACGAGTTCGATCTCGGCGCCGGCGAGGTCGATGGTGGCGGGGGCGCAGTATAGGCCGGGCATTTCCGGCACTTCCTTGACGATGTCCGCCATCGGGAGGTCGTCCACCAGGACCTGGTACACGTCGGGGATGTCGCCCCGGTGTTCGGTGGCCAGGGCCGTGGAGGCGTTGCCCTGGGGGTCGAGGTCGACGACGAGGACGCGCTGGCCGTTCATCGAAAGGGCGGCGGCGATGTTGACCGATGTGGTCGTTTTGCCGACTCCGCCCTTCTGGTTGGCCACGGCGATCACGCGGGTTTTGGACGGTCTTGGCCAGGCGCCTCGGGCATCGCCGGGCGCCTCACCCGCGGCGGGGGCCGATTGGACAGCAGATGTTTCACGTGAAACCACTGAGCTGAGCGCCTCTCGTACCAACGGCGAATCACCGGGGTTAAGGGGGGTCTGGGTCACGATGGCCATCCTTTCAACCAGAGGCACGGTCGTGTCGGGAATTCGCTGTCGCGACACGCCCATTTCGGGCCAACCAACCCCCGCTGGGCTGTCCGAAGAAGGGACGACGGGCCAGCCAAGGCCACATGCGGCCACTGGCACAACGGTCACCTCCTTCGTCGACGCCTACCACGTTCCGGCGTACGACCTGCTACCACCCGAACCAATGTTGCAGGCGGCTCGACCTTACCGTGCCCAACGGTCACAAGCTCAGCCGTTCGGGCCCCGCTCGCCTGCAACTGCGCGTTGGCTTCGGCAAGCTCCTCGGCCGCGCGCTCCCCCTTCATGGCAATGAGCTCGCCGCCTTCACGAAGAAGCGGCATCGCCCACTTCAAGAGCCGATCAAGCGGCGCCACCGCCCGCGCGCTCGCCACGTCGAACTCCCGCTTGCCGGCCAGCTCCTCCGCCCGCCCGCGCAACACCTCGACGTTGTCCAGCTTGAGCGCCTCGACGCTCTCCTCCAGGAAGACGGTACGGCGCAGCAGCGGCTCCAGCAGCGTCACCCGGATGTCCGGCCGCACGATCGCCAGCACCAAACCGGGCAATCCCGCCCCCGACCCGATGTCCACCAACCTGACATCCTCCGGTACGGCTTCCGCCACCACCGCGCAGTTCAGCAGGTGCCGATCCCAGATCCGCGGCACCTCCCGCGGACCGAGCAGCCCACGCACCACACCGGGCCCGGCCAGAATCTCGGCGAAAGCACTCGCCCGATCCCATGCCTCTCCGGTGAAGACTTCCCGTGCGATGTCGGGCGGAGCCGGTAGCTCTTCGCTCACTGGTTGGTGGCCCTTCCAATAACGCCGATGTCGATGGATACAAGGCTAGGGGTCACAGAGGGGTGCGACGTCGCGGACAGCCCAGCACCACCCGGCGTTCTCACCTCCCCGCCCCCGGGCTCCCGTCGGGAGCCACGGGATCACGAGGGTGTGGGGCGCTGGGGATCGTGGTTGCGGGACCGGGCCGCATGCAGCTAGCCGAGGTGGCGGGCACCGCGCCGAGCGCGGGTGCCGACTCGGCGGGTGACGAGTGGTGAGGGCGGCCGGTGCCGAGCGCCAGATGACGAGTGGGGCGGGTGGCCGAGTGGGGCGGGTGACCGAGTGAGGCGGGTGACCAAGTGAGGCGGGTGACCAAGTGAGGCGGGTGACCAAGTGAGGCGGGTGACCAAGTGAGGCGGGTGACCAAGTGAGGCGGGTGACCAAGTGAGGCGGGCGCCGGGTGCTGGGCCGAGGAGCGGTGGCAGGCCGAGGAACTGGTGCTGGGGTCAGGTCGCGGGTGGAGGTCCGGGTGCCAAGTCGCGGGTGACGGGTGGCGGGGGTCACCGCTCGGGGGGGGGTATGGCGTGGCGGCGCCGTACCCCAGAGATGGCGGTGTTGTGCCTGAGAGAAGGCGGTGCCGTACCCCAGAGAAGGCGGTGCCGTATCCGCAAGAAGGACGTGGGGCAAGGGAAAGGCCGTCGTGTCCACGGCGGGACAGACGGCCTTTAAGGGTGGAAACCGGTTAAACGGGTAGAACCACTACGAAACGCAGCGGCTCCTCCCCTTCGGACTCGCTGCGCAGCCCGGCCGCCGCCACCGCGTCATGCACGATCTTCCGCTCGAACGGCGTCATAGGCTGCAGCGACTTAGGCTCGCCATTCCGCTTGACCTGGGCCGCGATCTCGTTGCCAAGCTTGCTGAGCTCCGCCCGGCGCTTCTCGCGGTACCCGGCGACGTCCAGCATCAGCCGCGACCGCTCCCCCGTCTGCCGATGCACCGCCAGCCGGGTCAGCTCCTGCAGGGCCTCCAGGACCTCTCCCCCGGGCCCGACCAAGTCATCGCCCTTGACCCCGACGACGGAGACGAGCGCGCGGTCGCCCTCGACGTCCATGTCGATGTCGCCGTCGATGTCGGCGATGTCCAGCAGCCCCTCGACATAGTCGGCGGCGATCTCGCCCTCCTGCTCCAGGGCGTTGATGTCGGGTGCCGCCTTCTCCTGCTCAGCCTCGGTCATGGCGAGCGTCTCCTTTATGATCAAGACTTCTTGCTGCCGGTGCGCTTGCTGCGAGACTGCCGGCTGGGCTGGTTCCGCACGATCTTAGGCTGCTCGGGCTCCGGTTCGGGAGCCTCCTCCACGGGAGGGGTCTTCCGGAACCTGGCGAGCAGTCCGGGCTTGGCCTTCTCGGGGATCACGTTGCCCTTGGCATCGAACTGCGGCATCGGGTGCCGGCTGTAGAACCAGTGCTGCTGACCGAGCGTCCACAGGTTGGTGGTGACCCAGTAGAGGATCAGACCGAGGGGGAAGTTCAGGCTGAAGAAGGCGAACAGCGGCGAGATGTACATCAGGATCTTCTGCTGCTGCGCCATGGGGTTGTCCGGCATCTGCTGCATGGAGCGGGTGACGCTCTGCCGGACGGTGAGGAAGGTGGTCAGCGAGCTGACCGCGACGAAGACGCCGATGATGACCTTGCTCGTGACAGCCTGGGCGGAGAAGAAGGTCTCCGAGATGCCGGCGCTGAAGATGTGCGCCTGCTTGGCGCTGTCGACGACGGCCTGGGTCATGCCGTACTTGGTCGCCGTGCCGTTGGCGATCGCCTGAAGCACCGTGAACATCGAGATGAAGATCGGGAACTGGGCCACGATCGGCAGACAGCCGCCGAGGGGGTTGGCGCCCGCTCCCTGGTACAGCGCCATGACTTCCTGGTTCATGCGCTGCTTGTCGTTCTTGTAGCGCTTGCGCAGCTCCTGCACCTTCGGCGCGAGCTCCTGCATCTTCTTCGACGAGCGCATCTGCTTGAGGAAGAGCGGGAAGATCAGGATCCGCATGATGACGGTGAGCGTGATGATGGTCAGCGCCCAGTTCAAGCCGCTTGCGGGGTTGATGAAGGTGCTGTAAGCCTGGTGAATCCAGGTGATGACTTGCGCGATGGCTGTGTACAGCCAGTTCAGCCAGGCGAAATCCACCGAGCTAGCTCCCTTGCGTTTCGTGTGACCGGACCGGGCGTGGAGGGACCGGATCCAGTCCTCCGGGGTTGAACGGATGACAACGCCCGATGCGCCGGACGGTCAGCCAGATGCCCCGAAGAGCACCATGTACGGCTATCGCCTCGAGTCCATAGGCACTGCATGAGGGGTAGAAACGGCAGCGCGGACCCAGCATCGGGCTGATGAAGGCCCGATAGAACCGGATCGGGGCGATGAGAACCCGGGCCGGGAGGCTCGGCTCGCCCTGCGGCTGCTCCGTCATCTGTGTCCATCCGTCGCGGACTCGCGCCTCTTCAGCAGACGATTCAGCGCGGTGTCGAGTTCTCCGGCGAGAACCTCGCTTGGCGCTGACGCCGCCGGTGGGTTGGCGCGTATCACCAGCAGGCTACCTCGCGGAAGGCGGTCGAGACGCTCGCGCATCAGGTGTCGAAGGCGGCGCTTGACCCTGTTGCGCACGACAGCCCCGCCGACCGCACGACTGACCACGAAACCCACCAGAGGTTCTTCTTCACCAGAAACCCTCAGATGAGCCACCAAAGTGGGGCGACCGGCACGCTGGCCGCGCTTGACCGCAGCGGCGAAATCCTCGCCCCGCCGCATCCGGGAGCTTGGGGATAGCACTGAAGACGCCTATCGCCCGCCGGCGAAGGTCACCGGCGGGCGGACGAATCGGGCGCAGCGAGCCGTCAGGCCGACAGCTTCTCGCGGCCCTTGCGACGCCGGGCGGCAAGGATGGCGCGGCCGGCGCGCGTACGCATGCGCAGCCGGAAGCCGTGGGTCTTCGCGCGGCGGCGGTTGTTCGGCTGGAAAGTACGCTTGCTCACGGGTGGGCTCCAGGCTTGATGATGCGCCCGAGCTGGGCGCCTAACACTCATGGACGGGCCCGCCACGGGCATGCAGAAGCGCCGTCGTGTGGCAAGCCGACCGTCGTACGTTACGGGTCATGTATGGCCCAGGTCAAACCAGCACCGGTTATCCACGTATCCACAAGTGGGTTTTCCACCGCCTCGGCCACGTCCACAGTATGTGCACCGAGGTACCACTAGGCTGTGGACAACGTCTTGAACACAGCTGTGCACATCGATACTGTCGGCCCTTCTAGGCCCGCCGTGAGCCTGTGCACAGCTTGTGGATCACTTGTGGAGACTGTGCGGACAACACACGGCCACCCTGTTGTGGACGGTGAGGCTGATCACCGAGCGAGCGGCCATCGTGTGTGGATAAACGATCGCGGGGGGCCGCGACAGGGAGGAGCAGCCGGACTATGGACCTCGGCGGCGTATGGGCGAAGGCACTGGACAATTTCCTCAACGAGAGCGTGCCGGTCCAGCAGCGAACCTGGCTGTCCATGGTCCGGCCGATCGCCCTGGCGGACGACACGATCGTGCTCGGTGTGCCCAATGACTTCCTTAAGGACCTCATCGAGGGCAAGTTGCGGCCGCTGGTGGCCCACGCGCTGTCGCAGGAGCTCGGCCGGGCGATGCGGCTGGCGGTGATGATCGACACCACGGCGCCGGCACGGCCGGTGCCCGAGGCTCATCCCCAGCCTGTGACTCAGAGTTATCCCCAGAGTGTGGATCACTTTCCACAGCCTCCGCAAACCCCGAGTTACCAGGTCTCGGAGCCGCCCCAGTTCTATTCCCCACAGCCTGAGGCACAGCCGGTATCCACCGATTATCCACAGCGCCAGTTCGGTTATGAACAGGAGAAGGCGCCGGAGCCGGCCCAGCCCCGTTGGGAAGCGAAAAGCAGCAAACCCAGCGAACCGGCCAGACTCAATCAGAAGTACACCTTTGAGACATTTGTTATCGGCGCCAGCAACCGGTTCGCCCACGCGGCCGCCGTGGCGGTGGCCGAGTCTCCGGCCAAGGCGTACAACCCGCTGTTCATCTACGGCGACTCGGGCCTGGGGAAAACCCACCTTCTCCACGCCATCGGGCATTACGCGCAATCCCTGTACGACGGCGCGCGGGTCAGATACGTGAGCTCCGAGGAGTTCACCAACGACTTCATCAACAGCATCCGCGACCACAAGGCCGACGGGTTCCGCAGCCGCTACCGCGCGATCGACATCCTGCTCGTGGACGACATCCAGTTCTTGGAGGGCAAGGAGCAGACGCAGGAGGAGTTCTTCCACACCTTCAACACGCTCCACAACGCCAACAAGCAGATCGTCATCTCCAGCGACCGGGCGCCCAAGCAGCTGATCACCCTGGAGGACCGGCTGCGCAACCGGTTCGAGTGGGGCCTGATCACCGACGTCCAGCCGCCCGAGCTGGAGACCCGCATCGCGATCCTCAGGAAGAAGGCCATCCAGGAGGGCCTGGCCGCGCCGCCCGAGGTGCTCGAGTACATCGCCAGCCGGATCTCCACCAACATCCGTGAGCTGGAGGGCGCGCTGATCCGGGTCACGGCGTTCGCCAGCCTCAACCGGCAGGGTGTGGATCTCCAACTGGCCGAGGTGGTGCTGAAGGACCTCATCACCTCGGAGTCCGGCCCCGAGATCACGATCGCCAACATCATGGCCAAGACCGCCGAGTACTTCGGCATCAGCATCGACGACCTCTGCGGAAGCTCGCGCAGCCGCGCGCTCGTCAACGCCAGGCAGATCGCGATGTACCTCGCCCGCGAGCTGACGGACCTGAGCCTGCCGAAGATCGGGCAGCAGTTCGGCGGCCGCGACCACACCACGGTCATGCACGCCGAGCGCAAGATTCGCTCGCTCATCGCGGAGCGCAGGTCGATGTACAACCAGGTCAACGAGCTGACAATGCGTATAAAGCAGACGTCGCACGGGTCCTAGTCGTCATGCACACCCTGTGGATAACACTGTGGATCAGCGGAAACTCCCGGAGAGCCGGGGTTCGCCGCCGGAATGAACGTGAAAAGTCCGACAGATGCCTGGGGATAAATCTGGGGACATCCTGCGGACAACTTGGGGACTACCGGTGGACGACTTGGGGACAGCCTGTGCACAGTGGTTTCAGGGGTCACCTGGAGCTCCGTTTACCCCGTGGATAACCGGTGGAAACCCAGTGGATAACCCGTGGATGAACACCCTGTGATCTGGGGACGGCCTGTGGGGAACGACCGTTCATCCCCAGGCTCGCGAGTTACCCCCAGGCGTCACCCACACGGGCAGTGGATGAAAATCGGGCCGCTGAGCTGCGGAAACTCGGGTTGTCCACAGTATCCACCGCCCCTAGTGCGATGACCTCTTATCTCTCTTACAAAGAAACTCAAGACCCATAGAGGGGTTCCGCCCGTCCAGAGGTGCGGGAGAGTGAACACTTGAATCAGCGACGAAACCAGGAGGTTGATCACCGTGATGTTCCGAATCGAGCGAGACGTCCTCGCTGAGGCGGTGGCATGGACGGCACGCAGCCTCCCGGCGCGACCGTCGGTGCCCGTCCTGGCCGGCATGCGCCTGGAGGTCACCGGGGAGCAGAAGCTCAAGCTGTCCGGCTTCGACTACGAGGTCTCCGCGGAGGTGACGCTCGAACTACAGACCGGTGAAGCGGGCGTCGTCCTGGTGAGCGGCAAGCTGCTCGCCGAGATCACCCGCGCCCTTCCCGCACAGCCTGTGGACTTCGTGGTGGATGGCGCGAAGGCCGTGGTCACGTGCGGCAGCGCGCGCTTCACCCTGTTGACCATGCCGGTGGAGGACTACCCGTCCCTGCCGACGATGCCGCCGGCCGCGGGCCGGGTGGGCAGCGACGTGTTCGCCTCGGCCGTCGGCCAGGTCGCCGTCGCAGCCGGGCGCGACGACACGCTGCCCATGCTCACGGGCGTGCGCATGGAGATCGAGGGCGACACCGTGACCCTCGCGGCCACCGACCGCTACCGCCTCGCCGTACGCGAGCTGAGGTGGCAGCCGGGGCAGCCGGACTTCGCGGCGATCGCGATGATCCCCGGCAAGACGCTCGCCGACACGGCCAAGGCTCTCGGTTCCACCGGCGCCGAGGTGGAGATCGCGCTAAGCTCGGCCGGCGGCACCGGCGAGGGCATGATCGGG
The DNA here is from genome assembly GCF_044457485.1 of Nonomuraea sp. NPDC050540. Classification (NCBI taxonomy): domain Bacteria; kingdom Bacillati; phylum Actinomycetota; class Actinomycetes; order Streptosporangiales; family Streptosporangiaceae; genus Nonomuraea; species Nonomuraea sp. NPDC050540. The sequence continues at coordinate 153,176 of NZ_JBITHA010000023.1, forward strand.
TTCTCCAGCGCCGGGCGCAGGACCACGACGCGGCTGCTCGACCCCGAGTTCCCCAAGTACCGCTCCCTGCTGCCGACGGAGTTCGCGGCCAAGGCCGAGTTGTCCACAGGCCCGTTCGTCGAGGCGGTCAAGCGCGTGGCCCTGGTGGCCGAGCGCAACACCCCGGTGCGCATGGCGTTCAGGGAGGGCGAGGTCGTGCTGGAGGCGGGCAGCGGCGACGAGGCGCAGGCCGTGGAGGTCCTTCCCGTGGACTACGAGGGCGAGGAGATGAACATCGCCTTCAACCACCAGTTCCTGCTCGAAGGACTCGGCGCCATCGACTCCGACGTGGCCAGGCTCCAGATGACCACGTCCACCAAGCCCGCTATCCTCACCGGCGGCAAGCCTGTGGATGGCGATGCGGCGCCCGACTACCGATACCTGATCATGCCCATCCGCTTGTCGAGCTGAAATGATGGAAGCCTGACAAGGGGGATTCAACCAATGCAGATCGGCATGGTCGGACTCGGCAAGATGGGCGGCAACATGGCCGAGCGGCTCCGCCGCGGTGGCCACGACGTGGTCGGCTACGACCGCGACCCGTCCGTCAGCGACGCGGGGAGCCTCAAGGAGCTCGTCGAGCGGCTGCAGGCGCCGCGCGTGGTGTGGGTCATGGTGCCCGCGGGCGCGCCCACCCAGCAGACCGTCGACGAGCTGGGCGAACTGCTGGCCGAGGGCGACATCGTCGTCGACGGCGGGAATTCACACTATGTGGATGACCAGAAGCACGCCGAGGAGCTGGCCAAGCGCGGCGTCGGCTTCGTCGACTGCGGCGTGAGCGGCGGCGTCTGGGGGCTGCAGAACGGTTACGCCCTCATGTGCGGCGGTGAGAAGTCCCATGTGGACAAGGTCATGCCGATCTTCGAGACGCTCAAGCCGGAGGGCGAGGACGGCTTCGTCCACGCCGGCGAGGTGGGCGCGGGTCATTTCGCCAAGATGGTCCACAACGGCATCGAGTACGGCATGATGCAGGCCTTCGCCGAGGGCTGGGAGCTGCTGGAGGCTTCCGACGTCGTCAAGGACGTGCGCGGCAGCTTCAGCAGCTGGCGCACCGGCACCGTCATCCGCTCGTGGCTGCTCGACCTGATGGTCCGCGCGCTCGACGACGACGAGCACCTGGACGAGCTCAAGGGTTATGCACAGGACTCCGGCGAGGGCCGGTGGACGGTGCAGGCGGCTGTCGACCACGCCGTGCCGCTGCCGGTGATCACCGCCGCGCTGTACGCCCGCTTCGCCTCCCGCCAGGACGACTCTCCGGCGATGAAGGTCGTGGCGGCCCTCCGCAACCAGTTCGGCGGCCACGCGGTCACCGGGACAGCGGGCTCGGACGAAAAGGGAGCGGACTCCCCCGGCGCCGATGTCAAGCCGCCCAAGGAAGCCGGTTAGGTTTTCCACAGGCGGCACGGCGGTGACCCCAGGGACCGGTGTGGCCCACTAACCTTCCTTGGGTGCATGTCGCCCATCTCTCGCTGACCGACTTCCGGTCCTACGCGTCGGTGGAGCTCGGCCTGGAGCCGGGCATCACCGCCCTCGTGGGGCCGAACGGCCAGGGCAAGACCAACCTGGTCGAGGCCCTGGGCTATGTGGCGACGCACTCCAGCCACCGCGTCGCCAACGACGCTCCCCTGGTACGGCAGGGCGCCGCGCGGGCCATCGTCCGCTGCGCCGTACACAGGGATGACCGGCGGGCACTGGTCGAGCTGGAGATCAACCCGGGCAAGGCCAACCGGGCCAGGCTGAACCGCTCCCCCGTCTCCCGGCCCAGGGACGTGATCGGGCTGCTGCGCACGGTGCTGTTCGCGCCGGAGGACCTGGCGCTGGTCAAGGGCGATCCGTCGGAGCGGCGGCGCTTCCTCGACGACCTGCTGGTGTCCAGGGCGCCGCGGTTCGCGGCCGTGCGGGCCGACTACGACCGGGTGCTCAAGCAACGCGGCGCGCTGCTGCGCACGGCCGCGCAGGCCCGCAGAGGCTCCAGGAGCGCCCGGCGGGCGGAAAGCGACACCGCGTTCGCGTCGGCGGGCGCCGGGGACGTCCTGAGCACTCTGGAGGTCTGGGACGCGCATCTCGCGCGGCACGGCGCCGAGTTGCTTCAGGCGCGGCTCGATCTCGTGGAGGCGCTGCGGCCGCTGGTGGCCGGAGCCTATGCCGCGCTGGCCCCGGCGAGCGGTGCGGCGACGCTGTCGTACCGCAGCACGTTGTCCACAGGTGGGGATGATCCTGAGGGCGAAGAGCCCGGCGGACGTGGATCTTCTGATACACAGACGTTATCCACAGACTTGGGGAAAACCCTTGAAGAGCGGCTGCGCGAGCGGCTACAAGAGGTGCGCTCCGCGGAGCTGGAGCGGGGGGTCACGCTCGTCGGCCCGCACCGGGATGATCTCGTTCTCGGCCTCGGCGAGCTGCCCGCGCGCGGCTACGCCAGCCACGGCGAGTCGTGGTCGTTCGCGCTGGCGCTGCGTCTGGCCGCCTACGACCTGTTGAAGGCCGACGGCGGCGATCCGGTGCTGATCCTGGACGACGTCTTCGCCGAGCTCGACACCCAGCGCAGGCGCCGGCTGGCCGAGATCGTGGCGCCGGCGGAGCAGGTCCTGATCACGGCGGCTGTGGACGACGACGTGCCCGGCGAGCTGGTCGGAGCCCGCTATGACGTCGCCGAGGGGAGTGTGAGCCGTGTCCGATGAGGAGAACCCGGCGGCGCGTGGCGCCGCGATGGCCAGGGAGAAGCTGGCCCAGGCCAAGGCGGACGCGGCCAAGCGCGGCCAGCTCCCCCGGCGCGAGCCGCGCCGCAGGGCCGCGGGGCCGTCGCGTGGAGCAGGCGATCCCCAGCTTTTCGGCCGGGCCATCATGGATCTGCTGTCCGACCGCGGCTGGGAGCGCTCCGCGGCGGTCGGCGGGGTTTTCGGTCGCTGGGCGGACATCGTCGGCACCGATCTCGCCGCGCACACCAAACCGGAGTCCTTCGAGGACGGCGAGGTGCTCGTCGTGGCCGACTCCACAGCGTGGGCGACGCAGGTCAGGATGCTCGCGCGCACCCTCGTACGCAGGCTGAACGAGGAGCTCGGTGACAACACGGTCACAAAAGTGAAGGTCAGGGGTCCGCAGAACGCGCCACGCCCCAGCGGCGGCCTGCGCGTGACCGGCAGCCGGGGCCCCGGAGACACCTATGGCTAGCCCGCTCCGGGCGATCAGAGAGCCACAGACGCGATGAGCCCCCCACGCAAAGGGGGGATGCTTAAGCGGGGGGAAAACGAGCTAGAGAGCATCACAGGCGCGTTCAATGCCACCTTCGGCGCTCCGAGCCGGTAGAATGAAAGCGGATTCCGGACACGTCCGCTTGCGTGTCACCCCGGCAGCAAGCCGACTCCCCCGGGTGACCGCGCATCGGGGCACTCACGACGGTGACGGGCACGGCAGGGGCAGCTCGCAGTTGACTGCTTACCCAGCCGCGTGTCCGCGGCAGGAGGATTTCGCACTTGTCCTACGACGCTAGCTCAATCACCGTACTCGAAGGGCTTGAGGCGGTCCGCAAGCGCCCGGGTATGTATATCGGCTCCACCGGCGAGCGCGGCCTGCACCACCTTGTCCAGGAGATCGTGGACAACGCTGTGGACGAGGCCCTCGCGGGTTATGCCAAACACATCGACGTCACCCTGCTCGCCGACAACGGCGTGCGCGTCGTGGACGACGGCCGTGGCATCCCGACGGGCATCCACCCCGTCGAGAAGCGTTCCGCGGTCGAGGTCGTCCTGACCACGCTGCACGCCGGCGGCAAGTTCGACGGCAGCTCGTACGCCGTCTCCGGCGGTCTGCACGGCGTGGGTTCCGCCGTGGTCAACGCGTTGTCCACAGCCATGGACGTGGTGGTCAAGCAGAACGGCTACTACCACCACCTGCGCCTGGAGAACTCCAAGCCGCTGGCGCCGCTCCAGCAGGGCGAGCCGACCGACGACACCGGCACCGAGATCACCTTCTGGGCTGACGGCACGATCTTCGAGACCACCACGTGGAACTTCGAGCTGCTCTCGCGCCGCTTCCAGGAGATGGCCTTCCTCAACAAGGGCCTGACGATCACGCTCACCGACGAGCGGCCGGACCACATCAACGGTGAGGTGCACCAGGTCGAGTACCTCTACGAGGGCGGCCTGTCCGACTTCGTCAAGCACCTCAACGGCAAGAAGGAGCCGGCCCACGCCTCGATCATCGCGTTCGAGGAAGAGGGCGACGGCATCTCGGTCGAGATCGCGATGCAGTGGAACAACTCCTACTCGGAGTCGGTCTACTCCTTCGCCAACGTCATCAACACCGCCGAGGGCGGCACCCACGAGGAGGGCTTCCGCGCGGCGCTGACGTCGATCGTCAACCGCTACGCGCGCGAGCAGAAGTTCCTCAAGGAGGGCAAGGACGAGAACCTGTCCGGCGAGGACGTCCGCGAGGGCCTGACCGCGATCATCTCGGTGAAGCTGGCCGACCCGCAGTTCGAGGGCCAGACCAAGACCAAGCTGGGCAACACCGAAGCCAAGTCGTTCGTGCAGAAGGCCTGCAACGACCACCTGCGCGACTGGTTCGAGCGCAACCCGGGCGAGGCCAAGGACGTCATCAACAAGTCGCTGCAGGCCGCGCGCGCCCGCGTCGCCGCCCGCCAGGCCCGCGACCTGACCCGGCGCAAGTCGCTGCTGGAGTCCGGCAGCGGCCTGCCGGGCAAGCTGGCCGACTGCCAGTGGAACGACCCGGAGAAGTGCGAGCTCTACATCGTCGAGGGCGACTCGGCCGGCGGTTCCGCCAAGGGCGGGCGCGACTCGCGCTACCAGGCGATCCTCCCGATCCGCGGCAAGATCCTCAACGTGGAGAAGGCCCGGATCGACAAGGTACTCAAGAACAACGAGGTCCAGGCGCTCATCACCGCGCTCGGCACGGGTGTGCACGACGAGTTCGACATCTCGAAGCTGCGCTACCACAAGGTGATCCTGATGGCCGACGCCGACGTCGACGGTCAGCACATCAACACGCTGCTGCTGACGTTGCTGTTCCGCTTCATGCGGCCGCTGATCGAGGCCGGGCACGTCTACCTGTCCTGCCCGCCGCTGTACAAGATCAAGTGGAACCGCAGCGGTGACGACGCCTCGTACGCCTACTCCGACACCGAGCGCGACGCGGTCATCCAGGCCGGCATCGACGCGGGCAAGCCCGACCCGCGGCCGCGCGACAACGTCCAGCGCTTCAAGGGTCTCGGCGAGATGAACGCCGGCCAGCTCTGGGAGACCACGATGAACCCGGAGACCCGGCTGCTTCGCCTGGTCACGCTCGACGACGCCGCGCAGGCCGACGACCTGTTCAGCGTGCTGATGGGCGAGGACGTCGAAGCAAGGCGCGACTTCATCATCCGTAACGCCCGCGACGTCCGCTTCCTCGACGTTTAGCCAGAATAAGGATCACCACCTGTGACGGAAGTGAACACCAGTTTCCCGGCTGAGCGCATCGAGCCGGTGGACATCCAGTCCGAGATGCAGCGCAGCTACATGGACTACGCGATGTCCGTCATCGTGTCCCGTGCGCTGCCTGACGTCCGCGACGGCCTCAAGCCGGTGCACCGCCGGGTCCTCTACGCGATGTACGACGGCGGCTACCGTCCCGATCGCGGCTACTTCAAGTGCGCGCGCGTCGTCGGTGACGTGATGGGCACCTACCATCCCCACGGCGACACGTCGATCTACGACGCGCTGGTACGGCTGGCGCAGCCCTGGTCGCTGCGCTACCCGCTGGTCGACGGCCAGGGCAACTTCGGCTCGCCGGGCAACGACCCGGCGGCGGCGATGCGCTACACCGAGTGCAAGCTCGCGCCCATCGCCATGGAGATGCTGCGCGACATCGACAAGGACACCGTCGACTTCCGCCCCAACTACGACGGCAAGTCGCAGGAGCCGGACGTCCTGCCGGCGCGGTTCCCGCAGCTGCTGGTCAACGGCTCGGGCGGCATCGCCGTCGGCATGGCCACCAACATCCCGCCGCACAACCTGCGCGAGGTGGCGGCCGCGGTCAAGTGGTACCTGGAGAACCCCGACGCCCCCGACGAGGAGCTGCTCGAAGCGGCGATCGGGCTGGTCAAGGGGCCCGACTTCCCGACCCGCGCGCTCATCGTGGGCCGCCGGGGCATCGAGGACGCCTACCGCACCGGCCGCGGTTCGATCACCATGCGCGCGGTGGTCGAGGTCGAGGAGGACGGCAAGGGCCGCCAGGCGCTGGTCGTCACCGAGCTGCCCTATCAGGTCAACCCGGACAACCTGGCGCTGAAGATCGCCGAGCTGGTCCGGGAAGGCAAGCTGACGGGGATCGCCGACGTACGCGATGAGAGCTCTTCGCGGGTCGGGCAACGTCTGGTGATCGTGCTCAAGCGCGACGCGGTCGCCAAGGTCGTGCTGAACAACCTCTACAAGCACACCCAGCTGCAGGACACCTTCGGGGCCAACATGCTGGCCCTGGTCGACGGCGTGCCGCGTACGCTGCGGCTCGACCAGTTCGTCCGGCACTACGTGGCCCACCAGATCGAGGTCATCGTCCGCCGGACGCGCTACCTGCTGCGCAAGGCCGAGGAGCGCGCGCACATCCTGCGCGCGCTGCTGAAGGCGCTCGACCGGCTGGACGAGGTCATCGCCCTCATCCGCGCGTCCGAGTCGGCCTCGCACGCCCAGCAGGGCCTGATGTCGCTGCTGGACATCGACGAGGTGCAGGCGCAGGCCATCCTCGACATGCAGCTGCGCAAGCTCGCCGCCCTGGAGCGCCGGTCGATCCAGGACGAGTACGACCAGCTGATGACCATGATCGCCGAGTACAACGCGATCCTGGCCAGCGAGGCACGGCAGCGGGAGATCGTCAACGAAGAGCTGACGGAGATCGTCAACAAGTTCGGCGACGAGCGGCGTACCGAGATCATCGCCTATGACGGCGACATGTCGATCGAGGACCTCATCGCCGAGGAGGGCGTGGTCGTCTCGATCACGCGCGACGGCTACGCCAAGCGCACCAAGACCGACCTGTACCGCCAGCAGAAGCGCGGCGGCAAGGGCGTGCGCGGCGCGCAGCTGCGCCAGGACGACATCGTCGACCACTTCTTCGTCACCACGACGCACCACTGGCTGCTGTTCTTCACGAACAAGGGGCGCGTGTACCGGGTCAAGGCGTACGAGCTGCCTGACGTGGCACGGGACGCGCGGGGCATGCATCTTGCGAACCTTCTTGCCATGCAGCCCGACGAAACAGTCATGGAAGTTCTGGATTTGCGTGACTACGACGTCGCGCAGTACCTGGTGCTGGCAACACGCAGCGGCCTGGTGAAGAAGACCCGCCTGGAGGAGTACGACTCCCCCAGGACCGGCGGCCTCATCGCGATCAACCTGCGCGACGACGACGAGGTCATCGCCGCCCGGCTGGTGTCGGAGGAGGATGATCTGCTGCTCGTGTCGAAGGGGGCGCAGTCGATCAGGTTCACCGCCTCGGACGACGCGCTGCGCCCGATGGGCCGCGCGACCAGCGGTGTCATCGGGATGAGGTTCCTCGAAGGCGACGAACTTCTCGCCATGAATCGCATCGCAGACGGTCAAGATGTGCTTATTGCCACTAAGGCTGGGTACGCGAAGCGGACGCCCGTGGACCAGTATCCAGTTCAGGGCCGTGGCGGTAAGGGCGTGCTGACGGCGAAAATTGTCAGCGCACGTGGCAAGCTGGTTGGAGCCGTCATGGTCAACCCGGAGGACGAGGTCTTCGCGATCACGTCAGCGGGCGGGGTGATCCGGACGAGTGCCGGGCAGATCAAGCAGTCCGGCCGCCAGACCATGGGAGTGCGCTTGATGAATCTCGCCGAAGGCGACAGCGTGGTGGCTCTCGCCCGAAACGCCGAGTCGTTGGAGGCTTCGGTCGAGGCAGAGGAAGACGGGGGAGGAGAGTAACGGATGAGCGCCGCCCAGGGTGGTCCCGCCAAGACCAAGCCGGTCGTTCGCGAGAACGGCCAGCAGCAGCAGCCTCAGAAGAACACGCCGGCGGAGACCGCTGACTCGGTCAAGGAAGAGCAGAGGGCACCGGAGGCCCCGGCTCCCGCGGAGGGTAATGACACGGTCCGCATCCGGCCGTCCCTCGCCACCGAGGCTCCCCCTCCGCCGCCCAAGATCGAGCTACCTACCAAGAAGAAGTCCGCGGGGGGCGCCGCCGGGGCCAGGCTGCCGCGCAAGGCCCACCTGGTCCTGCGCCGGATCGAGCCCTGGTCGGCCATGAAGTTCAGCTTCGTGGTGTCCCTGGTCTGCTTCGTGGTGCTGTTCGTGGCGGTCGCCGTGCTGTACGGCGTGCTGTCGGCCCTGGGCGTGTTCGACTCGCTGGTCGACCTGGTCAACCAGCTCGGCAAGGGCGAGCAGGGCCAGAACTCCATCCCGATCAACATCGCCTCCTGGTTCGAGCCGGTGCGCATCCTGGGCTACACGGCGCTGATCGGCGCGGTGAACGTCGTGCTGATCACGGCGCTGGCCACGTTGGGCGCGGTCATCTACAACATCGCCTCCGATCTGGTGGGCGGCGTCGAGGTGACCTTCAGCGAGGCCGAGTAGCCACCGCTTGTCTTCGCCGCCCCCGTGATTCGTCGATGGGGGCGGCGCAAGCAGTGGGCCGGGCACGGTAAGCTTTTCCTCGTCCGAACAACCGGTTCGCACCCGTTCGGCGGATGCGATAACGTTCGGTGTGCGCGGGGCTATAGCTCAGACGGTTAGAGCGCTTCCCTGATAAGGAAGAGGTCCCAGGTTCAAGTCCTGGTAGCCCCACCTAGTCTCACCAGCAAAGACGGAGCCGTTCCCGATCGCGGGGCGGCTCTTTTCTTGCCCGGGGAGAATCCTGGGAGAACACGACGCAGGCTCACCTGGGCGGAACGAGCCGAAATCGACGTCACAACTCCCCCAGCCGTTCCCTCCCGCCACTTCGCCAAGTCCGCTTCCAGCAACGGGATCGCCGAGTACGGGTAGATCCGGAACCGCTGCTCGATCGCCCGCTGCCACATCCGCTCCTGCCACTCGCACAGCTGAAGTGAGCGACGAGCCGGAGTACGTCGACCAGCTACCGGCCGATCAACGACGAGCTGACGATGGAGTACGGGCTCGTCCCCGACACCCGCCCGCCGGCGCCCCGGACGCCGTGGCGCCGCCGCTTGCGCTGGCGGATCGCCGCCGCGGTGCGGCCGGTACGGCTCGCGCTGGGTGCGCGCCTCGGTGGCGTGTCCCGGCACGCGCTGGAGGAGATCACATGGCTGTGACGAACATCGTCCTGCTGGCCCTGCTCGGCCTCCAGGTCGTGGTGCTGGTGCTTGTCGTTTGTGGAGGTCGCCGAGCCGTACGAGCCTGGGAGGCCGCACGCAGGCCGACCTTGTCAGAGTCACCGGCATGAGCCGGGGAGGCGATGCGCCAGGCGCGCGCCGCCAAGAAGGTCAGCTCACAGTGAGCCCGCCGGTCTTCTAGTTGGGTGGCAACGCCGGGGTGTTGGTCAGCTCGGCATTGGCGGCATCCAGGAAGCGGCATTGCGCAGCGTTTCGCTCCTGGAGTGCGGCCCAAAAGGCCTCGTTCAACTTCTTGGGGTCTTCGCGCGGCAGCAGTTGCGCAAATGCCAGGGTCTTGACCACGAGATCGATGCTGGCTTGGCGGACGTCCGATGATCCGGAGACAAGATCCACCTCTGCCTGCAGGCGAGACATACGCATCGGCGCGTCGGCAAGAGGACGACGTCAAAGAGATCAAGAAAGAGATCAACGAGGCTGTTGAGGGCATCCTCCAACGACACGCCAGCGTTTATGACTTCGGCGTCCGCCTCGACAAGGGCATCGAGCACGACCGAGTTTTTGCCGAGATCGAGGAGATCACCGACGGCAAGGTAGGGCCGCCGTTCGTCGAGCCCGAAGAGGTGGCGCAGATGGGTCATCGGCGATGCGAAGCCAAGGTCCCGCCGGGTTACGCGGATCACGACAAGGAGCCGGCCAAGGCGATCGGTGACTTCCTGCTCTGGGAACACACCCTCATCGAGGCCGAGCAGCGCCAACTCCCAGTCCTACTGGTTAGTAATGACGGTAAGGAGGACTGGGTCCGCAAGGAGGGGGGCTTTGCGCGGGGGCCTCGACCTGAGCTGGTAGACGAGATGCTGGTGAGAACGGGCCAGCGATTCCACCTCGTCAATCTCAAGGCCTTCCTGACGCACGCGAAGGCCTATCTCAAGGCACAGGTCAGCGACGCCACGCTCGAGCAAGCCGAGTCCGTGCAACATCAGCCCAAGGAAGGAATCGTTCGCAGCGCGGAGGAAGAGAATCTGCTGCATATCCTGAGCAGGGCCGCAGAGAGAAACCGGTCACTTGATAATCGGGCGATCTGGCGGGCTATGAACGAACTGCGGGCGCTGCACGCGACTGACGCTCGATCCACCATGAGGCGTTTCGCAGAGGAACACGGCCCTCCGGAGCCTCATGCGTACCTAACTACCCTGCTCCGAGCAGTTCAGGCGGTTGAAGCGGGAGGGGAGGTCCATCTCGTTTCCTCTGAAGGCGTGGATGCCGGGAAGGCGAATAGCCATGAGGAGTCCGGCGATGACGACGGTAGCGACACGTCATAGGCCGGTGTCCTCAGCAGATCGTGGAGCCGGGTCGCAGCCTTTCGTCCTGCGGCACGTCTAGTGCTGTGACCGGAAATGATCGCCGGGTTGGCGGGTAGGTCGCTCCTGCCGGTTGGATGGACTGATCACGTTCAATCGGTGCTCGGGAGGCC